>NZ_JBJNMU010000003.1:0-325900 GCF_052167655.1 Serratia sp. CY55921 | reverse complement strand
GCGCCGCAGGGTGAGCGCGAAACGCTGCTGGCGGAGATCTGGCGCGAGTTGCTGAACGTGGAGCGGGTTGGCCGCCACGATAACTTCTTCGAACTGGGCGGCCACTCGCTGCTGGCGGTACGTCTGACCAACCGTCTGCAACAGATGGAATGGCAGCTGCCGTTGCAGACCCTGTTCGCCAATCCGACGCTGCACGTAGTGGCGCAGGAACTGCAAAGGACGAGTGAAGCGCTGCCGCCGATCGAAGCTCTGCCGCGCGACGCCGCATTGCCGCTGTCGTTTGCTCAGCAGCGCTTGTGGTTCCTGACCCAGTTGGAGGGAATGAGTGAAACTTACCATATCCCGCTGGCGCTGAGCCTGCGCGGCGAGCTGGATCTGCCTGCCTGGCGGCAGAGTCTGGATGCGCTCTATGCCCGTCACGAAGCGTTGCGCAGCCGGTTTATCACCGTCGAGGGGCAGCCGCAGACGCACATTCTGCCGGCAGACGCGCTGCCGTTGACGGTTCACGATCTGCGTGGGCAGCAGGATGCCCAAAGCCGAGCGCGGCAACTGGCGCAGCACCTGGCGGAGGCGCCTTTCGAGCTGAGTTCCGGTCCGCTGGTGCGCGCCGCGCTGCTCCGCCTGGCGGATGAGGAGCATCTGTTCCTGCTCACCTGCCATCACATCGTCTCCGACGGCTGGTCGACCGGCATACTGCTGCGCGAATTGGGCGTGCTGTACGGCGCTTTCCGTCGCGGCGAGGCCGATCCGCTGCCGCCGCCGACCTTGCAATACCCGGATTACGCCGCCTGGCAGCGTCGCTACCTGACGCCGGAACGGCTGGCGGCGCAGGCGCAATACTGGCGTGAAACGCTGAGCGATGCGCCGGCGCTGCTGACGTTGCCGACCGACCGGCCGCGCCCGACGGTGCAGTCTTTCAGCGGCGCAGAAGTGCCGATCGCGATCGACGCCGAGTTGACGCAGGCGCTGCGTCAATTCAGCCGACAGCATGGCGGCACGCTGTTTATGACGGTGCTGGCGGCCTGGAGTCTGGTGCTGGCGCGCATGGCCGGACAGCAGGAGCTGGTGATCGGCACGCCGGAGGCCAACCGCAGCCGGCTGGAAACCGAATCGCTGGTCGGTTTCTTCGTCAGCACGCTGGCGCTGCGCATCGATCTTCGCGACGATCCGGATCTGCCGACGCTGCTCGAACGGATCCGCCACACAGTGCTGGCGGCGCAGGAAAACCGCGATCTGCCGTTCGAGCAGGTGGTGGAGCTGGTCAACCCGCCGCGCCATCTGGGCTATACCCCACTGTTCCAGGTGATGCTGGCCTGGCAGGACGGCTCGGTGCGCAATATTCCGCTGCCTGGACTGCAGGCCGAGAGCGCCGAGTTGGGCTATCGGATCGCCAAGTATGATTTGACGCTCGATCTGGCCGATACCGGCGAAGGCATCAGCGGCACGCTGAACTTCGCCACGGCGTTGTTCGATCGCGCCACCGCCGAGCGTTACGGCGCCTATCTGGTGCAGGTGCTGCGGGCGATGGCGACAAACGCTTCGCAGTCTGCTTCGCATATCGATCTGCTGCCGGCCGCTGAGCGCGAACTGCTGTTGTATGGCTGGAACCGAACCGCGGAAGCTTATCCGGCGCAGAACCCTGTTCACGCCCAGTTTGAACAGTGGGCGCGGCGTACGCCGGATGCCATCGCGTTGGTAAACGAGGCGGACAGCCTTAGCTACGCGCAATTGAACGCCCGCGCTAACCAACTGGCACACCAACTTATCGGACAGGGTGTACGCCCCGGCGACCGCGTGGCCACGTCGCTCGAACGCAGTTTCTCTCTGGTCATTGCCCAGTTGGCGATCCTCAAGGCGGGCGCCGCTTATGTGCCGCTCGATCCGCACCTGCCTGTTGCGCGGCAGGCGTGGATCATCGGCGACAGCGGAACGACGTTGATCCTGTGCGATCGCGATCTCGATCGCGAGATAGCCGGCGAGATCGAATGTCTGCGTATCGATCGTCTGCGGCAGGATCCGACCCACGATCCGGCGGTGGCTCGCGCCGGCGACGCACCGGCTTACATCATGTATACCTCGGGCTCGACCGGCACGCCTAAAGGCGTGATGGTGACGCATCAAGGCATCCTCCGACTGGCGATTAACAATCGGTTTGCGGCGTTCGAACGCGGCGATCGCTTTGCTTTCGCCGCTAATCCGGCATTCGACGCCAGCACGTTGGAAATGTGGGGCGCGTTGCTCAATGGCGCCAGTCTGGCGATCATTGCGCCGGAGGTATTGACGGATGCCGATGCGTTGGCGGCAGCGCTGGTGCGGCAAGAGATTAACGTCTTGTTCCTGACCACGTCGTTGTTTAACCAATATGTCCATAGCATCGCCGCGACGTTGGCGCAGTTGAAATATCTGATCAGCGGCGGTGAAGCTGCGGATCCGCACGCCTTTGCTCGTATGCTGAAAGAGGCGGGGCCGGTGCGTCTGGTCAATGCCTATGGGCCGACGGAAGGCACCGTTATCGCCACTGCGGCGATAGTTGAACAAGTAGGGCCATGGCAACGCCTGCCGATCGGCCGGCCGATCGGCAATACGCACATCTATCTGCTGGATGAGCATTTGCAGCCGGTGCCGCTCGGGGCCACCGGTGAGCTCTATATCGGCGGTGCCGGCGTGGCATTGGGTTATCTCAATCGCGCCGAACTGACGGCAGAACGGTTCCTGACGGATCCCTTCAATCCCGGAGACCGGATCTATCGTACCGGAGACCTGGCGCGCTACCTGCCGGACGGCAATATCGACTACCAAGGCCGTAACGATCGGCAGGTGAAAATCCGCGGCTTCCGCATCGAATGCGGTGAAATCGAGGCGCGAGTGGCTGGTCATCCGGCGGTGCGCGAAGCGGTGGTGGATGTCCTCGGCGAAGCGAACAATAAACGGCTGGTGGCGTGGGTGGTGCCGGAGGCTGAAGCGGACCGTCAGACGTTGGCGGTGACGCTGCGGCAGTATCTGGCGGGCATGTTGCCGGAGTTTATGCTGCCGACGGCCTGGGTTGCGCTGGATACGCTGCCGCTGACGCCGAACGGCAAGTTGGATCGGCGCGCGCTGCCTGAGCCGCAAGAGGACGCCTACGTGCGTGAGGTTTACGCCGAACCGGAAGGCGAGCTGGAAACGCTGCTGGCGGGGATCTGGCGCGAGTTGCTGGGCATTGAGCGTGTAGGACGTCACGATAACTTCTTCGAACTGGGTGGCCATTCGTTGCTGGCGGTCAAACTGATGGCGCAGCTGCGCCGTGTGGGGTTGAGCGCCGGGGTACAAACGCTGTTCACCGCGCCGACGCTGTCGACGTTGGCGCAGACATTGGTCACGCAGCAAGAGGTGAGCGTGCCGGCCAACGGTATCCAACCGGGTTGCGCTTCCATTACGCCGGAGATGTTGCCGCTGGCGGCGCTGAGCCAGCCGGAGATCGACGCGGTGGTGGCGCAGGTGCCGGGCGGTGTGGCCAACGTACAGGACATCTACGCTTTGTCGCCGCTGCAGGAGGGGATTTTGTTCCACCATCTGCTGGCGGAGCAGGGCGATCCGTACCAGCTGTCCGCGGTGCTGCGTTTCGACAGCCGTGCGCGTCTGGATGCCTGGCTGGCGGCGATGCAGCAGGTGATCGACCGCCATGACATTCTGCGCACCGCGTTCATCACCCAGGGCGTGTCTTCGCCGGTGCAGGTGGTGTGGCGCAAGGCCGAGTTGTCGCTGCAAGAACTGCGGCTCGATCCGGCGCAGGGCGATATCGGTTCGCGGCTGACGGCGTTGTTTGATCCGCGCCGCGTACGGCCAGATCTGACGCGCGCGCCGTTACTGAGCTTTGTCGCTGCACGGGAAGAGGAGGGCAGTTGGTGTGTGCTCCAGCAGTGGCATCACCTGATCGGCGACCACTCGACCCTGGCGGTGATGCAGGAGGAAATCAATCTGATCCTGGCCGGACGCGGAGACGAATTGGCCAAGGCGCCGCCGTTCCGCAACGCGGTGGCGCAGGCGCGGCTCGGCGTCAGCAACGCTGAACACGAGCAGTTCTTCCGCACTCTGCTGGCGGATATCGATGAACCGTCGCTGCCGTTCGGCCTGAGCGATGTGCATGGCGAAGGGCGAGATATCTCGACGGCGCACCTGGCATTGCCGCATGCGCTCAATCAGCAGCTGCGGCGGCAGGCGCGACGGATGGGCGTCAGCCTGGCCAGTCTGTGCCATCTGGCCTGGGCGCAGGTGCTGGCGCGCGCCACCGGCCGCGATGAGGTGGTGTTCGGCACCGTGTTGCTGGGCCGCATGCAGGCCGGAGACGGGGCGGAACGGGCGCTCGGACTGTTTATCAACACCTTGCCGCTGCGGCTGGATGTCAATGAGGTTGGCGCAGAATCGGCGGCGTTGCAGGCGCATATCCGGCTGAGCGGACTGCTGGCCCATGAGCATGCGCCGCTGGCCTTGGCGCAGCGCTGCAGCGGCGTCGCCGCGGGCACGCCGCTGTTCAGCGCCCTGCTGAACTATCGGCATAACAGCGGCGAGGAGACTGCCTTGCCGGCCGGCGTGACGCTGTTGGATAGCCAGGAACGCACCAACTATCCGTTCGTGTTGTCGGTCGAGGACGGCGGCGATTCGTTGGGCCTGACGGCGCAGGTCAGACAGCCGATTGAAGCGCTGCGCGTGTGCGGTTACATGGCGCAGGCGTTGAGCGCCTTGGCGCAGGCGCTGGAAGAGGCGCCGCAGACACCGATCTGCGAACTGGACGTGATGCCGGATGAGGAGTATGCGCTGCAGCTGTGCAGCTGGAATCATACGACGGAACCTTACCCGGCGGATACCTGCGTGCACGAACTGTTTGAACAACAGGCGCAGTTGACGCCACAGGCCGTCGCCGTGATCCAGGGGGCGCGGCAGCTCAGTTACGCGCAGTTGAATGCGCGCGCTAACCGGTTGGCGCACCGGCTGATTGAGCGCGGCGTACAACCGGGCGATCGGGTCGCGGTGCGGCTGACGCGCAGCATCGAACTGGTTTGCGCCCAACTGGCGATCGTCAAGGCCGGTGCGGCGTATGTGCCCCTCGATCCGCAACTGCCGACCGCGCGTCAGGCGTGGATCGTCAATGACAGCGGCGCGTGTCTGATGCTGGCAGAGACCGCCGGCAATGAGGGCATTCCGCAGCTGCCGGTCGAGGATTGCGAAGGCAATGACGGTAATCCGGCGTTGCGATTGTCGAGCGGCACGACGGCCTACATCATGTATACCTCCGGTTCGACCGGTACGCCGAAAGGGGTCATGACGCCGCACCAGGGCATTACTCGTTTGGTGCGCAACAATCGCTACGCCGCCTTTGACGCTGAAGACCGCGTTGCCTTTGCCGCCAACCCGGCGTTTGACGCCAGCACGATGGAGGTGTGGGCGGCCCTGCTGAACGGCGGTGCGCTGGTGGTGATAGCGCCGGAGGTAATGATGGAAGCCGAACGTCTGGCGGCCGAACTGCAGCGTCATCGCATCACCACGCTGTTCTTGACCACCGCGTTGTTCAATCAGTATGTGCACAGCATCAGCGGCGCGCTGGCGCAGCTGAAATATCTGATCAGCGGGGGGGAGAAAGAGGATCCGGGCGCTTATGCGCGGTTGCTGCAAGAACAAGGGCCGGTGCAACTGATCCATGCCTATGGGCCGACGGAAACCACGACCTTTGCGACCACGGCGCGTATCGAGCGGGCCGAAGGGGAGGCGCGTTTGCCGATTGGTAAACCGATCGGCAATACCCGCACGTACTTGTTGGACGCCCGTGGGCGCCCGGTGCCGATGGGGGCGATAGGAGAACTGCACATCGGCGGCGTGGGGGTGGCGTTGGGATACCTGAACCGGCCGGAACTGACGGCGCAGCGTTTCCTGAGCGATCCGTTCAACCCGGTCGGCGGCGGCCGCATGTATCGTACCGGCGATCTGGCGCGTTATCTGCCGGACGGCTGTCTTGAATACCAAGGGCGGTGCGACCAGCAGGTCAAGTTGCGCGGGTTCCGCATCGAACCGGGCGAGATCGAGGTGCAGCTGGCAGCGAGCCCGTGGGTGCGGGAAGCGGTGGTGCAGGTTTGTTCGACGGAGCACCACCCGCGTCTGGTCGCCTGGATCGTACCGGCGGCCGAGGGGGAACGCAGCGCGCTGCAAGGGCAGTTGCGGGCCTATTTGAGCGAACGGTTGCCGGAGTACATGGTGCCGTCGGCTTATGTCTGGCTGGATGCGCTGCCGTTGACCGCCAACGGTAAGTTGGATCGGCGCGCCTTGCCGGAGCCGGAGTGTGCGGCAGTCGGCGCTCGGGAGTATGCGGCGCCTCAGGGTGAGACCGAAACGACGCTGGCGCGGGCATGGTGCGAGCTGCTCGAGATTGGCCAGATAGGACGCCACGACAATTTCTTCGAGCTCGGCGGCCATTCACTGCTGGCGGTGCGTCTCTCCAGCCAACTGCGTCAGCAAGGCATCACCTTGCCGGTACAGGCGATCTTCAACCATCCGATCTTGGCCGAATTGGCCGAACGGATCGATCGTCGCACCGCCGAGGCTCCGCTGTGCAAAGCGGTGCCGGCTCGCAGCAGCGGCAGCCGACCGCCGCTGTTCTTCGTCCCGACCGGCTTTGGCGATCACTCTTATGTATTTGAATTGGCCAAGGAGATCGATGAAAGCTTCCCGGTCTACGCTGTGCCGTGGCCGGCGGTGGAGGAGAAGCCGGCGACCATGAGCGACATGGCCGCCAGCGCCGTGGCGTTGATTCGCGAAGTGCAGCCGCAGGGGCCCTACCATCTGGCGGGGTACTCTTCCGGCGGGGTGTTGGCCTATGCCATCGCCGAGCAACTGCAATCGAGCGGGGAAGCGGTCGCTTTCCTGGGGCTGATTGACACGTTGCGGCCGGTGGAGGCGATGCACAGCCCGGTCCAGCTGTTGCTGAACTGGGTGGAATCCACGCAGGAGAGGCCGGATCCGCAGTTCTGTCAGCAGTTGGCCGAGCTGCCGTTACCGGAGGCGATAGCGGCCGTGCAACGCGCTGGGATCAAGACTCAGCGTGCGGAAGTGGCCGACGAGGCGGCTCTCTGGCAACAGCGACACCATTACGCCAAGCTGGTGGAAGCGACTCAGGTGCAGCCTGCATCGCTCAAGATCCATCTGTTCAAGGCGAAGCAGGAGCAGGTTTCCGCCAATTCGCAGAACGAGCAGTTCCAGGCGTACTGGCAGAAGATCAAGCAGGCGGGATATTGCCGCGAAGACGCTTCCGCGCTGGGATGGGATAGGCTGTTGCCGCCGGCGACCGTCCGCGTCAGCCAGGTCAACGGCGACCATGTGTCGATGATGGAGCATCCGGTTCACCGGCGTGAGCTGGGCCAGCACTTCAATCTGGCGTTGCGCGATCTCGGACAGGCGTAAGTCGGCGGGATAGACGATCAGAAAGCCCTCGCAAGAGGGCTTTTTTTATCCGGTGACAACGCCCCGATGGCGCCGATGAACCTTTGTTTACCCGTTGGCGGCTTTGACGAGTTCCACCACCAACGGTGAAAGCTCGCCGCGCAGCGCGGCGCGTTCCGACTGGAACAGCGTGGCGGCGTAAAAACGCCGGCCCGGCAGTTCGATGGCGCGTACGTCGCCTTCGGTGTCGTGGCCGCTGATGATCAGCGGGAAACGCTGCAGATCGGCGACGAAGTCCGGATTCACGCCGAAGTTGCAGTGGTAGCCTTCATGGGCGTTCAGGCTGCCGTAGGCCTGCGCGACGCGGGTGTCAGGCTGAAAAACGATGTCGCCGGTTTTTTCCACCAGCGAGCAACTCAATGGGGCGATCACCAGCCGGCCACCGCTGTCGGTTTCCGCATGACCGGCGTCGTGCCAGCCCATCACATTGCGGGCGTATTCGACGATGGCGTATTGAAAACCGCCGCAGGAGCCGAGGAACGGCACGTCGTTTTCCCGCGCATGACGGATCGCCATAAAGGCGCCGTCGTCGTGACGATACGGGCTGCCCGGCACCACCCAGATGGCGTCGAAATCTTGCAGCGCGTCGGGGGAGGTCAGGGTTTCGGTCGGGAGCCACTGGGGCTGAACGTCGATGTCGAGGTGGGCGGCGGTGAGCTGGAGCGCCACGGGGATGGCCTGGTGGGCCACGGCTTGCGGGTTGTAATCACCGACCAGAGCAATGCGGACTTGAGCTTTCATCATTTCCTTTCCTGTGCGGGTAAAAAAGGAGATTACAGGAAAGCGGGAGCCCGAGCCGCAGATTTTTTAAACGCGGCGCACAAAAAAGCCCGGCGTTGGCCGGGCTGGAAATAAGGGGGTCAGTACAGCGAGGGCGCGCCAGCCGGTCGGGTTTTGAAACGGCGGTGCAGCC
Source organism: Serratia sp. CY55921 (assembly GCF_052167655.1). NCBI lineage: Bacteria > Pseudomonadati > Pseudomonadota > Gammaproteobacteria > Enterobacterales > Yersiniaceae > Serratia > Serratia sp. CY55921. Next base: position 317,520 of record NZ_JBJNMU010000003.1, on the reverse strand, counting down.
ACATGTATTGCTCCGGCGCCCGCATGATCTCTTTCTCGATCACTTTGTTCATGTAAGCCGCCGCCGCCTGTTCGTCGCTGAGCGGATAGTCTTCCAGAGCCGGTTGGATCAGCAGGTCGTAGCCGCGGCCGCCTTCGCGGCGGATCAGCACCACCGGCACCAGCGCCGGGTTGGCCATGCGTGCCAGCATGAAGGTGCCGCTGGTGGTGGCGGCCTTATCGACGGCGAACAGCGGCGCGAATACGCTGCCGCGCGGGCCGTAGTCCTGATCCGGCGCGAACCACACCGCCTCGCCGCGCTTGAGCGCATGCACCATGCCGCGCAAATCCTTGCGATCGATCATCGCCTTGTTGGAACGCATGCGGCCTTTGGTCTGCGCCCATTCCATCGCCTTGTTGTTATGCGGACGGTACATCGCCATCATCGGCTGACACAGGCCCATCGCCCGGCCGCCCAGCTCCAGCGACATAAAATGCACGCCGATCACCAGCACGCCGCGCTCGTCGCGCTGCGCCATTTTGAGGTGGTTGATGCCGGAGACGTTGAACCAGCGCTTGACGCGTTTATCTGACCAGAACCAGGCCATGCCGGTTTCCAGCAGGCCCATGCCGAGGGATTCGAAATTGCCCACCACTTTGCGCTCGCGCTGCGCTTCGTCCATCTCGGGGAAGCACAGCTCGAGGTTGCGACGGGTGATGGTGACGCGGCGCTTGAGAAAACGCATCGAGGTGCGTCCCATCCACACCCCCAGACGGTAGAGCAGCGGATAGGGGAGCTGTACCAGCAGGAACAGCAGAGCGAGGCCGAACCAGGTTAGCCAGTAGCGCGGGTGCAGCAAGGCCAGTTGAAATGCTTTGGCTGATTTCATAGAAACTCGTTTTATACGTTAAAAGGGGCAGCAAGCTGTAACGCATAAAGGTTCCACTCGATAGCGATACGACTACTCAGACACCCGGGTACGGCCAGGGTTTAGTCGGAATTCCATAATTGACTAAACATTTACATTCGAAGGGCGGTTTGCGCTGCTATCAGGCTTCGGAGGGATAGCTGTTGGCCAGCGGAGGCGGCTCTAGGAATGCTTATGCTAACACAGGGTACGGGGTGTGGCGGAAGAGGGGCATGCGAATATTCTCATTCGCGTTGCCCCTGAGTTGAGGATTGGCGCGTTTTACAGGCTGGGAATGATAATCGCGGCGAAGATCGCGGCGATCACCAGCCATTTCAGCAGGTAGTAACCGCGGCGGTTGCGCGCTTTCAGGCGTTGGCCGGCATCGCGCACCGCGTTGACGTATTTGAAGATGCGGTTGATGCCGCCGGTGCGGTCCTGATCGTCGTTCGGCGAACTGGCCGCCGACATCAGCGTAGCGCCGACCCAGTGGTTGACCGCCTGCGCCCAGCGCCATTTCATTGGCCGCTCGACGTCGCAAAACAGAATGATGCGCGTCTGATCGGTGGCGTTCTGCGCCCAGTGCACGTAGGTCTCGTCGAAGATCACCGCCTCGCCGTCGCGCCAGCTGTGCTGCTCGCCGTCTACTTCGATGAAGCAGCGATCGTCGTTGGGCGTCATCAGCCCCAGGTGATAGCGCACCGAGCCGGCGTAAGGATCGCGGTGTTTACCTAGGTGGCTGCCGGGCGGCAGCTCGGCGAACATCGCCGCCTTGACCGACGGGATGCGGTTGAGCAGCTCGACGGTTTTTGGACACAGCGTCTGCGCCGAAGGATGACTGTCGCTGTACCATTTCAGATAGAAACGTTTCCAGCCGCGTTTGAAGAAGGTGTTGAAGCCGGCATCGTTGTGCGACTGCGCCTTTTTGATGTGATCCTGCAGGCGCACCGCTTCTTCGCGGATCGTCTGCCAGTTGTCGGTCAGCGTCTGCAGCTCCGGGAAGCCTTTTTCGTCGAAATAGGGCTGTTTGGCGGGCAAACGGGAGAAACCGGTCATAAACATGTTGATCGGCCCCATAAACGTGGAGTGATCGAACAGCTGACGGGTAAGCTTTTGTTTCTCTTTGCCGCGGGAGTGTGCGTAGAGGAAGCTGATGATAAAAATGCCGATAATGATCGCGGCAACCATAGAATCCATCCCTGTTAGTGTTTGTTAAAAATTCGTACAAATTATAGTTTTGTGACAGGAAAAATTTAACTTTTTCGTGCGCTTTCCCCGCTCATGCTGCTTAGTGGCATAAAAAATCAATAAAACTGTTTGTAATAAAATTTTATATCGATTTTTTTGGTTTTAGTCCTATTCTTAAATCGTTCAAGGGGCGTTTCATGCCATCTTGTTTCATGACGAATGGCACGTATCTGAGAAAAGAGGGACTTATGAAGAAATCAATCATTGCCTTGTCTGCACTGCTGCTCGCTTCCCCGGTGTTCGCTGCTGAAACCGCGACCGACACCGCCGCTCACGCCAGCAACGAGGTTGTCGCTGAGGCGCATAAAGGGGCGGATACCGCCAAAGAAAAGCTGCACCAGTCTCAGGACAAGGGTGAAGAGCTGAAGCTGAAAGCCAAGCACGCCGCCGAAGGCAAGAGCGATAGCGTTGGCAGTAAAGTGAGCGAAGGCTCGCAAAAAGCCTGGCACTCCACCAAACAGGGTACGGAGAAGGCTTGGGACAAGACCAAGCAAGGGGCGGAAAGCCTCAAAAACAAAGCGACCGAGTAAGGTCTCCGCTTTTTACCCCAAGGGCCGCGTTGCGGCCTTTTTTATTGCCTGCAAACCGAGTGTGCCCCAAAGAAAAAGGCGCTTATCAAATGAGATAAAGCGCCTTTTCAACACGTTAACTGACTAGTATCAGTTCATGCCGTATTTTTTCAGCTTCTTACGCAGCGTGCCGCGGTTGATGCCCATCATCAGGGCTGCGCGGGTTTGGTTGCCACGGGTGTATTGCATCACCATGTCCAACAGTGGCTGTTCAACTTCAGCCAGTACCAGCTCATACAGGTCATTTACGTCTTGACCGTTCAGTTGAGCAAAATAGTTCTTCAGTGCTTGTTTAACCGAGTCACGCAGAGGCTTTTGAGTCACCTGATCTTGTGAGTTAACGGTAGAAACGGTCAGTACGTCAGAATTTACGCGTTGTTCGAACATAGTTCTGTCAGCTCTTTTTTTACGCTAAGATTTTCGAAATATGCCTCCAACGCCTCCAGCTGTTCGCTGGCATCCTCTATGGCGTTGAATGTGCGCCGAAACTGGTCATTCGGAGCGTGTTCCTGGAGATACCAGGACACGTGCTTACGAGCAATCCGGAATCCCTTGCCTTGGCCATAGAAGCCGTGCAATTCCCGAATGTGCCCAATCAACAAGCGCTTCACCTCGCCAAGCGGCATCGGCGGCAGCAACTCCCCAGTGTCCAGATAATGCTGGATTTCCCGGAAGATCCAGGGTCTCCCCTGAGCAGCGCGGCCTATCATCAGGGCATCGGCCCCGGTGTAGTCGAGCACTGCTCTGGCTTTATGCGGGTCAGTAATATCCCCATTCGCGATAATCGGAATGGAAACACTCTGCTTAACTGCCCGAATGCTGTCGTATTCCGCGTTGCCGTTAAACAGACAGGCGCGGGTTCGGCCGTGAATCGTCAGGGCCTGAATACCACAGTCTTCGGCCAGTTGGGCAATCTCTACACAGTTACGGTGCTCTGGCGCCCAGCCGGTGCGAATCTTCAGCGTTACCGGCACATCCACCGCGTCGACCACCGCGTGGAGGATCCGTTTAACCAGATCCGGGTACTGCAACAAAGCGGACCCGGCAAGCTTCCGGTTCACTTTTTTGGCCGGGCATCCCATGTTGATGTCGATGATCTGCGCGCCGCTGGCCACGTTGATACGCGCGGCGGCGGCCATATCATCAGGATCGCATCCGGCAATTTGCACGGAGCGGATCCCAGGTTCATCGCTATGCACCATACGCAGACGCGACTTATCCGTCCGCCACACCTCCGGGTTGGAGGAGAGCATTTCGGATACAGCCATCCCAGCACCCATTGCATGACAGAGGGTTCTGAACGGGCGATCTGTAATACCGGCCATCGGGGCCGCAATCAGGCAATTAGTAAGCTGGTGGTGTCCAATGCGCATAGACAAAGAGTGACCATACTGTGTCCGCAAGGGCGCGTATATTACGCATTTTTGCGTCGAGATGAAAGGCCAAACTTTAACCAATTGGCCCGATATTAGGACGGAAAATACGCTACGCGGCGATTCATAAAAATATTATATATATTTTACAATAAGTTGACGAAAAGTGCTTATTTTGTGTGCGGCAAAATATTCGCCTTTGCGCAGGATATTATCTGCATTCGCCCGCTATTTTTGCCGGGATAGCCTGCCTGGAAGGCGCATTCTCAGGGCGATCCGTCGTTGAGCGGCGAAAAATTGCATAAAATTTTGTGCCGCCCGAGGGCCGATCGCCGGACAAAAAAAATCCACCGGCGCAGGGCCGGTGGACGAGAGGGGCACTATACCGTGACGCTTACTTGCGGCGGCCGGTAATGCGGCACCACTCTTCGCGCTCGGCGACCGGATCGAGCGTGAACTTCTCTGCGTAGGCTTCCGCTACGCTGCTCGCCTGGCTGGCCAGCACGCCGGACAGCCCCAGATGGCCACCGGCCTTCGGCAGACAGCCGATCAGCGGCGCCAGCTCGCGCAGCGGGCCGGCGAGGATGTTGGCGACCACCACGTCCGCCAGCAGGTCGGCAGGCTGGTCTTTCGGCAGATACAGCTCCAGACGCTCTGAAACGCCGTTACGCTGCGCGTTGTCGCGGCTGGCCTGAATGGCCTGGGGATCGATGTCGATGCCGATAGCGCGCGCCGCACCCAGCTTCAGCGCGGCGATCGCCAGGATGCCGGAGCCGCAACCGAAGTCGATAACGGTTTTGCCGGCCAGATCGAGGCCGTCCAGCCACTGCAGGCACAGCGCGGTGGTCGGGTGGGTGCCGGTGCCGAACGCCAGGCCCGGATCGAGCATCACGTTGACCGCGTCGGGATCGGGCACGTCACGCCAGCTCGGGCAGATCCACAAGCGCTCGCCGAAGCGCATCGGATGGAAGTTGTCCATCCACTCGCGCTCCCAGTCCTTGTCTTCCAGCTGTTCTATCTTGTGGCGGAAACCGGCGCCCAGCAGCGGGTGCTGTTCCAGCATCGCCACCACCTCGGCCATATCGGTTTCGGCGTCGTACAGGCCGATCACATCGGTATCGCCCCACAGCAGGGTTTCACCCGGCAAGGGTTCGAACACCGGGTTGTCGTGGGTGTCCTGGAAGGTCACCGACACGGCGCCGCTTTCCACCAGCGCGTCGCTCAGGTCTTCCGCCTGGCTGCCGGTGGTGTTCAGTTTGAGTTGGATCCAAGGCATAGCAATTCTCTTCAAGAGGGTAATGATGACGCCGCCCGGCGCTTTTCGCCGACGACGTTACCGAGATAAAACGCCAACAGGCTGAGCAACAGCGAAGGCACGATAGGGTGCAGCCCCGCCGGTTGCAGGTTGAAGCTGGCCAATAGCGTATAGCATACCGCACCCGACACCATTGAGCTAAGCGCTCCCTGTGCATTGGCGCGTTCCCAATACAGGCCCAGCACCAGCGGCCACAGGAAGACCGCCTCCAGCCCGCCGAAAGCCAGCAGGTTGAGCCAGATGATCATCTCAGGCGGCCGCCAGGCCGCCAGCAGCACCAGCAGACCGAGGATCAGCGTGGTCAGGCTGGAGAAGCGCTTGATCAATCGCTCGTTGTGGATCTGCTGCGGCCGCACGCCCAGGTAGAGATCCTTGATGATGGTGGCGGAGGATTGCAGCAGTTGGGCGTTGATGGTCGACATGATCGCCGCCATCGGCGCCGCCAAAAAGATCCCGGCGGCGTACGGCGGCAGCACGGTGATCATCAGCGTTGGGATCACCTGATCGGGGATCTTGAGATCGGGCAATACCGCGCGGCCGAGCGCGCCGGCCAGGTGCATGCCGAACATCAGCACCGCCACCACTACGGTGCCGAGCAGAATGCCGCGATGCACCGCCTTGCTGTCCTTGTAGGAGATGCAGCGCACGGCGGTGTGGGGCAGGCCGATCACCCCAAAGCACACCAGGATCCAGAATGACGCCATAAACGGCAGGCTGAGGATCTGATCGCCGCCCTGCGGCGACACCAGCGCCGGATCGATCTGCTGCAGTTTGCTTACTGCGCTGTCCAGTCCGCCGGCGGCATGGATCACTGCCACCAGCAGCAGCACGGTGCCAAGCAGCATCACCAGCCCCTGCATGGCGTCGTTCAACACGCTGGCGCGGAAGCCGCCGAAGGCAGTGTACAGCGCGATGCTGATGCCGAAGATCAGCAGGCCGGTGTCATAAGGAATGCCGGCGGCGGTCTCCAACAGGCGGGCGCCGCCGATGAACTGCACCGTCATGGCGCCGAGGAACGCCACCAGCAGGCTGAGGCTGGCCAGCCACACCAACAGGCGGCTTTGGTAGCGGCCATACAGCATGTCATTGAGGGTAATGGCGTTGTAGCGCCGCGCCAGGATGGCGAATTTCTTGCCCAGCACGCCGAGCGACAGCCACACCGCCGGCAGTTGGATCATCGCCAGCAGTACCCAGCCCAGGCCGTATTTGTAGGCGGCGCCGGGCCCGCCGATAAACGAACTGGCGCTGATGTAGGTGGCGGTCAGGGTCATCGCCAGCACAAAGCCGCCCATCGAGCGGTTGCCGAGGAAGTATTCGCTGAGGAAATTTCCGTTCTGACGGCGGCGATAGGCATACACCGACAGGCCGAACACCAGCAACAGGTAGGCGACCAGCGGCAGGATCACTTCAGTTTGCATCGCTGTCCTCCAGCGAAATGTCGCGGAACACCGTGCGCACCATCAGCCAGCACAGGCCGATGAACAGCAGCGGCACCAGAAGACAGGCCATTTCGAACCAGTGCGGCAGGCCGGTGACGCCGATGGCGCTGTCCGGCAGGTAGGCCGCCAACCCCCAGGCCAGCAGGTAGAGCAGCGTCAGCCCCAGCGCCCAGCGCGCTTCGCGGTGCGCCTGAATAAAGCGTTTGTCCATCCGTGTCTCCCATAGGTTTACGGTGATGGATTCATCAAAGGTAGGGAATTTTACGGCATGACGGCGTTTTGCCAAGCCGTTACTGGCGTCAGCGCCAAAGAAAAAGGCCGGTGATTAACCGGCCTTTCGTCAGACGATGCTGCGTGCCTGCTTAGGTTTCCTGCAGACCCAGCTTCTTCTCCAGATAGTGGATGTTGGTGCCACCGTGCTGGAAGTTTTCGTCGTTCATGATCTTCTGCTGCAGCTCAACGTTGGTTTTGATGCCGTCGATGATCAGTTCAGCCAGGGCGTTTTTCATGCGGGCAATCGCCACGTCACGGTTTTCGCCGTAGGTGATCAGTTTGCCGATCATGGAGTCATAGTACGGCGGTACGGTATAACCGGCGTAGATATGAGATTCCCAACGCACGCCGAAACCGCCTGGCGCGTGGAAGCGGGTGATCTTGCCCGGGCTCGGCAGGAAGGTGTTCGGATCTTCGGCGTTGATACGGCATTCTACCGCATGGCCGTGGATCTTCACTTCTTCCTGTTTGATCGACAGCGGCTGACCGGCAGCGATGCGCAGCTGCTCTTTGATCAGATCCACGCCGGTGATCATTTCGGTAACCGGGTGCTCTACCTGAATACGGGTGTTCATTTCGATGAAATAGAACTCGCCGTTTTCATACAGGAACTCGAAGGTGCCCGCACCGCGATAGCCGATTTCCACACAGGCTTTCGAGCAGCGCTCGCCGATATAGCGGCGCATTTCGCTGGTGATGCCCGGCGCCGGCGCTTCTTCGACCACTTTCTGGTGGCGACGCTGCATGGAGCAGTCGCGCTCGGCCAGATAGATGGCGTTGCCCTGGCCGTCGGCCAATACCTGAATCTCGATGTGACGCGGATTCTCCAGGTATTTTTCCATGTACACCATGTCGTTGTTGAAAGCCGCTTTGGCTTCCGCTTTCGTCATGTTGATGGACTGCTCCAGGTCTTTGTCGCTGCGCACGACGCGCATGCCGCGGCCGCCGCCGCCGCCGGAGGCCTTGATGATCACCGGATAACCGATGCGCTTGGCGAAGGCACGGTTTTTATCCATGTCATCGGTCAGCGGGCCGTCGGAGCCCGGTACGCAGGGCACGCCGGCTTTTTTCATGGCGTTGATCGCGGAAACCTTGTCGCCCATCAGGCGGATGGTTTCGGCTTTCGGGCCGATAAAGATGAAACCGGAGCGTTCAACCTGCTCGGCGAAGTCGGCGTTCTCGGACAGGAAGCCGTAGCCCGGGTGGATCGCCACTGCGCCGGTGATTTCCGCCGCCGAGATGATGGCCGGGATGTTCAGATAGCTTTTTACCGATGGCGCAGGACCGATGCAGACGGTCTCGTCGGCCAGCAGAACGTGTTTCAGATCGCGGTCGGCCGCGGAGTGAACCGCAACGGTCTTGATGCCCAGTTCTTTACAGGCACGCAGGATGCGAAGCGCGATCTCGCCGCGGTTGGCGATAACAATTTTATCAAGCATGGGGGCGCCTCGTTATTCGATGACGACCAGCGGCTCGTCATATTCGACCGGCTGGCCGTTTTCCACCAGGATGGCTTTCACGACGCCGGACTTGTCCGCTTCGATCTGGTTCATCATTTTCATGGCTTCAACGATGCACAGGGTATCGCCGGCGTTCACTTTCTGGCCCACTTCCACGAAGGCTTTCGCGTCCGGGCTTGGGGTGCGGTAGAAGGTGCCTACCATTGGGGAACGAACGACGTGGCCACTCACGGCCGCCGGTGCTGCAGGGGTTTCTGCCGCAGGCGCGGTGGCAACGGCGTTAGCCAGGGCTGGCTGCTGCTGTGCCGGCATCGCGTAGGCCTGCTGCATGACGGGATAAGCCTGCGCCGGTGCGGCACGGCTGATGCGAACCGATTCTTCGCCTTCAGAGATTTCCAGTTCAGAAATGCCTGATTCTTCAACCAGTTCGATCAGTTTCTTGATTTTACGAATATCCATGAGTGTGATTCCGTACTCTTTTTGTGGAGCAATTAGTGGGTTTTCGACAGACGGTTAACCGCTGCCTGTAAAGCGAAAGCGTAGCCATCCGCGCCGAGGCCGCAAATCACGCCTACCGCTACGTCTGAGAGATAAGAGTGATGGCGGAAAGGTTCGCGGGCGTGCACGTTGGACAGGTGGATCTCGATGAACGGGATCTGCACCGCCAGCAACGCATCGCGCAGCGCCACGCTGGTATGCGTGAACGCCGCCGGATTTATCAGAATGAAATCGGTATTGCCGCGCGCCTGATGGATGCGATCGATCAGCTGATGCTCGGCGTTGGACTGCAGATGGCTCAGGGTAATATCCAATGCGGATGCCTGGTTTTCCAATCCGTTAACAATCTCTGTCAGCGTCGTGCTGCCGTACTTCTCCGGCTCACGCGTCCCCAGCAGATTGAGATTGGGGCCGTTCAGAAGCAAAATGTGAAACTTATCCGCCATTGTGCTGGTATCTCCGGCAATAAAACCATCATCGTAGAAAATAACCCGATGTTACCGATTTGTCACCTGTTAAGGGGCAAATTCACCCTGAGAACAGAAACAAGGTCGGGCATTATAACGATATCGTAGCAATTCGCAGCTAAATACTGGTCTTATCAGCGAAGATATTCAACCCCAAATCGACGAACTCGGGGAGCCGTGACAGGAATATGAGCGCTGGAACACAAAAAAAGTTCCCGCCGGCGGCGCGCGTTTTTCAGCGGCAATCCCACGCGCCGCCGCGCGATTCAGCGCCACCAGGCGCGGAATTTCTTGTAACGCAGGCCCAACAGCGCCACCGCCAACAGCGCGTAAATGAACGGCTGGGGGGAAAACGTTTTGACCGACCACAGATAGTGGATGGGCGCGAGGATCGCCGCCAGATAGACGAAGTTGTGCAACGTTTGCCATTTGGCGCCCAGTTTGCGCATCGCCCACAGTGTCGAGGTGGCCGCCAGCGCCAGCAGGATCAACCAGGTGAGGATGCCGAGCGTCAGATACGGGCGGTTCACCAGCTCGCTGCCCAGCAGGCCGAGATTGCTCAGCCCCAGTTCCAGCGTAGAGTAGCTTATCAGGTGCAACGTGCCCCAGGCAAAGCACCACAGCCCGACCAGGCGGCGGCAGCGGATCAGCAGCGGCTGCCGGGCGTAGCGCGCCAGCGGGGCGATAGCCAGCGTGGCCAGCAGCAGTTTCAGCGTCATTCTGCCGGTAAAATGCTGAATGTCCTTGGACGGATCGGCGCTGAACCAGCCCTGATCCACCGCCAACACCAGCCAGAGAAAGGGCAAAAACGCCACCAGATGCAGGGCGGCTTTCAGCCATTTGATATGAACAGGCGTCAGGCGCACTTAGAAATTCTCCCGCAGGTCCATGCCGTGATACAGCGACGCCACCTGATCGGCATAGCCGTTAAACAGCAGAGTCGGTTGGCGTTTGACGTCGAGTATGCCGCCGGCGCCGATGAAACGCTCGGTGGCCTGCGACCAGCGCGGATGATCGACGTGCGGATTCACGTTGGCGTAAAAACCGTACTCGTTCGGCGCAGATTGGTTCCAGGTGGTCGGCGGCTGATCGCGCACCAAACGGATATGCACGATCGACTTGATGCCTTTGAAGCCGTATTTCCACGGCGTAATCAACCGCAGCGGCGCGCCGTTTTGCGGCGGCAGGGTTTTGCCGTACACGCCGACGGTCAGCAGCGCCAGCGGATGCATCGCCTCGTCCAGCCGCAGCCCTTCGACGTAGGGATATTTCAGGCCGCCGCCGATAAAGCGATCTTTCTGGCCGGGCATCTGTTCCGGATCGTACAGCGTCTGGAAGGCCACGTAGCGCGCGTTGCCGTTCGGCTCGGCCAGCTTGAGAAGCTTGCCCAGCTCGAAACCGATCCACGGCACCACCATCGACCAGGCCTCGACGCAGCGCATGCGATAAATGCGCTGCTCCAGCGGGAAACGCTTCATCAGATCGTCGATATCCAGCGTTATCGGCTTCGCCACTTCGCCGTCGATGCGCACTTTCCAGCCTTCGGTCTTCAGCCCGCCGGCGTTGGCGGCCGGATCGGCCTTGTCGAGGCCGAACTCATAGAAGTTGTTGTAGCCGGTGACCTTGTCTTCCGGCGTCATCGCCAGCTGCGCCTGCCAGGCGGCCGGTTTGCTGAATTCCAGCGCTTTGCCCGGCGGCGCTTTGGGACGATCGTTGCCTTTGAACCACGACAGCAGGTCCGCCTGTGCGCCGGTAGGCAGCGCCAGCGTGGCGGCGGTGATGCCGAGCGCCTGCAGCACTTTGCGCCGCTGATGGAATACGCTCTCCGGCGTGACGTCGGCCTCGGTCAATTTGGGGTGTTTGTTCATGCTTATGTTCTCCGCGACTGATGCCCGCCGCCCGCAAGCGGTTAACGGGGCTCCATGAAATAAGCATGGCGCTAAAGCCGGCCGGAAGCGAGGGGACACGGGAAAATATGAAATTTCGCAGACGCCGGTGAGCCCCCCGTCGCCGGGGGGAGTCCGTCAGCGGATTTTCACCAGAGTGCGGCCGGTGATTTGGTTGTTCAGCAGCGCGGCGGCGGTGGCCGGCGCCTGTTCGAGGGTGATTTCGTGCGTGGCTTGCTGATAGAAACTGTCCGGCAGAATGCCGGCCAGCCGTTCCCAGGCGGTTTGGCGGCGATGCAGCGGCGTATGCACCGAATCCACCCCTTGCAGGCGCACATTACGCAGAATGAACGGCATCACGGTGGTCGGCAACTGATAGCCGCCGGCCAGGCCGCAGGCGGCGACGGTGCCGTTATAGTTCATCTGCGCCAGCACCCGGGCCAGCAGTTTGTCGCCGACGGTGTCCACCGCGCCGGCCCACAGCTGTTTCTCCAGCGGACGCGGCGTGTCGATATAGCCATCGCGCGACATCACCTCTTTGGCGCCGAGCGCTTTCAGGTAGTCGGTATTGCTGTCGCGGCCGCTGATGGCGGTCACCCGGTACCCCAGCGCCGCCAGCAGGGCGATGGCGGTGCTGCCCACGCCGCCGCTGGCGCCGGTAACCAGGATATCGCCGTCGTCCGGGTGTACCCCGCCTTCCTCCAGCGCCATCACGCACAGCATGGCGGTAAAGCCGGCGGTGCCGATGATCATCGCCTTGCGCTCATCCAGGCCGTTCGGCAGCGGCACCAGCCACTCGCCGGAGACGCGAGCCTGCTCGGCCAGGCCCCCCCAGTGGTGTTCACCCACGCCCCAACCGGTGAGCACCACGCTTTGCCCCTCTTTAAAGCGAGCGTCACCGCTGTGGCGCACGGTGCCGGCGAAGTCGATGCCCGGCACCATCGGGAAATGACGCACGATCTTGCCTTTCCCGGTGATCGCCAGCGCATCCTTGTAGTTCAGGCTGGACCAGTTGATGTCGACGGTAACATCGCCTTCCGGCAACCGATCGCTGCCGATATCTTTGATATGAGCCAGAGTTTGGTCGTCTTGTTGTTCCAATAACAGTGCACGCATGTCACTCTTCCTCTCGTTTACACTTTTCTATCAATGGCTGAATCACATTTATTTGACTATATGCATAATAAGCGGCCCAAGTCCTGATAAAGGACAAAAACGGCGCTTGCAGGTTTAATTCCTCAGCAAGGCTTGTTAGGGTTGGACGGCCCCTTTTAGCTAAAGGGTGAACACTCACTTAACCATAGCGGACAAGGCACAGGGATGCGATTTACCACCAAACTCTCTGCATTGATCACTCTGTTGGTCGCGCTGGCGATGTTTTTGATGCTGATGGGATGCTCATACAGCTTCTTTTACGTTACCCAGGATCGCCAGGAGCGTCGCTTTGATTCGCTGGTCACGTCTCTCGATCAAGCCATGTTGCGCGAGTCGCCGCGCGATCAGGAGAAATGGTTGCCGATTGTCATGCGCCCGCTCGGCATTGTGTCGATCCGCGTAGAGGCCGGCGCCAGCAAGCTCCTCGACTATAAATTGCCGACGGCGAAAAAAGAGCCCTGGGATGCGCTGAACGGCTATCGTCAGGTCTCGCGGCCGCTGTTGCAGCACCCGGGCAGTATGCTGCAAATCACCTACCTCGATCCCTTCGCCAGCGATGTGCGCACGTTGCAATCCACGGCCGCCGTCACGCTGTCGATCGTCGTTATGGTGGTGATTTTGCTGTTCAGCCTGCGCTGGCTGCGTGAACAGGCCGACGGCGAGGATCGTCTGGAGCGCCGCGCGCGGCGCATTCTGAACGGCGAGCGCGAAAACGTCATGCAGGGCGACGTGCGCGAATGGCCGGCCAACGTCAGCGGGGCGCTCGACCGCCTGCTGGCCGATCTGGCGGAAGCCCGGGAGGAGCGCAGCCGGGTCGATACGCTGATCCGCGCCTTCGCGGCGCAGGACGCCAAAACCGGGCTGAACAATCGCCTGTTCTTCGATAACCAATTGACCACTCAGCTGGAAGAGGAAGGCTCGCACGGCATCGTGATGATGGTGCGGCTGCCCGATTTCGAGACCCTGCGCGACACGCACGGCAGCGTGGCGGTGCAGGAGCTGATGTATTCGCTGGTCAATCTGCTGTCTACCTTCGTGATGCGCTATCCGTCGGCGCTGCTGGCGCGCTATTTTCACAGCGATTTTACCGTCTTGCTGCCGCATCGCACGCTGAAGGAGGCCGACGGCATCGCCTCACAGCTGGTCAACGCCATCGATGCCTTGCCTTCCACGGCGATGATCGACCGTGAGGCTTTCCTGCACATCGGCATCGTGGCGTACCGCAGCGGCCAGACCACGGAGCAGGTGATCGATTACGCGGAGCAGGCGACGCGGCACGCCACGCTGCAGGGCGAAAACGGTTGGTACGTGTACGACAGCCAGGTGCCGGAAAAGGGGCGCGGCAGCGTCAAGTGGCGCACGCTGCTGGAACAGGTGCTGGCGCGCGGCGGCCCGCGGCTGTATCAGAAACCGGCGGTGACCGTGGAAGGCGAGGTGCACCACCGTGAGATCATGAGCCGAATTTATGACGGCGCCCAGGAATTGCTGCCGGCGGAATATATGCCGCTGGTGGAGCAATTGGGGTTGGCGGAGAGTTACGATCGCCAACAGGTGAGCCGCATCATCCCGTTGCTGGCGCAGTGGCCTGAAGAAACGCTGGCGTTCCCGCTGTGCGTGGACTCGATTTTGCAGCGCTCTTTCCAGCGCTGGTTGCGCGATATGCTGTTGCAGTGCGAAAAAAGTCAGCGTCGACGAATTCTGATTGAACTTGCGGAGGCAGATGTGTGTCAACATATCGACCGTTTGCGTCCGGTGCTGAGGTTGCTGTCAGGGCTGGGTTGCCGCCTGGCGGTGTCCAAAGCGGGGTTAACCGTGGTCAGTACGTCCTATATCAAGTCGTTGCAGGTGGAGATCGTCAAGCTCCACCCGGGGTTGGTGCGGAGTATCGATAAGCGGGACGAAAACCAGCTGTTCGTGCAGAGCCTGACCGGCGCCTGCGCGGGCACGCGCGCTCAGGTGTTCGCTGCCAGCGTACGTACGCGCAATGAATGGCAGACGCTGAAAGAGCGTGGGATCCATGGCGGGCAGGGCGACTTTTTCGCGTCGCCGGAACCGATCGACATGGGGCGTAAAAAATATTCACGTCGTTATCGTGTTTAAGCTGATTGACGGACAAAAATTGACGTAGAATGAGGACCGGATCCATCTGGGCCTCGTTACCGTCTTTTTGGAGTTTTTTCCAAACTGCCTGCGACAACAACGCCTATTTGAGATAGGCTCTTGTCTGCCTTTATCTGGTTGACGTTGGTAGGTGCTTACCACCGGCGGCAATCAGGGAATATGTTAGATTTTATGAGCTGTGTTACGCCGTTTCGTGCGTTGACAGGGTGGTAAACTGAGCCTTTGTTCAGGGAATTCAGGCCTCATCCAATTTCCGTGCATTCGAGCAGAAACAATACAGACTATTTTTCACCGAAGTAGAACGTTTTTGCGCCTTGTCGCTGCTTCGTGTGGTTGGTAAAGTAGGCGGATTTTATTTTCCGCCCCCAGCTTGCAGGATTATCCTTTCGTTATGTTTAAGAAATTTCGTGGCATGTTTTCCAACGACTTGTCCATCGACTTGGGTACCGCCAATACCCTGATTTATGTTAAAGGGCAAGGCATCGTACTGAATGAACCTTCGGTGGTTGCCATTCGCCAGGATCGTGCCGGCTCCCCAAAGAGCGTAGCGGCCGTCGGTCATGACGCCAAACAGATGCTGGGCCGCACCCCCGGCAACATCGCGGCTATTCGCCCGATGAAAGACGGCGTGATCGCCGACTTCTTCGTGACCGAAAAAATGCTGCAGCACTTTATCAAACAGGTTCACAGCAACAGCTTTATGCGCCCAAGCCCGCGCGTGCTGGTCTGTGTGCCGGTCGGCGCAACCCAGGTTGAACGCCGCGCTATCCGCGAGTCCGCCCAAGGGGCCGGCGCGCGTGAAGTGTTCCTGATTGAAGAGCCGATGGCGGCGGCGATCGGTGCAGGCTTGCCGGTTTCCGAAGCGACCGGCTCCATGGTGGTGGATATCGGTGGCGGTACCACTGAAGTGGCGGTGATCTCGCTGAACGGCGTGGTGTACTCCTCTTCCGTGCGCATCGGCGGTGACCGTTTCGATGAAGCCATCATCAATTATGTGCGCCGCAACTATGGCTCGCTGATCGGCGAAGCCACTGCAGAGCGCATCAAGCACGAAATCGGTTCTGCCTATCCGGGCGACGAAGTGCGCGAAATCGAAGTGCGCGGCCGTAACCTGGCTGAAGGCGTACCGCGCGGCTTTACCCTGAACTCCAATGAAATCCTCGAAGCCCTGCAAGAGCCGCTGACCGGCATCGTCAGCGCGGTGATGGTTGCGCTGGAGCAGTGCCCGCCAGAATTGGCCTCCGACATTTCCGAACGCGGCATGGTCTTGACCGGCGGCGGCGCGTTGCTGCGCAACCTCGATCGCCTGCTGATGGAAGAAACCGGCATCCCGGTCGTGGTGGCGGAAGATCCGCTGACCTGCGTGGCGCGCGGCGGCGGCAAGGCGTTGGAAATGATCGACATGCACGGCGGCGATTTGTTCAGCGAAGAATAGTCAGCCCCTGGAAGGAGGAATCGTATCGGATGAATGCGCACAGCGAAAATCGGGTACGGTTCCTCTTTCTGTTGTCGAGGAACTCGCATAATTTATGAAGCCGATTTTTAGCAGGGGGCCTTCCCTGCAACTGCGACTTTTTTTGGCGGTGATCGCGGCCATTGGCCTGATCGTTGCCGACAGCCGGCTCGGCACGTTCGTGAAGATACGTAACTACATGGACACCGCAGTCAGCCCTTTCTATTTTCTGGCCAACGGGCCGCGTAAAGTTTTGGACAGCGTGTCGGAAACGCTGGCCACCCGCCAACAGCTGGAGCTGGAAAACCGAGCTCTGCGGCAGGAACTGCTGCTGAAAAACAGCGATATTCTTCTTCTTGGCCAATTCAAGCAGGAAAACGCCCGCTTGCGCGAGCTGCTGGGTTCCCCGCTGCGCCAGGACGAACACAAGATGGTCACCCAGGTGATCTCCACCGGTTCCGATCCGTACAGCGACCAGGTCGTTATCGACAAAGGGTCGGACAACGGCGTCTATGAAGGCCAGCCGGTGATCAGTGACAAGGGCGTAGTTGGCCAGGTCGTGGCGGTGGCGAAGGTGACCAGCCGCGTGCTGCTGATCTGCGATGCCTCGCACGCGTTGCCGATTCAGGTGCTGCGCAACGATATTCGGGTGATCGCCGCAGGCAGCGGCTGCGCCGACGATCTGCAGCTGGAACACCTGCCGAACAATACCGATATCCGCGTTGGCGACGTGCTGGTGACCTCCGGCCTCGGCGGCCGTTTCCCGGAAGGGTATCCGGTGGCGGTAGTCTCTTCGGTCAAGGTCGACAATCAACGCGCTTACACTGTGATTCAGGCACGGCCGACCGCCGGTCTGCAGCGCTTGCGCTACCTGCTGCTGCTGTGGGGCGCCGATCGCAACGGCGACATGCCGCTGCCGCCGGACGAAGTGCACCGCGTGGCCAATGAACGCCTGATGCAGATGATGCCGCAGGTGCTGCCGCCTGCCGGTTCGGTCGGGCCTCAGTTGCCGGCTCCGGCTACCGGCGTGGCGCCGCAAACCGCCGCTCCGGCGTCTGTCCAGCCTCAAGCTCAGCCTGCTGCGGCGGGAGTGGTGCAATGAACAGCTACCGCAGCCACGGGCGCTGGATAATCTGGCTGTCGTTCCTGGTGGCGTTGGTGCTGCAAATCATGCCGTGGCCGGAGCAAATCTACATGTTCCGGCCTTCCTGGCTGGTGTTGATCCTGATCTACTGGGTGATGGCCTTGCCGCACCGGGTCAACGTCGGCACCGGCTTCGTGCTGGGGTTGATCATGGATCTGATCCTCGGCTCCACGCTGGGCGTGCGCGCGCTGGCGCTGGGCATCATCGCCTACCTGGTGGCGTTCAAATTCCAACTGTTCCGCAATATGGCGCTGTGGCAACAGGCGCTGATCGTCGTGCTGCTGTCGCTGTCGATGGACGTGGTGGTGTTCTGGGCTGAGTTTTTAGTGATCAACGTCTCTTTCCGCCCAGAGGTGTTCTGGAGTAGTGTGGTAAACGGCATTTTGTGGCCGTGGTTATTCCTGTTGATGCGCAAAATCCGCCGTCAGTTCGCCGTACAGTAAGGGTATCTCAATGACTTCGCTTTATCTGGCCTCCGGCTCCCCACGTCGACGTGAACTGCTGACCCTGCTGGGCGTATCGTTCGACATCCTGTTGACGCATACCGAAGAGCAGCGCCGGGAAGGCGAAGCCGCAGAAGCCTATGTGCGCCGCCTGGCGCAGGACAAGGCCAAAGCGGGCGTGGCGCTGGCGCAGGAAGATCGGCCGGTGCTGGGCGCCGACACCATCGTGGTGCTCAACGGCCGGGTGCTGGAGAAGCCGCGCGACGAAGCCCATGCGGCACAGATGCTGGCGGCCCTGTCGGGCAAACAGCATCAGGTGATGACGGCGGTGGCGATCGCCGATCGCCAAGACGTGCGTTGCCAGCTGGTGGTGACCGACGTGACGTTCCGCAGCCTGTCGCAACAGGATATCCGCGACTATATTGCTACGGGCGAACCGATGGATAAAGCGGGCGCCTACGGCATTCAAGGAAAGGGTGGTTGTTTCGTCAGAACGATAACCGGGAGTTATCACGCGGTGGTCGGTCTGCCACTGGTCGAAACACATGAGCTGCTCAGTAATTTTGTCGCATTACGTGATGTAAGAACCGGTTGATGGGCGCTGCCATTATCGACCGGCTCTGAGGAGAAGGCATGACAGCTGAGCTACTGGTTAATATCACACCGTCTGAAACGCGGGTCGCCTATATCGATGGCGGCATTCTGCAAGAGATTCATATCGAACGCGAATCCAAACGCGGCATCGTCGGCAATATCTATAAAGGGCGCGTCAGCCGCGTCCTGCCGGGGATGCAGGCGGCGTTCGTCGACATCGGCCTGGACAAGGCCGCCTTCCTGCACGCCTCCGACATCATGCCGCATACCGAATGCGTCGCCGGCGACGAGCGGAAAAACTTCCACGTGCGCGACATCGCCGAGCTGGTGCGCCAGGGGCAAGACCTGATGGTGCAGGTGGTGAAAGATCCGCTCGGCACCAAGGGCGCGCGTCTGACTACCGACATTACGCTGCCTTCGCGCTATCTGGTCTTCATGCCGGGCGCGGCGCACGTCGGCGTGTCGCAGCGCATTGAAAGCGAAGCCGAGCGCGAACGCCTGAAGTCCATCGTTGCGCCGCACTGCGACGAGCTGGGCGGTTTTATCATCCGCACCGCGGCGGAGGGCATCGGCGAGGAGGAGCTGGCGCAGGACGCTGCGTTCCTCAAACGCCTGTGGACCAAGGTGATGGAGCGCAAGAAGCGCAACCAGACCAAATACAAGCTGTACGGCGAGCTGGCGCTGGCGCAGCGCATCCTGCGCGACTTCGCCGGCGCGGCCCTGGATCGCATTCGCGTCGATTCGCGGTTGACGCACGATCTGCTGGTGGAGTTTACCGGCGAGTATATCCCGGACATCACCCGCAAGCTGGAGCTGTACACCGGCAGCCAACCGATTTTCGATCTGTACGATGTGGAAAACGAGATCCAGCGCGCGCTGGAGCGTAAGGTGGAGCTGAAGTCCGGCGGCTATCTGATCATCGATCAGACCGAGGCGATGACCACCGTCGACATCAACACCGGCGCCTTCGTCGGCCACCGCAACCTCGATGAAACCATCTTCAATACCAACATCGAGGCGACGCAGGCCATTGCCCGCCAGCTGCGGCTGCGCAACCTGGGCGGCATCATCATTATCGACTTCATCGATATGAACAACGAAGAGCATCGCCGCCGGGTGCTGCACTCGCTGGAGCAGGCGTTGAGTAAAGATCGGGTAAAAACCACGATCAACGGCTTCTCTCAGCTAGGCTTAGTTGAAATGACGCGTAAACGAACGCGTGAAAGCATTGAACATGTGCTCTGTCACGATTGTCCTACTTGCAATGGGCGCGGCACCGTGAAAACGGTGGAAACCGTGTGCTACGAGATCCTGCGCGAAATTGTGCGCGTGCATCACGCCTACGATTCCGATCGCTTCCTGGTGTACGCCTCCGCGGCGGTCGGCGAAGCGCTGAAGAGCGAAGAGTCGCACGCGCTGGCCGAAGTGGAGATTTTCGTCGGCAAACAGGTGAAGGTGCAGATCGAACCGTTGTACAGCCAGGAGCAGTTCGACGTCGTCATGATGTAGCCCGCCCGACATCGGTAGGGGCCCGGCACGCCGGGCCCGTCAGTGCATAGATATTCCCGTTGCCAGGCAGCGGAGCAAGGAGAACTGCGTGAGGCGACTGCCTGGGATTCTGTTAGCAACAGGCGCCACCCTAATTGTGATTGTGGCGCTGCTGATCAGCGGGCTGCGCCTGATGCTGCCGAAGCTGAACGACTACCGCCCGCAACTGCTGGCGCAGGTGGAGAAGCTGTCCGGCGTGCCCGTGCGGATGGATTTCGTGCAGGGCAGCTGGGAAACGTTCGGCCCGCAGCTTGAAATGCGCAACCTGAGCGCTACGCTGCCCAAAAGCGATGTGCATATCGAGCGCGTGACGCTGGCGTTGGACGTGTGGCAGTCGCTGCTGCACTGGCGCTGGCAGTTCCGCGATCTGACCTTCTACCAATTCCGCCTCGACTTGAACGCCACGCTGGGCGGCGACCAGCAGGGCGAAGGCCTTGAGCCGGGCAAGATCAGCGATCTGATGCTGCGCCAGCTCGATCATTTCGATTTGCGCGACAGCCGTATCTCGTTCCTGACGCCCGCCGGCGCGCGCGCCGAATTTGACATTCCCCAGCTGACCTGGCTCAACGGCCGCGATCGCCACCGCGCCGAGGGGCAGATCAGTCTGTCTACGCTGAACGGCCAACACGGCGTGGTGCAGCTGCGCATGGACCTGCGCGATAATCAGGGCCTGCTGGATACCGGCACGGTCTACCTGCAGGCCGATAACATCGACATGAAACCCTGGTTTACCCGCTGGCTGCGCGCCAACACCGGGCTGGAAAGCGCCGACTTCAGCCTGGCGGCCTGGCTGCAGGTGCAGAACGGCCAGATCGCCGGCGGCAATGCGTTGCTCAAGCAGGGGGCGGCCAACTGGGACACCGGCGCCGCGCAGCACCGGCTGGACGTGGATAATCTGGCGCTGTCGCTGCGCCGCCAGGGCACCGGTTGGCAGCTCGACGTGCCGCAACTGCGTTTGAGCACCGACGGCCAGGCCTGGCCGCAGGGCGGGCTTTCCGCGCTGTGGCTGCCGGAAAACACCGAATTCATGGGGCCGGCGCAGAATGAAGAACTGCGTGTGCGCGCGACTGATATTCAGCTGGAGCGTCTGTCGGCGCTGTTGCCGACCTTCTCGTTCCTCAGCCCGGACGTGCTCGACCGCTGGAACGATCTGCAGCCGCAGGGGCAATTGGAAGCGCTGGCGCTGGACATTCCGCTCAAGCAGCCGGAAAAGAGCCGTTTCCAGGCGCTGTGGCGCGATGTCAGCTGGCAGCGTTGGGAACTGCTGCCGGGCGTTAACCACTTCTCCGGGGCGTTGAGCGGCGGGGTGGAGAACGGCCGCCTGACGCTGGGGCTTACCGACAGCACCCTGCCTTACGGCGACATGTTCCGAGCGCCGCTTGAAGTCAGCCGCGCGCGTGGCGCGCTGACCTGGCGTTACAACGATCAGGGCTGGGAACTGGCGAGCCAGGGGCTGGACGTCAAGGCGAAGTCGCTGTGGGTCAACGGCGATTTCCGTTATCAGCAGCCGGCCAAGGGCGATCCGTGGCTGAACATCCTGGCGGGCATCCGCCTGTATGACGGCGCCGACGCCTGGCGCTATTTCCCGGAACCGTTGATGGGCAAGCATCTGGTGGACTACCTGAGCGGCGCCATTCAGGGCGGCCAGGTGGATAACGCCACGCTGATTTATTCCGGCGATCCGCAGCACTTCCCGTATCGCAAAAACGAAGGGCAGTTCGAAGTCTTCGTACCGCTGCGCCATGCCACCTTCCAGTTCCAACCGGGCTGGCCGGCGCTGACCGATTTGGCGATCGATCTCGATTTCGCCAACGAGGGGCTGTGGATGCATGCGCCGCAAACCCGGTTGGGCAAGGTGGCGGGTAAAAATATCAGCGCGGTGATCCCGGATTACCTGAAAGAGCGATTGCTGATCGACGCCGAAGTCGCAGGCGCGGGCAGCGATGTGCATGACTACTTTATGCAGACGCCGTTGCACGATTCGCTGGGGGCGGCACTGGAGCAGCTGCAAATTGGCGGCGATGTCAGTGGGCGCTTACATCTGGATATCCCGCTGGACGGCGAGCAGGTCAAAGCCACCGGTGAAGTGGCGCTGAACAATAATTCGTTGCTGATAAAACCGCTGGAAAGCGAGCTGCAGAAGCTCAGCGGCAAATTCCGTTTCAACAACGGCAATCTGGAGAGCGACACCCTGTCGGCCAACTGGTTCGGGCAACCGGTGGCGGTCAACTTCACTACGCAGGAAGGCGAGCGTGACTACAAGGTCAACGTTGGTCTGAAAGGAGACTGGCAGCCGGGCAAGTTCCCCGGCCTGCCGAAAGAGGCCGCCGATGCGCTCAGCGGCAGCGCGCCCTGGCAGAGCCAGGTGGCCATCACGCTGCCGCACCAAGGTTCGGCCAGCTACGATATCGGTCTCGACGCGGATTTGAAGAAAGTGAGCAGTCACTTACCTTCGCCGCTGGACAAGGCGCCAGGAGAGGCGCTGCCGGTGAACGTCAAGGTCAAAGGCGGTTTGAACGGCTTCATGTTGACCGGTAGCGCGGGCAAACAGAACCGTTTCAACAGTGAATGGAACTTCGATAAAAAACAGGTGAATCTGGCGCGCGCCGCCTGGCAAACCAACGGGGGCGGCACGCCGCCGCTGCCGGCCGGCAAGTCGATGACGCTGAATCTGCCGGCGTTGGACGGTGAGCAGTGGCTGGCGCTGCTCGCGCCGGCGCTGAAACAGGGCGGCGGCAGCGGCCAGGTGGGCGGTTTCAGCTTCCCCACCACCGTGGCGCTGACCACGCCGCAGTTGCTGTTGGGCGGCCAGGCCTGGCATAAGCTGACGCTGTCGGCCGAGAAACAGCTTGGCGCTACCCTCGTGAGCGCCAAGAGCGACGAAGTGGACGGCAGCCTGCGGGTGGCCGATCGCGGGCCGTGGCGCGCCGATATCAATTATCTGTATTACAACCCGCAGTTCGCAGAGACGAAAAGCGCGGCGGGCACGCCGCCGCCGTCGACCGAAAAAGTTTCCTTCCGCGACTGGCCTTCGCTGATGTTGCGCTGCAAGTCGTGCTGGGTACTGGGGCAGAACCTCGGCAAGGTCGAGGCGGATCTGACTAATCGGGGCGATACTCTGACGCTGGATCACGGCCTGGTCGATACCGGCCAAGGGCGCATGACCGCCACCGGCCTGTGGAAACAAAACGCGCAAGAAGAGCGCAGCTCGCTGAAAGGCAAGCTGCTCGGCGGCAAGATTGATGAAACCGCCGCCTTCTTTGGCATCACCATTCCGCTCAAGGGAGCGCCTTACGACGTGGATTTCGATCTGTACTGGCATGGCACGCCGTGGCAGCCGCGGGTCGATACGCTGAGCGGCGCGTTGCAGGTCAAAATGGGCAAGGGCGAGATCGACAGCATGGGCGGCGGCCGCGCCGGTCAGCTGCTGCGGCTGGTCAGCTTCGACGCTTTGCTGCGCAAGCTGCAGTTCGACTTCAGCGATACCTTCGGCAAAGGCTTCTACTTTGATTCCATCCGCAGTACCGCCTGGCTGAAAGATGGCATAATGCATACTGATAATCTATTGATCGACGGCTTGGCGGCGGATATCGCTATGAGCGGCCAGATCGATTTGGCGCGCCGCCGCATCGATATGGAAGCGGTGGTGGCGCCGGCGATTTCAGCGACCGTCGGCGTGGCCACGGCGTTTGTCGTTAACCCGATCGTCGGCGCGGCGGTGTTCGCCGCTTCGCAGGTGCTGGGGCCGCTGTGGAGCAAGATTTCGCTGATTCGCTACCATATCGGCGGCGATCTCGACCAGCCGAAGATCAATGAGGTACAGCGTAAGTCAAAGGAGGATAAGGCGTCATGAGGAATGCTAACGTTGCGTTGTTGCAGTTGTGCAGTGGCGATCAGGTGCGCGATAACCTGGCCCAGATTGAACAGCAGATTAAGCAGCTCAATGCCGGGGTAAAACTGGTCATGACGCCGGAGAACGCGCTGCTGTTCGCCAACTCCGCAGCCTACCGCCAACAGGCGGAAAAACAGGGCGATGGCCCGCTGCAGAATGCGGTGCGCGAACTGGCGCGCCGCTATGGCGTGTGGTTGCTGGTGGGCTCGATGCCGCTCGTCAGCCGTGAGAACCCGGAGCTTATCACCACTAGCAGCCTGTTGTTCGACGAGCAGGGCGAGATCCGCGCCCGCTACGACAAACTGCACATGTTCGATGTGGACATCAACGACGCGCACGGCCATTACCGCGAGTCGGATACCTACCAGCATGGGCAGCACCTGACGGTGGTGGATACGCCGGTCGGGCGTTTGGGCATGACCATATGCTACGATCTGCGCTTCCCCGCGCTGTTCCAGGCGCTGCGGGCGCAGGGCGCCGAACTGATTTCGGTGCCGGCGGCCTTTACGCGGGTAACCGGCGAGGCGCATTGGGAAATCCTGCTGCGCGCCCGAGCGATCGAGAACCAGTGCATGATCCTGGCGCCGGCGCAGGTGGGGCGCCACGGGCCGACCCGTCGCACCTGGGGCCACACGCTGGCCGTCGACGGCTGGGGCAAGGTACTGGCCGAGAACCCGGACGCCGTGGCGGCACTGAAGGTGCGCGTGGACGCCGCAAGCCTGAAAAATATTCGTGCGCAGATGCCGGTGCTGCAGCACAACCGATTCCAGACGTCGCTGACGGCGCCGTCTGACAAGTTATCCTCCAATCAAGAGTGAAACCATTATGAGTCTGACGTTTGTCAGTGAGCAGTTACTCGCTACCAACAAGCTGAGTCATCAAGACCTGTACTCGGTACTGGGTCAACTGGCAGAACGCCGTATCGACTACGCCGATCTCTATTTTCAGTCCAGCTATCACGAAGCCTGGGTGATCGAGGACGGCATCATCAAGGATGGCTCTTACAATATCGACCAGGGCGTCGGCGTGCGCGCCGTCAGCGGTGAGAAGACCGGGTTCGCCTATGCCGATCAGATCACTCTGAATGCGCTGCAGCAGAGCGCCCAGGCGGCGCGCAGCATCGTGCGCGAGCAGGGCGACGGGCGGGCGCATACCCTGGGCGAAATCGGTTATCGAGCGCTGTACCCGCTGCTCGATCCGCTGCAAAGCCTGCCGCGCGAAGAGAAAATCGCCCTGTTGCACCGCGTCGACAAGGTGGCGCGCGCCGCCGATGCGCGGGTGCAGGAAGTGAACGCCAGCATCACCGGCGTTTACGAGCAGGTGTTGGTGGCCGCCACCGACGGCACGCTGGCGGCGGACGTTCGCCCGCTGGTGCGCCTTTCCGTCAGCGTGCTGGTGGAGCAGGACGGCAAGCGTGAGCGCGGCTCCAGCGGCGGCGGCGGCCGTTTCGGCTATGACTACTTCCTGGAAACCGTCGACGGCGACGTGCGCGCCGACGCTTACGCTAAAGAAGCGGTGCGCATGGCGCTGGTCAACCTCGGCGCGGTAGCGGCGCCGGCCGGCAATATGCCGGTGGTGTTGGGTGCCGGCTGGCCGGGCGTGCTGCTGCACGAAGCGGTGGGCCATGGCCTGGAAGGCGACTTCAACCGGCGCGGCACCTCGGTGTTCAGCGGCCATATGGGCGAGCGGGTGGCGTCTGAGCTGTGTACCGTGGTGGACGACGGCACCCTGCAAGGGCGCCGCGGTTCGCTGGCGATCGACGACGAAGGCGTGCCGGGCCAGTACAACGTGCTGATCGAAAACGGCGTGCTGAAAGGCTACATGCAGGACAAGCTCAACGCGCGCCTGATGGGCGTCGCGCCGACCGGCAACGGCCGCCGCGAGTCCTACGCGCATCTGCCGATGCCGCGCATGACCAACACCTACATGCTGGCGGGTAAATCGACGCCGGAAGAGATCATCGCCAGCGTTGAGTACGGCCTGTACGCGCCGAACTTTGGCGGCGGCCAGGTGGATATCACCTCCGGCAAGTTCGTGTTCTCCACCACCGAAGCCTATCTGATCGAGAAGGGCCGCATCACTAAACCGGTGAAGGGGGCGACGCTGATCGGCTCCGGCATCGAGGCGATGCAGCAGATCTCGATGGTCGGCAACGATCTGGCGCTCGATAAAGGCGTGGGCGTGTGCGGCAAAGAAGGCCAGAGCGTGCCGGTGGGCGTCGGCCAACCGACGCTGAAACTGGACACGCTCACCGTCGGCGGCACGGCGTAATTTTTCCTCCAGGGGCCACGCGTTGGCCCCTCAATCATGCTCCATTTTGCGGCCTTTCTCGCATTCGTAACGCTAAGCGCGGCAGGACGCCGTAGCCTGCACGATATAATGGAATAAAATTGACGTGGCGAAAAAACAGAGCAATACGATGATGACGCGTCTGGCTATACCCGCCCGGCGTTGGCTGCTGGCGCTGGGCGTCCTGTCCCTGACGGGCTGCGCCCGCTCCGATGCGCTGTGGGGCGTGGTCGATAAGCTTTGCATGGCCAATTATCAGCAAAAGCGCGATCCGGCGCCCTGTGAGCAGATTTATATGCCGCAGGGGAAGGCCCAGGGCTTTAGCGTGCTGCAAAATCCGCGTTACCCCTATCATTTTATTCTGGTTCCGACGGCGCCGCTCTCCGGCATCGAAAGCCCACAGATGCTGGCCGGGGAACGGACGGACTATTTTGGCTATGCCTGGCTGATGCGTTATCGGCTGGCCGCCGAATATGGCGGGCCGGTGCCGGATGATATGTTGGGCATGGCGATCAACTCCGCATACGGCCGCAGCCAAAACCAATTGCACATTCACCTGACCTGTCTGCGTGAGGACGTGCGGCGTCAATTGCAGGCGGAACGCCCCTACATACAGGAACAATGGCGGCCCTTGCCGGATAAGCTGTTGCGCCACACCTACTACGCGCGCCGCGTGATGCAGCCAACCGCGATGGGCGTTTACCCGATTAAGGATCTGGCGGATTATTTCCATCTGTCGCCGCCGCAGATGGCGGAATATGGCGTGGCGTTAGTGCCCACTACGTTTGGCGGCCAACGGGGGTTTATTTTGCTGGCCTCGAAGCGCGGCTGGGACGTCGGCAACCGCGCTTCGGTAGAGTCGCTGCTGGATAAAGAGTGCGCGATTTTGCCGCGTTAATTTTGCTACATAAAATGACGCAGGTGAGAGCGGTGAAGCATCGCTCTCACCTCGTTGTCCCTACCTGAACCGCGCATCCCGCGCAAACAGAAAAGCGGCTTCCCGTTGGCGAGCATCGGCTTGTGCTTGATCCCCCTGATAGTGCAAGATCATGATCAGCGTGGCGTAGACGTTGGCGTCGATGCGGCGCTGCAGATAGGCATTGGCCCACTGCCGATAGCCGGTCAACAGGGCATCATCGCGCGTTTGGTTATAGACCAGCAGCGCGTGAGATTGCTCGTCGAAGGTTTTGCGCTCCAGGTAGATCCAGGCGGCCGGCGGCGGCATCTGCTCGATGCTGTCGATGTTGGCCAGCATAGTGCGCTCCGACTGAGTGAGCGCCATGCGCCCTTGCCAGGCGAAGGCCGCCATCACCAGCACGCCGAGCGCCGCAAGCGCCACCGGCAGGCTCAGGGCTTTGGCGAACGGCAGCGGGCGGGGCTCGCCGGTTTGGCCGTCCAGCAGCGCCAGCAGCAGCAGAAACGCCAGCCAGTGCGGCGCAGACAGATAGAAAGGGTATTCCAGCTGAGTGTGTATCAGCATCGGCAGCAGCACCAGGAACAGGCCGACGCGCGCGCCGTTCTGCTGTTCTCGATCCCGTTGCCAGGCGCTTTTCAGCAGCCGTACGCCGGCGGCAAGGACGATAGCGATACCCGCCAGCGCCGTCAGGCCGCCCTCGACCCACCACAGCAGGATTTCATTGTGCGGATGCCCGGCGACTTCCAGCACTTCTCTCCAGGGCATTGTCTGCAGGCGGAAGTGCGCGAAGCTGTATTCAAAGCCGCCGTAGCCCCAGCCCAGCAGCGGCTTGGCCAGGATCATGGCGCCGACGTCGTGCAGCATGGTCAGGCGCGCGCTGTTGGAAAGCTCCCGTCCGATCAGGCCAGCGCGGCCATCCAGACCAAAACCGGTGAACAGCACCGTCAGACCGATCGCGGCGCCCAGCAGCAGCGCGCCGCCGGCCCAGCGGCTTGCGGCCGGGCGTTGGCGGGCAAAGCGCCACAGCAGCAGCGCCGCCGCCAATGCGGCCCCCAACCAGGCGGCGCGCGACTGGATCAGCACCAGCAGGGCGGAGAAAGCGGCCAGCAGGGCGAGCAGCGGGATTTGCCGCCGTGTCGGCGCAGAGAAGGGAGCCAGCAGCAGCCAGAGCGCCAAAGCCAGCCCGGTGGCGATAAAGCTGCCCAGCACGTTCGGCTGCTGAAAGACGCCGTAGACCCGGCCGCCGTTAGGGGATACCCAGGCCAGCGCGGGGGCGAACAGCTGTAAAGCCGCCAACAACGCCTGAATGCCGACGGCAAACAACAGGCCGAACAGCAGCAGCTCGCGCTGCCGTGCGGTGACGCGCAGCTGCAGGCAGGCGACATAGAACAACCAACCGCCGAGCAAACCGGCGCAGCGCCACAGGGCGTCTTCGCGCCATTCGGGGCGGGTATACAGCAACGGCAGCGCCAGCACGGCGATGCCGAGCAGCAACAGGCGCGCGGTGGGCGTGAGCGAAAGGTGGATGCGACCCAGGCAAACGGTAAACGTCACGATCAGCGTAGTGAGCGCCATGACGCCCCAGGCCAGAATGTTTTGCGGCAGCGCCAGACCGTCGCCGCCCATGTTGGGATGATAGACCGGCAGGACCGCCGCCATCCAGATCAGCAGCAGGGGCAGCACGGCGATGGTCGCTGCGTTAGCGGGAGATTTATCGGCCATGGTTAACCTGCCAAGGCCTGATAGCGTTTATTAAATGCATGCTTTGATTATTCCCTATCCTTTATCCTGGTGTTGAAATGCGTGTAATGTTGAAATCGAAAATGT
This sequence comes from Serratia sp. CY55921, assembly GCF_052167655.1. Classification (NCBI taxonomy): domain Bacteria; kingdom Pseudomonadati; phylum Pseudomonadota; class Gammaproteobacteria; order Enterobacterales; family Yersiniaceae; genus Serratia; species Serratia sp. CY55921. Next base: position 288,724 of record NZ_JBJNMU010000003.1, on the reverse strand, counting down.
CTCACGGGAAATTTAAACCGTCTTTATGGTAAAGCGATAAATAATGTTTGCCCTGAGAATGCGCGAGGCTGTTTGCCCAAAGAAAGGTTAAGCCGTATTTTTCACTCGCAAAAGGCATTTTTGTTGTTTGCAAAAACAGACGCGCTATTTTCTCAAATCTATTGTGATTCAGTCAATTTTTAATCCTAATGTTGTTTTTATTAATTAAAATCAATGGGTTGTTTGTGGTTCTTGCGTGTGTGGATATCGTGGGGTATCCCGGCAACGGCCTAGATTGGCAGGCAGTGTGAAGAATAAAAGAGGTATCTGCTTGTTTAATTGATGCCGTCAATGGCGGCGTGACGGTGGAGATTTACTTCATCGTTTTCCATTGCTGATTTTTAAATTCAATGTGATTTTCATGGTTTTAATTTTATTAAGATTCTTCCTGTCTTTATCTGTTTTTTTAAATTTTCATGAAATAATTTATTATTAGGATTGTTCTGCTGCATTGGAAATAAAAGCGGTTATGACTTGAGCCTCCCCGTTGCCGCGGCAGAATACAGACTAACGCGCCTGCCCAAGCGCGTTAATCTCGTCTCTTGTGCGCTTACTCCACGTCGCCGATCCGCTCCAGCGCATCCACCACCAGATCCCAGAATTTATCCTGATCCAGTTTGACCGCGACCTGGGTGTGGCAGTCCGGCGGCGGCGGCGCGCGGAAGTCCGCGACCGTCATGCCCAACGTCAGGGTGCCGGTCAGCTCGATATCCACCGGCACTTTGCGCACCGACATAACGCTCGGATCGATCACATAGGCCACTGCGCAAGGATCGTGCACCGGCGGGGCGCTGAAGCCCTGCGCCTGCTGATACATATGGCCAAAGAATGCCAGCAGTTCGCCGACGAAGGCGGCCGGCCGGGTGCCGAGGGCGGCGATGCGTTCGCAGACTGCCGGCGTGGCCAGCGCCTGGTGGGTGAGATCCAGCCCGACCATGGTCAGCGGCCATTTTTCATTGAACACGATGTGCGCCGCCTCGGGATCGATTTTGATATTGAACTCCGCCACCGCGCTCCAGTTGCCCACATGATAGCCGCCGCCCATCAGCACCACTTCCTTGACCCGCTCGGCAATGCGCGGCTCTTTACGCACCGCCATGGCGATATTGGTCAGGCCGCCGGTCGGCACCAGCGTCACGCTGCCGGGCGGGTGGGCCATCACGGTATCGATGATCAGATCCACCGCGTGGCGCGAGTCCAGCTGCAGGTGAGGCTCCGGCAGCACCGGGCCATCGAGGCCGGAGTCGCCGTGAATGTCGGGTGCCACTTCGATATTGCGCACCAGCGGGCGCGGGCAGCCGGCGGCGAAGGGCACGCCGGTGATATTGGCGATGCGCGCCACCGCGAGGGCGTTGCGCGTCACTTTGTCCAGCGTCTGGTTACCCACCACGGTGGTGACCGCCAGCAGGTCGATTTGCGGATTGCCCCAGGCCAGCAGCAGGGCGATGGCGTCGTCATGCCCCGGGTCACAGTCCAGTATGATTTTTTTCATGGTTATTCCTGATGCAGGGAGAGGTGCCCGCAGCATAACGCAGCGCAGCGGCGTGGGATAATGCCGATGATGCTTTTGTTAACGGCATCAAAGCCTTGCCATTATTACGATGTAATGAAACGTAAATCCTCATCGCCGGGCTTTACCCTGGAGTTTACTCCAGGGTTTACAGTGAGCTTCAGCGTGAATGCACAGAGGAGAGGCGGGATGAGCTTACTGAAAAGGTTGTTGGGGCAAGGCGGTATTAACGGCGGTCATCGGCGCGCGGGCCACGGCGGTGGCCACCATGGCAACCGCTATAGCCAGCATGGCGAACAGGGGCCGCAGTGCCCGGAATGCCGGGCCGTGAATAAGCCGGGCGCGCGTTATTGTCACCGCTGCGGCCAGCCGTTTGCTGCGGTGAGCGCCACCTGCGGACAGTGCGCCGCGCCGTTGCCGCCGGGCAGCCGCTTTTGTCCGCAGTGCGGCGGCGGTGTGCCGTGAATCGGGGCGGCTGGACGGTCGCGCTGCTGCTCGGCGCCATGGCGCTGTGGACGTTGCTGGCCTGGGGCGTATCCGGCCTGCTGACCTGGCTGCCGACGTTGGCGGAGGCGGCCGGAAACGCAACGTTGCCGGTGAACGGTGCGCTGAGCCTGGTGCCGCAGACGGTGTTGGACACTTGGCTGCCGTGGCTGAAACAGCTGGGCAGCGGGCTGGCGAGCTATTTTCCTCTGCTGCTGGCCTGGGCGGGCTACGCCGTCTGGCTGCTGTGGGGCATCGGCATGTTGGCGCTGATGCTGCTGGCCGCGCTGGCGCGCCGCTATTTAAGCGCTGCTCAGCGATAACCCTGATAGACCGCCGCTACGCGTTCGAAATAGTCGGTTAAATAGTTGATGCACACCTGTACCTTCAGCGGCAGTTTGTCCTTCTCGGTATAGAGCGCGTAGATCGGCCGCGGATCCGAATGGTAGCTTTTGAACAGGATCTCGATCTCGCCGCGTTTGATCTCTTCGATCACCCACATCAGCGGGGCGTAGGCGATGCCGGCGCCGTTTTTCAGCCAACGGATCATGGTGGAGGAGTCGTTGGTGACGAAGCGCCCCTGCGGGGAAATGCGCGTGGTGATGCCTTCCGGCGACATCAGTTCGAATTCGCTGTCGGGCCGCACGCTGTACTCCAGCCAGGAAAAGTTGACCATGTCGCTCGGCTTCTGCGGCGTGCCGTGCTGGCTCAGGTAGCTTTTGGCGGCGCACACCACCATCGGCATCTGCCCCAGGCGGCGCGAGAACAGACTCGAGTCTTGCAGCGCGCCGGTGCGGATCACCAGATCCAGACCGTCGGTGATCAGATCCGGCGCCGGTATACCGGTCACCAGGTTGACCGTCAGACCCGGGTACTCTTTCATCATCTCGGCGGTCATGTTCGCCAGCACGTTTTGCGCCATGGTGGACGAGCTGCCGATGCGCAGCGTGCCGGCGGGCGTATTGTTAAACGCGTACAGCTGCTCATGCACTTCGCTGACTTCCTGCAGCATGCGTCGGCAGCCCTGATAGTAAATCTTGCCGGCCTCGGTCAGGCCGATGCTGCGCGTGCTGCGGTTCAACAGCTTGACCTGCAGCTCATTTTCCAGTTTCGAGACGGTTTGGCTGATCGATGAAACGCTCATGTCGAGTTGGCGCGCGGCCGCGGTAAACGACCCGAACTCAACCACTTTGGCGAATACCGACATGCGTTTTAATCTTTCCATTATTCACTCTGGCTTAAAAGTGATTTAGATCACAGATTGTTGATGCCTTGATAGTAAGCAGGCTAATATAACGTGGTCGGGTGAATAGACCTCACCAACGTGCGAGAGCGAGCGGCGACGTCATCCTGCCGCTCCTCCGGCACCCTCGCAATCCCTGTCGTGGATGTCTGCCCCAAAGTTTAACCTTTTTTCGGGTTCGTGACCTGGACAAGCTGCCTGGTCAAGATTTGTGGCGCGCGCACGCTAAAATGTAAAGAGAATGTGAATGGCGAGACCTGTCTTTCCCCGGCGCAGTGAACAATAAGGAAAAAGTGATGAGTTTGCTTCCGGTTATGGTCATCTTCGGACTGTCGTTTCCGCCGGTGTTTTTCGAGCTGCTGGTGTCGCTGGCGCTGTTTTTTCTCTTGCGCCGCCTGCTGCAGCCGACGGGGATTTACGATTTTGTCTGGCATCCGGCGCTGTTTAATACCGCGCTGTATTGCTGCTTGTTTTATCTGATTTCGTGTCTTTTTGTTTGAGGTCGCTGTGAAAAATTTTTCGATAAAAATAACCCGAATCGCGATCACTTTGATTCTTGTGCTGCTGGGCATTGCCGCGGTATTCAAGGCCTGGGTGTTCTACACCGAGTCGCCGTGGACGCGTGACGCCAAGTTTACCGCCGACGTGGTGGCGATCGCGCCGGACGTCAGCGGCCTGCTGACCGACGTGCCGGTGGTGGACAACCAACTGGTCAAGAAAGGCCAGGTGCTGTTCGTGGTCGATCGGCCGCGTTATGAGCAGGCCTTGGCGGAAGCCGGCGCCGACGTCGCCTACTATCAGACGCTGGCGGCGGAAAAACGGCGTGAGGCCGGCCGCCGCGTGAAGTTGGGCGTGCAGGCGATGTCGCAGGAAGAGATTGACCAGTCGAACAACTCGCTGCAGACCGTGCAGCACCAGCTGGCGAAGGCCATTGCGGCTCGCGAGCTGGCGCAGTTGGATCTGGAGCGCACCACGGTGCGCGCCCCGGCCGATGGCTGGATCACCAACCTCAACGTACACGCCGGTGAATACATCACCCGCGGGTCGGTCGCGGTGGCGCTGGTGAAGAAAGATTCCTTCTACATCCTGGCGTACCTGGAAGAGACCAAGCTGAACGGCCTGAATAAGGGCGATCGCGCGGAGATTACCCCGCTCGGCAGCAACCGCATCATGCACGGCACCGTCGATAGCGTGGCGGCGGCGGTGAACAACAGCAGCAGCACGGTGAACAACAAAGGGTTGGCCTCGATCGACAGCAACCTGGAGTGGGTGCGCCTGGCGCAGCGCGTGCCGGTGAAGATCCTGCTGGACGCCAAGGACCAACAGCATCCGTACCCGGCCGGCACCACCGCCACCGTGGTGATCGTCGGCAAGAACGATCGCAATGCCGACAGCGGCTCGCCTTTTGTGCGCCTGATGCACCGGCTGCGTGAGTTCGGCTAATGAGCAGCCCAACCTTTATCCGGCTGAGATTTGCCTTCAAACTCAGCTTCGCGATTGTGTTTGCGCTGTTCGTCGGCTTCCATCTTAATCTGGAAACCCCGCGCTGGTCGGCGATGACCGCCGCCATCGTCGCCGCCGGCCCGGCCTTTGCCGCCGGCGGTGAACCCTTCTCCGGCGCCATTCGCCATCGCGGCTGGCTGCGCATCATCGGCACCTTTATCGGCTGCTTCGTCGGCCTGCTCATCATCATCACCACCGCCCGCGCGCCGGTAGTGATGCTGATGCTGTGCTGCATGTGGGCCGGTTTCTGCACCTGGCTCTCTTCGCTTATCAAGGTGGAGAACTCCTACGCCTGGGGGCTGGCCGGCTATACCGCGCTGATCATCATCGTGACGGTCGCCACCAGCGAGGCCCACCTGCTGGAAGCGCCGCAGTTCGCCATCGAGCGTTGCAGCGAGATCGTGCTGGGGATCGTCAGCGCCGTGTTGGCCGATCTGCTGTTTTCGCCGCGTTCGATCAAGCAGGACATCGATCGGGCGGTGGATAAGCTGCTGGTGGATCAATACCGCCTGATGCAGATGTGCATCAGCCATGCCGATAAAGAGGACATCGACCGCGCCTGGAGCAATCTGGTGAAGAGCACCACGGCGCTGGACGGCATGCGCAACAACCTGATGATGGAATCCTCGCGCTGGCAGAAGGTCAACCGACGGGTGAAAGCGCTGCATACCCTGTCGCTGACGCTGATCACCCAGGCCTGTGAAACCTATCTGATCTTGTTGAATCACCCGCAGGCGCTGAAAGAAAGTTTGCGGGAACAGCTGATGGTTCCGGCGGAGACCCCGCAGGAGATCCACAAGCGCATGAAGCTGTTGCGTCAGGTGCTGACCACGCATCGCTCCGAGGAAACGCTGCCGACCATCACCGGCTGGGTCGGCGCGGCGACGCGCTACCTGCTGCTGTCGAAAGGCGTGCACACCAACTGCAGCATCAGCGCGGTGGAAGAGGGCGTCTTGAGCAACGAAACCGTGGTCAAGCCGACCTCGGCGGAAGGGCATCACGCGATGATCAACGGTCTGCGCACCTTTGTGGCGACGGCCTTCGGCTGCCTGCTGTGGCTGTGGACCGGCTGGACGTCCGGCAGCGGTTTTATGGTGATCATTGCGGTGATCACCTCGCTGGCGATGCGCACCCCGGCGCCGCGCATGGTGGCGATGGATTTCGTGCTGGGCATGCTGGCGGCAATCCCGGTCGGTTCTCTGTTCTTCATGGTGATCCTGCCGGCGACCCAGCAGAGCATTTTGCTGCTGTGTCTCAGCCTTGGCCTGCTGGCGTTTTTCATCGGCATCGAGGTGCAGAAGCGGCGGCTCGGTTCGCTGGGGCTGTTGGCGGGGACCATCAACATTCTGGTGCTGAGCAACCCGATGGAGTTCAACGTGACCCAGTTTCTTGACGGGGCGCTGGGCCAGTTCCTCGGCAGCTGCGTCGGGCTGATGGTGCTGCTGCTGATCCGCGATAATTCGCGCGAACGCACCGGCCGCACGTTGCTCAACCAGTTCGTCAGCAGCGCGGTGTCGGCGCTGACCACCAAGGCGGCGCGCCGTCGGCAAAACCACCTGCCCGCGCTGTATCAGCAGCTTAATCAGCTGCTGATGATGTTCCCGAACGACATCGCCAAGTATCGTCTGGCGCTGAACCTGATCATCGCCCACCAGCGCATGCAGCGAGCGGAAATTCCGGCCAGCGAAGAGCTGTCGGCCTTCCACCGCCAGATCCGCAGCACCGCCGATCGGGTGGTCTCCGCCAAGAACGACGTCAAGCGCGCCTACTACTACGATCGCTTGCTGGGCGAAATGAACGAGTACCAACAGAAGCTGGTCGACAATCAGGCGCCGCTCAGCGTCACCGGGCCGGTGAAACGCCTGGCCGACATGCTGCACCGCTATCGCCACGCCTTGATCGATTGATGCGTTCCCTCCTGTTGCGCCGCGCTGTGCGGCGCCTTCCCTGACTATACTGTAAGCAGTCGTTGTTCGGCGGGCCGTCTCAGAGCAGGCGGCTCGTTTTCAGAGAGACTCCGAGTGCCAGAACGGCTGGAAAGTGGCATCATTGACATGAATGGATGAAACCCTCACCGCCGCGAAAACGCAACGTGTCGGTCATCTTAGTTTCATCCAGGTCGACTATATACCTAACTAGCCTGGGGGAGCTGCGGCGCCTCCGGCGGCATAATTTCAGGGAATGTCATGAACAAGCGGATTCTGTTGGCGATTGTCATCGCCGTGGTCATCGCCGTCTTCAGCGCGTTGCGCGGCAACGAGCACCGTGCGATCGGCGGCAATGCGACGGTGGTGCAAGCGCCGGCGGGGCAGCAACAGAGCATCGATCGGCTCACGCAGCAGCAAACGGTGGTGAGTTACCTGCAGCAGCATCAGCGGCTGCCGGATTATTACATCACCAAGAAGCAGGCGCGCGAGCAGGGCTGGGACCCGCGTTCAGGCAACCTCTGTTCGGTATTGCCGGGCAAGGCGATTGGCGGCGATCGATTTTCTAACCGTGAAGGGCAACTGCCGAGCGCCGGCGGCCGGGTCTGGCGTGAAGCGGACATCAATTACCAGTGTGGCCGGCGCGGCGCCGATCGCCTGCTGTATTCGAGCGACGGTCTGATCTTCGTCTCGCGTGACCATTACAAAAACTTCATTCGTGTGGAGTGAGTTTGATGGCAAAAGTAGAGTTTGATTTTGAGCAGATCCAGGATGTGCCGGCCTTCTACCGCGATTTCGCGCATAAGTTTGCGCTGGACGAGGGGTTTGGCGCCAACCTCGACGCGCTGTGGGACGTGGTGACCGGCGATATCGGTCTGCCGGTGGAAATCGAGTTCACCCACCTCAATGCCCGCAGTAAACGTCGTTTTGGCGCGATCATTCTGCTGTTTGAAGAAGCGGAAGAAGAGCTGGAAGGCAGCCTGCGTTTCAATATCCGCGAAAGCAGCGGTGAACCGGCGCATCACCGGGGATGAAACGGGTTCATCCCGGGATGGCGGCGGCGTTTAGTCAGCCGCTTCGGCCAGCTCGCGCAGGTATTGGAAGATCTGGCGGTAAGCCTTAGGCGGCTTGTTGGCGGCCTTCTCTTTCTGCGCATTGCGCACCAGTGAACGCAGCTGTTGACGATCGGCGGCCGGATACAGATCCAGAATCGACGGAATGACGTCATCGCCTTCTTCCACCAGGCGGTCGCGCAGCGCTTCCAGCTTATGGAACAGCGAAACCTGTTGGTTGTGGCGGTTTTTCAGCTTGTCGAGCGCGGTCTGGATCGGCTCGATATCGCGGGCGCGCAGCATCTTGCCGATCAGCTGCAGCTGACGGCGACGGCCTTCTTTCTTGATCTTCTGCGCCAGCTCGATGGCGGTGCGCAAATCTTCGTCCAACGGAATGCGATCCAGCGCGTTTTTGCCCAGATCGACCATTTCGGCCCCCAGGTCTTTCAGCGCTTCGGCATCACGTTTAATTTCACTTTTACTGACCCAGATAATCTCGTCATCGTCCTCGTTTTCATTCTCCGGGACATCGTCGAGCCAGTCTTCAGGCTGTTTGTTCATGGTAGGCTCCGTTAAAAAGAGGCTAATCCTAACAGGTTGCCGGCTTTATGCGAAATTCAACGCGGTTCCTGTTAGACTCAACGGCAGAGATCTCAGGATTTTTGCGCGCCGCCCCGCGTGCACAACTACGCCGCTCCGGCACTTTTCTCAACGATTTTCTGATTAATTATGGCAGATTGATGAAAGTAGTCACTCAAGTTGCAGAACAGCGCAAGGCGCTGGAACAGGCCGTTTCTCAGGCTCTGGAGCTGGCACGCGCCGGTTCCGACGCGGCGGAAGTCGCGGTCACCAAATCGACTGGTATCAGCGTCAGCACCCGCTTCGGCGAGGTGGAAAACGTCGAGTTCAATAGCGATGGCGCGCTGGGCATCACCGTGTATCACCGTCAGCGTAAAGGCAGCGCCTCTTCCACCGATCTCAGCCCGGATGCCATCGCCCGCACCGTACAGGCGGCGCTGGACATCGCGCGTTACACCTCTGAAGATCCCTGCGCCGGCCCGGCGGAGAAAGATTTGTTGGCGTTTGAGGCGCCGGATCTCGATCTGTTCCACCCGACCGAGCTGGACGCCGAGCGCGGCATCGAGCTGGCGGAGCGCGCCGAGCAGGCTTCGCTGGCGGCGGACAAACGCATTACCAACACCGAAGGCGGCAGCTTCAACAGCCACTACGGCATCAAGGTGTTCGGCAACAGCCACGGCATGCTGCAAAGCTACTGTTCCAGCCGTCATTCGCTGTCTAGCTGCGTCATTGCGGAGCAGGACGGCGACATGGAGCGGGATTACGCTTACACCATCGGCCGTGCGATGGGCGATCTGCACAGCCCCGAGTGGGTGGGGCAGGAGTGCGCCCGCCGCACGCTGGCGCGTCTCGCGCCGCGTAAACTGTCGACCATGAAGGCGCCGGTGCTGTTCGCCTCCGAAGTGGCCACCGGGCTGTTCGGCCATCTGGTGGGGGCCATCAGCGGCAGCAGCGTCTACCGCAAATCCACTTTCCTGCTGGACGCGCTCGGCAAGCAGATCCTGCCGTCGTGGCTGACCGTCGAGGAACACCCGCATCTGCTGAAAGGGCTGGCGTCAACGCCGTTCGACAGCGAGGGCGTGCGCACCCAACGGCGCGATATCGTCAAGGATGGCGTGCTGCAAACCTGGCTGATGACCAGCTACTCGGCGCGCAAGCTGGGCCTGCACAGCACCGGCCATGCCGGCGGCATCCATAACTGGCGCATTGCCGGGCAGGGCGCAGACTTCGCCGGCATGCTGAAACAGCTTGGCACCGGCCTGGTGGTCACCGAATTGATGGGCCAGGGCGTCAGCGGCGTCACCGGCGATTATTCTCGCGGCGCCGCCGGTTTTTGGGTGGAAAATGGCGAGATCCAGTACCCGGTCAGCGAGATCACCATCGCCGGCAACCTGAAAGACATGCTGCGCAACATCGTCAGCGTCGGCAGCGATATCGAAACCCGCAGCAATATCCAGTGCGGTTCGGTGCTGCTGCCGGAAATGAAGATCGCCGGCCAGTGATCCTCTGTGCGGTCGGCGTCCGCCGGCCGCGCGTTATCCCGTCTCAACCTTGCTTACAAATCTCCGGTTTCGATTTTGCCCGGCCTTGCCTATGGTAGCGGTGGGTTAACTAAAACAATAACTGGAAGGTGAGCAAACATGCAGAATACCCTGAAAGCGCTGGCGGCGTTGACGCTGCTGGCGGCCAGTTCGCTGGCGGCCGCCGCCGATCTGGGCGACGATATGGACACCCTGGCGGAAAACTACAAAACGGTGCTGAATACCGACTCCGCCGCCACCCTCAAACAGAGCCTGCAGAACATGCGCGCCGCCGCGCAGGATGCCAAGCAGGGCACTCCGCCGAAACTGGAGAGCAAAGCCGCCGACAGCCCGGAGATGAAAGATTTCCGCAGCGGGTTGGATACCCTGATCGGCCAGATCGATCAGGCGCTGGCGCTGGCCAATCAGGGCAAAGTCGCCGAAGCCAAGCAGCTGGCGCAGGGCTTCAAGCAGACCCGCGACGCCAACCACAAGAAATTCCGCTAACCCGTCAACCGTCGCGCCCGTCTTCCGTCAGATAGGAGGAGGGCGCCTGCCCCAGCACGCGGCGAAACATGGTTGAAAACGCCGCGCTGCTGTCATATCCCATCTCCATGGCCACCTGCGTCACGCTGCGCCCTTCGGCCAGCAGCGCCAACGCCAGCACCACGCAGGCGCGCTGACGCCATTGCGAAAAAGGCAGGCCGGTCTGCGCGCGAAAGAAGCGGCTGAAGGTGCGAATGCTCATGTACAGACGAGGGGCCCATTGCTGCGCGGAGTCGTGGGCGTCGGGGTGCTGCAAAAAGGCGCGGCACAGCTCGCCCAGCCGAGGATCGGCGGGCAGCGGGATGTGCAACGGCAAGGGTTGCAGCCGGGCCAGCTCGTGCAGCAGCAGCGTCGCCAGCGCCCCGTCGCGTCCCTCCCGCTCATACTCCAGCGGCATGTCCACCGCCGCCATCAACAGTTGGCGCATCAGCGGGGTGACGCTAACCACCTGGCAAACCTGAGGCTGTTCGGCGGGCAACGCGCCCGGTTCGAGGTACAGACTGCGGGTAGTGACGCCGACCATTCTCACCGCGTGCGGCATCTGTGGCGGCAGCCACACCGCGTGCTGCGGCGGGACGATCCAATTGCCTTGCTGCGTGAAAACGTGCATGACGCCGGTGGCGCCGTACAGCAACTGCGCGCGCCGGTGGCTGTGCATCGGCAGCAAATGCCCCGGCGGATAATCGGTGCCGATGGCGATTACCGCGCGCGCTACGTGGTCGATGTCATCAATGCGGACGTTGCGCATGTGTCCCCTTTGGCGGCAGGTTGGCCGAAACGCAATGATAGTTGGCCTTTCATATAAAGCAAGCCAGCGGCGGTCGCCCTACTATCGGGGCAGAAAAATAACGCTTGTCCGGGGCGCCGTTATTTTATCGGCCATAAAGCCCGCGCAAGTTTTCACACCGGGGTGAGAAGAAGGTTTTCGTTCTCGCAATACAAGAAGTTAATAAGGAATAAATCGTCATTTTATTCCAACACCTGAAGCAATAGTTCTTAGCGCAGTTCAATGACTATAAGGTGATATTTCATGTATAAGTTCGGTGTGATTGGCGGCGGAGCCGCCGGCATCTCTTTTGCGTATAACTTTATAAAAAATAAGTCGGTTAATCATTGCAAAAGGCCGCTTTCCCTGACGGTGTTCGACAAGCAGGGCTTCAAGGGCGGTATGGCATACAGCAGCGATTTTGACAGCCATATATTAAATATGACGCCAGAAAATATGTCGGCGGATATTTTCGACGACGCGCACTTCGTTGATTGGATCGCCATGCATTTCCCGCAGTTTTGCCAGGATCGTTATCCGCCGCGTTGGCTGTATCGGGAATATCTCGATTTTATTCGCGACATGACGATGTATATGGCGGCGGACAGCAACGTGGCGCTGAATTTCGTGACCGCCGAAGTGAATGCCATTGCGCCGCACGAGGCAGGCTATCGGCTGACCACCGCCTGCGGCGCCGCCGAACAGATGAACGCGCTGGTGTTGTGTTCGGGGCATAACCCGCCGGAATGTCTCTATCCGGTGGACGGGGTGATCGCTTATCAGGCCCACCGGGATCTGCCGCCGATCAACCCTTACTCAACCATCGGCGTGATCGGCTGCAGCCTGACGGCGATCGACGCCATCGTTGAACTGATGGAGCGCCTGGGGGCCACCGATATCTGCGCCCTGTCGCGTTCGGGCCTGTTCCCCAGCGTGCAACCGGCGTTGATGCGTCCGCCGCCGGAGGCGTTTGTTGAGGGGCTGCGGCGCTTTGTCGCCGGTAACGATTTTATTGATGCGCATCAGCTGGTGCATGCGGTCAACGCCGCGCTGGCGCGTCACTATCCGGGGCCGGAACGATTGACGGTGCTCTCGGCGCTGGGGGAAAGGCGCGATTGCTACCGCGATCTGGCGGACAGCCTCGACCGGGCGCGCTTTGCCCGGGAGCACATCTGCAGCTACCTGGCGGCGATCCATCCGACGGTGTGCGCCGCCTGGGTCAAAATGGATGCCAACAACCGGCAGATCTTCATGCGCTTTTACAACTCCTCCTGGATGCGCAATCGGCACGCCATGCCGATCAAGAACGCCTACAAGATCGTGGCGGCGTTGGAGAGCCAACGCCTGCGCGCCTGCGGTGGCCTGGCGGATATCAGCAAGGGGGCGGACGGATTTATCCTTCGTTGCCATGAGACGCGGGTGCATGCGCAGTATCTGTTCAACTGCACCACGCCTTCTTATCAACTGCCGCCCAACCGCCTGAGCCATCAACTGCTGCAAGACGGGGTGGTGCAGGAGAACCTGTTCGGCGGCGTGAAGTGCAACCCGCACACGCTGAAAATCGCCGATCGCCGCGGCCGCGAGCAGCATCTCTACTCGCTCGGCGCGCCCGCCAAGGGCGACCTTTTTTACACCTCGGCGATGGAATCCATCACGCGAGATATCAGCAAAATCGTGTTTAACAACCCTATTTTCAACGCAAAGAAGGCTGAAGCATGAAAAACGTAGCGCTCTTTGTCGGCAACGACATTTTCTCCTGGCTGGTATGTCAGGATCTGATCGCCGCCCTGAAAGGCGAGTGTGCTTTTACGGTGTATTTCCCCCTGGCGAAAAGCGGCGGCTGCGCCCAGGAGCCGGCGGTTCGCCGCCTGGGGCTGTATGAGCGCGAGGTGCTGAACGATTTCGTGTTCCCGTTCGTTGGCCGCAACGCCGCCGCCTGTGAGGGCGCCTATCAGCCGCCGGCACTGTTCCTGGCCGCCGCCGGGGTCAAAGCGCATCGCGTTCTCGACATCAATGACGCCGCGTTTATCAGCAGCCTGGGTCATATGGACGGGGTGATTTCTTTGCGCTGTTATCAGAAATTTTCCGCCGACTATGTGCGCGCCTTCAGCCGGCGCGGCAAGCTGCTGTGGAACCTGCATCCGGGTGACTTGCCGCGCTATCGCGGGGTGATGACGCTGTTCCGCGCGATGATGAACGGTGACAAGGACTGTGCGGTGACGCTGCATGAAATGGACGAACATTGGGATGCCGGCCCGGTGCTCGCCCGCCTGCCCGCCGAGCTGCGCCACGACCTGTCGTTCCTGGAAAACATGATGTTGCTGGGCGTGCAGAGCGGCACCTTCCTGGCGCGCCAGCTGATGCGGGCGGAACGGAGCGAAGCGATAGCGGCGGAAAAGCAGGGCGATTCGCGCTATTGGGGCTTCCCGGATGCGCAGACGCTGGCGCAGGCGGAACAGGCGGGCATTGAGCTGGTGGATCACGACGCCGTGCGCGAGCAGTATCTGGGGCTGTTTGTCGGCGATCGTTTCCACCCGCTGGCGGGGCAGTTCTGCGCCGGGTTCGACGACTTCGTGCGGGCGCACGGCCATGATTGAAATGTTAATCGTTCTGGGTGCCGGTTTTCTGACCGGCATCACCACCATTCTGTTTGGCTTCGGCGGCGGCTTTGTGGTGGTACCTTTCGTTTACCATTTGATCTCCGCCTCAGGCGAGCAGCCCGGCCAGGCGATGCATATTGCGGTGGCGACCTCGACGGCGGTGATGATCCTCAACGCGGGGTACGCCACCCTGACCAACTGGCGCAGCGGCAACCTGCTGCGGGAAACCATCGTGCCGCTGATCTTTTTCATCGGCATCGGCGCGGCGCTGGGCGCGTTTGCCTCCTCGCTTCTGGCGGACGGCGTGATCCGCGTGCTGTTCGTGGCCTATATGGCGGTGACCATCGCCGACTGTCTGTTCCGCCGGGGGTTCCTGACCAAACCGGCGCGCGCTGAACTTTCCCCTGCCACGCTGTGGGGCGGCGGGCCGCTGATCGGCGGCATCGCCACACTGCTGGGGGTGGGCGGCAGCGTGATGACCGTGCCGCTGCTGCGCCGCCATGGCTATGACATGAAGTATTGCGTCAGCGCCGCCAACCCGCTGTCGATCCCGGTGGCGGTGATCGGGGCGCTGATGTATATCGTGTTGGGGTGGCGCGAGATGAGCGGGCCGCAGTATCTGGGCTACGTCAATCTGAACATTCTGGGGCTGCTGGTGGTGGCGGGGATTGCGGGGATCGTGTTTGCCAGGCGCTGTTTGCCGAAGGTGAGCGATGCGCTGCATGCCAAAATCTATGTGCTGCTGCTGATCGCCGTGCTGATCGCTATCTGCCTCTGAAACAGAAAGGGCGGCCGGATGCCGCCCTGAGAACCGCTTAACGGTGGTATTCGCCCGCCGCTTCCGGCTGGTACAGCAATTCCAGCACTTCAATCCGCGCTTCTTCACCGTTCGGCAATTGCCAGGAGATCTGCTTGCCGACGTGCATGCCGAGCAGCGCTGCGCCCAGCGGCGCCATCACCGACAGCTGATCGTGGCTGTCTTTCAGCGAGGCCGGGTAAACCAGCGTGCGCACGTGCTCTTCATCGGTGTGCAGATCGCGAAAACGCACGCGGCTGTTCATGGTCACCACGTTGGCCGGCATTTTCTCCGGCGGCAGGATTTCCGCGCGATCCAACTCGTCGTTCAGCGCGGCGGCGACGTCGGTGTTGGCAAAGGCCGGTTGTTCCAATAGCGCATCCAGGCGTTCCGCATCCAGCTCATTAATAGTAATGATGGGTTTGGTCATTCCACTCTCCAGTCAAATCAAAGGGCGCCAGTCTGTGCACCCATAAATTCGGAAAAACAACACAAAGCAACACCCCCGCGCCAGAGGAGCGGGGGTGTGGGTAATGTCGATTTGTCCCATTGATAGTAGGCGGTTGGGGCGAGAAAAGAAAGAGATCCCGATCACGAAGGCTTTTATCGTCAATCGAGGCAAAAAAAACCGTTAGCCGGGTTATGTAATTGTTATCTCATTTACTTTTTCGCCTTAGCGCCGTTTTGCGAAATGGATCTCCGCGCGTCATTCGATTTCCACTTCGAACTGGAAAAAACCGGTCTCCACAGAAAATCTTACCGGGGGTAGGGTAAAGACATCACAGAAAGCGGGTTATTCAGGTGATGCGCTTTACGGCTTACTGATTAATGTGGGATCTAGGGGTACTGAAAAGTGAATGATGGATCTGCTTCGATAAAAGAAATTGAACAATCCGATATCAGCGAAGCCGGTGAGATCACCGCTCGGGTGCTGGCGGATATTACCGCGATGCTGAATGCTGAGAATATTTATACCAATGCGGTGCAGCAACAGATGCTGGAGTCGCATATTCGCGCCATGGTGCTGCGCTCAATAACCGGTGAGCCGTTGCCGGAGGTGGATAAATCACTGTTCGACGAAATTTCCGCCGAGTCCATGCAAATGGCGGAGCGCGTGGTGGATCAGTTTGGCACATTGCCTATCGAAGAAGCCTATTTGCTTTCAGTGCACTTCGAAGTGGCGAAAGATAATAACGCATAGCGGTTAACGCATCGATTTCAATCAGGAGAATATACCATGGGTCAAATTACCGTAGTGATCGGCGATCGTTTGGGAAAAGGGCAAAAAGTCGGCCAGGGCGTTGAAAACGCAGGCGGAAAAGCGGTGGTTATCCCCGGCGTGGCGGCGGATATGAAGCTGGGCGACGTCATGAAAGCGGAAAACGCGCAGCTGGGCATCTCTTTTTGCGGCAGCGGCGGCGCCGGCGCGATTACCGCGCAAACCAAATACGGCTACAAAGCCAAATACGGCATGCGTTCGGTGGAAGAGGGCGTGACGGCAATTAACGAAGGCTGCAACGTGCTGGGGTTCGGCTTTATGGATAAAGAAGAGCTGGGCCAGAAACTGGTGGAAGCCTACGTCAAAAAACATGGCAACCCATAATGAAAGAGCAATATACCACATCGGTAAAGGTGGAGGGTAAAGGCGACAGCAAAGCGAAAGCTTTTGCTTCCGCCTTGGCTAATGTGCAGGGCGCGGTATTAAAGTCCACCAACAATATTCTGCTGCGCATCGAGCCGCAGGACGTCAGCGTGGTGAAAGCGGAAGAGAAAATAACAAAAGAGAAATTTCTTTTCTTCTTTTTGCCGCGTGAAAGAAAGAGCTATGCCGTTTCTCTGGAAATAACCGTGAACGTAACCATTATCAATACCGAGAAGGTTGTCTTCGTCACGAAATAAAAACGTTAGCATAAATGAAAGGGTATACTGATGTTTTTAATCATCTTATTTAAATCGATTATTATCGGTGGGCTGGTGGGGGTTGGCGTAGGGGCCGGCGCCGCACGCATGTTCCACGCGCCGACAACACAGGGCATGGGGGCGTTTCGCACCCTGGGCGAGCTGAACTCCTGCGAGGGCGATCCGGCTTCCCACTTCTCATTCGGTCTGGGCTTCTTCTTCAACGCCTGGGCGTCTTCCGTGGCGGCGGGCTCCTTCACGCAGGACGTCGATCACCGCATCATCCCGCACTGGGGCGCGGCGGCCCTGATGGTCAAGAACCGCAATCTGGCGCAAACGCTGCACGATCCGAAAAAAATGGCCATCGCCTGCGGCATCATCGGCATGCTGGTGGTGGCCTTCCTCAATACCACCGCTTCCGCCGTGCCTGCCGCGCTGCAGGTCACCGCGATCAAGGTGCTGGTGCCGGCGGCCAACCTGCTGGTGAACACCGTGATGCCGGTGATCTTCTGGCTGGCGGCGATCGACGCCGGGCGCCGTTCCGGCTTCTGGGGCACCATTTTCGGCGGCCTGGCGCAGCTGATCATGGGCAACGCCGTACCGGGCCTGGTGCTGGGCATTCTGATCGGCAAAGGCGTGGAAGAGAGCGGCTGGAACAAAATCACCAAGATCATGATGGCGGTGATCGTGCTGCTGTTCGTGCTGAGCGGCTTCTTCCGCGGCTTCGACATGAAAGTTCTCGAGTCCTTCAGCCTCGGCGTGCCGGGCTGGCTGGACGCCATTCACAACACCCTGAGCGGTAAATAAGGAGCGGGATGATGGAAGAGCAAACCCAAAAAGGCTTCTGGTACGCCGACTGGTCATTCCCGATTTTTGTTGGCCTGCTGTCCTCCGGCGTGTTCGCCGGGACGCACATGTACTACCTGTACGGCATCGGTGCCTTTAACGAAGTGGCCTTCGTCTCCATGCTGCGGGCGGGGATGGATACCGGCGTGTACGGCGCTGTGGCGGCGTTCGGCGCCAGCTTCCTGTTCGCGCGCATCATCGAAGGTTCGCTGGTGGGCATCCTCGACATCGGCGGCGCGATCCAGACCGGCGTCGGGCTGGGCGTACCGGCGCTGCTTTTGGGGGCCGGCATCGTGTTCCCGGTCGCCAACTTCGCCGCTTCGCTGGCCACCGGCCTGATCATCGGCCTGGCGATCGGTTATGTGATCATTCTGGCGCGCAAATTCACCATCAATCAGAGCAACTCCACCTACGGGGCTGACGTGATGATGGGCGCGGGCAACTCCTCGGGCCGCTTCCTCGGGCCGTTGATCATCCTGTCGGCGATGACCGCCTCGATCCCGATCGGCATCGGTTCGCTGCTCGGCGCGCTGCTGTTCTATATCTGGGGCAAACCGATCACCGGCGGAGCGATCCTCGGCGCGATGATCCTGGGGGCGATCTTCCCGGTAGCCATTTCTTAAGAGGCCTGCGCCAGGCGCCGCCCGAAACTGCGGCGGCGCCCGGGCTAACAGGAGCAATGCGGTATGTATGACTTAGTAATCAGAGGCGCCAGACTGGCGGACGATACGCTGATCGATCTGGCGGTGAAAGACGGCAAAATAGCCTCGGTGGGGCGATTGGCGGCGGATGTCAGCGTCGTTCGCCAGCTGGATCTGGCGGGCAACTGCCGCCTGAGCGCCGGTTGGATCGATGCGCACGTGCACTGCTATCCCGAATCGCCGATCTACCATGACGAGCCGGATCGGGTCGGCATCGCCAGCGGCGTCACCAGCGTGGTCGATGCCGGCAGCGCCGGTGCCGACGATATCGACGCCTTTTATCAGCTGACGCGCAGCGCCAAAACCAACGTTTTCGCCTTCCTCAATATCTCGCGCATCGGCCTGCTGCGGCAGAACGAGCTGGCGGAGTTGACGGACATCGACAAGCGCGAGGCCGGCCAGGCCATCGCCAACCATCCCGGTTTCATCATCGGCATCAAGGCGCGCATGAGCAGCAGCGTGGTGGGCAAGAACGGCACCCGGCCGCTGGTGTTGGCCAAAGAGATCCAGCAGGAAAACCGTCGGCTGCCGCTGATGGTGCATATCGGCAACAACCCGCCGGATCTGGACGATATCGCCGATCTGCTGACCCGTGGCGACATCATCACCCACTGCTACAACGGCAAACCGAACCGCATTCTGACGCCGGCGGGCACGCTGCGCGAGTCTATCCAGCGCGCGCTGCGGCGCGGCGTATTGCTCGACGTAGGGCACGGCACCGCCAGCTTCAGCTTCGAGGTGGCGCGCCAGGCGATCAAACTGGGCATTTTGCCGCACACCATCAGCTCCGATATTTACTGCCGCAACCGCATGAACGGGCCGGTGCACAGCCTGGCGACGGTGATGTCCAAATTCTTCAGCGTCGGCCTGACGCTGCCGCAGGTGATCGCCTGCGTGACGGAGAACGCCGCGTCGGCGCTGCAGCTGAGCGGCAAAGGGCGGCTGGAGCCGGGCTATGACGCCGATTTCACGCTGTTTGAGCTGCGCCGCGAACCGCAGGTGTTCGCCGACGCCGAAGGGCAAACCGCCGAGGGCGAACGGCTGCTGGTGCCGCTGGCCGCGGTGGTGGCCGGGGAAATCCTATTAACCGAACAAGGGGAGGCAAGCCATGTCTTCGATTTATGAAAAATACGGTTTGAAGCAGGTGATCAACACCTCCGGCCGTATGACCATTCTCGGCGTTTCCACGCCGCGCCAGGACGTGATCGACGCCGTTGATTACGGCCTGAACCACTATTTCGAAATCAAGGATCTGGTCAACAAGACCGGTGCCTACATCGCCGATCTGCTCAACGTGGAAGATGCGGTGATCGTCTCCTGCGCCTCGGCGGGCATCGCCCAGTCGGTGGCGGCGGTGATCGTTAAAGATAACGCCAATCTGCTGGTGAACCTGCATTCGGCGCCGATCGCCGTGCCGCGCGAGATCGTGCTGCCGCGCGGCCACAACGTCAACTTCGGCGCGCCGGTGGACACCATGGTGGCGCTGGGCGGCGGCAAGGTGGTGGAGGCGGGGTACGCCAACGAATGTTCGCCGGAGCAGATTGAAGCCTGCATCACGCCGCAGACTGCGGCGATCCTGTACGTCAAATCGCACCACTGCGTGCAGAAAAGCATTCTGTCCGTCGAACAGGCGGCGGTGGTGGCGCGCAAGCATAACCTGCCGCTGATCGTCGACGCCGCGGCGGAAGAAGATCTGATGTGTTACTACCAGATGGGGGCCGATCTGGTGATCTACAGCGGCGCCAAAGCCATCGAGGGGCCGACCAGCGGTCTCGTGATCGGCAAGAAACAGTACGTCGAGTGGGTGAAATTGCAATCCGGCGGCATCGGCCGGGCGATGAAGGTCGGCAAAGAGGGCATCCTCGGCCTGACCCAGGCGATTGAAAGCTATCTGACGCTTGAGAAAACCACCGGGCAACAGATGGTGGAGCGGATGACGCCGTTCCTCGACAGCCTCAACACCCTGACCGGCGTCAGCGCCAAGACCGTCTGGGACAGCGCCGGCCGCGATATCGCTCGCGCCGAGATCACCTTTGATGAGGCGGTGCTGGGGCGGTCGACCTATGACATCGTCCAGGCGTTGAAAACCGGCGATATCGCCATCTACTTCCGCGGCTACAAGGCCAACGAAGGCAAGATTGAGGTCGACGTGCGCAGCGTCGACGAGCGGCAACTGATGACCGTCTTTACCTGTATCAAAAATCTGTTTACGGAGAAACAAGCATGAAGCTGCAGCCTAACTACTATCGCGACCGCGTCTGCCTGAACGTGCTGGCCGGCTCCAAAGCCAACGCGCAGGACATCTACGCTGCGGCGGAAGGCCATGTGCTGGTGGGCGTGCTCTCCAAGAACTACCCGGACGTCGACAGCGCGGTGACCGACATGCTGCGCTATGCGCGCCTGATTGAAAACGCGCTCTCGGTCGGCCTGGGCGCCGGCGATCCGAAGCAGTCGGCGATGGTCAGCCTGATCGCTCAGCAGGTGCAGCCGCAGCACGTTAACCAGGTGTTCACCGGCGTCGGCGCCAGCCGCGCGCTGCTGGGCCAGAACGACAGCGTGGTCAACGGCCTGGTGTCGCCGACCGGCCGCGTCGGTTGGGTGAAGATCTCTACCGGCCCATTAAGCGCCGCGGCGCCGGACGGCATCGTGCCGGTGGAAACCGCCATCGCCCTGCTGAAAGACATGGGCGGCAGCTCCATCAAGTATTTCCCGATGGGCGGCCTGAAGTGCAAGGACGAGTACCAGTACGTAGCCAAGGCCTGCGCCGAGCATGACTTCATGCTGGAGCCGACCGGCGGTATCGATCTGGAGAACTTTGAGCCGATCGTCGAGATCGCGCTGGCGGCCGGCGTGAAACGCGTGATCCCGCATATCTACAGCTCGATCATCGACGCCGCCAGCGGCGATACGCGTCCGCAGGACGTGAAAGCCCTGCTGGCGATGACCAAAAAGCTGGTGGGTTGAACGCGTAATGGGATGAGGTAAACGCTGGGAGGCGAAGGTTTTCCCGTGGCGCGGCATGCCGCGCCGTTACCTATATTGAGGACTACTATGCGAAACTGGCAGGCTCCAACCCGACGCGCCGCGTTGTTCCTGGCGCTGCTGGCCGTGACCGGCCCGGCGCTGCATGCTGAGGATGCAATGAACTCCACGTCATCTCATTTTGCCTATATCGGCACCTACAATCCCAACGGCGAAGGCGTTTACCGAGTGCGGGTCGATCCGGCCAGCGGCGCGTTGAGCCAGGTTACGCTGGTCAGCAACGTGCCGAATCCGGCGCAGCTGACGTTGAGCACTGACGGCAAGACGCTGTATGTCGCCAGCGAAGTGGCCGATTTCAACGGCGGCAAGCACGGCGGCATCACCGCCTACCGGGTCAATCCGGCCGATGGCGCACTGACGCAGCTCAACCAGGTGGATTCGCAGGGGGCAGGGCCGGTGTATCTCACCTCGACGCCGGACGGGAGGCATCTGCTGGTAGCGAACTACGTCAGCGGCAGCGTGGCGGTCTTCCCGATTGAAGCGGACGGCAGCCTGGGCGCCGCCAGCTCGGTGCAGCAGCAACAGGGCCCGGCGGGCGCGGCCAAACCGGCGGCAGCGGTGAACGGCAGCTTCGCCATCAGCGATCACAACGGCCCGCATGCCCATATGATCGCCAGCGATCCGAGCGGCAAGTTCGTGTTCTCCACCGATCTGGGGTTGGATCGCATCTACCAATGGCGCTTTGACGCCGCGAGCGGCCGGCTGACGCCGAACGATCCGCCGTGGATCGCCGCCTCTTCCGCCGGCGCGGGGCCGCGTCACTTTGTGTTCCATCCGGACGGCGAAACCGTGCTGCTGGTGAACGAAGAGGCCTCGACGTTGACCAGCTACCGTTTTGATCGCCAAAAAGGTACTCTGAAACAACTGCATGCGGTTTCCGCGCTGCCCGCCGACTATCAGGGCACCAGCTTCGCTTCGGGGCTGGCGCTCAGCAAGAACGGCGACACGCTGTACGTCGCCAACCGGCTGCATAACAGCATTGCCCAGTTCAGCGTGGGCGCTGGCGGTGAGTTGAAACCGGTAGCGGAAACCTGGACGCGCGGCGATTATCCGCGTTCGCTGGCGCTGAGCCCGGATGGCCGCTATCTGTATGCGTTGAACCAGCGCAGCGATAACGTCACCCGCTTCAGCGTCAACCCGACGGACGGCAAACTCAGCTTTGTGGGCGGCTATCTGCCGATCGGCAGCCCCTCGCAAATGGCGTTCCTGCCGCCGCCGAAGTAACCCGTGGCCCGCCCGGTTCACCGGGCGGGCCGCCTGATTGACGGACACAGAATGGTGCGATTTCCTTACCCGCGTTTGGCTTACTTGTTCGATGCTTTGCAAACCGAGACTTTGCCGCAGGATGAGCTGGCGAAGCGTTTCGCCGTGTCTACCCGCACGGTGCGGGCGGATATCACCGCGCTGAACGAGATCCTGGACAAATACGGCGCGCGCTTCGTGCATAGCCGCGGGGCCGGCTATCGTTTGCAGGTCGATAATGCTGCGCTGTTCAGCGCCCTGCAGCATCAGGAGCGCCGCAAACACGCCACCCCGCGCAGCGCGCAGGAGCGGGTGCATTATCTGCTGGTGCGTTTTTTGACCTCAGCCTTCTCCCTCAAACTGGAAGATCTGGCTGACGAGTGGTTCGTCAGCCGCGGCACGCTGCAAAACGACATGGCTGAGGTGAGAGAGCGTCTGGCGCACTATCAATTGACGATCGAAACCAAGCCGCGTTACGGCATGAAGCTGTTCGGTGCGGAGATGGCGATCCGCGCCTGCCTGACCGACCTGCTGTTCCAGCTGCAGTTGGCCGACGCCGAGAACCCGCTGCTCAACAACGAGATCCTGCTGCAGCCGCAGGTGGCGGCGTTCGCCGGATTGCTGCACCCGCTGCTGTCGCAATATGCCATTCGTCTGACCGACGAGGGCGAGCAGTACCTGATTTTCTACTGTGCGGTGGCGCTGCGGCGCATCAACGATGGCTATCCGCTGTCGGACTTCGAGGTGGAGGACGGCGACGAGGCGGTGCGCCAGGTGTCGACCCGCCTGGCGGCGGAGCTGCGTGCGGCCTCCGGCAAAGAGATCTCGATGGCCGAAGAGGCCTATCTGCGGGTCAACATCGCCGCGCGCCGCGTGCAGGACGTGCAGCCGACCGAAATCAACGCCGACGATGAAGAAGCGCTGGTGGACTACATTCTTTCCTACATCAACGCACACTATAACTACAACCTGCAGGGCGACGAGCAGCTGCGGGCCGATCTGCTTACCCATATCAAGACCATGATTACGCGGGTGAAATACCAGATCAACATCCCCAATCCGCTGTTGGCCAACATCAAGCAGCACTATCCGATGGCTTACGACGTGACGCTGGCGGCGGTCTCCAGCTGGGGCAAGTACACGCCTTATACGCTGAGCGAGAACGAAATCGGTTATCTGGTGCTGCACATCGGCGTGGGGCTGGAGCGGCATTACAACATCGGTTATGAACGCCACCCGCAGGTGATGCTGGTGTGCGACACCGGCAACTCGACGGTGCGCATGATCCAGGCGCAGATTGCGCGCAAGTACCCGCAGCTGGTGATGACGCGCATCGTCTCGCTGCGCGATTATGAGATGCTCGCGCACATCGACGAAGACTTCGTGATTTCCAACGCCCGCATCGGCGAAAAGAACAAGCCGGTAGTGGTGATGTCGCCGTTCCCGACCGATTATCAGCTGGAGCAACTGGGCAAACTGGTGCTGGTGGATCGCACCCGACCGTACATGCTGGAGAAGTTCTTCGACGCCGAGCATTTCATGGTGCTCAACGAGCCGCTGACGCAGGCGGAACTGTTCAGCCGGGTGTGCGGCCAGCTGGAGCGGGAAGGGTACGTCGGCGCGGACTTTTATCCGTCGGTGGTCGAACGCGAGGCGATCGTCTCCACGCTGCTGGGCGAAGGCATCGCGCTGCCGCACTCGCTGGGGCTGCTGGCGAAAAAGACCGTGGTGGTGACGCTACTGGCGCCGCAGGGCGTCGCCTGGGGCGAGGGCGAGGTCGCGCACGTGATTTTCCTGCTGGCGATCAGCAAGAGCGACTATGAAGAGGCGATGGCGATCTATGAGCTGTTCGTCACCTTCGTGCGTGAACGCTCAATGAGCCGCCTGCTGGGCAGCGACAGCTTCGACAGTTTTAAGGCGGTGGCGCTGGACTGCCTGAGCCGGAGTTGAGGGGAATTAATCCGCTTCCGGCAGGAACAGGGCTGGGGGCAGATTGAAGCGTTTGGCCAGCGCCATAATGTGCGGAATGGTCAGCGATCTTTTGCCGTTCAGGATTTGGTTGACCAACGACTTTTTGCCGATCTCATGTTCAAAATCACTTTGGCTGAGTTGGTGCTGTTCCATCAATACGCGAAGCGCGGCCACCCCCTGCGGGAGTTGGGCGATACGCTGGTTGAATGCAGTAAATTCGGCGCTGTTGTCTTCATATTCGGCGATTTTTTTTGCCAACATGTCAATCAGCGGATGGCGTTCATCGTTTTCCAGCAGATATTCCACCAATTCGAGCGCTTCTCGGTAGTCTTGCTGAGCGTGGCTGCCCTGCAATAAGGGTACGGCGCGCAGTAGCGCATCGGCCGCCTTAATGGCATCTGTAATCATGACGAACTCCTTCGATAGTGCTGCATCAGCTTGTCGTATTCGGCGTGGCTAACGATATGCTTTATGAAGACTTTCTGTGTCTCGAAGCTGGCAAAGAACAAGATCCGCAGGTGGTTGCCGCCGACGTCAATGACCCACCATTTCTCTTTGTACTTCATACGATCGAGCGAAGGAAAAAGCGCTTTTAACTCGTCCGGCGTGCGGAACTCACCCCGTCGCAACGCTTTATAAATGGCCTCGAGAGCAGTGGCTTCATTGGGATATTGCTTCGTTGCGTTATTGAACGGTTCCCTGGAAATGATATGCATCGTTCCTTCGATTCCTACCCGGTGAACATTATAGCGACTGCCGGTGAAGTTCACAAATTGTAAACTTTCTGTTGTCCCGCAAGCAAAGCGTGGGGGAAACATCCGCCTGTTGTCTGTTTTTGCGTTACACACTATTGCGATTACCGTGGTGGGGGTAAATCCATGACGTGAATTTACAGGCGGTTACGGCTGATTCTGGAAGCGGATTCGCAAAATGAGAAACGGGAGGGCTACACTATGGGAGGGGCGGAGGCAACACATGCGCCGAGGCGACGCATGGGAAGAGTCACAGCGACTAATCTTCATCAAACCCGGAGTTGAACAGCTCGACCACCGCCGCCAGCGCGTTGACTTCATCGGGGCCGGTCGCTTCGACTTCGATGTGCCGACCCTGGGCGGAGTCCAGCATCAGCAGCGCGATGACGCTGCTGGCTTCGGCTTCGGTGCCGCTTTCGTTGCGCAGCATCACTTCGGCGTCGAAGCTTTGCACCAGTTCGAACAGTTTCATCGCCGGGCGCGCGTGCATGCCCAGCTTGTTTTTGATTTCAACCGTCTGTTTGACCGTCATTGTTTGCGCTTTTCCAGCGTGCGGTGGCGCGATTGCACGTTCTTGCCGCGCGAGCGGAAGTAATCGGCCAGCTGTTCCGCCACGTACACCGAACGGTGTTTGCCGCCGGTACAGCCGATGGCGACCGTCAGGTAGCTGCGGTTGTTGGTTTCCAGCATCGGCAGCCACTGTTCCAGATAGCTGCGGGTCTGGTAAATAAAGTTATGCACTTCGGTATGGCGATCGAGGAACGACGCTACCGGCTTGTCCAGACCGGTCATCGGCCGCAGCTTCGGATCCCAGTGCGGGTTAGGCAGGAAGCGCACGTCGAACACGTAGTCGGCGTCGATAGGAATACCGTGCTTGAAGCCGAAGGATTCGAACACCATCGTCAGTTCGCGCTCGCGCTTGCCGAGCAGGCGGGTGCGCAGCATTTCGGCCAGTTCGTGCACCGACATTTCCGAGGTGTCGATAATCAGGTCAGCCCGCGAGCGCAGCGGTTCGAGCAGATCGCTCTCTTCGTCGATCGCGCTTTCCAGCGACAGGTTTTTGCTGGAGAGCGGGTGCAGGCGGCGGGTGTCGCTGTAACGGCGGATCAGCGTGTTGCGATCGGCGTCGAGGAACAGCAGCTGCGGCGAGAAGCTGTCCGGCAGCTGAGTCATCGCGTATTCGAACACTTCCGGCGATTCCGGCATGTTGCGCACGTCGATGCTGACCGCCGCGGAGATATTGCGTTCCGCCAGCGTATTGGCGAGCTGCGGCAGCAGAACCACCGGCAGGTTGTCAACGCAGTAAAAACCCATGTCTTCCAGCGCCCGCAAGGCGACGGATTTTCCGGAACCGGAACGGCCGCTGACAATCATCAGCACCATGTGGCAACTCCCCTGGCATCGCGGCGGCGTTCATCGCCACCGTTAAACTTTGTTATTCCGGCCGTAGCCGGATCCATCATCGTAAAACAGTATCGTTATCCGGGCTGGAAGTCACGCCGGCCGGGCATCACTCGGTGATGATTTGGTAAAGTTCTTCGTCGCTCTGCGCGGCGCGCAGGCGGCGGCATACGGTTTTGTCTGCCAGGCGTTTGGCGACCAGCGACAGCGTATGCAAATGGGTTTTGCACTGATCGGCAGGCACCAGCAGCGCAAACAGCAGATCGACCGGCTGATTGTCGATAGCGTCGAAAGCGATGGGTTGGTCGAGACGGATAAACACGCCAACGGCCCGCAGTGTGTCCTCTTCCAGTTTGCCGTGGGGAATGGCGATACCGTTGCCGATACCGGTGCTGCCCATGCGCTCCCGGGTGAGAACCGCGTCAAACACCACCTGCGAAGGCAGATTGAGCTGTTTGGCGGCCAGTTCGCTGATAATTTCCAAAGCCCGCTTCTTGCTGGTGCAGTGTACCGAGCTTTTGGTGCACTCGATGTTTAACACCGAGCTTAATTGCATATATTCGTTGTTCATCTCATCTTCACTTAAAACCGCGCCGCCGGGCGAACCCGGCAAGGCGGTTTTTCGTCGGTTTTGACCCTGATTACCGTTCGGCGCGTCACCCATGCGGGTCACGCGCCGAAGGGAGAGGCGGCGACGGATGCCGCCTCACGGAATGGGTCAGGGTGTCAGTGTTGCTTCAATTTGTCTTTATGTTTGTTCAATTGACGTGCCAATTTGTCGATCAGCGTATCAATTGCGGCATACATATTCTCGTCTTCCGAGGTGGCGTGCAACTCGCCTCCATTCACGTGCACCGTTGCTTCCGCAATTTGCTGCACTTTTTCCACACTTAATACAACATACACCTGATTGATGCGATCAAAATACTGTTCGAGTTTGGCGAACTTGTTGTTCACGAACTCGCGCAACGGATCGGTGATTTCGATGTGGTGTCCGGTAATGTTGAGCTGCATAGTGTCTTCCTTCTCAATAGAGGTCAAACCAACTGTTTGCGCTGGTTCGACGGCGGGATGGACAAAGACTCTCGGTACTTGGCGACGGTGCGCCGGGCCACGATGATCCCCTGATCGGCGAGCAGGGTGGCCAGCTTGCTGTCGCTGAGTGGTTTGGCGGGGTTTTCCGCCGCAATCAATTTCTTCACCAACGCGCGGATCGCCGTCGAGGAGGCTTCGCCGCCGCTGTCGGTATTCACGTGGCTGGAGAAGAAATATTTCAATTCGAAAATGCCGCGCGGGCTGTGCAGAAACTTCTGCGTGGTGACGCGCGAGATCGTCGATTCATGCATCTCCACGGCCTGGGCGATATCCGCCAGCACCATGGGTTTCATAAACTCTTCGCCTTGCTCGAAGAACGCCTGCTGCTGGCTGACGATGCAGCGGGTGACCTTCAGCAACGTCTCGTTGCGGCTCTCCAGGCTTTTAATCAGCCACTTGGCTTCCTGCAGGTTGCTGCGGATGAACTGGCCGTCGGCTTCGCTGCGGGCGCTGTTGCCCAGCGCGGCGTACTGCTGATTGATCTTCAAACGCGGCACGCTGTCGCCGTTGAGCTCGACCGTCCATTTGTTCTGCGTTTTGCGCACCAGCACGTCCGGAATGACGTATTCCGATTCGCCGGTATTGATCGACTGCCCTGGGCGCGGATCGAGCGACTGAATCAGCAGCATCGCTTCTTTCAGTGTATCTTCTTTTAGCCGGGTTGATCGCATCAGGCTGCGAAAGTCGTGGTTGGCCAACAGATCCAGATGCTCGCTGATGATCAGCCGCGCTTCGGCCAGATAAGGCGTATCTTTGGCGTATTGGGAGAGCTGCACCAGCAGGCAATCGCGCAGATCGCGCGCGGCGACGCCGATCGGATCAAAACGCTGCACGCGCTTCAGCACCGCCTCGACTTCCTCGAGGGTCACGTTCTCGTCGCCCAGGCTTTCCAGAATGTCTTCCAGCGGGACGGTGAGATAGCCGGTGTCATCCACCGCGTCGACGATGGAAGTGGCGATGGCGGCGTCGGTATCGGAAAACGGCGTCAGATCCACCTGCCACATCAGATAATCCTGCAGCGTTTGGGTGGTCTCGCCCTGATAGACCGGCAGCTCGTCGTCGCTGTAGTCGGTGCCGGTGCCGGACGGCGTGCCCGCGGTATAGATTTCATCCCAGGTGGCGTCCAGAGGCAGCTCTTCCGGCATGTCTTTCTGCTCCAAGGCCTCGCGGGTATCGAGCCCCTCGGTCTCCTGGGTTTCTTTGGCGTCGATTTCGTCGTGCAGATCGGTCTGTTCAAGCAGCGGATTGCTCTCCAGCGCCAGCTGGATCTCTTGCTGAAGCTCAAGCGTGGACAACTGCAGCAGGCGGATCGCCTGCTGGAGCTGAGGTGTCATGGCCAGCTGTTGGCTGAGCCTGAGTTGCAAACCTTGCTTCATAGTTTTCTGTCTACTTCCGTTAACGGTGTCGTCCCGCAGGACGCGCCGGCGCTTAGAGGCGGAACTCTTCGCCCAGATAAACGCGTTTAACCTGCTCGTCGGCCAGAATAGCATCCGGCGTGCCGTGGGCAATCAGTTTGCCCTGGCTGACGATGTAGGCGCGTTCACACACGTCCAGCGTCTCGCGCACGTTGTGGTCGGTGATCAGCACGCCCAGGCCGCTGTCACGCAGGTGCTCGATGATTTTCTTGATATCGATAACGGAAATCGGATCCACCCCGGCGAAGGGTTCGTCCAGCAGAATGAATTTCGGGTTGGCCGCCAGCGCGCGGGCGATTTCGACGCGGCGGCGTTCACCGCCGGACAGCGCCTGGCCGAGGCTGTCGCGCAGATGGGAGATATGGAACTCTTCCATCAGCTCTTTGGCGCGGTCTTCGCGCTGTTCGCTGGTGAGATCGGGACGGATCTCCAACACCGCCATCAGGTTGTCGTACACGCTCAGGCGGCGGAATATCGACGCTTCCTGCGGCAGGTAACCGATGCCGCGGCGCGCACGGGCGTGCAGCGGCAACAGGCTGATGTCTTCCTCGTCGATCACGATGCGCCCGGCGTCGCGCGGCACAATGCCGACCACCATGTAGAAGGTGGTGGTTTTACCGGCGCCGTTCGGGCCGAGCAGGCCGACGATCTCGCCGGATTTCACTTTCAGGCTGACGTCTTCGACAACTTTACGGCCCTTGTAGGCTTTCGCCAGGTTTTCTGCGATGAGTGTTGCCATAAGTGATTAGTTACTCTTTTTTTGCCCGTTTTTGTCTTGCAACTGCGACGGTACCAGAACCGTTGTCACGCGTTTGCCTTTGTCGCTAAACGCCTGCATTTGCTGCTGTTGCACCAGATAGGTGATGCGATCGCCTTTCACGTTGCTGTCGAGCTGCTCCAGATAGGCGTTGCCCGTCAGGGTCACCAGCTGGGTCGCCACGTCGTAACGCACTTTCTGCGCGTGGCCTTTGACCGGCTTGCCGCTGTCCTGCATCTGGTAGAAGGTTACCGGGTTGCCGAACGCTTCAATATAGGTCTTATTCTGATCTCCGCCCGGACGGGTGACCACCACCTTGTCAGCGCGGATATCGATGGTGCCCTGTTTGATCACCACGTTGTCAGTAAAGGTGCTGACGTTGCTTTGCATATCCAACGACTGCTTGAGCGAGTCGATGCTGACCGGCTGGCTGGAGTCGGATTTCAGCGCCAGAGCAGGGGCGCTGGCGGCCAAAACTAAGCTGCCGATCAACAGATTACGGAGTTGGTTTTTGGTTCTGGATTTCATAGTTGGTCTTAACCTTATCAATCAGCTCAGCGGTTTTGGTCCGCAGGTTCCCACGCATTTTCATGCCGTTAGAGGTAAAATTGGTCCCGTAAAGCGTGACTTCGTCATCGGAGGTGACGTCCTGGGTGACCAGGTTTACCTGAGCGTTGTCCGTCTTAATTTTTTCCAGCTGCGAGGTGGTGGTCAGGCTGTTTACCTCGACGTGGCCATACAGATACAGCATCCGGTCTTTCGTCAGTTTGGCGCGATCGGCGCGAACTGACCAGGTGGCCACCGCATTCTCGTCGAACAGCGTCATCACCGGCTGGGTGAACCAGCTCAGCTCGCCGGCGGTGTAATACTTCGCGTCTTCCGCCACCAGCTTATAATTCAGTTTACCGGCCGGATTGTACACCACGGTGACCGTGTGCTGGCTCTGGTAGGTCGGATCCTGATCGTTAGCCGGGCCAGGAGCCGTATCGTCGCTGAAGTCCGTCATGTTCCAGCCGATCAGCGCCAGAACGATCACCGTCAACAGGATGGTGATCCAAAGTTTGGTTTTACTCATATCGACAGCCCTTTGGCGTCCTCCAGCTTATTTTGAGCCAAAAGAATGATGTCGCACAGTTCGCGCACCGCGCCGCGGCCGCCGGCAATGCGGGTGACGTAGTGGGCTCGCGGCGTCAGCAGCGGATGAGCGTCTGCGACCGCGACCGCCAGGCCCACCTGCGCCATCACCGGCCAGTCGATCAGGTCATCGCCGATATAGGCGACCTGATCCGCCGTTAACGACAGTTTATCCAACAGTTCGCGGAAGGCCAAAAGCTTATCGGATTGCCCCTGATACAGATGGGTGATGCCGAGCGTTTGCGCGCGGTCTTCCAGCAGCTTGGCGGAGCGACCGGTAATGATCGCCACCTCGATGTCGGAGGTTTTCAGACAGCGGATGCCGTAACCGTCGCGCACGTTGAACGCCTTCAATTCTTCACCGTTGTTGCCCATGAAGATCAGGCCGTCCGACAGTACGCCGTCAACATCGCAAATCAACAGGCGGATGTTCCCGGCACGCGCCATAACCTCTTGTTCTACCGGCCCGTAGCAGGTTTCTACCATACCCATTCCGTTCTATTCCTTAATTAAACGACGCCGGCACGCAGCATGTCATGCATATGTACCACACCCAGCAACTGGTCGCCATCGGCAACCAGCAACGCGGTGATGTGGCGTTGCTGCATCAGATTCAGCGCATCGACCGCCAGGAGGTTGGGACGCACCCGCACGCCGCCCGGCGTCATGACATCGGCGATCTTGGCTTCGTGCAGGTTGATGCCCATATCGAACACCCGGCGCAGGTCGCCATCGGTAAAGATGCCGGCGATTTTCATCAGATCGTCGCAGATCACCGTCAGACCCAGATTTTTGCGGGTGATTTCCAGCAGCGCGTCGCGCAATGAGGCGTCGGCGCTGACGTGGGGCATTTCGTCGCCGCTGTGCATGATATCGCTAACCCGCAGCAGCAGCTTGCGGCCGAGTGCGCCGCCCGGATGCGACAGCGCGAAATCTTCCGGCGTGAAACCGCGCGCCTTCAGCAGCGCGACGGCCAACGCATCGCCCATCACCAGCGTGGCGGTGGTGCTGGTGGTCGGCGCCAGCCCCAGCGGGCAGGCCTCCTGCGGCACCTTGATGCACAGGTGGATGTCCGCCGCCTTGCCCATCGAACTTTCCGGATTGTTGGTCATGCAGATGAGGGTGATCCGCTGCCGTTTCAACACTGGGATCAGCGCCAGGATCTCGCTGGACTCACCGGAGTTGGAGATGGCGAGCACGATATCCTGCGGAGTGACCATGCCCAAATCGCCATGGCTGGCTTCCGCCGGGTGAACGAAGAATGAGGGGGTGCCGGTGCTGGCGAAGGTCGCGGCGATCTTGCAGCCGATATGGCCGGATTTGCCCATGCCCATCACCACTACTTTGCCGCCGCAGGCGGCGATCGTTTCGCAGGCGCGGGTGAAGTCTGCGTTGATGTAGCTGTCGAGCTGAGCCAGCCCGTCACGCTCTATCTGAAGCACTTCTTTGCCGGCCTGTTGAAAATCGAAGCCCGGTTGCAACTCAATGTTCGACATACTCATTCCCGTCGGTTTAGCCGAAAGTACTGAAAGGGTTAAAGAACAGCACCGCAAGATACGCAATAAAGCCGCATAATAACAGCGCGCCGGCTAGGTGGCCGATGCGGTGTTTGCGGCCGATGCACAGCACGCTCAGCAGCACGCTGGCCGCCAGCATCACCCAGTAATCGCGCTGGAAGGCGGCGGCGTCCACGCTGCCCGGCGACAGCAGGGCGGGGACGCCCAGCACGATCACCGTGTTGAAAATATTGGAGCCGATGATATTGCCAATCGCCATATCATCTTCGCCCTTTAATGCTCCGGCGATGGACGTGGCCAGCTCGGGCAGGCTGGTGCCGATGGCGATAATGGTCAAGCCGACCACCAGTTCGCTCAGGCCGAAATAGTGCGCGATCACCGTCGCGTTATCGACCACCATTCTGGAAGAGAGCGGCAGAATGATAAACGCCAGCACCAGCCACAGCACCGCTACGGTATTGCTGCTGTCCTGCGGCAGTTCGGCGATCTGCTCCATGGTCAGGCTGTCGCTGCCCTCGCGCTGCGCCAGCCGGGCGATTTTCAGCATCAGCAGGATGAAACCGGCGGCGGCGGTCAGCAGCAGCACGCCGTCCAGCCTGCTCAGGGTGCCGTCCATCAACACGAAACCGCACAATACTGTGACCGCTAACATCAGCGGCAGTTCGCGCCGCAGTATTTCCGATCGTGCAGCCAGCGGGTGAATCAGCGCTGCGACGCCCAGGATCAATAAAATGTTGGTGATGTTGGAACCTAATACGTTGCCAACGGCCATATCTATCTGCCCGTTCAGCGCGGCGGTGGTGGACACGATCAGCTCCGGCAGTGAAGTGCCGATGCCGACGATGGTCATGCCGATGATCAACGGCGGCACGCCAAGCGAACGGGAAATCACGGCAGCACCATAAACTAAGCGGTCTGCACCATACACCAGTAGAAATAAACCAACGATTAATAATGCTATTGCGAGAAACATGCAGGGTCCTTTGTCGGGTATTATCCCGGTTCGTTGGTTAAAGCCGTCAATGCGGCGGTATTGCTTGCCCTCCGGTGCGTGCGCTTGAGCGCAGCAACGGTTTTTCCCGGCTAATTGTTGAACACTTTCGTTTTTTTTCGTTATGGCGCCAATTTTGACCGGGTGGCGCGGAAAAGTAAAACCAATGGCATCATTGGTTGCGAAATGGCAGTAAGTTTTTGTAAAGATGAGACGGATTGCGCCCATTGCTTTAACATCACGGGTAGATTCTGCAAAAGATGAGTCGTAAAGGGTCCATTAACATGCTCCAAAAGGCAGATAATTTGGTCGAAGTGCGCGACATGAGCTTCTCGCGCGGCGACCGGCGGATATTTGAAGACATCAACCTGACGGTGCCTCGCGGTAAGATCACGGCGATCATGGGGCCGTCGGGCATCGGCAAAACCACGCTGCTGCGTCTGATCGGCGGTCAGCTGACGCCGGACCGCGGGGAGATTTGGTTTGACGGCGACAACATTCCCGCATTGTCCCGCCGTCAGTTGTACGACGCGCGCAAAAAGATGAGCATGCTGTTCCAGTCGGGCGCGCTGTTCACCGATTTGACCGTATTCGAAAACGTGGCCTACCCGTTGCGTGAGCACAGCAACCTGCCTGAGCCCCTGCTGCGCAGCACGGTGCTGATGAAGCTGGAAGCGGTCGGGCTGCGCGGTGCGGCGCAGCTGATGCCCAATGAACTCTCCGGCGGCATGGCGCGCCGGGCGGCGTTGGCGCGCGCGATCGCGCTGGACCCGGAGATGATCATGTTCGACGAACCTTTCGTCGGCCAGGATCCGATCACCATGGGGGTGCTGGTCAAGCTGATCGACGAGTTGAACCATGCGCTGGGCATTACCTGCATCGTGGTGTCGCACGACGTGCCGGAGGTGCTGAGCATCGCCGACTACGCCTATATCGTGGCCGATCACCGGGTGATTGCCGAAGGCACCACGCAGCAATTGCAGAACAATCCTGATGCGCGCGTGCGCCAGTTCCTGGATGGTATAGCGGATGGACCGGTGCCGTTCCGCTATCCGGCCGGGGATTATCAGACTGAACTGCTAGGCTTAGGGAGTAAATAAGCTCATGTTATTAAGAGCGTTAGCGTCTCTGGGGCGCAGTGGCATCAACACCAGCGCCAGCTTCGGCCGCGCCGGGTTGATGCTGTTCAACGCATTGATTGGCCGGCCGGAACCCGGCAAGCAGTGGCCGCTGTTGTTGAAACAGCTTTACAGCGTCGGCGTGCAGTCGCTGCTGATCATCATGGTTTCCGGGCTGTTTATCGGCATGGTGCTGGGCCTGCAGGGGTATATCGTGCTTACCACCTACAGCGCTGAAGCCAGCCTCGGCATGATGGTGGCGCTGTCGCTGCTGCGCGAGCTGGGGCCGGTGGTGACGGCGCTGCTGTTCGCCGGCCGCGCCGGTTCCGCGCTCACGGCGGAAATCGGCCTGATGAAGGCGACGGAACAGATCTCCAGCCTGGAAATGATGGCGGTCGATCCGCTGCGGCGCATCGTGGCGCCGCGTTTCTGGGCGGGGATGATCAGCATGCCGCTGCTGACCATCATCTTCGTGGCGATCGGCATTTGGGGCGGCTCGGTGGTCGGCGTGGATTGGAAAGGCATCGACAGCGGCTTCTTCTGGTCGGCGATGCAAGGCGCCGTAGAGTGGAAAAAAGATCTGCTCAACTGCCTGATCAAGAGCGTGGTGTTCGCCATTACCGTAACCTGGATTGCCATTTTCAACGGGTATGACGCCGTGCCTACCTCTGAAGGGATTAGCCGGGCGACGACGCGTACCGTGGTGCATTCGTCACTGGCGGTGTTGGGATTGGATTTCGTGCTGACCGCACTGATGTTTGGGAATTGATTCGATGCAAACGAAGAAGAGTGAAATCTGGGTTGGGGCATTCATGCTGATCGCGCTGTGCGCCATCGTGTTTATCTGCCTGCAGGTGGCGAACCTTAAATCGATCGGCAGCGAGCCGACCTACCGCGTTTACGCGACGTTCGACAATATCGGCGGCCTGAAACCGCGTTCGCCGGTGAAGATCGGCGGCGTGGTGATCGGCCGCGTGGCGGACATCGAACTCGATCCGAAAACCTACACGCCGCGCGTGGCGCTCGATATCCAGAAAAAGTACGACGAAATCCCGGATACCAGCTCGCTGGCGATCCGCACCTCCGGCCTGCTGGGCGAGCAATATCTGGCGCTTAACGTGGGCTTCGAAGATCCTGATATGGGCACCACCATTCTGAAAGACGGCGGCACCATCCAGGACACTAAATCAGCCATGGTTCTGGAAGATCTGATCGGCCAGTTCCTGTATAAAAGCGGCGGTCAGGACAGCGCCAAACCGGGAGACGCGGCCGCTGAGCCGGCTGCCGGCGCTGCACCGCAACCCGCTGTTCCAAATCATTAAGAGAGGATACCTGCATGTTTAAACGTTTACTGATGGTGGCTCTGCTGGTGGTTGCGCCGCTGGCGAGCGCAGCCGACCAAACCAATCCTTACAGCATGATGCAAGACGCGGCGCAGAAGACCTTCAGCCGTTTGAAGAACGAACAGCCGAAGATCAAGCAGGACCCGAACTACCTGCGCTCCATCGTGCATCAGGAACTGATGCCGTTCGTGCAGGTGAAATACGCCGGCGCGCTGGTGCTGGGCCGTTACTACAAAGATGCGACGCCTGCGCAGCGCGAAGCTTACTTCACCGCTTTCCAGGCTTACCTGGAGCAGGCTTACGGCCAGGCGCTGGCGATGTACCACGGCCAGACTTACCAGATCGCGCCTGAACAGCCGCTGGGCAACGCCGACATCGTGGCCATTCGCGTCACCATCATCGACAACGGCGGCCGCCCGCCGGTGCGTCTGGATTTCCAATGGCGCAAGAACAGCAAAACCGGCTACTGGCAGGCGTATGACATGATCGCCGAAGGCGTCAGCATGATCACCACCAAGCAAAACGAGTGGGCGTCTACGCTGCGTACTCAGGGCATCGACGGCCTGACCAAACAGCTGCAGGCCGCTGCCGCGCAGCCCATCTCGCTGGACAAGAAAAACTGATGTCGGCAGCGCTCAGCTTCGAATCAGAGCAGCAGACGCTGATCCTGCGCGGTGAACTGGACCGTGAAACGCTGCTGCCGTTGTGGCGGCAGCGCGACGCGCTGATGGCGGATAAAACCGCGATCGACGTGGCGCAACTGCAGCGCGTGGACTCCTCCGGGCTGGCGCTGTTGCTGCATCTGCAGGAAGAGCAGCGCCAACGTGGCGTCGCGCTAAAAATTTTCGGCGTCACCGAGCGTCTGAAAACGCTGATCGCGCTCTACAACCTGCAGGCGATAATGCCTGTCGATACCGCCGGTTAGCGGCGTTTTACACCGCCTTTGCGTGGTTAAACGATACAAAGCCCCTGTTATGCAGGGGCTTTTTCTTTAGTTTAAGAAAACATCGTATTCCACTAAGATACTAGGCTGTTTATGATCCTTTAGCGGCAGAACTGGATACTATGGAAACCAACGAGATTAAAGACGTGCTGATGCAGGCATTGGCACTGGATGAAGCGCACGTGACGGGCGACGGCAGCCATTTTCAAGCGATCGTGGTCGGCGAACTGTTCGCCGGCATGAGCCGCGTCAAAAAACAGCAGACGGTTTACGCACCGCTGATGGAATACATTGCGGACAACCGCATTCATGCCTTGTCTATCAAGGCGTACACCCCTGAAGAGTGGCAGCGAGACCGCAAACTCAACGGATTTTAAGGCTGTTTGCCCTGCCGGGCGGGCAGCTTCAGATTAGATAACAGAGAGTAGTCAGATGGATAAATTTCGTGTGCAGGGTCGGACCCGCCTGAGCGGTGAAGTGTCTATTTCCGGGGCCAAAAACGCCGCCCTGCCGATCCTGTTCGCCGCCCTGTTGGCGGAAGAGCCGGTCGAGCTGCAGAATGTCCCCAAGCTGAAGGACATCGACACCACCATTAAACTGCTCAGCCAGTTGGGCACCAAGATTGAGCGCAACGGTTCGGTCTTCGTGGACGCCAGCGGCGTGAACGAGTTTTGCGCGCCTTACGATCTGGTGAAAACCATGCGCGCTTCCATCTGGGCGCTGGGGCCGCTGGTGGCACGTTTCGGCCGCGGCCAGGTTTCCCTGCCGGGCGGCTGCGCGATCGGCGCGCGTCCGGTCGATCTGCACATCACCGGCCTGGAGCAGTTGGGGGCCGAGATCAAGCTGGAAGAAGGTTACGTCAAGGCGTCCGTCGATGGCCGTCTGAAAGGCGCGCACATCGTGATGGACAAGGTGAGCGTGGGCGCGACCGTGACCATCATGAGCGCCGCGACCCTGGCGACCGGCACGACCGTTATCGAGAACGCCGCGCGTGAGCCGGAAATTGTCGATACCGCCAACTTCCTCAATACGCTGGGCGCGAAGATCAGCGGCGCAGGCAGCGACAAGATCACCATCGAGGGCGTCGAGCGTCTGGGCGGCGGCGTGTATCGCGTGCTGCCTGACCGTATCGAGACCGGTACCTTCCTGATCGCCGCCGCGGTTTCCGGTGGCAAAGTGATGTGCCGCAACACCCGTCCTGATACGCTGGATGCGGTGCTGGCCAAGCTGCGCGAAGCCGGTGCCGATATCGACGTGGGCGAAGACTGGATCAGCCTGGACATGCACGGCAAACGCCCGAAAGCGGTCACCGTGCGCACCGCGCCGCACCCGGGTTTCCCAACCGACATGCAGGCCCAGTTCAGCCTGTTGAACCTGGTGGCGGAAGGCACCGGCGTTATCACCGAGACCATCTTCGAAAACCGCTTCATGCACGTGCCGGAACTGATCCGCATGGGCGCGCACGCGGAAATCGAGAGCAACACCGTAATCTGCCACGGCGTTGAGCAGCTGTCCGGCGCTCAGGTAATGGCGACCGATCTGCGCGCTTCCGCCAGCCTGGTGATCGCCGGCTGCATCGCCGATGGCGTGACCGTCGTCGATCGCATCTACCACATCGATCGCGGCTATGAGCGTATCGAAGACAAGCTGCGCGCGCTGGGTGCGAACATCGAGCGCGTGAAAGGCGAGTAAGTCATTAGCGCCGGCGCGGCTGCGTCGGCAGGAAGAAAATCAAAGGGCCGGCAATCAATGCCGGCCCTTTTTTAATTGCTGTCTTCCGGGAATTCACCCACCGTCATTTTCAACGTAATGCGCTTGCCGTCGCGCAGCACGATAACCGGTATCTCAGTGCCCGGTCTGATCTCGGCCACCTGATCCATGGTCTCCAGCACGGACACCGCCGGTTTGTTATCCACGTTGATGATGATGTCGTTGATCTGGAAGCCGGCGTTGCTCGCCGGGCCGTTTGGCGTAATCTCGGTCACGATGATGCCTTGAAGGCGATCGATGCCGGAATTGGACGAGCGCAGCGGAATGATCTCTTTGCCCTGAATGCCGAAATAGCCGCGGATGACGCGGCCGTCGCGGATCAGCTTGTCCATGATTTTGGTGGCCAGTTCGATCGGAATGGCGAAGCCGAGGCCCTCCGGCGTTTCGCCGTCGGTAATTTTGTCATAGGTCAGGGTGTTGATGCCGATCAGCTCGCCCAGCGAGTTGACCAGCGCGCCGCCGGAGTTGCCGCGGTTGATGGAGGCGTCGGTCTGCAGGAACGTCTGCCGGCCGGTGGTGCTCATACTGATGCGCCCGGTGGCGCTGAGGATGCCCTGAGTGACGGTCTGCCCCAGGTTATAGGGGTTGCCGATTGCCAGCACCACGTCGCCGACGTGGGCAACGCGATTTTTATTGGTCGGGATCACCGGTAAATTGCCGGGATCGATCTTCAGCACCGCCAAATCGGTCAGGCCGTCGGAGCCGACCAACAGCGCTTCGTAGCGACGGCCATCCTGCAACACCACGGTGATCTGCTGAGCGTCTTTGATCACGTGGCGGTTGGTAATGATATAGCCGCGTTCATTCATGATCACGCCGGAACCGAGCGACAGCACGTTGGCGGCGCCGTTCAGGTTGCGGTTATAGATGTTCACCACGGCGGGGGCGGCGCGGCGCACCGCTTTATTAAAGCTCACCGGCGTTTCGTCGCTGGTATTCTCGGTTTTCTCTGCAAACAGGCCGTTGGAAGAGCGCAGCATGGGCAGGGCGGCCAACAGCAGGCCGGCAACAATGAGACCGATAACGACAGAACGCAAGAGCTTAGCAAACATGGAGTTTTCGTGGTGTGGTGAACGATGTTCGGAGGATAGCATGAGTTAACCGGGCGCAGTATGTCACCGAGCCCGGTTTTTGCACAAATTAACGCAGCAGCAGATAAATGGTTTCGTTGCCGCGTACGATATTGAGCGCCATCACCGGTGGCTTGGCCTCCAGCACTTTGCGCAGCGTAGTGATGTTGTCCACGCGCTGACGGTTGACGCCGATGATCACGTCGCCTTTCTGCAGGCCGATCTGCGCCGCCGTCGAGCCTTTATCCACGTTCTCCACCTTCACGCCCTTGTCGCCGCTCGGCAGCGCGCCGTTGCTGAGGGAAACACCCTGCAGCGCCGGCGACAGCGTTTCGGCATTGGTCGAGGCGCTCTCGCTATTGTCCAGCGTGACCGAGACTTCCTGCGGTTTGCCGTCGCGCAGCAGGCCCACTTTGAGGGTTTTGCCCGGCGCGGTGGTGCCCACCTTGGCGCGTAGCTCGGCGAAGCTGCTTACCGGTTTACCGTCGACGGAAACCAGAATGTCCCCGGCCTTGATGCCGGCCTTGGCGGCGGCGGATTTCGGCAACACTTCGCTGACGAAGGCGCCGCGCTGCGCGTCGGTGTTGAAGGCTTTGGCCATATCCGGGGTCATTTCGCTGCCCTTGATGCCCAGCAGGCCGCGTTTCACTTCGCCGAATTCAATCAGCTGTTGGCTCAGGTTCTGCGCCATATTGCTCGGAATGGCGAAGCCGATGCCGACGTTGCCGCCGCTCGGCGCCAAAATGGCGGTATTGATGCCGATCAGCTCGCCGTTCAGGTTAACCAGCGCGCCGCCGGAGTTGCCGCGGTTGATGGAGGCGTCGGTCTGAATGAAGTTTTCCAGCCCTTCCAGATTCAGGCCGGAGCGGCCCAGCGCCGAGATAATGCCGGAAGTGGCGGTTTGGCCCAGGCCAAACGGGTTGCCGACGGCGACG
The DNA here is from genome assembly GCF_052167655.1 of Serratia sp. CY55921. Taxonomy (NCBI): domain Bacteria; kingdom Pseudomonadati; phylum Pseudomonadota; class Gammaproteobacteria; order Enterobacterales; family Yersiniaceae; genus Serratia; species Serratia sp. CY55921. The sequence continues at coordinate 248,220 of NZ_JBJNMU010000003.1, read as the reverse complement.
GCAAAGTCGCCGACGCGCAGCTGATCGGAGTCGGCCATCTTGATGGCGGTCAGGTTTTTGGTGTCGCTGAGCTGCAGCAGGGCGATGTCGGATTGCTCATCGCGGCCGACCAGCTTGGCGTCCAGCTCGCGACCGTCGTTCAACTGCACGCGGATTTTATCGGCGTTGTTGATGACGTGGTTGTTGGTCAGTACATAGCCTTTGGCGGCGTCGATGATAACGCCGGAACCCAGCCCTTCAAACGGACGGGAGCTTTGCTGCTGGCCGGGGAAGTTAGGGCCGAAGAAGCGCCTGAACTCTTCCGGCAGTTGTTGACGCTGCACCTGAGTGCCGGCGACATGCACGCTCACTACGGCGGGCAAGACTTTTTCCAGCATCGGCGCCAGGCTCGGCAGAGGCTGCCCCTGAACGGCGACGGGCAGGGCCGCGTTGGCCACCGGTACGGAGCTGAGCGTCAGGCCGAGGCTCATTGCCAATGCACTAAGAATTAACGACTTTTTCTTCATTGATGATAACTCTCTCAATACCTGCCGATGAAAATTTGATGATAAGGCAATCACCTTGTCATAGTGAAGGGTAAGACCGTGAATTTGCGTGCAAAGTTCAGTAAAGGTAATGCGAGGGAAGGTCAAGACGGTAAACGGAGGAAGCCCGCGGGTGGCCCCGCGGGCGAAGGGGGTCAGTCGCGGCGCGCGCTTTGCCCGCGCAGCAGGCCGGAGGCGCCTTCCGAATAGTCGCGCGGCATTTCCACCGGCGCTTGATCGTTGTCTGCTTCCGCTTCGGTCAGGCGATAGCGGAACGGATTTTCCTGCATCGGCAGATCCGGCAGCAGGTTGTTCGAGCTTTTCGCCATGTGCTGATACAGCTGACGATAATCGCGCGCCATGTTGTCCAGCAGCTCGGCGCTGCGGGCAAAGTGGCCGACCAGCTCCTGACGGTACTCTTCCAGCTCGGTTTTGCTCTTGTCCAGCTCGTTCTGCAGGACTTGTTGTTGACGTAATTTACGGTTGCCAAAACGCATCGCCACCGCACCAATCACGATACCGACGACCAAACCAATCAGCGCATACTCCCAGGTCATGATGACTCCTATTTTGACTTCGTTGTTCCGCAGGGATTTTTCACTTAATAATATCCACTATAACCGTTAACCTTGTCCGAGTGGAATCCTGATGCGCTTCCACCTAATTTTTACAGGGTTTTCAGCGGCGCCCGCAGCGGGCATTTGTGGCGATAACGGTGCGAATCGGCATCAACTTGCCGCCAACGTTGGCTAAATAATTTCTAAGCGTTCTTAGGGAACATCGAACAGATGCAGGCACTATCACCGTTATCTCGCTACCAGCAGGCGCTGGATGCGGGGGAATATCAGGCCGATGAGGTTCAACGCCGGGCCGTCACTCAACTGGATCGCATTTATCAGGCTCTGTTGCAAAAGCCGGCGGCGAGCGCGCCTGCCGGCGGGCTGCGCGGTAAGCTCAGCCGCTTGCTGGGCAAGGGCGGCGACACGGCGCCGCAGCGCCCGGTGCAGGGGCTGTATATGTGGGGCGGCGTCGGGCGCGGCAAAACCTGGTTGATGGATATGTTCTTCCACAGTTTGCCGGGCGATCGCAAAATGCGTCTGCACTTTCACCGCTTCATGCTGCGGGTGCATGAAGAACTGACCGAGTTGCAGGGGCGGGAAAACCCGCTGGAAATCGTCGCCGACGGCTTTAAGGCCGAGACCGACGTGCTGTGTTTCGACGAATTCTTCGTGTCCGACATCACCGACGCCATGCTGCTGGCCACGCTGCTGCAGGCGCTGTTCGCGCGCGGCATTACGCTGGTGGCCACGTCGAACATCCCGCCGGACGATCTGTACCGCAACGGTCTGCAGCGGGCGCGTTTCCTGCCGGCCATCGATCTGATCAACGAGTACTGCGACGTGATGAACGTCGACGCCGGCATCGACTATCGTCTGCGTACCCTGACCCAGGCGCACCTCTACCTGACGCCGCTGAGTGACCAGACGCGCGAGACGTTGGATCGGATGTTCGTCAAGCTGGCGGGCAAGGCGGGGGAGGACGCGCCGGTGCTGCAGATCAACCATCGGCCGCTGCAGGCTATCCGTTCGGTGGACGGCGTGCTGGCGGTGGATTTCCACACGCTGTGCGAAGAGGCGCGCAGCCAACTGGACTACATCGCACTGTCGCGGCTGTATCACAGCGTGATCCTGTATAATGTGCGGGTGATGGGGCCGCTGAAAGAGAATACCGCGCGCCGTTTCCTGGCGTTGGTGGACGAATTCTACGAGCGGCACATCAAGCTGGTGATCGGCGCCGAAGCGTCGATGTTCGAGATCTATCAGGGGGTGCAGCTGAAATTTGAATTCCAGCGCTGCCTGTCGCGCCTGCAGGAAATGCAGAGCGAAGAGTACCTCAAGCTGCCGCATTTGCCCTGAGTCTGCCGGGCTTGCCGCCGCCGTATCGCCGGTTGTCCGCCGCCGGCGATAAATTTATTTTCCATTCAAAAACCGTTCGATCTTTGTGAGCGACTTCTCTATAATCTTGCGACCCCACGTTACAACAAAGTTTTTTTTCCCAAAAACTTTATAGTGCCGGCAATGGCTATTCGAAGGGGTAGGTTTGCTGGACTTGTATGGTCGTGTGAGCCTCAACTGTTTTCGAGCGTTTGGGTGTTCACCAACGTGTAACTAATTATTGGGTAAGCTTTCTAATGAAAACTTTTACAGCTAAACCAGAAACCGTAAAACGCGACTGGTACGTTGTTGATGCAGATGGTAAAACTTTAGGCCGTCTCGCTACTGAACTGGCTCGTCGCCTGCGCGGCAAGCATAAAGCGGAATACACCCCGCACGTGGATACCGGTGATTACATCATCGTTCTGAACGCTGACAAAGTTGCTGTAACCGGCAACAAGCGTACAGACAAAGTGTACTACCACCACACCGGCCACATCGGTGGTATCAAGCAAGCGACCTTTGAAGAGATGATTGCCCGCCGTCCTGAGCGCGTGATTGAAATCGCGGTTAAAGGCATGCTGCCAAAGGGCCCGCTGGGTCGTGCTATGTTCCGTAAACTGAAAGTTTACGCGGGCACCGAGCACAATCACGCGGCACAGCAACCGCAAGTTCTGGACATTTAATCGGGATTAATGGCAATGGCTGAAAATCAATACTACGGCACTGGTCGCCGCAAAAGCTCCGCCGCTCGCGTCTTCATCAAGCCGGGCAACGGTAACATCGTTATCAACCAGCGCAGCCTGGAACAGTACTTCGGTCGCGAAACTGCCCGCATGGTAGTTCGTCAGCCGCTGGAACTGGTCGACATGGTTGGCAAACTGGATCTGTACATCACCGTTAAAGGTGGTGGTATCTCCGGTCAAGCTGGCGCCATCCGTCACGGTATCACCCGTGCACTGATGGAGTACGATGAGACTCTGCGTTCTGAACTGCGTAAAGCTGGCTTCGTCACCCGTGACGCTCGTCAGGTTGAACGTAAGAAAGTCGGTCTGCGTAAAGCACGTCGTCGTCCGCAGTTCTCCAAGCGTTAATTTCCGCTGCTTCGGCAGTGCGATTTACGCAAAAAACCCGGTGCTTCACCGGGTTTTTTTATGCCTGAAATCCGCCTTCCCCGACTAAAATCTGTGGCATATCAGACAATTCAACATGAATTCGCCGCAGCGCCCCCACAAAACAAGCAAAATCTGGTAAACTATCACCCACTTTTGCGCCTGTTCGCCGTGCAGTTGACCTCCTGGGCCGGTTTTTTTATGGGTTCGGGTCGCGCTGCGTGCTGCCGGCCTGCGGCAAGATTATTCAGGATAGCAGCCTGTCAGTTGGCTATTCGCAGTATTTTCTAGATAACTTGGAGGTTTTCATGGCTGTCGCTGCCAACAAACGTTCGGTAATGACGCTGTTCTCTGGCCCGACCGACATTTTTAGCCATCAAGTACGCATCGTACTGGCGGAGAAAGGTGTCAGCGTCGAGATCGAGCAGGTCGAAATGGATAACCTGCCGCAAGATCTGATTGACCTCAACCCTTACCAGACGGTGCCTACGCTGGTCGATCGCGAACTGACCCTGTATGAATCCCGCATCATCATGGAATACCTGGATGAGCGCTTCCCGCACCCGCCGCTGATGCCGGTTTACCCGGTTGCCCGTGGTGAGAGCCGTCTGATGATGCTGCGCATCGAGAAGAACTGGTACTCGCTGATGGACAAGATCGAGAAGAGCAGCGGTCAGGAAGCAGAATCCGCCCGCCGCCAACTGCGTGAAGAGCTGCTGGCGATCGCGCCTATTTTCGGCCAGGCGCCGTATTTCATGAGCGAAGAGTTCAGCCTGGTGGATTGCTACCTGGCACCGCTGTTGTGGCGTCTGCCGCAGCTGGGCATCGAGTTGAGCGGCGCCGGCTCCAAAGAGCTGAAAGGCTACATGACCCGCGTCTTCGAACGCGACGCTTTCCTGGCTTCCCTGACCGAAGCCGAGCGTGAAATGCGCCTGCAAACCCGGGGCTAAGCGCGATGGACATGTCTCAGATGACGCCGCGTCGCCCGTATCTGCTGCGGGCGTTCTATGACTGGCTGCTGGATAACCAGCTGACGCCGCACCTGGTGGTCGACGTGACTCGCCCTGATGTTCAGGTGCCGATGGAGTTCGCGCGCGATGGCCAGATCGTGTTGAATATCGCGCCGCGCGCGGTAGGCAACCTGGCGTTGGGCAACGAAGACGTGCAGTTCAACGCGCGCTTCGGCGGCGTGCCGCGCCAGGTTTCGGTGCCGATGGCCGCCGTGCTGGCGATTTATGCGCGTGAGAACGGCGCCGGCACGATGTTTGAACCGGAAGCCGCCTACGACGAAAGCGAAGGCGTGTTCGAAGGTTTGGACAATGAGACGATCCCTTCGGAAACGTTGATGTCGGTGATCGACGGCGATCGCCCGGATACCGCGGAAGATGACGGCTCGGACGACGAACCGCCGCAGCCGCCGCGCGGTGGCCGCCCGGCGCTGCGCGTGGTGAAATAAGCCCGCGTGAACAAACGAAAAAGCACCCCGTGGGGTGCTTTTTTTTGCCCGGACGAAGCGGATCAGCCTTTCAAGGCGGCAATGCAGGCATCGCGCGGCGCGCTGAGATCGCCTACGCGCACGGTGGACAGCGCGCGGGCCGCGCGCTCACGGAAGCTGGTGATGGCGGTGTCGCCTTGCACTTCCGGCGGCGCGGTGCAGATGTCATTGAGCGGCAGATCGTTGCCTTTGTTGAGCGCCTGCAATACCGCCGCCGGGTTGTAGATCAGGGCGGCGGAGAGGGCAGATTTAATGCCGGCGGTAAATCCGGCATTGCCGCCGCCGGCCAGCTTGGGCGCCAGGGCAATCCAGTTGTCGTCCCCCAACCGGATACTGTTTTCCACGGCGCTGAACTGCCCGGCCTTGCCCAACTGAGCCACGACCGGCCGCGCGCCGCGCGCTTCGATATTGTAACCGACCTCCTGCGAATCCAGCGCCAGGGCTGAGGCGCTGAAACTGACGGCCAGCAGTGCGCCGGCCAACAGGGAAATGGAGCATTTCATGTTCGCTATCCTTATCTCGGTGTCAGGCGCAGCCGCGCCCTGCAATGGTGCTAACTCAATACTATAGCGCGTTGAGGCAGTGAGGAGGGGGGAGGTTGTTACAAAGCGTGGCCGGTTAAAACAAAGGCCCGGCAATGTGCCGGGCCTTTGGCGGTACGGAAGGTTTACACTTCCAGGTAGTTCATGATGCCGTCTGCCGCTTTGCGGCCTTCGGCGATCGCCGTCACCACCAGGTCGGAGCCGCGGACCGCGTCGCCACCGGCGAAGATTTTCGGGTTGCTGGTCTGGAATGCGTTGTCGCTGCCTTCCGGCGCCACGATGCGGCCCTGTTTATCGAGCTGCACGTCGTGCGCCGCCAGCCAGTCCATACGGTGTGGGCGGAAGCCGAACGCCATCACCACCGCGTCGGCGTCGATCACGTGTTCGGAACCCGGCACCTGCTCCGCCGCTTGGCGGCCGTTGGCATCCGGCGCGCCCAACTGAGTGCGCACCATTTTCACCCCGGCCACGCGGCCGGCGCTGTTCAGTTCGATGCTCAGCGGCTGCAGGTTGAACTGGAAGTCCACCCCTTCTTCCCGGGCGTTCTTCACTTCGCGCTTGGAGCCCGGCATGTTGGCCTCGTCGCGGCGGTAGGCGCAGGTGACCTGCGTCGCGCCCTGACGCACCGAGGTGCGCACGCAGTCCATGGCGGTATCGCCGCCGCCCAGCACCACCACCCGTTTGCCTTCCATGCTGACATAAGGCTCGTGCTGCTCGGTTTCATACCCTATCAGCTGCTTGGTGTTGGCGATCAGGAACGGCAGCGCGTCGTACACGCCCTGCGCTTCCTCATTCTCCAGCCCGCCACGCATCGATTGATAGGTGCCGACGCCGAGGAACACCGCATCGTACTCGCTCAGCAAAGTCTCCATGCTGACGTCTTTGCCCACTTCGGTATTCAGCTGGAACTCTATGCCCATCTCGCTGAAGATGCCGCGGCGTTTGACCATCACTTCCTTTTCCAGCTTGAAGGCCGGGATGCCGAAGGTCAGCAGACCGCCGATCTCAGGATGACGATCATACACCACCGCTTTGACGCCGTTGCGGGTCAGCACGTCAGCGCAGGCCAACCCGGCGGGGCCGGCACCGACGATCGCCACGCGCTTGCCGGTCGGCTGCACGTGCGACATGTCCGGCTTCCAGCCCATTTCGATGGCCTTATCGCTGATGTAACGCTCGATATTGCCGATGGTGACCGCGCCGAACTCGTCGTTCAGGGTGCAAGACCCTTCGCACAGGCGATCCTGCGGGCATACGCGGCCGCACACCTCCGGCAGGCTGTTGGTCTGATGCGCCAGGTCCGCCGCTTCCATGATGCGGCCTTCGTTGGCCAGCTTCAGCCAGTTCGGGATGTAGTTGTGCACCGGGCACTTCCACTCGCAATACGGGTTGCCGCAGGACAGACAGCGGTCCGCCTGGGCTTTGGCCTGGGTTTCCGAAAACGGTTCGTAGATCTCGACGAACTCGATTTTGCGGATCTTCAGCGGTTTCTTAGGCGGATCAACACGCTGCAGGTCGATAAATTGATAAACGTTCTGGCTCATTAATGACCTACCTCTTACTGCGCCTGCACCCGCAGCTCGGCTGCGGAACGGCTACGGTGACCCAACAGCGCTTTGACATCGCTGGACTTCGGTTTGACCAGGGCGAACTTCGGCGCCCACTCGGGCCAGTTGGCCAGGATCTCTTCCGCGCGGGAAGAGCCGGTCGCCTGCACGTGTTCGGTGATCAGGCCGCGCAGATGCTCCTCATGGATCGCCAACTGATCGACATCCAGCACTTCCACCAGCTCCGGGTTCACGCGCTTGCGGAACTCGCCGTCTTCGTCCAGCACGTAGGCGAAGCCGCCGGTCATGCCGGCGCCGAAGTTGATGCCGGTTTTACCCAGCACGCAGACGATGCCGCCGGTCATGTATTCGCAGCCGTTGTCGCCGATGCCTTCCACCACGGTGATGGCGCCGGAGTTGCGCACCGCGAAACGCTCGCCCGCGCGGCCGGCGGCGAACAGCTTGCCGCCGGTGGCGCCGTACAGGCAGGTGTTGCCGACGATGCTGGCTTCATGGCTGCGGAAGGCGGAGCCGATCGGCGGACGCACCGCGATGCTGCCGCCGGCCATGCCTTTGCCGACATAGTCGTTGGCGTCGCCGGTCAGGGTCAGCTCGACGCCGCCGGCGTTCCAGACGCCGAAGCTCTGCCCGGCGGTGCCGGAGAAGTGCGCCTTGATCGGATCGGCCGCCATGCCCTGATCGCCGTGCACGTTGGCGATAGCGCCGGACAGCATGGCGCCCACGGAGCGGTCTGTGTTGCGAATGTCGAAGTAGAAGGTTTTACCCTGTTTCGCTTCGATATGCGGCTGCGCCTGCGCCAGCAGCTCTTTGTTCAGCAGGCCCTTGTCGAACGCCGGGTTGCTGCTTTCGGTGCAGTACACCGCTTTGCCCGGATGCGGCGTGGCGGTTTTCAGCAGCGGCGACAGATCCAGCTTGTTCTGCTTGGCGGAGATGCCGTCCAGCTCGGTCAGGAACTCGGTGCGGCCGATCAGATCCACCAACTGGCTCACGCCCAGTTGCGCCATGATCTCGCGGGTTTCACGCGCGATAAACTGGAAGTAATTCGTCACGCGTTCCGGCAGGCCGTGGTAGTGATCGCGGCGCAGCTTGTCGTCCTGAGTCGCGACGCCGGTCGCGCAGTTGTTGAGGTGGCAGATGCGCAGGTATTTGCAGCCCAGCGCCACCATCGGCCCGGTGCCGAAGCCGAAGCTTTCCGCGCCCAGGATCGCCGCTTTGACGATGTCCACGCCGGTTTTCAGGCCGCCGTCCACCTGCAGGCGGATCTTGTGGCGCAGACCGTTGGCCACCAGCGCCTGCTGGGTTTCCACCAGGCCCAGTTCCCATGGGCAGCCGGCATATTTCACCGAGGACAGCGGGCTGGCGCCGGTGCCGCCGTCGTAACCGGCGATGGTGATCAGATCGGCATAGGCTTTCGCCACGCCGGTGGCGATGGTGCCGACGCCTGGCTCGGACACCAGTTTCACCGAGATCACCGCCTTCGGGTTGACCTGCTTCAGATCGAAGATCAGCTGCGCCAGATCTTCGATCGAGTAGATGTCGTGGTGTGGCGGCGGGGAGATCAGCGTCACGCCCGGCACCGAGTAACGCAGTCTGGCGATGTACGGGGTGACTTTGTCGCCCGGCAGCTGGCCGCCTTCGCCCGGCTTGGCGCCTTGCGCCACCTTAATCTGGATCACGTCGGCGTTCACCAGGTAGGCCGGTGTTACGCCGAAGCGGCCGGAGGCCACCTGTTTGATGCGCGACACCTTGTTGGTGCGGTAGCGCGCCGGATCTTCGCCGCCTTCGCCGGAGTTGGAGAAGCCGCCGAGGCCGTTCATGGCGATCGCCAGTGACTCGTGCGCTTCCGGGCTCAGCGCGCCGATCGACATCGCCGCCGTGTCGAAGCGTTTGAACAGCGATTCCGCCGGTTCGACCTGATCGACCGGGATCGGTTCGCCTTTCGGCGTGATGGCCAGCAGATCGCGCAGCATGGCGACCGGCCGCTCGTTCACCAGCTTGGCGTAAGCCTGATAGTCGCTGTACTCGCCGCTGTGTACCGCTTTTTGCAGCGAGTTCACCACGTCCGGGTTGTAGGCGTGGTATTCGCCGCCGTGCACGAATTTCAGCAGGCCGCCTTGCTCCAGCGGTTTGCGTTTCAGCCAGGCGCGCTTGGAAAGGTTCTGCAGATCCTGCTGGAAATCGCTGAAGCTGGCGCCGCCAATACGGCTGACCACGCCCTGGAAGCACAGATCCGCTAGATCGCGGTGCAGGCCGACCGCTTCGAACAGCTTGGAGCAGCGGTAAGAGGCGATGGTCGAAATGCCCATCTTGGACATGATCTTGTACAGGCCTTTGTTGATGCCGTTGCGGTAGTTCAGCATCACGTCGCGGTATTTCTTGTCGATCGCCTGGCTGTCCACCAGCTTGGCCAGGGTTTCATAGGCCAGATACGGATAGATGGCGGTCGCGCCGAAGCCGAGCAGTACGGCGAAGTGGTGCGGATCGCGGGCGCTGGCGGTTTCAACGATCAGGTTGGCGTCGCAGCGCAGGCTTTTTTCCACCAGGCGGGTTTGCACGGCGCCGACTGCCATCGGAGCAGGCACCGGCAGGCGGCCGGGCGCGATGGCGCGGTCGGACAGCACCAACAGCACCGCACCTTCACGCACCTTGCGTTCCGCTTCGTCGCACAGGGCGCGAATGGTCTGCTCCAGATCCTGCTGCTGCGGATCGAAGGTCAGATCGAGCGTCTCGGCGCGATAGTATTCGCCTTCCAGCGTGGTGAGCTGTTTGAAATCGGAGTACAGCAGGATCGGCGATTTGAAGCTCAGGCGGTGCGCCTGGCCTTCGGCTTCGCAGAACACGTTCATTTCGCGGCCGATGCTGGTGGCCAGCGACATGACGTGCGCTTCACGCAGCGGATCGATCGGCGGATTGGTGACCTGCGCGAACTGCTGGCGGAAATAGTCGTAAACGATGCGCGGCCGGCTGGAGAGCACGGCGAACGGGGTATCGTCGCCCATCGAACCGGTGGCCTCCTGGCCAATTTCGCCCAGCACGCGGATCACCTGATCCAGCTCTTCACTGCTGTAGCCGAACTGTTTCTGATAGGTTTCGAGCTGCGCGTCGTCGAGCTCGCGGCTGCCGACCTGATCGTCCGGCAGATCTTCGAACGGCACTAGGCGTTTGACGTTTTTCTCCATCCACTCTTTATACGGGTGGCGGCTTTTCAGATCGTTATCGGTTTCCGCCGAGTGCAGGATGCGGCCGCTGCGGGTGTCGATCACCATCAGCTCGCCGGGGCCGACGCGGCCTTTTTCCACCACTTCATCCGGCTGGTAATCCCAGATGCCGACTTCGGAGGCGCAGGTAATCAGCTTGTCTTTGGTGATCACGTAGCGCGCCGGGCGCAGGCCGTTGCGATCGAGGTTACAGGCGGCGTAGCGGCCGTCGGACATCACGATGCCGGCCGGGCCGTCCCACGGCTCCATGTGCATCGAGTTGAAGTCGAAGAAGGCGCGCAGATCGCCGTCCATGTCCGGGTTGTTCTGCCAGGCCGGCGGCACCAGCAGGCGCATGGCGCGGATGAGATCCATCCCGCCCGCCAGCAGCAGCTCCAGCATGTTGTCCAGCGAACTGGAGTCGGAGCCGGTTTCGTTGACGAACGGCGCGGCGGCCTGCAGATCCGGGATCAGCGGTGTTTGGAATTTATAGGTACGGGCGCGCGCCCACTGGCGGTTGCCGGTGATGGTGTTGATTTCGCCGTTGTGCGCCAGGTAGCGGAACGGCTGCGCCAGCGGCCAGCGCGGCACGGTGTTGGTGGAGAAGCGCTGGTGGAACAGGCAAATGGCCGACTCCAGGCGCAGGTCCGCCAGATCGAGATAGAAGCGCGGCAGATCCGCAGGCATGCACAGGCCTTTATAGATCGTCACCAGGTTAGAGAAGCTGCAGACGTAAAAACTGTCGTCCTCCACGCGTTTCTCGATGCGGCGACGCGCCACGAACAGGCGGCGCTCCATATCACGCGGGCGCCAGCCGGCCGGGGCGTTAACGAAGATTTGCTCGATGCGCGGCAGGGAGGAGAGGGCGATTTCACCCAGCACGTCCGGGTTGGTCGGCACTTCGCGCCAGCCGACGATCGACAGCGTTTCGTTTTGCAGCTCTTCTTCCACGATGCGGCGGCTGATGCGCGCTTCCTCTTCATTCTGGCTGAGGAACATCATGCCGACGGCGTAGTTCTTGGCCAAACGCCAGCCGCGCTCTTCCGCCACCATGCGGAAGAAACGATCGGGTTTTTGCAGCAACAGGCCGCAGCCGTCGCCGGTCTTGCCGTCGGCGAGGATCGCGCCGCGGTGCTGCATGCGGGCCAGCGCGTGAATGGCGGTGCGCACCACCTTGTGGCTAGGTTCGCCTTCTATATGGGCGATCAGGCCGAAACCACAGTTGTCCCTCTCTTGGGATTTATCGTACAACATATCGTGAACCTCCCCAGGCTCTGCGTGACTCTCACAACCTACTGCGAGGGGGCTTCCCAATTTCAGGCAGAAGTCCAATCAGCAAGTTAACCCCGCCAATCTGCTTTTCCGCCCTCCATCAATGGCCTCTCGTGACGGTCTCACAAGTGGTATAGGACTTGTTTTAAGAGGGAGTCTTCAATTACTGCATAAATATGACGAGACGTTTGCCCGTCCAGAAAGCTTCCAGCGGACTTCCAACTTAGCGAGAAAGAATTCGCAGGTCAAATGTGGGCTTAAGATAGATTCTTATCGAATTAATGATGTTTATTTATTTGATAAATAAGTAATTTAATGCATTTTTGCACTATCGTGGGGCAACGCCGATCCTTGCAGAAGTGTGAGCTGTCTCACTATAGTGCAACCCCTTAATCTCTGCACCATGCTAGTGCGGGGGGTAATGCCAGAATTTTATTCTATAAGATATTGCTTGGCTGATGTTTATGACTATTTTTCACCGTGTTGTCATATTGCCGTTAACGGTTGCGTGACGATTAGAATAATTCATCAGAATTAGAGTGAATTGATTTGCGTTTATGATGAATAGTTATGCCTGATGGCGCCTTGCGGGGAAAGCGTTGATCTCTGTCATCGCGGGAAAAACCGTTTCTTATTAGCATCGCGGCTTTGAACACAGAGAACCACCAAGATTATGCAGTTGCCGCAATTAGTCAATATGTTTGGCGCGGATCTCCAGCGCCGCTATGGCGAAAAGATCCATAAACTCACGCTGCACGGCGGATTCAGCTGCCCTAACCGCGACGGCACGTTGGGGCGCGGCGGCTGTACGTTCTGCAATGTCGCCTCGTTCGCCGATGAAGCGATGCAACGCCAGAGCATTGCCGAACAGCTGGCGCAGCAGGCCGCGCGGGCCGATCGGGCGCGGCGCTATCTGGCCTATTTCCAGGCCTATACCAGCACCTATGCGGAGGTTGAACGGCTGGAGACGATGTATCGGCAGGCGTTGGCGCAGAGCGCCATGGTCGGCCTGTGCGTCGGCACCCGGCCGGACTGCGTGCCACCCGCCGCGCTGGATCTGCTGACGGGATACCGCGAGCAAGGCTATGAAGTGTGGCTGGAGCTGGGGCTGCAGACGGCGCACGAGAAAACGCTGAAGCGCATCAACCGCGGCCATGATTTTCGCTGTTATCAGCAGACTGCGCGACTGGCCCGGCAGCGCGGGCTGAAGGTGTGCTGCCATCTGATCGTCGGGCTGCCGGGAGAAACTCAGCGCGATCATCTGCTCACGCTGCAGCGGGTGACGGAGACCGGCGTGGATGGCATCAAACTGCATCCGCTGCACGTCGTCACCGGCAGTACCCTGGCGCGGGCGTGGCATGCCGGGCGGTTGCCCGAACTGGCGCTGGAAGCTTACGCCGCCAGCGCCGGGGAGATGATCCGCCATACGCCGGGCGAGGTGGTGTACCACCGTCTTTCCGCCAGCGCCCGTCGGCCGACGCTGCTGGCGCCGCTGTGGTGCGAAAACCGCTGGAGCGGCATGCAGGCGGTCGGTGCTTATCTGCAGCAATACGGCGGGCAGGGCAGCGCGCTGGATGAAAAGCGGCGCTACCGCCCCGGAATGCCGCTCTGAAGTGCAATCTTTGCCACACTTCGGCGTTTGCCGCCTTATCTCATTGCGGTTTTACGGTATGATTCAAAAGATTGTGTCTGATGGGAGCCGCTATGAAGCAAATCCGGGTGTTGGCCCAGTACTACGTTGATTTAATGGTGAAACTGGGGTTGGTGCGCTTCTCGCTGCTGCTGGCCTCGGCGCTGGTGGTGCTGGCGATGGTGGTGCAGATGGCGGTGACCATGCTGCTGCGCGGCGAAGTGGAAAGCATCGACGTGGTGCGTTCAATCTTCTTCGGTCTGTTGATCACCCCGTGGGCGGTCTACTTTCTCTCGGTGGTGGTGGAACAGCTGGAAGAGTCGCGCCAACGGCTGGCGCGGCTGGTGGACAAGCTGGAAGAGATGCGCCACCGCGATCTGGAGCTTAATCAGCAGCTCAAAGACAATATCAGCCAGCTGAATCAGGAGATCGCCGACCGTATCAAAGCGGAAGAAGAGCGCCTGCAGGTGATGGAAAAGCTGACGGAAGAGATGGAGCAGCGCGAGCAGGCGCAGATTGAGCTGGGCCAGCAATCGGCGCTGCTGCGTTCCTTCCTCGATGCCTCGCCGGATTTGGTCTACTACCGCAACGAAGATAAAGAGTTTTCCGGCTGTAACCGCGCGATGGAACTGCTGACCGGCAAAAGCGAGAAACAGCTGATCGGCCTGACGCCGTTCGACGTCTACGGCCAGGAGATCGCCGAAAAGGTCATTGAGACCGACGAGAAGGTGTTCCGCCACAACGTTTCGCTGACCTACGAACAGTGGCTGGTGTATCCCGACGGCCGCAAGGCCTGTTTCGAGCTGCGCAAGGTCCCGTTTTACGACCGGGTGGGCAAACGCCACGGGCTGATGGGCTTCGGCCGCGATATTACCGAGCGTAAGCGCTACCAGGACGCGCTGGAGAACGCCAGCAGGGAGAAGACCACCTTTATCTCCACGATCAGCCACGAGCTGCGTACGCCGCTTAACGGCATCGTCGGCCTGAGCCGCATTTTGCTTGATACCGAGCTGAACGACGAGCAGCTGAAATACCTGAAGACCATTCACGTCAGCGCCATCACCCTCGGCAATATCTTCAACGACATTATCGAAATGGACAAGCTCGAGCGGCGCAAGGTGCAGCTCGACAACCAGCCGGTGGACTTCACCGGATTCCTGGCGGATCTGGAGAATCTCTCGGGCCTGCTGGCGCAGCCGAAAGGGCTGCAGTTCATCATGGAGCCGCAGACGCCGCTGCCGCAGCAGATCGTGACCGACGGCACGCGCCTGCGGCAGATCTTGTGGAACCTGATCGGCAACGCGGTGAAATTTACCCAGCAGGGGCAAATTGTGGTGCGCGTGCGGCGCGAGGCGCAGGAGAAGCTGGTGTTCGAAGTGGAAGACTCGGGCATGGGCATCCCGCAGGACGAGCAGGACAAGATCTTCGCCATGTATTATCAGGTGAAAGATCAGCGCGGCGGCCGTCCGGCCACCGGCACCGGCATCGGGCTGGCGGTCTCCAAACGGCTGGCGCAGAGCATGGGCGGCGACATTACCGTGCGCAGCGAACAAGGGCACGGTTCTTGCTTCACTTTGACCATCAAGGCGCCGGCGGTGCAGGAAGCCGTCAGCGCGGCGCCGGAGGAAGAGGAGCTGCCGTTGCCGGCGCTGCACATCCTGCTGGTGGAAGATATCGAACTGAACGTGATCGTGGCGCGCTCGGTGCTGGAGAAGCTGGGCAACAGCGTCGAGGTGGCGATGAACGGCCACGACGCGCTGGCGATGTTCGATCCGGACGAGTTCGATCTGGTGCTGCTGGACATCCAACTGCCGGACATGACCGGGCTGGATATCGCCCGGGCGCTGCGCGAGCGTTACGCCGGGCAGGCGCTGCCGCCGTTGGTGGCCCTGACCGCCAACGTGCTGAAAGACAAAAAAGAGTATCTCGAGGCGGGCATGGACGATGTGCTGAGCAAGCCGCTGTCGGTGCCGGCGCTGACCAAGGTCATCAAACACTATTGGGATCATCAACCTTCTCACACTTCTAAGAAAACGGAGCACAAGGCGATGCAGATTAATGAGTCGTTACTCGATACCGCGATGCTGGAGCAGTACATGGACCTGGTTGGTCCGCAGTTGATCCATCAAAGTCTGGAGATGTTCGAACAGATGATGCCGGGTTATCTGGCGGTGCTGGATTCCAACATGACGGCGCGCGATCAGAAAGGCATCACCGAGGAAGGGCACAAGATCAAGGGCGCCGCCGGTTCGGTCGGCCTGCGTCACCTGCAGCAGTTGGCGCAACAGATTCAAACGCCGACGCTGCCGGCCTGGTGGGATAACGTGCAGGACTGGGTAGATGAGCTGAAGCAAGAGTGGCGTAACGACGTGCAGGTACTGCGGGCTTGGGTAGAGAACGCTGAAAAAAAATGACCCCGACGTGAGCCGGGGTGCGCGAATATTGCGCCAACACCAGGGAAATTGTGAACCTGCGTATTGGTTTCAGTGTTCTGGTCGAGCAGGTTGTAGCGAATTCCTAAACATCATACAGCCAACAACATAGCAAATGTAAGCGCTCTTGTTAGAAGATTCATTAAAATGTGTGATGTAGATTAGTGTTTGTCAACTCCGAGCACGAACCAGTTGACAGCAGCGACAGGAGTAAGAGTGATGAAAAAGGTGGGTGTAGTCCTCAGCGGCAGCGGCGTTTATGACGGTACGGAGATCCACGAAGCGGTGCTGACGCTGCTGGCGCTGGACCGTGCCGGCGCGCAGGCGGTGTGTTTTGCGCCTGATAAACCGCAACGCCATGTTATTAATCACTTATCTGGTGAGGAGATGGCGGAATCGCGCAACGTCCTGATTGAATCGGCGCGCATTGCCCGCGGCGCAGTGCAGCCGTTGGCGCTGGCCGAGGCCGCGCAGCTGGATGCGCTGATTGTGCCCGGCGGCTTTGGCGCCGCCAAGAATCTCAGCAATTTCGCCGAGGCCGGCGCGGAATGTTGGGTCGATGAAACGTTGGCGCGTCTGACGCGCGAGATGCATAAGGCCAACAAACCAATTGGCCTGATGTGCATCGCACCGGCGCTGTTGCCGAAGCTGCTCGATCAACAAGCGCGGCTGACCATTGGCAACGATCCCGACCTGGGAGAAGTGATTGACGCCATGGGCGGCGAGCCGGTGATTTGCCCGGTGGACGACATCGTGGTGGACAGCGAGCACAAGATCGTGACCACGCCGGCCTATATGCTGGCACCGTCGATCGCGCAGGCGGCCGTCGGCATCGATAAACTGGTGGCGCGGGTGCTGGAACTGGCTGAATGAGCAAATCGGTCGGCGGATGGCGGCGGCTGCGTCCGTGGTATTGGCTGAAACGCGGCGTCATCGCGATTATCGGCCTGTGGGTGTTGGGCATTGTGGCCTTCGCCTTCCTGCCGGTGCCGTTTTCCGCCGTGATGGTGGAGCGGCAGATCAGCGCCTGGCTGAGCGGCGACTTCGGCTACGTCGCTCATTCGGACTGGGTGTCGATGGACGACATTTCGCCGCAGATGGTGCTGGCGGTGATGGCGGCGGAAGATCAGAAGTTTCCAGACCATTGGGGCTTCGATGTGGCGGCCATTGAAAAGGCGCTCAGCCACAACGAGAAGCGCCCGACGCGCATCCGCGGCGCGTCCACGCTGTCGCAGCAGACCGCCAAGAACCTGTTTCTGTGGGATGGCCGCAGCTGGCTGCGCAAAGGGTTGGAGGCTGGGCTGACGTCGGGCATCGAGCTGGTGTGGACCAAGCGACGCATTCTGACGGTGTATCTGAACATCGTGGAGTTCGGCGACGGGGTGTTCGGCGTGGAAGAGGCTTCACAGCGCTTTTTCCATAAGCCGGCCAAGCGCCTGACCGCGGCCGAAGCGGCGCTGCTGGCGGCGGTATTGCCGAATCCGCACCGCTTCAGGGCCGAGGCGCCTTCCGGCTATGTGGTGCAGCGTCAACAGTGGATCATGCGCCAAATGCGGCAGCTGGGCGGGGAAACGTTTTTACGCGAGAACAAGCTGGATTAAGCGGGCGATACCCTGCTTTCGGGCAAGGTATCCCTCTCTTCGGTGGCTAATGCCGCATCAGGGCTTTTCGCTGATAAATGCAGTTAAATCCGCGTGCATCTTTTTAAGCGATAGTTCATCCACGTACGGCATATGCCCGGTGTCATACCAATAGAAACGGATATTGTCGCGTAATTTGGGCGACACGGGCAGATGGCTCATCTCATATTTGGCGACGAAGTAAGGGGTGGCCAGGTCGTAAACCCCGCCAATCACCATCACTCTCATTGTCGGAGTCATTTTCATCACTCGCGACAGGTTCGGCAACACGTTAAATGATCTGTCCCGGCTGTTGCTGGACATGTTCCAGTCATAGACCTCATTGGAAAATGCGCGATAGTTTTGGTCGGCGCTAAAATGCAGCGTTTTGCCAAGATAATCGTGGAATTGCGCGACGTAGGCGGAAGTAATTGCACTGACGTTGGGATCGTAGTTGGACGTTTCAGCGATATTATCCAGCGACGGCCCACGATAGCGGGTATCGATTCTGCCAATGGTCTCGTCTTGGCTGCGCAACAGTTGCTTGGCGAAGACCGGTCCACTCAGGCGCAAATTGGCCTTGAGCCAATAATCGGCCGGAATGCCGGTAAATTGGTAAAGCTGCTCGGCGAGCGTTTGGCGATCTTTTTCAGGCAGATTGGTACCTTGCAGCAAGGCTGGGGCATAAGTCCCCAGCGCAAACTGCTCGGCCTGGTCTAACAGGGTTTTCAGGCTCTGGTGTTTGCCCGGCAGCCGCTGGTGGTACCATGCGCTGGCTGCGTAGGTTGGGAGCGCCAGATAGTAAGGTTGATCGACGCCAGGGTTTTGATTGGGATCGTCGACGTTATTGTCGTAGTTCAGAAACTGCGACATCAGGATAATACCGTTAAGATCGATATTCTGATTTTTTAGCGTCTCGGCCAATACCACCGAGCGGGTAGTGCCGTAGCTTTCACCCAATAAATATTTAGGTGAGTTCCAGCGTTGGTAATGCGTTAAAAACTGAACGATAAATTGAGAAAAAGCCTGAGCATCGCCGTTGACGCCATAGACGTTGCTGGCACTCTGTGCTTTTTGCTGCGCTCTCTCCGGCTGGCTGGCGGCACTGCTGGAAAAGCGGCTGTAACCCGTTCCGGGGGCATCGATAAACACCAGATCGCTGACGTTGAGCAGACTGTATTGGTTATCGGTGAGTTGGTAAGGCGCCAGCTGTGTTTTCTCTGGCTGAGTAGCGATAACCCGTTTAGGCCCCAGCGCCCCCATATGCAGCCACAGCGAGGCGGAGCCCGGCCCGCCGTTGTAGATAAAGGTAATCGGCCTGCTCTCGTTCTTATTCTCATTCTTTTTGAAATACGCAACATAGAACATGCCGGTCACGGGATCTTCCGGATCATCTCTGCTCAATTCCAGCACCCCGGTTTGCGCCTGATAATTGATTTTTACCTGGTCGACCGTGATCGCGCCTTCAGTAGCAACGGTTTGATTGACCATCGGAGCCGGGGCATGTTCGGCGCGGGGCGCCTCCTGTGTGGGATTGGCGGCGGAAACTCCGGCGGTGAATAAAGAAACGGCAGTGAGAAAACCGATTAAAATTCTGTCCATTTGAATTTTATCCGTAATGAAGTGAGAGATTACTTTAAACGCGGCTCATTAAACCAGGGTAAAACAGGGGGAGGCGTACAGAAAAGCGGCAAGGGGAAGGCCCCTTGCCTGAAGGATCATTTCACATAGGTAAAGGCGGTGGTGACGTGCTTCACGCCGCTGACCTGGCTGGCGATCTGCGCCGCAGACTGCCCTTCCTGCTGCGTGACCAGGCCCAGCAAGAACACTTCGCCATTTTCGGTAGTCACTTTCACGTTGGACGACTTCACCGTATCGCTGGTGAGCAGCTGCGAACGCACCTTGGTGGTGATCCAGGTGTCGGAGGACGCGGTGCTCAGGCTGACCGGCGTGCCCTGACGGATTTCGTTATACACTTCGGTCGTGCCTTCCACGCCCATGGCGATCTGCTTGGCGCGCGCGGTGAGATCGGCGTTAGGCGACTGGCCGGTCAACAGCACCTTGCCCTGATAAGCGGTGGCGACTACCCGGGCATCTTTCTTCAACTGCTGGTCTTTGCTCAGGGCGCTTTCGACCCTGGCTTCCAGCGTGCCGTCATCCACCTGGGTCCCGACGCTGCGCGGGTCGGTGGCGGTTTTGGTCGCGACGGCCGCACTGCCGACGACGACGCCGGCGATACAGCCTTGCAACAGCAGGGCGCTGGACAGCACTGCAAATGTGGCTTTTAGCTTCATCTCAGTTCCTTAATCGTCCTGGTGGGGGAATAACGTATTGTCTATCAGGTCGCACAGGCAGTTTACGGTCAGCATATGCATTTCCTGAATGCGCGAACTGCGGTGCGACGGGATGCGGATCTCGACATCCTGTTGGCCGAGCAACCCGGCCAGCTCGCCGCCGTCGTAGCCGGTGAGCGCGACGATGGTCATATCGCGGGTCACGGCCGCTTCGACCGCTTTCACAATATCACGGCTGTTGCCGCGGGTGGAAATCGCCAGCAGCACGTCGCCGGTGTGCCCGAGCGCGCGCACCTGCTTGGCGTACACTTCGTCGTGCAGGCGATCGTTGCTGATCGCGGTCAGCACCACGTTGTCGGCGTTGAGGGCGATGGCCGGCAGGCTGGGGCGCTCGGTTTCAAAACGGTTGATCATGCTGGCGGCGAAGTGCTGTGCGTTGGCCGCCGAGGTGCCGTTGCCGCAGCACAGGATTTTGTTGCCGTTGAGTAAGGATTGAACCAGCGTCATCGCAGCGCGGGAAATGGCGTCAGGCAACGCTTCCGCCGCCGCGATCTGGGTTTGGATGCTTTCGGTAAAACAGACTTTAATTCTATCCAGCACGTTGTATTAATCCACTAAGTCAAAGGGCCGGTCTGCGCCGCAAACCCCAATTAATCCGCATTGAAGGCGTTGGGTATCCATTCTAACTGGCTACCGGTAATGGCCAAAACATCAAAACGGCAAGATGATGTGTCAAAACTGGCGCCGCGCCCCGCCAGCCAGACGGCGGCGGCGTGCAGCAACCGCTGTTGTTTGCGAGAGGTAACGCTGGCGGCCGCGCCGCCGAAGGCGTCGTTGCGGCGGTAGCGCACTTCGACGAACACCCAGGTGGCGCCGTCGCGCATGATGAGGTCGAGCTCACCGCCGCGCACCGCGACGTTGGCGGCGCAGAAGGTGAGCCCGGCGCGTTCCAGATGGCGGCGGGCCAGTAACTCATAGCCCGCCCCGGCGGCGCGTGGGTTCAAGAGACCGGCACGACCGTACCCTGACGATATTGCAGCCAAGGCAGCTTGCGGTTGATCACGCAGTTCGGCGACGCGCTCAGCGTGCCGGTGGTGCCGGAAACCTGGAAGCCCGGCAGCTGGCGCATTTCAGCAAAGTGGTTGGCCAATGTCCAGGCATCCATCCCCATCGCATACAGGCGCACCAGCGAGTAATCGTTGCGGAAACGCGCGCTGGCCTGCTGCAACAACTGAGGGTTTGAGCCCGCCAGCAGAGGAATATCGCTGAACTGCAGACCTTCCATTTCCAGACGGAAGTCCGGGCCGGCGCCGGCCTGGTAGCTGCGCGAGCTGGCGTACATCGCCGGTTTGCCGCGCGAGCTGGTGGCCATGTCGATCATCGGTTTGATCAGCGTCAGTTGGGACTGGGTAGCGACGATATACACCGCGTCGACGCTGCCGCCGGTAGCGGCGGGCACGTCGCTCGGCGGCGCCGGAATGGTCAGCCCGGCGATGGTTACGCTCTGCGGCGCCGGGGCGCTCGACATCGGCGTGCCGGTCATGCGGATGCCGCCGCTGTTCACCATCTGGCGCAGTTCACCGGCGGAGCCGATGTCCTGACGCAGCACGGTTTGCCCGCCTTGCTTCTGCCATTCCTGGTTAAAGGCCTTGGCGACGCGATCGCCGAAGGCGCCGCGCGGCACCAGCAGCAGCGGTTGACGTTTCTGTTGTTCCCAGATGTGGCGGGCGGCGTCGCGCGCTTCATCTTCCGGCGACAGGGCGAAGTAACAGATGTTCAGGTTGTCTTTCGGCGTTTCGGGCTGGTTGAGCGCCAGCACGTTCAGCGTGGTGGTGCTGGCGGACAACTGATCGACGTTCTCTTTCAGCAGCGGCCCGACCACCAGAGTGGCGCCATCCTGCTGCGCCTGGCTCAGCAAGGCGGCCAGCGGCTGGCTGGTGGTGTCGTACACTTTGACCTGCGCATTAGCGGCCTGCAGCGGCGTTATCGGCGCGCTGGACGGCGCAGCGGGTTGCGCGGCGGTCACGGCCGGCTGGCTCTCTTGCGCCGAAGGGCTGACCGCGCCGTTGGCGTTGATGTCACCGGCAGCGGCCTGATCGGCCGGCGCCGTTTGGGCCGGCGCGCCGGCCGGTTGCGCGGCTTGAGGCTGCGGCGCCGGCATGGAACCGCCGTTTTTCGCCGCTTCGAACCCTTGCTGGATGGCGTCGGCGAACACTTTCGCCTGGCCGTTCAACGGCAGCAGCAGGGCGATTTTCGAGGTGGAGGCCTGGGTGAAGTTCAGCACCTGATTCAGGCGAGCCGGCAGCGTTTTGGCCGCCGGGTTCTTCGGATAACGGTTCTGCCAGTCTTTGATGCCGGCCTTCAGCAGATCGGGATCCTGCTTGTTGTCCTGATAGACACGCAGCAGATCCAGCCAGCCTTGCAGCACGTTCTCGTCGGCGTTGATCACCAGGCTGTTCATCTCCTGCGGCGTCAGCTGCAGCAGGGCCTGCCAGGTTTGATCCAGATTGTCCTGGTGCGCCTTGCCGGTCAGCAACGGCTCCTGAGCGATATAGGCGCGGATCAGCGGCAGCGATGCTTTGCCCTGGTTGGCGGCGATCTGCGCCTGGTAGTAGCGCACCTTTTGATTCGGCGACAGCGCACCGCTGTCCAGGTGGCCCAGCGTGCTGCGGGCGCTGACGTAGCTCTTGTTGGCGATCTGCAGTTCGGCGGTCAGCAACTGGCGTTCGGTCTGCTGTGCGCCGCTGAGGTTTTTCGGCAGCTGATTCAACTGGTCGCCGGCCTGCGGCAGTTTTCCTTCACGCAGCAAGGCGCGAATAGCAAGTAATTGCCAGTCAGCCTTGTTATCATCGCTGCTTTGCTGCAACTGCTGCAGGTAGTAATCGGAGCTGGCGCTCGCTTCGTCCTGTATATTGGCGGGCGGCGTTTGCGGGGCCCGACTCGGACAGCCTGCCAGGAAAAGGGCGGCCGCGATGACTGCGGTAAGTCGGACAGGCTTGGAACGCCCTGCTTTGGTACGAACGAATGTTGAGGAAAGCATACTGTATCCAGTGATGTTTTTTTCAAGATGCTCAATATTAAATCGGCAACCCGGATGAAACAATGAATCAACACCAACAATCAGTCATTTCTGCATCAACGCTGTATGTGGTGCCCACCCCAATCGGCAATCTGGGCGATATTACCCACCGCGCGTTAGAGGTACTGAAAAGCGTTGATCTGATCGCGGCGGAAGACACGCGCCATACCGGATTGCTGCTGCAACACTTCGCGATCAACGCGCGTCTGTTCGCGCTGCACGATCACAACGAACAGCAAAAGGCCGATCAGCTGCTGGCGAAACTGCAGGAAGGCCAGAGCATCGCGCTGGTTTCCGACGCCGGCACGCCGCTGATCAACGATCCCGGCTATCACCTGGTGCGCCGCTGCCGCGAGGCCGGCATTCGCGTGGTGCCGCTGCCGGGCGCCTGCGCCGCCACTACCGCGCTGTGCGCTGCGGGCGTCGCTTCCGACCGTTTCTGCTACGAAGGTTTTCTGCCGGCGAAAACCAAGGGGCGCAAGGATACGCTGATGGCGCTGGCGGAGGAACCGCGCACGCTGATTTTCTACGAATCCACTCACCGCCTGTTGGAAAGTCTGCAGGACATGGTCACCGTTTGGGGCCCGCAGCGTTATGTCGTGCTGGCGCGTGAGCTGACCAAAACCTGGGAATCCATCCACGGCGCGCCGGTGGGTGAGCTGCTGGCGTGGGTGCAGGAAGATGAAGTGCGCCGCCGCGGCGAAATGGTGCTGATCGTCGAAGGCCACAAGGCGCAGGAGGATGCGCTGCCGCTTGAGGCGCTGCGCACGCTGGCGCTGCTGCAAAAAGAGTTGCCGTTGAAAAAGGCGGCGGCGCTGGCGGCGGAAATCCACGGCGTGAAGAAAAATGCGCTGTATAAGCACGCGCTGGAGCAACAACAGCCGTAAAGCGGTTGACCTGCCGCCGCCGCGACGCTACTATCCGCGCCGGAGTTGACCAGACAGTCGCCGCTTCATTGCCGTCCTCTTCGGGGAGACAGATGGAGGGGAGGAAAGTCCGGGCTCCATAGGGCAGGGTGCCAGGTAACGCCTGGGAGGCGCAAGCCTACGACTAGTGCAACAGAGAGCAAACCGCCGATGGCCCGCGCAAGCGGGATCAGGTAAGGGTGAAAGGGTGCGGTAAGAGCGCACCGCGCGGCTGGCAACAGTTCGTGGCACGGTAAACTCCACCCGGAGCAAGGCCAAATAGGGGTTCACATGGTACGGCCCGTACTGAACCCGGGTAGGCTGCTTGAGCCAGTGAGCGATTGCTGGCCTAGAGGAATGACTGTCCACGACAGAACCCGGCTTACCGGTCAACTCCCTCGACAAAAGAAAACCCCGCGCAACGTCAGTTGCGCGGGGTTTTTCGTTTTCCGGCCGGCTTACACCGGCAGATCAATCAGCAGCGCGCGCAGCGGCGTCTCGGCGCGGATCGTCAGGCGATTCTCCTCGCGCACGAAGGCGCCGTCGCCGCAGGTCAGGCGTTGTTCCTCGTGGCGCTCGCCGGTGGCGGCGATGGTGCCGTGTATCGACTGCAGATAAGCGCGCGGCCCGTTAATCGTCAGCGTTTGTTCTTCGCCCGGCTGCAGATCGAGATGATGGATCCAGACCTGTTGACGCAGCTGCAGGCTGCCCTGCGCGCCGTCCGGCGAAGCCAACAGCAGGCTGCCCGCCGCCGGCAGCGCCAGGCGCTGCACCCGTTCGTTGCTGCGTTCCGGGCAGGCGTCCAGCCACAGCTGCAGGCGGGTGAGCGGCGTATCACTGCTGACGTTCTGCTCGCTGTAGCTCAGGCCCGGGTGGGTGGCCAACAGCAACGCTTCGCCGGCTTTAACGCGCGTGGTGTTGCCGTCGCTGTCGCGGTATTCCGCCTCGCCCTGCAGGATCAGGTTCAGGATATCCACGTTGGGATAGGTGCGCGGCTGGAACGACGCGCCCGGCGCCAGCACCTCCTGATTCAGTACCCGCAGCGACGCGTAGCCCATCAGTTTGGGATCGAAGTAGTGACCAAAGGAAAAGGTGTAGCGAGCCTGCAGCCAACCAAAGTCAGCTTGCCCGCATTGTTGTGCTGTTCTGCATGTAATCATGGCAATCGGCTCTCTAAATTCATTATCCAAATGGTAAGCATCTGGACGTCGGATTGTTAGCCAGTTAATCTGGTCGGCATATTCAAATTTCCTGACAGAGGGATGCGATGGCCAGAGATCGGGCGCTCACGCTTGAGGCACTAAGGGTGATGGATGCAATCGACCGGCGCGGCAGCTTCGCCGCGGCCGCCGACGAATTGGGCCGGGTGCCGTCGGCACTCAGCTACACCATGCAAAAATTGGAAGAAGAATTGGACGTGGTGCTGTTCGACCGTTCGGGCCACCGCACCAAGTTCACCAACGTGGGGCGCATGTTGCTGGAACGCGGTCGGGTGCTGCTGGAGGCGGCCGATAAGCTGACCACCGACGCCGAAGCGTTGGCGCGCGGTTGGGAAACTCACCTGACTATCGTCAGTGAAGCGCTGTCGCCGCCGAGCCTGCTGTTCCCGCTGGTTGACAAGCTGGCGCTGAAGGCCAACACCCAGGTGTCCATTTTCACCGAGGTGCTGGCGGGCGCCTGGGAGCGGCTGGAGCAGGGGCGCGCCGACATCGTGATCGCGCCGGACATGCATTTCCGCGCGTCGTCGGAGATCAACACCCGCAAACTGTATAAGGTGATGAGCGTTTATGTCGCCGCGCCGGATCACCCGATCCACCTGGAGCCGGAGCCGCTTTCCGAAGTGACCCGCGTGAAGTACCGCGGCATTGCGGTGGCCGACACCGCCCGTGAGCGCCCGGTATTGACCGTACAGCTGCTGGACAAGCAACAGCGCCTGACGGTGAGCACCATTGAAGACAAACGTCTGGCGCTGCTGGCCGGGTTGGGGGTGGCGACCATGCCGTATCCGATGGTGGAGAAAGATATCGAAGCCGGGCGGCTGCGCGTGGTCGGGCCGGAATACAGCCGCGAAGCCGACATCATCATGGCCTGGCGGCGTGACAGTATGGGGGAGGCGAAAGCCTGGTTCCTGCGTGAGATTCCGCGCCTGTTCGCGCAGCGTTAACGTCGGTTGGATGAGATCCCCTTGCCGGGCGGCAAGGGGATTTTTTTCGCCTTAACCGAAGCGCTGGTCGCGGCCGTGTGGCTCGTCCAGATCCTGCGCCGGCCCGATGGAAATGATGCCGTGCGGGTTGATGGTGGCGTGGCTGCGATAGTAGTGGTTGCGAATGTGCGGCAGGCTGACCGTCTCGGCGATGCCCGGCATCTGGTAGATGTCGCGCAGGAAGCCGTACAGATTGAGGTAGTCGCTGATGCGGTGTTTGTCGCACTTGAAGTGGGTGACGTACACCGGATCGAAACGCACCAGCGTGGTCCACAGACGCAGGTCGGCTTCGGTCAGCCGATCGCCGGTCAGGTAACGATGCTGCCCCAGGATCTGCTCCAGGCGTTCCAGCGCGTTGAATACCCCGTTGACCGCTTCGTCATAGGCTTCCTGGCTGGTGGCAAAACCGGCCTTGTACACGCCGTTGTTCACTTGATCGTAAATCCAACCGTTAAGCTCATCGATCTTGCCGCGCAGCGCGGTCGGGTAGTAGTCGCCTGCCCGAGCGCCGACGCCGTCAAACGCGCTGTTGAACATGCGGATGATGTCGGCGGACTCGTTGCTGACGATGGTTTGCCGCTGTTTATCCCACAGCACCGGTACGGTCACGCGCCCGCTGTAGTGCGGATCGGCCCGCAGGTAGATCTGGTACAGGAAGTCGGCGTGATACAGCGGATCGCCGGTGGTTTCAGGAAAATCCTGGCCGAAGGTCCAGCCGTTTTCCAGCATCAGCGGGTGCACCACCGAGACCGGAATGATCTGCTCCAGCCCTTTCAGTTTGCGCATCAGCAGCGTGCGATGCGCCCAGGGGCAGGCGAGAGAAACATAAAGGTGATAACGGCCCGCTTCGGCCTGGAAGCCGCCCACGCCGTGTTCGCCCGGCTGACCGTCGGCGGTCACCCAATTGCGAAACTGAGCGGTTGAACGTTTGAAACGGCCGCCGGTAGATTTGGTGTCATACCAGATGTCTTGCCAAACGCCATCGACGAGTTGTCCCATGGGAATCTCCTTGGTGTCCGAGTTAAAAAACGACAAGGCCCGGCATGCCGGGCCCTGAATGACAGTTTAGATTACCATTTCTTGTTCAGAAGACGGTCGATGCTGAAGCCGCCCGGGCCTGCGACCGCCAACACGATGAAGCCGCCGGCGATGGTCAGGTTTTTCATGAACATCAGCTGGTTTACTTCGTTCGCAAAATCAGTGTGGAACAGCAGCGCGGTCAGGATGGTGAAACCGGCGGTGAACAGCGCCACGGTGCGGGTCAGGAAACCGAACAGGATCGCCAGACCGCCGCCAAATTCCAGCAGGATGGTCAGCGGCAGCAAGAAGCCAGGCACGCCCATCGATTGCATGTACTGTTGGGTACCGGCGTAGGCGTCACCCATTTTGCCGTAGCCTGCCACGATAAACAGGATTGGCATCAGAATACGAGCAACCAACAAACCTGTATCTTCTAATTTTTTCATCATCTACTCCAAAGTGTTTTTGTATGCCTGTTCGGCGGAAGCCATGTCAACGAGCGGTATATCAGGACATTCGCCCTGTCCGGCTCGTATCGTATTGATGGAGTGAATGTTAAGCGGGAAGTGCTCAGGTTGTTAGCAAGTAAAACTGTCGTAATTTTTCAAAAAATCTGAATCTTTAGCGTGCTAATAAAATGCCGCCGATCAGCAGGTTGCCCGGCCCCGGGGTTGGACGCGTTGTATCAAGGGAGAAAATGCGGGCAGAGCAACAGGAGGTTTGAAGGAAAGACCAAGCGGCTTACTTGGCGGAAAACGTCTTTTTAAACAGACGGATAGCGCTCCAGGCGCTGAAAGCGCGACGCGACCAGCGGATCATCTTGCTGGGATGGCGGATGCCGTACAGCGCCATGACGCTGGAACCGAGCACCAGATAGCGGCGCAGGCCAAACACCGTTTGCCAGCCGCGGTCGATGCGTTCGGTCTTTTCCAGCCACAGGGACTTGTTTTCGGCCAGATCCAGACGCTGTTGCTGGATCTGCCGAATCAGCCTCTCTTTTTTCCATTCCAGATAGCGGCGGCGGCTCATGGCTCTCGCTCCAGTTCGGCGCGATCGAGCTCCAGTTGCTTGCGCGTGGCGCCCAGCAGCGTGGTGCGACGGGCCTTGACCAGCGTCCAGATGGTGCCGACCACGGCCAGGAACAGCAGCACGCCGGTTGTTGCGCCCAGCGCCACCAGCCGGTAGACCGGATCGATGGCCCAGAAGATCAGGATCAGCAGGCTCATCAAACCGAAGGCGGTGAACAGCAGCGTCATGCCGGCCATGATCAGCAGCTGAATGAGGTTGGCTTTCTCCTCTTCCAGCTCGACTACCGCCAGCC
The DNA here is from genome assembly GCF_052167655.1 of Serratia sp. CY55921. NCBI lineage: Bacteria > Pseudomonadati > Pseudomonadota > Gammaproteobacteria > Enterobacterales > Yersiniaceae > Serratia > Serratia sp. CY55921. The sequence continues at coordinate 220,073 of NZ_JBJNMU010000003.1, read as the reverse complement.
GGACACGGGTTTCCACCATGCCGACCAGGATCGTGATGATGCGCTGACCGATATCCAGGACCCCTTTAGCGGGGCCCTGTGCGCGCACTTGCGGTTGTTCAGCCATGATTAACGACGCGCGAGCAGCACGCCCAACACCACGCCGACCGCCGCGCCGATACCGATGCCGGTCCACGGGTTGTCGCGCACATAGTCGTCGGCCTGGCCGGCGATCTGTTTGGTTTGCGAAGCCAGCTTGTCACCGGCGTCGCTCAGGCGAGCGCGAGTCTCTTTCAGCGCGCCTTCCGCCTTCGATCGCAGCTTCTCCAGCTCGGCTTTCGGCTTGTCGGTGGAGGAGTTCAGCACTTCCTCCAGCGTATCGGCTAAGGACTTCAGTTCAGCGCGTAAGTTTTCTGCATTTGAATCATGTGCCATGTGATTATTCCTTAACGTTTATTTCGACAGACTTTTAACATAGCGGATTTTTTCGCCGGAGCAAAGGGGTGATGACCAGCAGATAACACCAGACATCAATTCCATATGCTTAAGAAATCCCGTGTGATGGGGCTCTCATCGATAAATCCGCTGGTGTAAAAAAATTATTCCGCCTGGGCGCGTTTCAATTCAGCCTGCGCTTCGGCCAGCTTTTGCTGCTTCTTGGCGACCTTGTCCAGCTTGCCGGTTTGTTGCGCTTCTTTCAGCTCTTCCCGGCGCTCGTCCACCTTGCGCTGTTTCTCTGCGATATTTTTCTGGCGTTCGGCCTGCAGGCCGGCTTCGGTGCAGTGGGTCTGCACTTCGCTCAGCGCTTTTTTCAGCCCATCCACGCGGTGGGTGTTGCCGTGCTGAGTCGCGTAGTCGATTTGCTGCTGGATATTTTGCGCTTTGGCGGCGCAGCCGCCCTCAGCGGCCGAGGACAGCGTCGGCAGCGCGCAGAGTGGCAGCAGCAGTAACAGTGAGTGGCGAAATTTCATTTCTCAGTTCCTTTTCATGGGATGCCTGAACAGGCATCCGCTTTCCTGACTGCCGGAGGCGGCAGCGCGAGAGGAGGGCGTTCATCGCCGGCTGAAGTTATCCTTCAGCATAGCCATGAAACCGGCGCGCCCCCAAAGAATCAGCCGAAATTCGGCGCGACTGATTGTTTTTTGAGCTAAATGATGCGAATGAAAATGAAGATAACGGCAATGAAAGGAATCCCCTTCATTTGAAGGGGATTATCCCAGATTGAGGGGGGAGCGCGCAAATTCGCGCACCCAGTGCGTTGGCACGGGAGATTCGCTCAGCGCGATGTGGTAACCGGGAGGCAGGATGGTTTGCAGCGCTTCGCGCGCCAGCAACTGCTGCTCCGGCGAATCCAGACGAATAACCAAGCCATCGCCTTCCGGCGTGATGCTTTTGATGCGGATACCGCGCTCATCCAGGCGCTGGTAGACATAAAAACCGTCGGGCAGCGACAGCCCTTGCTGGCTGGCGCGAATGCGCAGCTCGCTCTCGGTGCGCACCATGCAGGGCACCAACAGCGTCGCCAGCGCCAGCAGGGCGAGCGCGATCATCAGGACGTATTGCCAGCGCGGGCGCTTTGCTGTCACGCCCCTTTCCCCGGGTTCTGGCCGCTGGCGCGTTTCTTGCGCCACAGCACGATCAGCGAGCCGACCAAGCCGACCACCAGTAACACCAGCGGCAACATCATCAGGCAGAACATCAGCTGATCTTCATACTTGCGGAATACCGGGGTTTTTCCGAGGGCGAAGCCCAGCGTCGTCAGGATCAAGACCCACAGCAGGCCGCTCATCCAGTTGAAGAACTGGAAGCGTGCGTTGCTCAGGCCGGACAGGCCGGCGATGGTTGGCAGCAGGGTGCGCACGAAGGCCAGGAAGCGGCCGACCAACAGGGCGGAAAGGCCGTGGCGGTGGAACAGGTTATGCGCACGCTGATGGTAATGGGCCGGCAGATGCGAAAGCCAGCCTTGCACCGTTCGCGTATTGCCGAGCCATCGGCCCTGTATGTAACTGACCCAGCACCCCAGGCTGGCGGCGACGGTCAGGATAACGATGGTCAATGGGAAGCCCATGGTGCCTTTGGCGATCAGCACGCCGACCAGGATCAGCAGGCTGTCGCCCGGCAGAAAAGCGGCCGGCAGCAGGCCGTTTTCCAAAAACAGGATCATGAACAGCAGGATGTAGAGGGTCCACACCAACGAAGGGTTCGCCAGCGTCTCAAAATCCTGCTGCCATAAGGCATGTATCAGTTCTTTAATGATGTCCATCCGGTGTTCCTAAAACGTCATTGTTTATTTTTATCTCAGCGGCGGAGCGGGCGTGGGCTGAAAGCGCGCGGCGATCCTGAATGCTGATAACGATGAAACGGCGTTGCTTTAAGGTTTCTAAGCGGTGCGACACCGGTCATAGGTGGTAAGTCAGCGTGCCACGGTACTGCATGTTGCTTTCTTTCCAGCCGGCCTGCCGACTTTGTTGCCTGGAGGCGTCCAGCATCCAGTCGACCTGGGCAAGCCGGTTGGGGGCCGGGGTGTCCTGGCGGGGGAAACGAATTCGGTAGCCCGGCTCTGCGGCCAGGGTATAGACCGGCGCCGGCAGGGAGGACGCGAGCAGCGAACCGGGGAAAGAGTACGCTCTGGGCAGCAGCAGCGGCAACTTGCCGGGCGCTTTGCGGCGCGCTTCGGCTGGTGCCCGATACACATGATCATAGGGGGAAAGCGCCGGCTCCGCCAGCAGCGGCAGGCTGCTCAGCGCGCTGGGGGTGGGCTTGGATGACGCCACGCATAGCTGTTGGCCGGAGACCGAACCGGTCCAGCAGAAAAGAGCAATCAGCATGGCAAACAACCAGCGCATTTATTCGCGTCCCGCCCCCGCAGCAATGGGTAAAAAAGTGGGCTAACTCTACCAAAATAGCACGATTGGCAACAGGGAAATCTACGTTGCCGACGGTGAAATAGTACACGGCAAACGGCGGTTCCGGCATCGATTCAGCGGATTTTACATTACCTGACATAAGCCGACGGTTTTTGACCGCCGTGGCTATTTCGGCTCGTGGCTCACGCCGTCCAGATGCACCACCGGGTTCTCGGCGAACAGATAGCGGTCGGCGTTGTATTCGAAGTCGTCGCTGGTGGCGTTGAACAGCATCTGCTTGGTGTTCTCCAGGTGCTGCCACATGGCCAGTTTGGCGGCGTAAGGATCTTTGCGCATCAGCGCCTTGAGGATCTGATCGTGATCGTCGCACCAGCTGGCGATCGAGCGTTCGTCGATATGCTCGTGCAGTTTCTTCCAGTAAGGGTTGTTGACCCGCTGCACCCACATTTTTTCCACGATGGTGGCCATGGCGGTGTTCTGGGTGGCCAGCGCCACCTGCACGTGGAACTTCAGATCCCACTGCGAGTCGCGGAAACGGTCTTCTTTGCGGGCGTGCTCCTGGATCTCCATCAGTTGCACGATATCCTGCTTGGTCACCTGGGTGGCGGCGAATTCGGCGATGTTGCTTTCTATCAGCTGGCGCGCCTGCAGCAGCTCAAACGGGCCGGCGGTGGCGAACTCGATGCTGTCGCCCGGCACCACCAGGTGCTTTTGCTGGTTGGACACCACGTGGATCCCGGATCCCTTGCGCACGTCCACATAGCCTTCCACTTCCAGCATGATGATCGCCTCGCGCACCACGGTGCGGCTGACATTCATCTCTTCGGCGATGTATCGCTCGGCCGGCAGCTTGTCGCCTACCGGGTAACGGCCGCTTTCGATGCGTTGCTTCAGCTCGGCGGCCAGTTGCTGATACAGGCGTCTGGTTTCAGTGAATTCCATAGTGAATGCTCTATACGGTGCGGTGGGAAGGGGCGCGTGGCCATCGGATTTGTTATACCACTTATTCGGCACCGCTGCCAGAGGAGCAAGGGGCCCGGCGCAGCGGCCGGGCGGGGGATCAGCTGCGCGCCGGGGTGGGCTGCAGCGCGGCCGGCTGCGGTTCGGCGGCCGGGCGGTTTTGCAGCACCGTCCAGATGACGATGGCGCCGAGAATGTCGAAGACTGACAGCGCGGCGAACAGCGGGCTGAAGCCGAGGGTGTCTGCCAGGGCGCCGACCACCAGGGCGAACAGCGTGCTGGCGGTCCAGGCCGCCATGCCGGTCAGCCCGTTGGCGGTCGCCACCTCATTGCGGCCGAACACGTCGGAAGAGAGGGTGATCAACGCGCCGGACAGCGCCTGATGGGCGAAGCCGCCGACGCACAGCAGCGCGATAGCCGCGTAAGGGCTGGTGAACAGGCCGATCATGCCGGGGCCGATCATCAACACCGCACCCATCGTCACCACCAGCTTGCGCGAGACGATCAGGTTGACCTTGAAATACTTCTGGAACAGCGGCGGCAGATAACCGCCGACGATGCAGCCGAGATCGGCGAACAGCATCGGCATCCAGGCGAACATGGCGATCTCTTTCAGGTTAAAACCGTAGGCCTTGAACATGAACAGCGGGATCCAGGCGTTGAAGGTGCCCCACGCCGGCTCCGCCAGAAAGCGCGGCAGCGCGATGCCCCAGAACTGGCGGTTGCGCACGATCTGCCAGGCGGACATCTTTTTGGCGTTAGAGGTCTGGTGCTGCGCTTCCTGGCCTTCGAGGATGTAACGGCGTTCTTCCTGGCTCAGTTTCTTCTGATCTTTCGGGTGTTTGTAGAACAGCAGCCAGCAGATGGCCCAGATCAGGCTCAGCACGCCGGTGATGATGAACGCCATCTCCCAGCTGTGCGCGACGATGGCCCATACCACCAGCGGCGGGGCGATCATGCCGCCGATCGACGAGCCCACGTTGAAATAGCCGACGGCGATCGAACGCTCTTTGGCCGGAAACCATTCGCTGCTGGCCTTCAGCCCGGCGGGGATCATCGCCGCTTCCGCCATGCCGACCGCGCCGCGCGCCAACGCCAGCCCGCCCCAACTGTTGGCCAACGCGGTGCCCATGCAGAACAGCGCCCACAGAATGGCGAACATGGCGTAACCGACCTTGGTGCCCAGCACGTCCAGCACGTAGCCCGCCACCGGTTGCATCACGGTGTAGCACGCGGAGTAGGCGGCGACGATATAGGAATACTGTTGGGTGGTGATGTGCAGCGTATCTTCCAGCGTCGGCGCCGCCACGGCGATGGCGTTGCGGGTCAGATAACCCAGCACGGTGCCGATGGTCACCAGTCCGATCATGTACCAGCGTAACCCTTTAATTTTACGCATCCGAAGTGTCTCCCCGTTTGAAGGTGTGGCCGTCGATGCGGCTGGCGAGACAATAACCTGTCATACAGGTTTAAAAGTTGAGTGATATCACAAAAGGAATTATTCGCCTGAGCAATACTGTGGCCGGTGAAATAGGGCATTTTTGCCGGTAAATTGAGCGAAAAAGGGCGTAGAGAGAGGATGGACGGCAGACCTCGGGAAAAATTTGCTGGACGCTAGCAAAAATTGGTGTGATAACTTTTGTGATTCGAACCCCGTGCCTCACGGCAAGTAAGGAGCCCGAGATGGCGACGTTTTTAAGCGAAGATTTCCTGCTGGACAGTGAATTTGCCCGGCGCTTGTATCACGACTACGCGGCGCAGCAGCCGATTTTCGATTACCACTGCCATTTGCCGCCGCAGCAGATCGCGGAGAATACCCGCTTCAGCAACCTGTACGATATCTGGCTGCGGGGCGATCACTACAAATGGCGGGCGATGCGCACCAACGGCGTGGCGGAGCGGTTATGCACCGGCGATGCGGGCGATCGCGAGAAATTCGACGCCTGGGCCGCCACGGTGCCGCACACCATCGGCAACCCGCTCTATCACTGGACGCATCTGGAGCTGCGCCGCCAGTTCGGCATCACGGATATGCTGTTGTCGCCGGCCACGGCGGATGAAATCTGGCAGCGCGGCAATGCGCTGCTGGCGCAGGATGCGTTTCGCGCGCGCGGCATCATGCAGCAAATGAACGTGAAAATGGTCGGCACCACCGACGATCCGATCGACGATCTGCGTCATCATCGGGCGATCGCCGACGATCGCAGTTTCGCTATCAAAGTGCTGCCGAGCTGGCGGCCGGACAAGGCTTTCACCATCGATGCGCCCGGCTTCAACGACTATCTGCGGCAGTTGGAGGCGGCGGCGGACACCGCTATCGGCCGCTTTAGCGCGCTGTGCGACGCCCTGTACAAGCGCATGGATCACTTTGCCGCCCACGGCTGCAAGGTGGCCGATCATGCGCTGGACGTGGTGGTGTTCGGCGAGGCCGATGAAGCGGCGCTGGATGCGATCCTGCTGCGCCGCCTGAACGGCGAGCTGCCGACGCCGGAACAGAGCGCCCAGTTCAAAAGCGCGGTGCTGCTGTTTTTGGCCGGCGAATACCGGCGTCGCGGCTGGGTGCAGCAGTATCACATCGGCGCGCTGCGCAATAACAACAGCCGCATGTTGGCCGCCGTCGGGCCGGATATCGGCTTCGACTCGATCAACGACCGGCCGCTGGCGGAACCGCTGTCGCGGCTGCTGGATGCTCAGGCGCGGCAGGGCGGTCTGCCGAAAACCATTCTCTATTGCCTCAATCCGCGCGATAACGAAGTGATCGGCACCATGATCGGCAATTTTCAGGGGGAAGGCACGCCGGGCAAGATGCAGTTCGGCTCCGGCTGGTGGTTCAACGATCAGAAGGACGGCATGCAGCGCCAAATGACGCAGCTGGCCCAGCTCGGGCTGCTGAGCCGCTTCGTCGGCATGCTGACCGACAGCCGCAGCTTCTTGTCTTATACGCGCCATGAATACTTCCGCCGCATCCTTTGCCAGATGCTCGGCCGCTGGGTGGCGGACGGCGAAGCGCCGGCGGATATCGCGCTGCTGGGCGAGATGGTGAAAAACATCTGTTTCGACAACGCCAAAAACTATTTCGCCATTGAACTGGCGTAGCCGTTATCCGGGACCGGTTTATGCAAAGTACGATAAAGATTCACGAGCAGGATAACGTGGCGGTGGCGCTGCGCGATCTGGCTGCCAGAGAGCGCGTTGAGCTGGAAGGGGCGGTCGTCAAACTGGCGCAGCCGGTGGCGCGCGGGCACAAGTTTGCACTCGGCCCGATCGCCGAGGGCGAAGACATCATCAAATACGGCCAGCCGATCGGCCATGCGCTCGCGGCCATTGCGCCTGGGGAGCATATTCATTCGCAAAACGTCAAAACCAACCTGAGCGATCTGGACAGCTACCGTTACCAGCCGCAGTTCCCGACGCTGCCGCCGCAGGCGGCGGACCGCGAGGTGCGGCTGTACCGACGGGCCAACGGCGAAGTGGGGATCCGCAACGAGCTGTGGATCGTGCCGACCGTCGGCTGCGTCAACGGTATCGCTCGCCAGATCCAGCAGCGCTTTTTGCAGCAAACACAGGCGGACGGGATCGACGGCGTGCATCTGTTCAGCCACCCGTTCGGCTGCTCGCAGCTGGGGCAGGATCATGCCAACACCCGCATCATGCTGCAAAACCTGGCGCGCCATCCCAACGCCGGCGCGGTGCTGGTGATCGGGCTGGGTTGCGAGAACAATCAGGTGGATGCTTTTCGCGCCACGCTGGGGATAGGGGACGAGCGGCGGTTGCGCTTTATGGTGTGCCAACAGCAGGACGACGAAGTGGAGGCCGGGCTGGCGCTGTTGCACGAGCTGTATCGGGAGATGCGCCACGATCGCCGCGAGCCGGGCCGCCTGAGCGAGCTGAAGTTCGGCCTGGAATGCGGCGGTTCGGACGGGCTGTCGGGCATTACCGCCAACCCGCTGCTGGGGCGCTTTTCCGACTATGCGATCGCCAACGGCGGCACCACGGTGCTGACCGAAGTGCCGGAGATGTTCGGCGCCGAGCGCATTCTGATGAGCCGCTGCCGCGATGGAGAAACCTTCGACAAAACCGTCGACATGATCAACGATTTCAAACGCTATTTCATCGCCCATCAGCAGCCGATTTATGAGAATCCGTCGCCGGGAAACAAGGCCGGCGGCATCACCACGCTGGAGGAGAAGTCGCTTGGCTGCACCCAAAAGGCGGGGCTAAGCCAGGTGGTGGACGTGCTGAAATACGGCGAGCGGCTGCGCGTGCCGGGGCTGAATCTGCTCAGCGCGCCGGGTAACGACGCGGTGGCGACCAGCGCGCTGGCCGGCGCCGGCTGTCATATGGTGCTGTTCAGTACCGGGCGCGGCACGCCGTACGGCGGCTTTGTGCCGACGGTGAAGCTGGCGACCAACAGCGAGCTGGCGGCGAAGAAACCGCACTGGATCGATTTTGACGCCGGCAGCCTGATCCACGGCGTGGCGATGGAGACGTTGCTCAGCCGCTTCATCGATCTGATTGTCGAGATTGCCAACGGGCGTCCGGCGCGTAATGAAACCAACGACTTTCGCGAGCTGGCGATCTTTAAAAGCGGGGTGACGCTGTAAAGCTGACAAAAAAGGCGCTCGAGGGAGCGCCTTTTTATGAAGCAACGCGCGATTAACGCACCTTCAGCGGGTCTTCGTTCGCCAGCCGCTGGTCTTCCGCCTGGCAGGCGGCGGCGGTGAACAGCACGTCGGTGGAGGAGTTGAGGGCGGTTTCCGCCGAATCCTGCAGCACGCCGATGATAAAGCCGACCGCCACCACCTGCATCGCCACGTCATTCGGAATGCCGAACATGTTGCACGCCAGCGGGATCAGCAGCAGCGAGCCGCCGGCCACGCCGGAGGCGCCGCAGGCGCACAGGGCGGCCACCACGCTCAGCAGCAGGGCGGTCGGGACGTCCACCGCGATGCCCAGCGTGTTTACCGCCGCCAGCGTCAGCACGGTGATGGTGATCGCCGCGCCGGCCATGTTGATGGTGGCGCCCAGCGGGATGGAAACCGAGTAGGTGTCCTCATTCAGGTTCAGCTTTTTGCACAGCTCCATGTTCACCGGGATGTTGGCGGCGGAGCTGCGGGTGAAGAAGGCGGTCACGCCGCTCTCGCGCAGGCAGGCGAACACCAGCGGATACGGGTTGCGGCGGATCTTCCAGTACACGATCAGCGGGTTGAGCACCAGCGCTACCAGCAGCATGCAGCCGATTAACACCATCAGCAGTTGCGCATAGCCCCACAGCGCGCCGAAGCCGGTTTCCGCCAGCGTGGAGGCCACCAGGCCGAAGATGCCGAGCGGCGCACAGCGGATCACCGCGCGCACCACCAGCGTGACCGCATGGGACATGTCGTTGATCAGCCCCTTGGTGGTTTCGGAAGCGTGGCGCAGCGCCAGCCCCAGCCCGACGGCCCACGCCAGAATGCCGATGTAGTTGGCGTTAATCAGCGCATGGAACGGGTTGGCCACCACGCTCATCAACAGGCCCTTCATCACCTCCACAATGCCGCCCGGCGGGGTAATGTCGGTTGCGCCGGTGGTCAGCACCAGCGTGGAAGGGAAGATAAAGCTGACGACGACCGCCACCAGCGCCGCAGCGAAGGTGCCCAGCAGATAGAGGAACAGGATGGGGCGAATGTTGGTTTTCTGCCCCTGTTTATGGTTGGCGATCGAGGCCATCACCAGTATCAGCACCAGCAGTGGCGCTACCGCTTTCAGCGCGCCGACGAACAGGGTGCCGAGCAGGCCGACCGCCGCTGCCGCCGCCGGTGAAACCAGCGCCACCAGAATGCCGGCCACCAGGCCGACCATGATTTGTTTGACCAGGCTGCCCTGCGTGATCTTTTGTAGTAGTTTTTGCATAGTGCTTCTCTTCCTGATGTTATCTGGCCGCCGCGGCGGGAACGACGCCGGACAGCTTTATATGATTCTGTAACTAAGTGTGTTTGCCGAATCAGTATTCAGTAATCGAATGATGTTGGAAAGAGGCGAGGGTGAAATTCTGAGCGCGGATCAACACTTGATAACATACTGGTTACATTTGTGTGATCGTAATAACGTTTGGCGTTTTGGGGGAATTGCCAAACAATCGCGGGGCGACTAGCGCCCCGGATAACAGATTATGGTTATTTCTTCGCCAGGTGATCGTTGCGGCGATTGACCCAGGCGTTGATCAGCAAGGTGAGCGTCAGGATGCCCGCCACCACGCCGAGCGAGATACCGATCGGGATGTGGAAGAAGTCGATTATCAGCATCTTGATACCGATAAACACCAGGATCACCGACAGGCCGTATTTCAGCATCGAGAAACGTTCCGCCACGTTGGCCAGCAGGAAGTACATGGCGCGCAGGCCCATGATGGCGAACAGGTTAGAGGTCAGCACGATGAACGGGTCGGTGGTCACGGCGAAGATCGCCGGGATGCTGTCCACCGCGAAAATCACGTCGCTCAGTTCCACCAGGATCAGCACCAGCACCAGCGGGGTGGCGAACAGGATGCCGTTGCGGCGCACGAAGAAACGCTCGCCTTCCAGGCTGTCGGTCATGCGCAGGCGGCTGCGCAGCCATTTCACCAGCGGCTTGTCGCCGATTGCCGAGTCGTCTTCCTTCGCCAACGCCATCTTGATACCGGTGAACAGCAGGAAAGCGCCGAACAGGTACAGCAGCCACTGGAACTGGCTGACCAGCCAACTGCCGGCGAAGATCATGATGGTACGCAGCACGATCGCCCCCAACACGCCGTAGATCAGCACCCGCCGCTGCAGGTTGGCCGGCACGGCGAAGTAGCTGAACAGCATCAGCCAGACGAACACGTTATCCACCGCCAGCGCTTTTTCGATCAGGTAGCCGGTCAGGAAGGCCAGCGCCTGGGTATCGGCGACGGCGCGCCCGGCGGTTTCATTCAGGTAGTACCAGAAACCGAAATTAAACAGCAGAGAGAGGCTGACCCACACCAGCGACCAACTGGCGGCCTGCTTCATAGTCATGGTGTGCGCGCCTTTACGGCCCTGCAACAGGAGATCGATTGCGAGCATCACGACTATGACGGCGGCGAAGCTGCCCCACAACCACGGTGTGCCAACGGAATTCATCATCAGAGGTATCCTTCAAAAACAAAAACGGCCAACGTCGGAAGACGCCAGCCGCTCTGTGAACGCTGCAAGCAAACCTCGCCTTCCGGCAAGGTCTCACTTACAACGTTGATGAAGGTGGTTACACCTTTGACATCAGGTTGCCCGGTAACCGGATGCTTGCGCATCGTAATGACGATTAACCGGCAATGAAGTTACTCCCCTTTGCAGAGCAGAAAGTAATGCAAAATGTGTCGGCGGTCAACGTGAATCGCGTTAGCCGGCCAACGCTTTTTGCGCGCCCAGGCTGACGACGAATCCCTGCAGCAGCAGGCGGCTGAACGGCGTGTCGCTAACCTGTTGTTGTTGTTGCTGATAGCGGGCCTGCTGCTCGGGATGCAGCTCGCCGAGCCACTGCAGATACTGGCTCATCACCGCGCCGTTGAATTCCGGGTGGAACTGGGTGGTCAGGGCATGATCGCCATAGCGCAGGATCTGGTGCGCGTCCTGCTGCGAACGCGCCAGCGTCTGCGCGCCGGCGGGCGGCGTCAGCACGCTCTGCGAGTGGATCAGGTTGGCTTTGAAGCGCGGCGGCAGCAGGGTGAGCCGCCGGTCTTCGGCCGCGGCGGGCAGCAGTTCGATCTCCAGCGTGCCCACCTCCATGCCCTGCGGGTGGTAACCCACTTCGCCACCGAGCGCGTAGGCCAACAGCTGGTGGCCGTAGCAGACGCCGAATAGCGGCAGTTTGATCGCCATCGCCTGGCGCAGCCACTCGGCCGCCGCCTCGCTCCACGGCAGCTGTTCGGTCACCATCGCCGGCGAGCCGGTGATGACCACGCCGCAATAGGCGGCCGGCGGCAACGGCCGCTCGCCGGCGGGCAAGTGTACGATGTGCGCGCGTTCGGCGTCGATATTGCCCTGTTGCAGGAACATGCCATCAAAGTTGGCCAATTCCTGGCGAATGGCCTGCGGCGCGTCGCCGGTTTGCATCACGAGCAGCGGTTTCATCTCATTCTCCGTCGGCGGGGAAGACGACGCCGGTCTGGCGGCGGATATCGGTCAGCAGGCGGGCGACGATCAGCGAATTCTCCAGCCCCGGATGTTCCACCTGACGTTTCTCAACCAACTCGGCGAAGGCCAGCGCTTCATACAGCATGGTGTTGATGTGCTGCGGCTGGCTCAGATCCTGGCGGTTGCCGCCGCGCGGCGTCAGCGCCACGCCCTGGCACTCGGAAATCTTGTCGATAATCAGCGTGCCTTCCTCTCCCTGGATCTCGCTGGGGATCGCCGAGTCGCTGACCTTGGAATGGGAAAGCGTGACGTCGAAATCGCCGTAGTTCAGGCAGACGGTGCCGTGGGCGTCCACGCCGGTCTCCAGCAGCGTGGCGCTGGCGAGCACCGACTGCGGCGCGCCGAACAGCGCCACCGCGCTGGCCAGGCAGTAGTAGCCGATATCCATGATCGAGCCGTTGGAGAACTGCGGGTTAAACGTGTTGGGGTTCTCGCCGGCCAGGTAGCGCGGGTAGCGCGAAGAGTATTGGCAATAGTTGATGAAGGCTTTGCGCAGCCGGCCGACTTTCGGCAATGCCTGCTGCAGCGCCAGAAAATTCGGCAGATAGGCGCTTTTGAACGCTTCGAACAGCACCACCTGATTTTCCCGCGCGCAGGCCGCCAGCTGTTCCGCTTCGCGCTGGTTGGAGGCCAGCGGTTTTTCACAGATCACGTGCTTTTTATGGCGCAGGAACAGCAGCGATTGCGGGCAGTGCAGGGAATTGGGGCTGGCGATATATACCGCGTCTATGGCGTCGGACTGGGCCATCGCCTCGAGCGAGTCGAAAAACTGCGTGACCTGATAGTTGGCGCCAAACGCCTGCGCCTGTTCCAGCGAGCGTGAATACACGGCGCTCAGCGTGAGTTTGCCGCTTTCATGGGCGGCATCGATAAAACGTTCCGTAATCCAGTTGGTGCCGACAACGGCAAAGCGAATCATGGCGAGCTCCGGTCCAGGCTTAAAACCGCAGATTATCACGCCCTCACTCGCTATGCATACAGCTCGCCGAACAGCGAAAGGTGCGTCAGATACAGCCGGGTATCAAACTCCAATTGGTGGTAATTCGGCTCCATATGGCAACACAGGCTGTAGAACGCTTTGTTGTGATCTTTCTCTTTCAGGTGTGCCAGCTCATGCACCACGATCATGCGCAGGAAGGGCTCGGGCGCGACTTTGAACACCGTCGCCACGCGGATTTCCGCCTTGGCCTTCAGCTTGCCGCCCTGCACGCGCGAGATGGCGGTGTGCAGGCCCAGCGCGTGCTTCATGACGTGGATCTTGCTGTCGTAGGCCACCTTGCTCAGCGGCTGGGCGTTGCGCAGATACTGGTTTTTCAGATCGACGGTAAACTGATACAGCGACTTGTCGGTGGTACAATCGTGCACCTGCGGATAGCGCTGCAGCAGCACGTCCCCCAGCCGGTTCTGGTGGATCAGTTGCTGCACCTGGCTTTGCAGATGCGCCGGGTAGCCTTGCAGGTAGGCGAGTTCGATGTCATGCATGAGTGATATTGCGTCCCAGTATTTCTTTGATTGGCCGCAGCCGCACACGCTGCGCATCGGCCTGTCTGGCTTCCCAGCGATCGTGTGCCGCCTGCAGGTTTAGCCAAAAGTCGGCGGTCGTTTCGAACAGATCAGCAAACAGATTGGCCTCGGCAACGCTCATGCGTCGATGCCCGTTGCACAGGCGATTGACGGTGGCGCGGGTGACGCCCAATACCTTTGCCAGTTCTTCTTGGCCGATGCCTAACGGCGTTAAATATTCTTCCTGCAGCACTTCTCCCACCGTGGTGGGTTCGCGAGTCGTGGTTTCCAACATAGGTTCCCCCTCGTTCAGGTATCTTGGTGAGGATCGAGGTAAATTTTTTCGGCGGCATCATGCCGCCACTGGAACATCAGCCGCCAGTGCATATTGACGCGCAGACTCGACCATCCCTGAAATGGCCCGGATAGCCGCTTGTAATAGTTACCCTTGGGGTGATGCAAATCACGCTCTTGCTGCGCGGCGGCTAACATATCGAGCTTTCTGGCCAACTGCCGCTCGAGCGCGCCGGGGATAAGACGGCTGCGCCTGCCTTCCAGATAGAACTGCTCCAGATAGCGATCGCGGAAAGATTTAATCATGCTTTCCCCCTTCCATAGGGACTGGCAGTGTAACATTTAAAGTTACACCCCGTCAGGTTAAAAAAACATCGGCATGGGTGCTCGGGAGGGAAAGGTTAATGTTGTTGAAGGAGAAAAGGGGCGCAGGTTTTCAGATACGCGGCGCAATACGCAATTTATCCGAAAAAACATTTTACTGACGGGCGTTTTTAGGGGATAAACAGCCCAAATTTTATCAGTCAGGAGGGGCAATGAGCCAACTCGATCTGGGAACACAGCAACTTGAGCTGGAGCGTTATCCCCAACAGGAAGAATCCACCCAGTTGCAGGCGTGGGAAGCGGCGGACGAATATCTGCTGCAACAGCTTGAAAACGTAGATATCGGTGGCCGCCCGGTGCTGATTTTCAACGATAACTTCGGCACCCTGGCCTGTGCGCTGCACGCGCATCGTCCTTACAGCGTCAGCGACTCGTACATGAGCCAGCTGGCGACGCGTCACAACCTCAAGCTCAACGGTCTGGATCCTGAGCAGGTCACACTGTTGGACAGCCTGGCCGAGCTGCCGGCGGCGCCGGCGGTGGTGCTGATTCGCGTGCCGAAAGCGCTGGCGCTGCTGGAACAGCAGCTGCGCGCGCTGCGCCACGTCGTGACCGAAGACACGCTGATCGTTGCCGGCGCCAAAGCGCGCGACGTGCACACCTCGACGATGCAGCTGTTTGAAAAAGTGCTGGGCCCAACGCGCACCAGCCTGGCGTGGAAGAAGGCGCGCCTGATTTTCTGCCAGGCGGCGGACATCGTCCCGCCGGCGGCGGCGGAAACCACCAACTGGACGCTGGACGGCACCGATTGGCTGATCCACAACCACGCCAACGTCTTCTCGCGCGGCAGCCTGGATATTGGCGCGCGCCTGTTCCTGGATCATCTGCCGCGCGGCCTGAACGGCCATATCGTCGATCTGGGCTGCGGCAACGGCGTGATTGGCCTGACGGCGCTGGCGCAGAATCCGGACGCGCAGGTGACTTTCGTCGATGAATCCTACATGGCGGTGGCCTCCAGCGAGCTGAACGTGGAGCACAACCTGCCGCAAGAACTGGACCGCTGCCAGTTTGAGGTGAACAACGCGCTGGCGGGCATCGAGCGCGAAAGCGTGCAGGCGGTGCTGTGCAACCCGCCGTTCCACCAGCAACACGCCATTACCGATCACACCGCCTGGCAGATGTTCTGCGACGCCAAGCGCTGCCTGCAAGTGGGCGGCGAACTGCGCATCGTCGGCAACCGTCACCTCGACTACCATCAGAAGCTCAAACGTTTGTTCGGCAACTGCACGCTGGTGGCCTCGAACAAGAAGTTCGTGATCCTTCGAGCGGTGAAATCCGGCGCGCGTCGCTGAGCGTGAATAACAAGGGGCGCGATGCGCCCCTCAGGCTGTAGACAAAGGGGGAAAAAGCGTGGTTTTTCCCCCTTTGTGGTTATCAGCCGAAAATCAATAAATTGATTTTCCTTGTTTTCTATTCGCTGCTCTCTGCCACCCCGGCATAGGGATGAGGTTTGTCATCAATATCAGGGGCGCGATGCGCCCCTTTTTTACAGCGCCATCGCCAGCCGCGTGCCCTGATCGATCGCGCGGCGGGCGTCCAGCTCGGCGGCCACGTCGGCGCCGCCGATCAGATGCACGGTTTTCCCCATCGCCAGCAGCGGCTGCTGCAGTTCGCGGCGCGGTTCCTGCCCGGCGCAAATGACCACCGTGTCCACCGGCAGGCAGCTGTCTTGCTCGGCGCGGGTGATGTGCAGCCCTTCGTCGTCGATCAGCCGATAGCTGACGCTATTGAGCATCTTCACGCCGCGCATCGCCAAGCTGGCGCGGTGGATCCAACCGGTGGTTTTCCCCAGGCCTTCGCCCACCTTGCTGGTTTTGCGCTGCAACAGGTAGATCTGCCGGGCGGCGCGTGGTGCCTGCGGGCCTTGCGCCGCCAGCCCGCCGCGCTGTTCAAGGCGGCCGTCGATGCCCCATTCGCGGTTGAATTCCGCCTGATCCAGGCTGCTGGAGACGCCGTGCTGGCTAAGGTACTCGGCGGTGTCGAAGCCGATGCCGCCGGCGCCGATGATCGCCACCCGCTGGCCGACCGGTTTTTTATCGCGCAGCACATCCAGATAGCTCAGCACCTTGGCGTGCCCGATGCCGGGAATATCCGGGGTGCGCGGCACGATGCCGCAGGCGAGGATCACCTCATCGAATTCGCTTAAATCCGCCGCCTCGACTTTGGCGCCCAGTTTGACCGTCACTTCACGCAGCGCCAGCTGACGGCGGAAGTAACGCAGGGTTTCATGGAATTCTTCCTTGCCGGGGATTTGCTTGGCGATGTTGAACTGGCCGCCGATCTGCTCGGCGGCGTCGAACAGCGTTACCTGATGACCACGGCTGGCGGCGGTGGTGGCAAACGCCAGCCCGGCGGGGCCGGCACCGACCACCGCCAGTTTTTTCGGCTTTTCCGCCATCGTCAGCGGCATTTCGGTTTCACGGCAGGCGCGCGGGTTGACCAGACAGGAAGTCAGCTTGCCTTCAAAGATCTGGTCGAGGCAGGCCTGGTTGCAACCGATGCAGGTATTGATCTCGTCGGCGCGCCCCTCGGCGGCTTTCTGCACAAAGGCGGCGTCGGCGAGGAACGGACGCGCCATCGACACCATGTCGGCGCAGCCGTCCGCCAGCACCTGCTCGGCCACCGCCGGATCGTTGATGCGGTTGGTGGTGATCAGCGGGATGCTGACCTTGCCCATCAGCTTGCGGGTCACCCAGCTGAATCCGGCGCGCGGTACCATGGTGGCGATGGTCGGGATGCGCGCTTCGTGCCAGCCGATGCCGGTATTGATGATCGTGGCGCCTGCCTGTTCGACCGCCAGCGCCAGCTGCTCGATCTCCTGCCAGCTGGAGCCGTCTTCCACCAGATCGAGCATCGACAGCCGGTAGATCAGAATGAATTCCGGGCCCACGGCCTGGCGTACTGCCCTGACGGTTTCGACGGCGAAGCGCATGCGGTTGGTGAAGCTGCCGCCCCATTGGTCGTCGCGCTGATTGGTGCGCGTCGTCAAGAATTGGTTGATCAGATAACCCTCGGATCCCATCACCTCAACGCCGTCATAGCCGGCCTGCTGCGCCAGCGCCGCGCAGCGGGCGAAGTCGGCGATAGTCTGCTCGATCTCCGCTGCGCTGAGCGCGCTCGGCGTAAACGGGTTGATCGGCGCCTGCAGCGCGGAAGGGGCCACCAGCTTGGGTTGATAGCTGTAGCGGCCGGTGTGCAGGATCTGCAGCGCAATTTTGCCGCCCGCCCGGTGGACGGCTTCAGTCACCGGGCGGTGGTGAGGCAATTGCTCCTCGCTGTTGAGGATCGAACCGCCGCGAAACACCACGCCCTGTTCGTTCGGGGCAATACCGCCGGTGACGATCAGCGCCACGCCAGCGGCGGCGCGCTCGGCATAGAACGCGGCCAGCCGCTGCGGGCCGTCGGGCAGCTCTTCCAGGCCGGTATGCATCGATCCCATCAGCACCCGGTTTTTCAGGGTGGTGAAGCCGAGATCCAGCGGCGCCAGCAGGTGAGGGTAATTGCTCATTGCACTCTCCATCGGGTGAAATCGGGGCCCGTTGTTATAATTATGTGAACACAAGTGGTCGGATGAGATAAATCTAGCCGTTGTCGCGCCGCTTGGGAATCTGCGTTGCGCCGAATGTGATAGACGTCATGAATCTCAGACTCTGTTTGCATAACGAACAAAAGATCGGTTAACCTTTGCGCGTTGTAAATTCCTTCTCTCTGCGGAGCCATAACCGAAAATGAACACCCACACCTGTTGATATCTGGTCCCACGCTGTGCGCTCTCGCGCCCTGTGGGGATGTTTTGATCTCATTCAGGAGTGCTTATGGCTCACTTTGCGCAGTCCCCTTATTTCGTTTTACATCAACTGACCTGCCAATTTGCTGACGGCGAAACGCTGTTCGGTCCGCTGGATCTCGCTTTCGATCGGCAGCGCTGCGGCCTGGTAGGGCGCAACGGCGTCGGTAAAACCCAGCTGCTGCGCCTGATCGCCGGGCGGGATCGGCCGGGCAACGGGCACGTCGAATCTCATGCCGCATTGGCTTACGTTGCGCAGCAGCCGGAGATCGCCGCGGACACCACGCTGGCCCAGCTGCTGGGCTATGGTGAGGTGTTCGCCGCGCTGGCGCGTCTCGAGCAGGGGCAGCCGCTGGCGGACGATATCGATCGTCTGGAAGGGCGCTGGGATCTCAACGATCGTCTGCAAAACGCCTTTGTCGCCGCCGGGCTGCCGGCCTTCGATCCGTTGCGATCCGCAAGCTCTCTGAGCGGCGGCGAGCGGATGCGCGCGGCGCTGTGCGGCGCGTTGCTGGGCGAAGCGGATTTTCTGCTGCTGGACGAACCGACCAACCACCTCGACAGCGTCGGGCGTGCCTGGCTGTATCAGCAGCTGGATCAGTGGCGCGGCGGGCTGCTGATCGCCAGCCATGACCGGCAGCTGCTGGCGCGCATGGAGCGCATTGTCGAACTGACACCCGGTGCGCTGCGCAGCTACGGCGGCAACTACGATGACTACCGGCGCCAGCGCGACACGGAACAGCAGGCGGCGCGCGCCGATCTGGAGCATGCGCGCGAGGAGCGTCGCCGCACCCGCGCTCGCCAGCAGAAAGAGCACGACATGAGCCAGCGGCGCTCGGCGCAAACGCTGCGCGTCGTCGATACGCTGAATATCGCCTCTTTTGAGCGGGTGGCCTACAAGTCGGCGGCGAAGGAGAGCCTTGGCACGCTGCGCAAACAGCATCAGGATCAGCGCGACGGCCTCGATGCGGCGGTGCGCGAAGCCTATCAGCGGGTGGAAGAGGAGCAGCCGGTGTTGCTGGCGCTGCCCGGCAGCGAAGTGAGCGCGAACAAGCAGGTGCTGGTGCTCGAGCAGCTGCAGCTGCCGTTCGTCAGCGCGCCGCCGCTGGATCTGCGTATCGACGGCCCGATGCGCGTGGCGTTGACCGGCCCCAACGGCTGTGGCAAGTCCACCTTGCTGAAGACCGTTCTCGGTCAGCTGACGGCGCTTTCCGGCCATTGTCATTGCCCGCTGTCGACGGCCTACCTCGATCAAACCCTGTCGCAGCTCGACCCGAATCTGTCGGTGATGGAGCATCTGGGGCTGCAGGATTCACCGCTGGTGGAAGGCGCGTTGCGCACCCGGTTGGCGCAGCTGCAGCTTGGCGCGGATCGCATCGCGCTGCCGCTGGGCTCGCTGAGCGGCGGCGAACGGCTCAAGGCGGCGTTGGCCTGTGCGCTGTGGCGGCGACAACCGGCGCAGCTGCTGTTGCTCGACGAGCCGACCAACCACCTGGATCTGGCGTCGTCGCTGGCGATCGAAACCGCCCTGGCGGATTTCCCCGGCGCGATGCTGGTGGTGTCGCACGACGAAGACTTCCTGCAGGCGCTGCGGCCGACGCACCGCCTGCAGCGGCAGATGGACGGCTGGCGGCTTCAGGCCTGGTAACGCGCGAAGGCGGCCCTAGGGGGCCGCCTTTTTCACCTCGGGCGTGTTGATGCAGGCCAGCAGCTGGGTGAAGGCCGCGGCCATCTGCTCTTCCGGTACGCAGGCAAACCCCATCAGCAGGCCGCGCCGGCGGTTGGGCAGCATGTAGTAGCGCGACAGCGGCCGCACCAGCACCCCCTGCGCGCCGGCGGCGGCGGCGATCGCCACGTCGTCGGCCTCGTCCGGCAGGTTGAGGATCAGGTGCAATCCGGCGTTGCTGTTGAATTCGCTGAGCGCCTGTTTGCCGAGATGCTGTTCGATCAATCCGGTCAGGAAGGCGCGCCGCCGGGCATACAGCAACCGCATGCGGCGGATATGCGCGGTGTAGTGCCCCTCCTGAATAAATTCCGCCAGCGCGCTCTGGATCAGCAGGTGCCCGCCGCGGTACAGCTCGGCGTGGGCGGTTTTCAACGCTTGCACCAGCGGCGGCGGCAACACCACATAGCCGAGGCGCAGCGCCGGGTAAAGCGTCTTGCTGAAGGTGCCGATGTAAATCACCGGCGCATCGGCCTCCAGCCCTTGCAGCGCCGGGATCGGTTGGCCGGAAAAGCGGAATTCGCTGTCGTAGTCGTCCTCGACGATCCAACCGCCGGCGTTGCGCGCCAGCGCCAGCAGCCGTTGGCGGCGCGCCAGGCTCATCACCGAGCCGAGCGGATACTGGTGCGACGGGGTGACGAAGATCAGCCGCGGCGGGTTGGTCGGCTGCTCCGGCGGCACCAGCCCGGCTTCGTCCACCGCCAGCGGGCAGATGTTCAGCGCATTGATGCGCAGAATATTGCGGATCCCCCAATAGCCCGGCTCTTCGATCCAGGCGTCATCCCCCGGATTGCACAACATGCGCGTCACCAGATCGATCGCCTGATGGATGCCCTCGGTGATCAGGATCTGTTCCGGCGAACAGCGCACCGAGCGCGCCACCCGTAAATACTCCACCAACGCATGCTGCAGCTCCGGGCTGCCGCCCTGATTGCTGTAGGTCAGCCGCTGCGGCGTCGGGCGGCGGCTGAGGCGCGCCTGGATCTTGCTGAACAACTGATGGGGAAAGGTGTTGACGTCAGGGACGCCGGGAATGAACGCCCCCCACTGTTTGGGGCTGGCGCTGGCGTGGTGCAGCAGCGTGGCGCCGCGCGCCGACAGTTCGACGCGTCGCGGTTGCCCGCTGCCGTCCGCCGGGGCGCCGCCGGTGGAGAGGCAGCTGTCCGGCACCGTGTCGGCGACGAAGGTGCCGCTGCCGGCGCGCGCCGACACGTAGCCTTCCGCCAGCAGTTGTTCATAAACGGTTAACACGGTGTTGCGGGACAGGCTGAGCTCCTGCGCCAGATCGCGTGAGGCGGGCAGGCGGCTGGAGGGCGGCAGGCTGCCGTCGAGAATGCTGGTGCGGATCGCGTTGTAAAGCCGCTTGTGCAGCTTGTCATCGGGCTGTTCGCCGAGGCGCTGCAGCAACAGATCACCACTCAATGAGCGCAATTGGATCCCTCAATTATTCGTAACTGGCACTCGATTATAGGGCCACATCCTGTGTAAATAAACGGCATTGTTTCACGAATGTGAACGAAACGTGTAACTGGCACCGACCGGAGAGAACAGCATGAAAAACGCAGAATTGAACCAACGCCGTCAGGACGCCACCCCGCGCGGAGTGGGCGTGATGTGTGGTTTTTACGCCGAGCGCGCAGAGAACGCCACGCTGTGGGATGTGGAAGGCAAAGAAGTGATCGACTTTGCTTCGGGGATCGCCGTGCTGAACACCGGGCACCGTCACCCGAAGGTGATCGCCGCAATTGAAAAGCAGCTGCAGGCCTTCACCCACACCGCCTATCAGATCGTTCCTTACGAAAGCTATGTTTCTTTGGCGGAGCGCATCAACCAGCGCGCGCCGATCGCCGGCCCGTGTAAAACCGCTTTCTTCACCACCGGCGCGGAAGCGGTGGAAAACGCGGTGAAGATCGCCCGCGCTTACACCGGCCGTCCGGGCTTGATCACCTTCGGCGGCGGCTTCCACGGCCGCACCTATATGACCATGGCGCTGACCGGCAAAGTGGCGCCTTACAAACTGGGCTTTGGCCCATTCCCCGGCTCGGTGTTCCACGGCCAGTATCCCAACGCGCTGTACGGCGTGACCACCGAAGACGCGATGAACAGCCTGGATCGCCTGTTTAAAGCGGATATCGATCCCAAGCAGGTGGCGGCTATTGTGCTGGAGCCGGTGCAGGGCGAGGGCGGTTTCAACGTGGCGCCGGCCGATTTCATGCAGGCGCTGCGCACGCTGTGCGACCAGCACGGCATCCTGCTGATCGCCGACGAAGTGCAGACCGGCTTCGCCCGTACCGGCAAGCTGTTCGCCATGGAGCACTACAGCGTTAAGCCCGATTTGATCACTATGGCGAAAAGCCTGGCGGGCGGCATGCCGCTGTCGGCGGTGGCGGGCCGCGCCGAGGTGATGGACGCGCCGGCGCCGGGCGGGCTGGGCGGCACCTATGCCGGTAACCCGCTGGCGGTGGCCGCCGCGCACGCGGTGCTGGACGTGATCGACGAAGAGCAGCTGTGCCAGCGCGCTCAGCGCTTGGGTCAGCACCTGGTGGAAGTGTTGCAGCAGGCGCGCAAAACCAGCCCGGCGATCGCCGATGTGCGCGCGCAGGGATCGATGGTGGCGGTGGAGTTCAACGATCCGGTTACCGGCAAGCCTTCGGCGGAGATCACCCGCCAGGTGCAGCAGAAGGCGATGGAGGAAGGGCTGCTGCTGTTGAGCTGCGGCGTGAACGGCAACGTGATCCGCTTCCTCTACCCGCTGACCATCCCGGACGATCAGTTCACCAAGGCGATGGGCATTCTGTCCCGCGCGCTGGCCCACTAAGGAGCGATCGGCATGAAATTGAATAGTCCCGAGCTGTTGCGCAGCCAGTGTCTGATCAACGGCGAGTGGTGCGATGCCCTGAGCGGCAAACGTGAAGCGGTGATCAACCCGGCCACCGGCGTCGAACTGGCCAGCATTCCGCTGGTCAGCGAAGAGGAAACCCAGCAGGCGATCGCGGCGGCGCAGCGGGCGCAAAACGAGTGGAAACAGCTGACCGCCAAGCAGCGTTCCGCGCTGCTGTTGGCCTGGGCTGATAAGGTGCTGGCCGCGCAGGAAGATCTGGCGCAGCTGATGACCGCCGAGCAGGGCAAATCGCTGGCGGAAGCGCGCGGCGAAGTGACCTACGCCGCGTCGTTCATCACCTGGTTCGCCGAAGAGGCCAAGCGGGTGGACGGCGCGGTATTGCAGGCGCCTCAGGCTTCGCAGCGCCTGGTGGTGGTGAAGCAGCCGATCGGCGTGTGCGCGGCCATCACCCCGTGGAACTTCCCGGCGGCGATGATCACCCGCAAGGTGGCGCCGGCGCTGGCGGCCGGTTGCGCCATCATCGTCAAACCGGCCGAGCAAACGCCGCTGACCGCGCTGGCGTTGGCCAAGCTGGCGCAGGACGCCGGCATTCCCGCCGGCGTGTTGCAGGTGGTGACTGGGGAAGCGGCGCAGGTGGGCAAGGTGTTGTGCGACAGCCCGGTGGTGCGCAAGCTGAGCTTTACCGGCTCGACCGAGGTCGGCCGCATCCTGATGGCGCAGTGCGCGCCGAGCATCAAGAAACTGTCGCTGGAACTGGGCGGTAATGCGCCGGTTATCGTGTTCGACGACGCCAATCTGGACGCGGCGGTGGCGGGCATCATGGCTTCCAAGTTCCGCAACAGCGGCCAGACCTGCGTGTGCGCCAACCGCATCTACGTGCAGGACGGCATCTACGAGCGGCTGGCGGAGAAGCTGGTGGCGGCGGTCGAGCAGTTGAAAGTCGGCGACGGCAGCCAGGAAGGCACCACTCAGGGGCCGCTGATCGACAGCGATGCGGTGGCGAAGGTGCAGAGCCACATCGACGACGCGCTGATCAAAGGGGCGCAGATCGCCACCGGCGGCCAGCCGCACGCGCTGGGCGGCACCTTCTTCCAGCCGACGGTGGTAACCGGCGTGACGCAGAAGATGCGCTTCGCCAAAGAAGAGACCTTCGGGCCGGTGGCGCCGCTGTTCCGTTTCCATGACGAGGCGGAAGCCATCGCCATGGCCAACGATACCGAATTCGGCCTGGCCGCCTACCTGTTCACGCAGAACGCCGCGCGCCAATGGCGAGTCCCGGAGGCGCTGGAGTACGGCATGGTCGGCATCAACACCGGGCTGATTTCCAACGAAGTGGCGCCGTTCGGCGGCGTGAAACAGTCAGGGCTCGGGCGTGAAGGATCGCGCTACGGGATAGAAGAATATCTGGAGCTGAAATACCTGTGTATCGATGTGAGCTGTTGAGCGTCAGGACGTTAACCCATCCCGGCGGCCAGTGTCGCCGGGCGATAAAGGATGATGCATGTCTGATAATATCTCTGTTTCTCCGGTGCTTGCCGCCGGGGTGCGAGCACCTGCACCCGCCAAATCGTTAAGTTTCCTCGAAGGGGTGGCGATGATCGTCGGCACCAACATCGGCGCCGGGGTGCTCTCCATCGCCTACGCCTCCAGCAAGGCCGGCTTTCTGCCGCTGCTGTTCTGGCTGGTGCTGGTGGGAAGCCTGACCACCATCACCATGCTGTACGTCGCCGAATCCACGCTGCGTACCCGCGCGCATCTGCAGCTGAGCGGACTGGCGAAGCGCTACGTCGGCGGCCTGGGCGCCTGGCTGATGTTCGCTTCGGTATGCGTCAACAGCGTTGGGGCGCTCACCGCCTATATGACCGGCAGCGGTAAGCTGCTGCAATCGCTGTTCGGCATCTCGCCGGCGCTGGGCAGCCTGCTGTTCTTCGTGCCCGCCGCCGGCGTGCTGTACCTCGGTTTGAAAGCGATTGGCCGCGGCGAGAAGTTCATCAG
Source organism: Serratia sp. CY55921 (assembly GCF_052167655.1). Lineage (NCBI taxonomy): Bacteria > Pseudomonadati > Pseudomonadota > Gammaproteobacteria > Enterobacterales > Yersiniaceae > Serratia > Serratia sp. CY55921. The sequence goes on along the minus strand of NZ_JBJNMU010000003.1, from coordinate 195,568 downwards.
CATCGGCATGGTGGTAATGTTGACCGCGCTGGTGGCGGCGACGCTGCTGAAAGACACCACCCAGATGCGCAACCTGCTGGACGGCGACTGGCGCTATATGGTGCCGGTGTTCAACGTGGTGGTGTTCTGCTTCTCGGCGCAGTACATCGTGCCGGAAATGGCGCGCGGCTTCGCCGACAAGCCGGAACAACTGCCGAAGGCGATCATCGTCGGCATGGTCGTGACCTTCATTTTGCTGGCGGTGGTGCCGATGTCGGTGATTGCGCTCAGCGGGCTGGATGACATCTCCGATGTGGCCACCATTTCCTGGGGCCAGGCGCTGGGGCAGTGGGCGTTCTTCTCCGCCAACATCTTCGCGCTGTGCGCGATGCTGACCTCGTACTGGGGGTTGGGCGGCAGTTTTCTGACCAATATTTTCGACAAGTTTAGGCTGGGCAACGACGAGCTGCCGCTGCGCCGTTTCGGCGTGCTGCTGCTCGTGGTGGTGCCGCCGTTCGTGCTGGCTTACAGCGGGCTGGTGTCGTTCGTCAACGCGCTCTACTTCGCCGGGGTGTTCAGCGGGGTGATCCTGTCGATCATGCCGATGCTGATCTTGCGCGGCGCGCGCAAACACGGCGACCAAACCCCGCGCTGGCAGTGCAACTGGATCACGCATCCGCTGCTGCAGATCAGCATTGTGTTGCTGTACCTGGCCAGCGCGGTGTACGCCATCGCTTCATTGTTAGGCTATCTGCCCTCTGGATGGTGATTTGCCTTCCCTCAAGCAGTGATGTTGTTTCTCGGCATTGAGAACGGCGGCGTCGTGGCCGCCGATTTTTTTCTCACGCGCGCCGCTTTTCCGACAACGCCAGCCAGGCCTGCACCGACGGGCGCTGCCACTGCTTGTGCGCATAGTGGCGCACGCGCTCCGGCACCGGATCGCCGTGCATCACCAGCCGGTTGAGCATCAGCGCCAGATCGGTGTCGGCGATGCACCACTCCCTGAACAGATTGTCCTGCCCGTGGCTCAGCAGCTTTTCCACGGCGGCGATCAGCTTGCGCGCGGCCTCTTGCGCGGCTTCGGACAGCGGCGGGAACTTGCCGTTGTTGAACACCACCTCGGTCGAGCGCTCGGCGCGGATCGGCAGCAGATCGCTGCGCAGCCAGGCCTGGATCTCGCGCGCCTTGGCGCGCAGCTTCACGTCGCGCGGATACACGGCGTGGGCCGGGTGGATGTCTTCCAGGTATTCGGCGATCGCCGAAGACTCCGAGAGCTGGAACTCGCCGATCGCCAACGTCGGCACCCGGCGGGTGAGCGACAGCGCCGCGTAGGCTGCCTCTTTGTTCTCTTCTCTCGCCAGATCCACCGGCTTCACGGTGAACGGAATGCCTTTTTCCGTCAGCACGACAAAGGCGGACATGGCGTACGGGCTGAAAAATTCACTGTCGGTATAAAGCTCGGTGATCGGTTGAGACATCGGCGGTTCCTCGGGGTTAAGGGGGGAACATTCATCATTGTCGAGGGGAGGCTAAAAATCAATCTGTTAGCCTAAAAGTTCTTTTATGACGCGGCGGACGGCGGCGCTGGCGCGACGTGATATATTTGTTGCCAACACGTGAATTGAGCCGTATCGGGTAACATGAAGACGCAGTGGATAGAACGGGTAAGAGTGGGAGTTGCGCGCCTGTGGCCGCACCCGCTGGCGGTGGGCAAGCGAGAGATGCTGATTTCCAGCGTCGGCGCCGGTTTGGGGCTGATGCTCGCCGGCTGGATCAGCCACTTTATTTTGGGTGAGGTGAACCTGTGGTTTATCGCGCCGATGGGTGCTTCGGCGGTGCTGCTGTTCGGCGTGCCCAACAGCCCGCTGGCGCAGCCCTGGTCGATCGTCGGCGGCAATGCGCTGGCGGCGACGGTGGGCGTCAGCGCCGGTCTGCTGATCCCCGATCCGGGCCTGGCCTGCGGCGTGGCGGCGGCGGTGGCCATCGGCCTGATGTTCAAGCTGCGCTGCCTGCATCCGCCGGGCGGCGCGGTGGCGCTGACCGCCATCCTCGGCGGCCCCGGCATTCACCAGATGGGCTATCACTTTGTGCTGTACCCGGTGCTGCTGAACTCGGTGCTGCTGGCGGCGCTGGCCATTCTGTTCAATAACCTGGCCGGGCGGCGCTACCCGCACGCGCTGGCGCCGGCGGAGGCCAAGCCGACCAATCTGCCGATCGATGCCGTTGCCATCACCCGCGCCGATCTGCACGAGGCGCTGATGGAGGGGGATCTGTTCGATATCGACGAGGACGATCTGCAGGAGATCCTGCTGCGCGCCGAGCAGCTGGCGCATCAGCGGCAAAGCAAGGCCGCCTGATCAGCCAAGCGTTTTTCGGTAAAACACCACCCGTTCCGTTTCTGCAAAGCCCAGCGCCGCATGCAGGCGCTGGGAGTCCAGATTGGCGATATCGGTATCCGACGCCAGCTCGCTGCACCCCTGCTGCTTGGCCCACTCCTGCACCTGCGCGATCAAACGCGCCGCCCAGCCCTGGCGGCGGGCGCGTTCGACGGTATAAATCCCTTCCAAAAACGCCACCGGCGACGATTCGCAGCCGTTGACATAATCGTAGCGCAGCGCGACCTCGGCAAAGCCAACGAAAGCGCCGTCCAGCCCCCGCGCCATAAACGCGGTGTGGTGCGGCGAAGCCAATATTTCGCGCATTTCTGCGCGGTGTTCTTCCCGCGGGCAGGTGGGCCACAGCGCCGAGCGCAGCGCCAGCCAGGCATCAAGGTTGTCGTGGTCGCAGTTGACGATCATGCAGGGGCCTTATGAGTCGGAATAAATCAGGAATGCCGAGAGGGAAGTGTGGCACGGCAGCGGGAAACAAAAAAGCCATTATGCCGAGGGGCGCCCTTCATTAGGATGAAAGGGGTGTTGATATTTTAAGCGAAGTTAGTATAGGGTACGGCCAGGGCGCTGATAAGGGATTGTTATGGATGCGAAAGCCGTAGCTCAAGGAATTCTTGAGGGAATAGAGTCTTTACCAAGGGGCATTGCCTATAGTGCTCGTAGGACATGGCAGGGAGCAGGGCTCGGCGGTCGAGAGCTTAAGCGCCGCAATGAAATCGAAACGGAACGGTTCATCAAGGTCGTTCGTGCCGGCTATGGTATCGAAGCCCCGCTACGTGAGCTGATAGCGGTGATTATCCGTGACTGCTATCAGCGGATGGATCTGCAAACACAAACCGTGCTAAGCCAAAAATTAAACCATGTAGAGGGTTATCTTACAGGACGTATGGGGACGCAGTTCATTCTGGTTCAGCAAATCACACACCATATTTTGAAAAAGGTTATCGGCAGCACACTTTTCAAATGGGTATTCAAAGGTGTCACCATTGCTGGGCTAAACATCATTCTTTTACAAGGAATTATTGAACAGGCCGCCGTTTCTTCGCGTCGTTTGCGGGAACAATATCCCTCAACGTACCATAAGCTCACGCCACGAAATTTGGACATGATCTACTTTCTGGCGGAGGAGTATCTTGAACCCTTTGTTGCCTATACCAGCAAATCGAAAATGTTCTGTGAAGGTGTGAATCATGAGCTATCTAAAGTCTTGGGGCAGTAAGCTCGGTAAAGGATTGTCGCACCTTGTGGAAGCGATTTTGGGCGGGATATTTTCTGTCGCTGCGTTTGGCTCACTGTTCTGGTTCGACGAATGGTGGCAACGAATTCTGAGCGCGGCAATATTCCTGTTACTGGTGTTTGTCACTATTGCTTTGTGTAGCCTTGTAAGAGGTGACCGATAGCGGATGGATCAATCAAAAGCCAGCGGTTGGATTTTAACTAATGGTTAAGTGATGATGACTTCCTATCGTTAAGTAATAAAATCAATGAACTGGCTAAAATCCTTTCTTGTGAAGTTCGTTAAATTTGTTGGCCGACAAACTGCTGACTTGGCTGAGTCCATAGTCATTGGCCTGTTCTCTATAGCGGCATTTGTTGCCTTGTTCTGGTTTGATGAGTGGTGGAAATCTATCGCTGCGGCTGTCGCGATCTTCTTTGCCGGCTTCCTGGTAAGTCTGGCTATAGGCTGGTTAAGAGGGTAAAGATAGCTGAGAGTGTTGGCATACTGCCGCCATTTTACCGCCACTGTGAGCAAGAAATAAAAAAGCCACTTCGAGAAAAGTGGCTTTTTTATATGATTTTAAAGCAAAAATTTGGTGGCCCCTGTTGGGTTTGAACCAACGACCAAGCGATTATGAGTCGCCTGCTCTAACCACTGAGCTAAGGGGCCAAGCCGCGAGATTATAGGGAATCCTTAAGCGGCGGTCTACTGTTACCCGCCCGTGTGTTGCTTTTCTGCGCAGTTCTAGCCTGTTGTAATTGCTGGCGGATTTTGCGATAACCGCAGTAAATCCCTGCAATGGACTCACGATACTCATGGAACTTCTGGCGCCTGGCCTGCGGGTGGTGTTTTGCGGCATCAACCCCGGCCTTTCTTCCGCCCATCAGGGCTACCCTTTCGCCAACGGCAGCAACCGCTTCTGGAAGGTGATCCATCAGGCCGGCTTTACCGAGAGCCAGTTGGCACCGGAGCAGTGGCAGCAGCTGAAGGATAACGGCTGCGGCATTACCGCGCTGGTGGCGCGCCCGACGGTGGCGGCCAGCGAGCTGTCGCGCGACGAGTTGCGCAGCGGCGGTGAGGCGCTGCAAGAGAAGATCCTGCGCTACCAGCCGCGCGCGCTGGCGATTTTAGGCAAGCAGGCGTTCACCACCGCCTTCGGGGTGAAAAACGCGCCCTGGGGCAAGCAGGCGATGATGCTGGGGCAAACCGAGGTGTGGGTATTGCCCAACCCCAGCGGATTGAACCGCGCCACGTTGGAGCAGCTTACCGCCAGCTATCGCGAGCTGTTCCTGGCGCTGCAATGACATAAGGGAGTATGCGATGACATCGATAATGAAAGGCTGTGTGATGGTGCTGTTATTGGTGACCGGCGCTGCACAGGCGGGGCATTCACCACAGGAAGCGCGCAACAAGCAGAACGTGCTGGAGTTTTATCGGCAGGGGCTGAACAACAAGGATTTTGCGGCGGCGCGGCCGTTTTTGGGGGAACAGTACAAGCAGCATAACCCCAACGCCATGGACGGCGTGGCGGGTTTTCGTCAATTTGTCGAGCTGCTGAAAACGCGTTACCCCAACTCGCACAGTGAGGTAAAACAGGCGTTCGTCGACGGTGACTATGTGATTTTGCATGTGGAGGTCAGCGGGCGCGAGGCCGGCAAGACAGCGGCGATCATCGATATCTTCCGTCTCGACGGCGCCGGAAAAATCGTTGAGCACTGGGACGTGACGCAGCCGGTGCCGGAGAAGACCGCCAGCGGCAACAGCATGTTCTGAGGCATAAAAAAACCCCGGCAGGCCGGGGTTTTTGTTTTGAGTGCAACCGCCGGACTTAGTCGTCCAGGAAGCTGCGCAGCACTTCGGAGCGGCTTGGGTGACGCAGCTTGCGCAGCGCCTTGGCTTCGATCTGACGAATACGCTCACGGGTAACGTCAAACTGCTTGCCAACCTCTTCCAGCGTGTGGTCGGTGTTCATGTCGATGCCGAAACGCATGCGCAGCACTTTCGCTTCGCGCGCGGTCAGGCCGGCCAGCACGTCGTGGGTGGCGGAACGCAGGCTTTCCGAGGTCGCGGAATCCAGAGGTAGCTCGAGGGTGGTATCCTCGATGAAGTCGCCCAGATGCGAATCTTCGTCGTCGCCGATCGGCGTTTCCATCGAGATTGGCTCTTTGGCGATCTTCAGCACTTTGCGGATCTTGTCTTCCGGCATCAGCATGCGCTCGGCCAGCTCTTCCGGCGTCGGCTCGCGGCCCATCTCTTGCAGCATCTGGCGCGAAATACGGTTGAGCTTGTTGATGGTCTCAATCATATGCACCGGGATACGGATGGTGCGCGCCTGGTCGGCGATGGAGCGGGTGATAGCCTGACGGATCCACCAGGTGGCGTACGTCGAGAACTTGTAGCCGCGGCGGTATTCGAACTTGTCTACCGCTTTCATCAGGCCGATGTTGCCTTCCTGGATCAGATCCAGGAACTGCAGGCCGCGGTTGGTGTATTTCTTGGCGATGGAAATAACCAGACGCAGGTTGGCCTCAACCATCTCTTTCTTCGCGCGGCGAGCTTTCGCTTCACCGATCGACATGCGACGGTTGATGTCTTTGACCTGCTCGATGGTCAGGCCGGTTTCTTCTTCGATCTGACGCAGTTTCTGCAGGCTGCGCTGCACGTCTTCAGCCACGTCTTTCAGCTTTTCCGACCATGGCTTGGCCATCGCCAGTGCGGCTTCGAACCAGGAATCGCTGGTTTCGTTGCCGGCGAACAGGGTGACGAAGTTTTTCTTCGGCATTTTGCACTGTTCAACGCACAGCTTCATGATGATGCGTTCCTGGGTGCGAACGCGATCCATCATGGTGCGCATGCTGTTGACCAGGAAGTCGAACTGTTTCGGCACCAGGCGGAACTGCTTGAACACTTCAGACAGCTTCAGGATCTCGTCCGCGGCGCTGGCATGGCTGCGGCCGTTCTTTTTGATCACCAGACGCGTCGCTTCATACTGATCGCGCAGTTCGGCGAACTTCTGACGCGCCAGCTCAGGATCGATGCTGTTGTCGTCTTCGGTGTCGTCGTCTTCGGCATCCTCATCTTCTTCGTCGTCGTCTTGCTCTTCGCTCGACAGTTCGGAACCGATGTGGGTCGCGGTTGGGGCGATGTCCTCTTCCGCGTTAGGATCGACGAAGCCGGTGATCAGATCGGACAGGCGCGCTTCGCCCGCTTCGACGCGATCGTACTGCTCAAGCAGATAGGTAATGGCTTCCGGGTATTCGGCAACCGAGCACTGCACCTGGTTGATGCCGTCTTCGATGCGCTTGGCGATGTCGATTTCGCCTTCGCGCGTCAGCAGTTCGACGGTACCCATTTCGCGCATGTACATGCGCACCGGGTCGGTGGTGCGGCCGATTTCGGATTCCACGCTGGACAGAACCTGTGCGGCGGCTTCTTCCGCATCTTCGTCCGTGCTGTTCGAGTTTTCGGCGAGCAGCAGGTCATCGGCGTCCGGTGCTTCTTCCATCACCTGGATGCCCATGTCGTTAATCATCTGGATGATGTCTTCGATCTGATCGGAGTCGACGATATCTTCCGGCAGATGGTCATTGACCTCAGCATAGGTCAGATAGCCTTGCTCCTTACCACGGGTGACAAGTAGCTTCAGCTGTGACTGCGGGTTTTGCTCCATAAGACGGTATCCACACTTCAGAGTATTTAGGTTGGTGTCGGTCGGCGAAACCGCCAACAATAGCATTTGGGGCGTTTTCGTTATCGCCGCGGCCCACTATGGCGGCACTGTGCAGGGCTCTGCCCTCGCAATTATCGGCACTTAAGCCGTTTGGTATTCAGTTTTTCTTCGCTAAAACCTGGTTGAGGGAACGGACTTCTTCACGTTCCTCCGGGCTCAGGCCGCGCGTTCTGGCCTGCGCGATCAGCGTTTCCAGCCGTTGCTCGAGCACCGAGTCGTACAGGCTGGCCAACGTATCCAAAAAGGTCTGTTCGACCATGTCCTCAACGATCATATGGTTCCAGGTCGCCAAGGTTTCAAGCTGCTGGCTGAATTTGTTGTCGCGATACAGCTCCAGCAATTGCCCGGTTGTCAGGCCCGGCTGCGCCAAACAGGTCTGCACCAGTTCGACGAACAGCGGCAATCCCGCCTGTTTGGTCTGCTCCAACCCTTCCAGCGAAGGGATAAGTGTAGCCAACTGCGGATTTTGCACCAGTAACCCTATCAGTATACGCATGGTTGTGCGTTTTAGCTGGGGCGCCTGATAAGGATTCGCATTTTCAGCCTGCTTGGGCATCAGCTTGTCGAGCTGACTGTCGTCCAGCAGCCCCAGCTTGTTGCCGAGCTCCTGACGCAGGTACAAGCGCAACGTTTCGCCCGGCACCTGAGTAATCAGCGGCAGCGCCAGCGTGCTCAGCTTGGCGCGCCCGTCCGGGCTGCTCAAATCCACCTGCGGCAGCAGGCTTTCGAACAGGAAAGTGGACAGCGGCTGCGCCTGCTCCATTCGCTGTTCGAAGGCTTCTTTGCCTTCCTTGCGCACCAGGGTGTCCGGGTCTTCGCCGTCGGGCAAAAACATGAACCGCAGCTGGCGCCCGTCGTTCAGGTACGGCAGCGCGGTTTCCAGCGCCCGCCAGGCCGCTTCGCGGCCGGCGCGGTCGCCGTCGTAACAGCAGACGACGTTGTCGGTGGCGCGGAACAGCAGCTGAATGTGTTCAGCCGTCGTCGAGGTTCCGAGCGAGGCGACGGCATAATCGATGCCGAATTGCGCCAACGCCACCACGTCCATATACCCTTCCACCACCAGCAGCCGCTGCAGGGTAGGGTGATTCTGCTGTGCTTCATACAGGCCATACAGCTGGCGGCCCTTATGGAAAACTTCGGTTTCCGGCGAGTTCAGGTACTTGGGCATGCCGTCGCCCAGCACGCGGCCGCCGAAGGCGATGACGCGCCCGCGCTTGTCGCGGATGGGGAACATCACCCGTTCGCGGAAACGGTCGTACGAACGCCCCTGATCGTTAGTCACCAGCATGCCGGCATCGTTCAATGCGCGGCGCGAGTCGGCGTCGCGGCCGAAACGCTTCAGGGCGTTGTCCCATCCCGCCGGCGCGAAGCCGATGGCGAAATGGCGAATAACGTCGTCACTTAATCCGCGCTGCTGCAAATAGCTGCGCGCCGGTGCCCCGGAGGACTGCTGCAGTGACTGTTGATAGAACGCGCTGAGCTGTTCCATCAGTTGGTATAGGCTCTGGCGCTGATGGCGTTCGATCTGGGTCGGCCCGGTGCCCGCTTCGTAAGGCACTTCCAACCCGTGCATGGTCGCCAGCTCTTCGATGGTTTCGACAAACTCGAGTCGGTCGTAATTCATCAAAAAGTCGACGGCGTTGCCGTGCGCACCACATCCAAAACAGTGATAAAACTGCTTTTCGCCATTAACGGTAAATGAAGGCGTCTTTTCGTGGTGGAACGGACAGCACGCGTGGTAGTTCTTGCCTTGCTTCTTGAGCTTCACGCGGGCGTCGATCAAATCGACGATGTCGGTGCGAGCCAGCAAGTCATTGATAAATACGCGCGGAATTCGTCCAGCCATAAGCCCTTACTTCATTAGCCTATAAACGAGAACAAGCCGCGCATTCCTTTCGGAAAGCACGGCCTTCGTATGCAACTACTCGGTCTGCGCGATTTTGAAAATCAGAAATTCACGCGGTGGGGTTGCCCCCGAAGAATTAATACAGACGAGTGCGGCGTGCGTTTTCGCGAGCCAGTTTCTTCGCGTGACGTTTCACAGCAGAAGCTTTAGCGCGTTTACGTTCGGTAGTTGGTTTTTCATAAAACTCACGACGACGAACTTCAGCTAAAACACCTGCTTTTTCGCAAGAGCGTTTGAAACGACGCAGAGCAACGTCAAATGGCTCGTTTTCACGTACTTTAATTACCGGCATGTGCCTCTCACCTCAATAAAATTCGGTTTGTTGCTGGCCAAGCGCCAGCCTTTTCAAAATGGTGCGGAATTTTACTCCAATGGATGCTGCTTTGTAAAGCATCACAGCAAATTGAAACCCGCGTCGCTCTGCCGCAACGTGCGCAATTTTGCACCGGGCGCTGATTATAGACTAATCAGAAAAAAATGCTCGTGTTTAATCGCTCGGGCATTTTCTGGATGAATCATCGACATAGGCGCAAGCCGGTGACAAGATGCGCCGCATCGGCGGTAAATGCGGCGGAATGTGGTAGACTGGCGGCCGCACGTGAATGATGGGAAATGTAATGCGAGTACTGGGTATAGAAACGTCCTGCGATGAAACCGGAATTGCAGTGTATGACGATCAAACCGGTTTGTTGGCCAACCAATTATACAGCCAGGTGAAGCTGCACGCCGACTACGGCGGCGTGGTGCCGGAACTGGCCTCCCGCGATCACGTGCGCAAAACCGTGCCGCTGATTCAGGCGGCGCTGAAAGAGGCCAACCTGACCCCGGCCGATATCGACGGCGTGGCTTATACCGCCGGGCCGGGCCTGGTAGGCGCGCTGCTGGTCGGCGCTACCGTCGGGCGCGCGCTGGCGTTCGCCTGGAACGTGCCGGCGGTGCCGGTGCACCACATGGAAGGCCACCTGCTGGCGCCGATGCTGGAAGATAACCCGCCGGCGTTCCCGTTCGTCGCGCTGCTGGTCTCCGGCGGCCACACTCAGCTGATCAGCGTCACCGGCATCGGTGAATATGAACTGCTGGGCGAGTCGATCGACGATGCCGCCGGCGAAGCGTTCGACAAAACCGCCAAGCTGCTCGGCCTGGATTATCCCGGCGGGCCGATGCTGTCGAAGATGGCGCAGCAGGGTACGGCGGGGCGTTTCACCTTCCCGCGGCCGATGACCGACCGTCCGGGACTGGACTTCAGTTTCTCCGGGCTGAAAACCTTTGCCGCCAACACCATTCGCTCCAACGGCAACGACGATCAGACGCGTGCCGACATCGCCCGCGCCTTCGAGGATGCGGTGGTGGATACGCTGGCGATAAAATGCAAACGCGCGCTGGAGCAGACCGGCTTCAAACGCCTGGTGATGGCCGGCGGCGTGAGCGCCAACCGCACGCTGCGCGCCAAACTGGCGGAGATGATGCAGAAACGCGGCGGGGAAGTGTTCTATGCCCGCCCGGAATTTTGCACCGACAACGGCGCGATGATCGCCTATGCCGGCATGGTGCGGCTGAAGAGCGGCGCCAACCCGGAGCTGAGCGTGTCGGTGCGGCCGCGCTGGCCGCTGGCGGAACTGCCTGCGGTATAAAACAAAGGGCCGGATTATCCGGCCCTTACGTTATTCGTCTTTCGGCTGGTCGCCGTTATCCTCATCCGCGTCGTTTTTCTTCTTGCGGAACTTGCCCCAAATCTTGCCTTCTTGGCCGCGCCACAGGCGCTGAATATTGTCGTGATGCCGCATCAGGATCAGGCAGGAGAGCATCGCCACCGGGAAGGTGAACTGCGGTTTGAACCACCAGACGTAGAACGGGGCGATCAGCGCGCTGACGATGGCGCCGAGCGAAGAGTAGCCGCTGAGCAACACCGTCAGCAGCCAGGTGCCGGTCATCAGGCCGGTCAGATCCCAGCCGATAGGCGCGATGGCGCCAAACGCCGTCGCCACGCCTTTACCGCCGCGGAAGTGGAAGAACACCGGATAGATGTGCCCAAGACAGGCGGCGATCGCCGTCAGGCCCAGATACAGCGGCGGCACATTGAGTTTGTAGGCCAGCCAGACCGGCAACATCCCTTTCAGAATATCGAACACCAGCACCGCCGCCGCCGCCAGCCGGCCGCCGATGCGCAGGACGTTGGTCGCCCCGGGGTTTCCTGAGCCATGTTCACGCGGGTCCGGCAGCCTGGCGATCCGGCAAACCAGGATCGCGCTCGAAATCGAGCCGCACAGATACGCGAAGATAATCATGCCAAGCGCGGTAGCACTCATAACGCGGTTCCGTTTAATAATGGTCGTTTTACTCGCAACATCTATGGATAATACGCACATTCCGCTGGAAGTGGTATCCGGCAAGGCCAAAAACAGAGAATGACGTGATGGATATCGTATTTATTGAAGAGCTTACCGTAATTACCACCATTGGCGTTTATGAGTGGGAACAGGGCATTCGTCAGAAACTGGTGTTCGATATCGAAATGGGCTGGGATAACCGGCCGGCCGCCGCCAGCGACGACGTAAATGACTGTCTGAGCTATGCCGACGTCAGCGATGCCGTGATCCAACACGTGGAGTCGAACCGGTTCGCGCTGGTGGAGCGCGTGGCGGAGGAAATATCTGAAATTTTGCTCCAGCGCTTCAATTCCCCCTGGGTCCGTATTAAGGTCAGCAAACCGGGCGCTGTAGCACATGCCAATCGGGTCGGCGTGATCATTGAGCGCGGCACCCGTCCCGCATGATTTTATGTCATCTGCTTGCAACGAAAGACCGTTAACCTGGTCTTAATCCTGAGAATTGTTTTAGCGGCATTGTCTTTAAGCATTGCCGCTTTTTTATGTGATAGCCGTTATTTTATGGGGTGAGCGAAGCACATGGCAGACATGCATTCACTGTTTATTGCGTTTGTTCTTGGGGTTGTCGAGGGATTAACCGAATTTTTGCCGGTTTCTTCCACCGGGCATATGATCATCGTCGGCGAGTGGCTGGGCTTCACTGGCGACAAAGCCAAAACCTTTGAAGTCATTATCCAGCTGGGGTCGATCCTGGCCGTCGTCGTGATGTTCTGGCGCCGGTTGTTCGGTCTGATCGGCATCCATTTCGGCGGCAAGCCGGTGGAGCACGAAGGCAAAACCAGCGGCCAGCTGAAGCTGGGGCACATCCTGCTGGCGATGATCCCGGCGGTGGTGCTGGGGCTGGCCTTCCATGATTTCATCAAGTCGCTGTTTGCGCCGAAAAACGTGATGTACGCGTTGGTGGTCGGCGGCCTGCTGCTGCTGGCGGCGGAATGGCTGAAGCCGAAGAAGCCTAGCGCGGAAGGGTTGGATGACATCACTTACCGTCAGGCGTTCATGATCGGCTGCTTCCAGTGTCTGGCGCTGTGGCCGGGCTTCTCCCGTTCGGGTTCCACTATCGCCGGCGGCATGCTGGTGGGCGTGAACCGCTATGCGGCGTCCGAGTTCTCCTTCATTCTGGCTGTGCCGATGATGATTGGTGCCAGCGGCCTGGATTTGTATAAGAGCCTGCACTTCCTGACCTGGGGCGACCTGCCGATGTTCGCCGTCGGTTTCGTCACCGCCTTCGTGGTGGCGCTGGTTGCGATCAAGACCTTCCTGTCGCTGATCAAACGCATCTCGTTCGTACCGTTCGCTATCTACCGCTTTATCGTGGCGGCCGTGGTTTACATGGTGTTCCTGTAAGCCTTCACGCCAAGAAAAAACCCCGCTCCGCGGGGTTTTTTTATGCCTGATCGTTGATGATGGTTTGGGTGAGCTTCCACTCGGCCAGCGCCTGCTGGCGGCGGCGTTTGAGCTCGTCGCGGATCGCGGTGCCCTGCAGCCCGCTGGCCACCACCTCTTTAATAGATACCGCGTTCGCCACCTGATACGCCTGGCGCAGATAGTCGCCCTGCGGATAGGGATTCTCCTCAAAGCCGGTACGGCCGCGCGCGTCCGCCTCGCTGGTCAGGATCATCTGCTCCAGCCGGTGCGGCTTGCGCCAGACGTCGATGGCGTCGAACAGCTTCAATAGGGTCTCCGGCCGCAGCTTGTTCACGGTGTGGATCAGATCATGGTACTCGGCCACCAGCTTGCTCAGATCTCGCACCGGGTTGGGCACCCGCAGCCGCTGGCACAGCGCCTCAACCAGCCGCACACCGGCCGGGCCGTGGCCGTGGTGATGCGGCCAGAACTCTTTTGGCGTCAATCCCTTGCCGAGGTCATGGCACAGGGTGGCGAAGCGCACGTCCACCTCCGGCGTGAGGCGGGCGGCGATCGCTAACGCCATCAGCGTGTGCACGCCGGTGTCGATCTCCGGGTGCCACTTGGCGGGAGCCGGCACGCCGAACAGCGCGTCGATTTCCGGGAACAGCACCGCCAGCGCATCGCAGTCGCGCAGCACCTGAAAATAGACCTGCGGGCTCTGGCTTTGCAGCGCCTTTTCCGTTTCTTTCCAGACGCGTTCGGCGGTCAGCGCGGCCAGTTCACCGCTGTGCGCCATCCGGCGCATCAGGCCGAGCGTTTCGTCGGCGATGCGAAAACCCAGGTGGGCGAAGCGGGCGGTGAAGCGCGCCACGCGCAGTACGCGCAGCGGATCTTCGCCGAAGGCGTCGGAAACGTGGCGCAGCACGCGCGCCTGCAGATCGGCCACGCCGCCGTAAGGATCAATCAGCTCCCCCTCGGCGGAACGGGCGATGGCGTTGATGGTCAGATCGCGCCGCAGCAGATCCTCCTCCAGCGTGACGTCCGGCGCGGCATAGCAGGTAAAACCGGTGTATCCCTGGCCGGATTTGCGCTCGGTGCGCGCCAGCGCGTACTCCTCGTGGGTGTCGGGATTGAGGAATACCGGAAAGTCTTTGCCGACCTGCTGGTAGCCCAATGCCAGCAGCTCGGCCGGCGTGGCGCCCACCACCACCCAATCATGATCGACCACCGGAATGTCGAGCAGGCTGTCGCGAACGGCGCCGCCGACCAGATAAATCTGCACTGTTGACTCCTGAATATCGTGTAAGGCTCTGTCTATCAGATTACATGAATTGGCCGCGGGATGTCGGCGCCAATGAAAAGGGCGCCCGCAGGCGCCCATACTCAAACTGAACGATACTGAGATCAGTTCATCCAGCGATTGTTGTTCTTGCGGCGCGGGATCAGGTGCGGCAACAGCAGGCCCAGCAGCAAGCCGACGCCGGCGACGCCGCCGCCGTACATGAACCACTGCAGAATAATGGTGCGCTGTTTGTCGTCGAGCTGCAGGTTAACGGCGTTAACCTTCTTCTGCGCGACCACCAGCTGGTTTTTCAGATCCTGGTTTTCCTTCTGCAGGCTGCTGATGGTGCTGTCGCTGCCCGCGACTTTTTCCTGCATTTCCGCCGTGCGCTGGTTCCAGGTGTTATCGATGTTGGCCAGCTTGTCGGTCAGGGTTTTCACCTGCTGTTCCAGCTCGGGCACGCGGGTGCGCAGGCTCGGCGTCTGGCTGAGCTGATCGAGTGGGATCCAGGTGGTGCGGCCTTTCGGATCGCGGATCTGGCCGTAGTTGGTGCTGTCGTTGACGCTCAGCAGGGTGACTTCTTCACCGGCGTTCAGAGTGCCGACAATACGGTACTGATTACCTGGGCCGCTATGGACGTAAGTGCTTAACTCATCGGAGATATAGCGTTTATCTTCGGCATGTGCGCCCCAAGTGATGCTGAAGCTCAGCGCGGCAAGGCAAATCAGGCGTAATTTCTGCATTAGTTCATCGTTTCTTGGTGAATTTATGGAACGATAGTAGAGCGTTCAGTCTGACGACGCAACGCCAAAACCGGAATGAGAACTATCTTACTGTGGCTGATTCTGTGAGTTGCGCGGCGTTTTATAACGTAACAGGTTTTTTCTACAGTTAGCAGGGTTAAGGCGCCAGGAATCGCGGTAAGATAACGGCAACTGTGCGTCATTGGGCAGTATGCGGCGGCCGAACGCGCCGCGCTGAAACAGACGTGAATGCATAACTTATTGGTGTTAAAGAATTATGACCGTTGAAATTGAACTGAAATTCATCGCCGCGCCGCAAGCGGTGGCCGCTCTGCCGCAATGGCTTGCCGCCTGGCCGCATCAGCATTCCGCGCCGCAAAAACTGACCAACATTTACTTCGAAACGGCCGATAACTTCCTGCGCAATCACGACATGGGGCTGCGCATTCGCGGTTTCGACGATCGTTATGAGATGACCATCAAAACCGCCGGTAAAGTGGTGGCCGGCCTGCACCAACGTCCGGAATACAACGTCGCTATCGCCGAGCCGCAGCTGGCGCTGGCGCAGTTTCCTGCCGACATCTGGCCACAGGATTGTGATATCGCGGCGCTGCAGCAGGCGTTGCAGCCGCTGTTCCGTACCGACTTTGCGCGTGAAAAGTGGGTGGTCACTTACGGCCAAAGCGAGATCGAGATTGGCTTGGATCAGGGAGAGGTGCGCGCCGGTGACCTCAGCGAAGCCCTCAGCGAGATCGAACTGGAGCTGCTGAAAGGCAACACCGCCGATCTGCTGGCATTGGCCGGCGAGCTGGCGGCCCATGGCGGGCTGCGTCAGGGCAGCCTGAGCAAGGCGGCGCGCGGCTACCACCTGGCGCAGGGCAATCCGCCGCGCGAGGTGCGCCCGCTGCGGGTGCTGAAGCCGGCGGCGAAGGCGACCGTGGAGCAGGGGATGATCGCCGCCTTCGAACTGGCGCTCAACCATTGGCAGTACCATGAGGAGCTGTGGCTGCGCGGCGATGCTCAGGCGCGCGGGGCGGTCCTCGAAGCGGTCGGCACTATCCGCCAGGCGCTGGTGATCTTCGGCGGCCTGGTGCCGCGCAAGGCCAGCGCCGATCTGCGCGCCCGCCTGACCGAGCTCGAACCGCTGTTGGCGGACAAAGCCGCGCAACCGGAGAACCTGTGCTACAGCGCGGCCTATCTGCAATGTAAGTTGGCGCTCACATCATGGCTGGTGCGCGGCGCCTGGCGGCCGTTTATCGACGCCAAAGGGCAGGCCAAACTGGACGGTTCTTTCAAACGCTTCAGCGACATCATGCTGGGGCGCAGCGGCGCGGAGCTGAAAGAAGCCTTCAGCCGTACGCTGAACGAAGATGAATATCAGGAACAATTGCCGCGCCTGACGCGTCAGATTTCGGCGCTGGTCCTGCTGTCGGGCGCTTACCCCGACGAGCAGACCGGGCCTTATATCGACGCCTGGCGCGAGCTGCAGGCGGCGCTGAGCGAGCGCCGCCAGGGCTGGTATGAAGCCAGCCGCAAACAGGCCTTATCGCATGCGCCATTCTGGTTAAACGGCGCGCTTCGTTAATCCAGCCGGCCCGCCAGCCGTGGGCCGCAGAACGGGTCATACACTATGTCGCCACTTTCAGCCGCGTTACAGGCTCAGGCACAGCAGGTTGTGCAGCGTTTTCAGGAAGTTCACGGCGCGGACTGCGCCTTTAGCGAGCAAGAGCAGTGGGTGCTGGCGTCGAGCGACTTCGTCAGCGACGCGCTGCTCGCCCAGCCGGCCTGGCTGGCGACGCTGCGCGAACAGCCGCCGGCGCCTGGCGAGTGGCAACACTACGCCGCCTGGTTGCAGGACGAGCTGGAAGAGGTGCGCGACGAAGCGCAACTGATGCGCACGCTGCGTCTGTTTCGCCGCGAAACGCTGGTGCGCATCGCCTGGGCGCAGGCGCAGGGGCTGTGTTCGACCGAAGAAACGTTGCTGCAGCTGAGCGGGCTGGCGGAGACGCTGATCGTCAGCGCGCGCGACTGGCTGTACCAAACCTGTTGCCGCGAGTGGGGCACGCCGTGCAATGCCGACGGCGAACCGCAGCCGCTGCTGGTCCTCGGCATGGGCAAGCTGGGCGGCGGCGAACTGAACTTCTCGTCGGACATCGATCTGATCTTCGCTTACCCGGAAAATGGTCAAACCCAGGGCGGGCGGCGCGAGCTGGATAACGCCCAGTTCTTCACCCGTCTCGGCCAGCGGCTGATCAAGGCGCTGGATCAACAGACCATCGATGGCTTCGTCTATCGCGTGGACATGCGGCTGCGGCCGTTCGGCGACAGCGGCCCGTTGGTGATGAGCTTTGCGGCGCTGGAGGATTACTACCAGGAACAGGGGCGCGACTGGGAACGCTATGCGATGGTGAAGGCGCGCCTGATGGGCGGGGCGGAAGACGCCTACAGCCAGGAGCTGCGTAAAACGCTGCGGCCGTTCGTGTTCCGTCGTTACATTGATTTCAGCGTCATTCAGTCTCTGCGCAACATGAAGGGCATGATCGCCCGTGAAGTGCGGCGGCGCGGCCTGAAGGACAACATCAAGCTGGGCGCCGGCGGCATTCGCGAAATCGAATTCATCACCCAGGTATTCCAGCTGATCCGCGGCGGCCGTGAACCGGCGCTGCAGGGGCGTTCGCTGCTGCCGACGCTGCAGGCGGTGGGCGAGCTGGGGCTGCTGGAAAGCAAGCAGGTGCGGGCGCTGAGCGCCGCCTACCTGTTCCTGCGGCGGCTGGAGAACCTGCTGCAGGCGATCGGCGATCAGCAAACCCAGACGCTGCCGCAGGAGGCGCTCGATCAGGCCCGGTTGGCCTACGGCATGGGGTTGGCGGATTGGCCGGCGCTGATGGCGGCGCTGGACGTGCACATGCAGGCGGTGCGCGCGGTGTTCGACGACCTGATCGGCGACGATAGCCCGGATGTCGGCGAAGATCCCGATTACCAGCACTATCACAGTCTGTGGCAGGACGCGCTGGAGGAGAACGAGCTGGCGCCGCTGACGCCGCACCTTGACGAAGAGGCGCGTCGACAGATGCTGCGCACCATCGCCGATTTTCGTCACGACGTCGACAAGCGCACCATCGGCCCGCGCGGCCGCGACGTGCTCGATCAGCTGATGCCGCGCCTGCTGGCGGAGGTGTGCCCGCGGCAGGACGCACCGACCGCGCTGGTGCGGCTGGCGCAGCTGCTGCTGAGCATCGTCACCCGCACTACCTATCTCGAGTTGCTGGTGGAGTACCATGCGGCGCTCAGCCATCTGATCCGCCTGTGCGCCGCGTCGCCGATGGTCGCCAACCAGCTGTCGCGTTACCCGCTGCTGCTTGACGAGCTGCTGGATCCGGCCACGCTGTATCAGCCGGTGGCGCTGGACGCCTACCGCAGCGAGCTGCGGCAGTATCTGCTGCGGGTGCCGGAAGACGACGAAGAGCAAAAGCTGGAGGCGCTGCGTCAGTTCAAACAGGCTCAGCAGCTGCGCATCGCCGCTGCGGATATCGCCGGCGCGCTGCCGGTGATGAAAGTGAGCGATCACCTGACTTATCTGGCAGAGGCGATCATCGACGCGGTGGTGCAACAGGCCTGGAGCGACATGGTGGCGCGCTATGGCCAGCCCACCCATTTGCAGGAGCGGGAGGGGCGCGGCTTTGCGGTGATCGGCTATGGCAAACTGGGCGGCTGGGAGCTGGGGTACAGTTCCGATCTCGATCTGGTGTTCCTGTTGGATTGCCCGCCGGAGGTGATGACCGACGGCGATCGCTGCATCGACGGCCGCCAGTTCTACCTGCGGCTGGCGCAGCGGGTGATGCATCTGTTCAGCACCCGCACGTCCTCGGGCATTCTGTATGAGGTGGACGCGCGCCTGCGGCCTTCCGGCGCCGCGGGGATGCTGGTCAGCACCGTCGAGGCGTTCGCCGACTACCAGCAAAACGAAGCCTGGACCTGGGAGCATCAGGCTCTGGTGCGCGCGCGCATCGTGCACGGCGATCCGGCGCTGCATCAGCAGTTCGACGCGATCCGGCGCGAGATCCTGTGCAAAACGCGCGATGCGCAGACCCTGAAGCGCGAAGTGCGCGAGATGCGCGAAAAGATGCGCAACCATCTCGGCAACAAGCAGCGCGATCTGTTTGATATCAAGGCCGATGAGGGCGGCATTACCGACATCGAATTTATCGCCCAATATCTGGTCTTACGCTATGCGCCGGGTGAACCGCGCCTGACGCGTTGGTCGGACAACGTGCGCATCTTCGAGCTGATGGCCAATTACGACATCATGCCGGATGAAGAGGCGCGCGCGCTGACCCAGGCCTATGTCACCATGCGCGACGAGATCCACCACCTGGCGCTGCAGGAACATTCCGGCAAGGTCGGCAGCGAGCTGTTTGCCGCCGAGCGCGAGCAGGTGCGCGCCAGCTGGGCCAAATGGCTGGATTAATACCTTTTTGCGGGTATTCCGGCGGTCTGTGGTAATATCTGCGCCACTAAAATTTTGTTCTTTTTTGGAGTTATCGGATGAAAGTTACGCTGCCTGATTTTCGCCGCGCCGGTGTGCTGGTGGTCGGTGACGTCATGTTGGATCGCTATTGGTATGGGCCGACCAGCCGCATTTCACCGGAAGCCCCGGTGCCGGTGGTCAAGGTCGATACCATCGAAGAGCGTCCCGGCGGCGCGGCTAACGTGGCGATGAACATCGCTTCGCTGGGCGCCACTTCCCGTCTGGTGGGCCTGACCGGCATCGACGATGCGGCGCGGGCGCTGAGCGCCAAGCTGAATGAAGTCAACGTGCGCTGCGACTTCGTCTCGGTGCCGACCCATCCGACTATTACCAAGCTGCGCGTGCTGTCGCGCAACCAGCAACTGATCCGTCTCGACTTCGAAGAAGGCTTCTCCAACGTTGATCCGCAGCCGATGCTGGAGCGCATTCAGCAGGCGCTGCCGCAGATCGGCGCGCTGGTGCTGTCCGATTACGCCAAGGGCGCGCTCAGCCAGGTGCAGGGCATGATCCAACTGGCGCGCGCCGCCAAGGTGCCGGTGCTGATCGATCCGAAAGGATCCGATTTCGAGCGCTATCGCGGCGCGACGCTGCTGACGCCGAACCTGTCCGAGTTCGAAGCGGTGGTGGGCCACTGTAAGGATGAAGCGGAACTGGTGGAACGCGGCATGAAGCTGGTGGCGGATTTCGAGCTGTCGGCGCTGCTGGTTACCCGTTCCGAACACGGCATGACGCTGCTACAGCCGGGCGTTGAGCCGCTGCACTTGCCGACCCAGGCGCAGGAAGTGTTCGATGTGACCGGCGCCGGCGACACCGTGATCGGCGTGCTGGCCGCCTCGCTGGCCGCCGGCAACTCGCTGGAAGAGTCCTGTTTCCTGGCCAATGCCGCCGCCGGCGTGGTGGTGGGCAAGCTCGGTACCTCCACCGTGTCGCCGATCGAACTGGAGAACGCGGTGCGCGGCCGCGCCGAGACCGGTTTTGGCGTGATGACCGAAGCGCAGTTGAAACAGGCCGTCGCGCAGGCGCGTCAGCGCGGCGAAAAAGTGGTGATGACCAACGGCATCTTCGACATTCTGCATGCCGGCCACGTCTCTTATCTGGCCAATGCTCGCAAGCTGGGCGATCGCCTGATCGTGGCGGTGAACAGCGATGCGTCGACCAAACGCCTGAAAGGGGAAAAACGCCCGGTCAACGCGCTGGAGAACCGCATGATTGTGCTGGGCGCGCTGGAAGCGGTGGATTGGGTGGTGCCGTTCGAGGAGGACACGCCGCAGCGCTTGATCGCCGACATCTTGCCGGATCTGCTGGTCAAAGGCGGCGATTACAAGCCGGAAGAGATTGCCGGCAGTGCGGAAGTGTGGGCCAACGGCGGCGATGTCAAAGTGCTGAACTTTGAAGACGGCCTGTCGACCACCAACATCATCAAAGCGATCAAAGACGGGCGCGGCTAACGCCGGGCGACGTAAAGAACAAGGGCGCGCGGTGCGCGCCCTTGGCGGGAATTATTCGTCTTCCTGTTTGGCGGCCGGCGCCGCGCTCAGCTTGCTTTCCAGCTCGGCCATGCGCTGTTCCAACAGCGCCAGCTTTTCGCGGGTGCGCAACAGCACCTGAGTCTGCACGTCGAACTCTTCGCGGTTAACCAAATCCAGGCGGGTCAACTGCGACTGCAGCACCTGACGGATTTTTTTCTCAACGTCTTCCCCGAATTCACGAACGCCTTTAGGCATGGACTCATGAACCTGGCGTGCGATTTGTTCGATTTTTTTCGGGTCAATCATGGCGTATCCCTTTCAGAGTTTAATAGCTGCCGCTTAGTGTAATGCGAGTTGCCCGCCGGATAAACACCATTAAGCGCATTCGCCGCGCGTGGCCGAATTGTGCTTTTGCCAATTGCCCTGTCTATCCATTAGCGTTATAGTCATCTTGCTTATTCTCAGGGCGGGGTGAAAGTCCCCACCGGCGGTAAATCACCTTCTACGGTGAAAGCCCGCGAGCGCTCAGCCAGCCTGTAAAGGCCGGTTAGAGGTCAGCAGATCCGGTGTAATTCCGGGGCCGACGGTTATAGTCCGGATGGGAGAGAGTAACGGTATCTGCCGGGCATGCGCCCGCTTGCGTTATTTTTTTAGCTATTGCTAGCTACTCCTCAAGATCGCCCTGGTTCTGGTAATCCATAATTTTTAATGAGGTTTTTTACCATGAATCAGACGCTACTTTCAGACTTCGGCACGCCGACAGAACGCGTTGAACGCGCGATCGACGCACTGCGCAACGGGCGCGGCGTGATGGTGCTCGATGATGAAAACCGTGAAAACGAAGGTGACATGATCTTCGCCGCGGAAACCATGACCGTTGAGCAGATGGCGCTGACCATTCGCCACGGCAGCGGCATCGTGTGCCTGTGCATCACCGAAGAACGCCGTCAGCAGCTTGAGCTGCCGATGATGGTGACCAACAACTCCAGCCAGTTCCAGACCGCCTTCACCGTGACCATCGAAGCGGCGCAGGGCGTGACCACCGGGGTTTCCGCTTCCGATCGCCTGACCACCATCCGTGCGGCGGTGGCAGACAGCGCCAAGCCGAGCGACCTGAACCGTCCGGGCCACGTGTTCCCGCTGCGCGCGCAGCCGGGCGGCGTGCTGAGCCGTCGCGGCCACACCGAAGCGACCATCGATCTGGTCTCCATGGCCGGTTTCAAACCTGCCGGCGTGCTGTGTGAACTGACCAACGACGATGGCAGCATGGCGCATGCGCCGGAAGTGATCGCCTTCGCCAAACAGCACGACATGGTGGTGCTGACCATCGAAGATCTGGTGGCCTACCGCCAGGCGCACGAGAAAAAAGCCAGCTGATAGCCGGCCGCTTTCAACGATAAAAAAGCCGCGTAATGCGGCTTTTTTGTATCTACCGTTCTGACAGGCGTTCGCTGATGCGGCTGGCGTAATTCATCACGTGGAAGGTGTAGTTCTCCTCAACCGTACCCTGGAACAGATGTGCCCAGGGGCCGATGGCGTAGATGCCGAGATCTTCCCCGCCGTGCGTCTCGCTTTTCAGCGGCACCAGCGCCGGCTGAATAAAGTCGGGCGCGGTGGTTTGCTCCATGGTCAATGCCGGGCGCTCGGTCAGCGGGATCGCGCCGCCGGGGCCGTTGGCGAAACCGAGGGTGGTGTAGGGCTTGCCGTCGCTGCCCAGCCGAGGTTTACCGTCGACGCCGACGGAAATGCCGAGGATAGGATTGCCGCGCTTGGCATAGCCGGCGATGGTCAGCGTGTGGCTGTGATCGCCGGTCACGATCACCAGCGTTTCGTCCAGGTTGACCTTGCCGACAATGGTTTTCACCGCCTCGTTCAGGGCGACCGCGTCGCTTAGCGTGCGGTAGGCGTTGCCGTTATGGCTGCCGTGATCGACGCGCCCGCCTTCCACCAGCAACAGATAGCCTTCGGGATTCCTGGCCAAAATATCGATGGCCTTGCCGGTCATTTCCGCCAGCGAAGGCTCTCCCGCCGCGTCTTGCCGCCGGTCATGCTCGAAGTTCATGTGCGACGGCTCGAACAGGGCCAGCAAATGGTCGACGTTGCCCGGTTCGATTTTGTCGAACTGGGCCTGATTCCAGACGTATTGTCCGCGCTCGCCGTAGCGTTGCAGCCAGGCCTGCGTCAGGTCACGGCCGTCCCTTCTGGCGCCTTTCTTGCCGGGATATTCCGGATCGCTCACGCTGTCGGGCAGGAAGTTGGCGCGCCCGCCGCCCATCGCCACGTTCAGGCCGTTGCCGTATTTCATTTCCACCAGCTGGCGCGCGATGTCGCGGCAGCCTGCGGCCAGGGCATCCGCCGGCATTTTGGCGTCAGACTCCCAGTCGCGGTTGGCGATATGGGCATAGGTGGCGCCCGGCGTGGCGTGGGTAATGGTCGCGGTCGTCACGGCGCCGGTGGACATGCCGAGCGTTGCGGCCATCTCCCACAGCGTGGTGACGGCCTTGGTTTGCTGATCCTCGCAGTTGTTGAGGGCGGCCGTATGGTTGAGACCCATCAGATCGTTGATGGTTTTGACGCCGGTGGTCATCGCCACCGCGCTGGGCGCGGAGTCGGTGATTTGGGCGTCGGCGGAATAGGTTTTGGCTGCCGCCAGATAGGGGAAGGCTTCCCAGGCCAGCACGTTGGATTCGCCGTCCACGCCGCGCTGCTGTCCTTCAAAAATACGGGCGGCGGTCACGGTGGAAAACCCCATGCCGTCACCGACCACCAGAATGACGTTTTTAGCGCGGTTGGTGTTTGGGGTCTGTTTCAGTCGCTGTTGCAGCTGAGCTTGCGCCTGAAGGAAGTAAGGGTCTTCGCGCTGCGTCAGCGGCGCGTTGTCCGTCGCTTTGGCGGCTGCCGCCCCGGTGGCTAACAAGGACATGGAAAGCGCCAGGCGGGTTGCCAGTGTGAGTCTGAACATGAATTCCTCCTTGGTGAGACGTGATTCCCGTAGCGCCGACGGGCTGCCAACACCCTGTCGACGGCAGGAGGAGTGTATCGATTGTGTTAACAAAAAATACATAAATTGTTCACAATTTAGATCTGTGTGGCAGTAATGCCATGGTATTCATGATTTTTATTAATCATTTGAAAATCATTCATTTTTTAACTTTTTGTTTGCCGGTGCATTTTTGCGATTTTTAATTCAAATTTATTGAATATCTTCATCACGGTTATCCGGCTGTGTTGCTGCGGCAAAGCGCGTAATGTAACGCCATAGCACAATTTGAACTAAGGATCGCTCTATGAACACCTCTCGTATGCCGGCACTGTTTCTTGGCCACGGTAGCCCGATGAACGTGCTGGAAGACAACCGCTACACCCAGGCATGGCGTGCGTTGGGTGAGTCATTGCCGCGTCCGAAGGCGATCGTGGCGGTTTCTGCGCATTGGTATACCCGCGGCACTGCGGTCACCGCTATGGAAAAACCCAAAACCATTCACGACTTCGGCGGGTTCCCGCAGGCGCTGTTTGATACCCGCTACCCTGCGCCGGGTTCCCCCGCGCTGGCTGCGCAGCTGCAGCACATTCTGGCGCCGGTGCCGGTAACGGCGGATCTCGGCGAGTGGGGGTTGGATCACGGCACCTGGGGCGTATTGATCAAGATGTATCCCAATGCCGATATCCCGGTGGTGCAGCTCAGCGTCGACGGCACTCAGCCGGCGGCTTACCACTATGAGCTGGGCCGCAAACTCGCGGCGCTGCGGGATGAGGGCGTGATGATCGTCGCCAGCGGCAACGTGGTACACAACCTGCGCATGGTGAAATGGCAGGGCGATACCAGCGCCTATCCGTGGGCGGAGTCTTTCAATAACTTTGTCCGGGATAACCTGCGTTATCGGGGCGATAACCACCCGCTGGTGGATTTCATGCGCCATGAGGGCGCGGCGCTGTCGAACCCGACGCCGGAACACTATCTGCCATTGCTGTATGTGCTCGGCGGCTGGGATGGAAAAGAGGCCATCAGCGTGCCGATCGACGGTATCGAAATGGGAGCGCTGAGCATGCTGTCGGTGCAGGTGGGCTAAAGAAAAACGCCAGTCAGAGACTGGCGTTTTTGCCTTCAGCGGGGCGATCAGCCGAGGATGGTGTGCGGATAGAAGCGCGACAGATCCTGCGTGATCAGTTCGCGATCTTCGCGCAGGCCGATGCCGCAGGGTTGATCGTTCACCAGCCAGCTGCCGATCAGCGTGTAGCTGTCTTCGAACTTCGGCAGCGGATGGAACTGCTGCACGATCATGCCTTCTTCACCGTACGGTCCATCGACGCGCGCCACTTCCTGACCGTTTTCGACGATCTGGATATTGGCGCCTTCGCGTGAGAACAGCGGTTTGGTGACGTAATGATCCATCGGCGGATGATCGTCTTGCGCGAAATAAGCCGGCAGCAGGTTAGGGTGATTCGGGAACATTTCCCACAGCAGCGGCAGCAGCGCCTTGTTGGAGATGATGCTTTTCCAGGCCGGCTCCAGCCAGCGCACGCCGGCGTCTTCCAGCTTGGTGGAGAACATCTCGCGCAGCATGAATTCCCACGGATAGAGCTTGAACAGGTTGCCGATCACCTGATCCTGCAGATCGGTGAACTGGCCTTTCTCGCCGAGGCCGATCTCTTCCATGAACAGGAACTCGGTCGGCAGACCGGCTTCCTGCGCGCAGTCCTGCAGGTATTGCACCGTGCCGCGATCTTCTTCGCTGTCCTGGCAGCAGGCCAGGTGCAACAGGCCGAAGCCGTGATGCGCTTTCAGCTCGGCGAAACGCTCGATCAGTTTCTCCTGCAGGCTGTTGTACTGATCCGATTCCGGATCCAGCTTGCCGGCGTTGATCTGGTCTTCCAGCCACAGCCATTGGAAGAAGGCCGCTTCATACAGTGAGGTGGGCGTATCGGCGTTGTTCTCCAGCAGCTTCGGCGGATTGACGCCGTCGTAGGCCAGATCGAGACGCGAATACAGCGACGGCTGGTTGGTGCGCCAGGAGCTGCGCACGAATTCCCAGGTGTGTTTCGGGATGCAGAACTTGGCCATCAGCTCGTCGCTGGCGACCACTTTCTCCACCACCTGCAGGCACATCTGATGCAGCTCGGCGGTGGCATTTTCGATCTCTTCAATCTGCGCCAGCGTGAACTGGTAATAGGCGTCTTCACACCAGTACGGCTCGCCGTACATGGTGTGGAAACGGAAGCCGAACTCGGTCGCTTTTTCGCGCCAGTCCGGGCGCTCGGTAATGGCAATACGTTTCATGCATCAACCGCCCATGCTGCGAGAGCCGGAGTTGGAGGTGGCGCTGCTGCGCTGCATGCTGGTCTGCTTGGCCACGGTCTCGCCGAAACCGCCGCGGGTCACGGTGTTGGTGACCGCAGGCTTCGGCGCCATGGCGGTTTTCGGCACCGTCATGGTGCGGCCGCCGGCGGTGGCCGGGCCGTAGCTCTTGCCGCTGGCGTCGACAAACTTGCCGTTCGCCGGGCTGGCGGCGTTCTTGGAGGTGAACAGCGGCTGCTGCGCGAAGCCGGAACCGCCCATCAGGCGGCCCATCATGTAGCCCGCCATCAGCGGCATCCAGAAGCTGCCGCTGCTTTGCGATTCCGCCGCCATGCCGGCCTGCGCCGGAGCCGGCGCCTGGGTGCACTGCGCTTCGCCGAACTCGGCGACGCAGTCTTCGCGGGTGGCGTATTTCGGCGCGGTTTTCGCCGCTTCTTTCAGGGCGTTGTTGTAGGCGGTAGTGCACTGCTCGCTCATCGAAGGGTTGGCGCGCGAACAGTCATCGGCATTCTGATACAGGGAGACCGTTTCATCGCTCTTCTCGCAGCCGGCCAGCATAAAGACGGCGCTGATCGCCAAGGCCACGGGCGCGACACGGTAGCTGCGCCAGGATTTGCGGAACGTCTCTTGGTTGATGTTTTTTGTCCGTTTCATCGTTATCAATCCCATCATGCGGGCTGTTTTCGCCCTTTCCCAGTAGTGGCGCTAAGGATAGGGGAAACATGGTCAAAATTAAAGCTGAAACGCCCGCAGAATCCACTCTTTACGCAGTTATACGTTGGGGTGTGCGCCAGTTCGCTTTCGCGGCGAAAAAACGCGCATTGGCGTTTCATCATGAAACGTTATCGCTATGATGATGTTCCATAATGGAACAAAAATCGCGTGGCTCGCCAGGCGGGCGGCAGGCGCTCATAGTCGAAGCACAACAACAAGCCGGCGGCGAAGTCGGCGCGTCATCACCTGATATCTGAACGTTACCATCGCCAACTCCCTACAAGGATCCGGTTATGTTGAGAATCATCCAGTCACCAGGCAAATACATTCAGGGCGCCAATGCGCTGGCCGCCGTCGGCGAATACGCCAAATCCCTCGCCGACCATTATTTCGTGATCGCCGACGACTTCGTGATGCAGTTGGCGGGCGACACCCTGATGGGCAGCCTGCAGCAGCACGGCGTGAAACATCATGCGGCCCGCTTCAACGGCGAGTGCTGCCGTAAAGAGATAGACCGGCTTGGCCGCGAGCTGCAGACCCACGGTTGCCGCGGGGTGATCGGCGTCGGCGGCGGCAAGACGCTCGACACCGCCAAGGCCGTCGCCCACTACCAACGGCTGCCGGTGGTGCTCATTCCCACCATCGCCTCCACCGATGCGCCGACCAGCGCGCTGTCGGTTATCTACACCGAACAGGGCGAATTCGCCGAATACCTGATCTACCCGCGCAACCCGGACATGGTAGTGATGGACAGCGCCATCATCGCCAAAGCGCCGGTGCGCCTGCTGGTAGCCGGCATGGGCGACGCGCTCTCCACCTATTTCGAAGCGCAGGCCTGCTTCGACGCTCAGGCCACCAGCATGGCCGGCGGCAAATCGACGCTGGCGGCGCTCAGTCTGGCGCGGCTGTGCTACGACACGCTGCTGGCCGAAGGGGTGAAGGCCAAGCTGGCGGTCGAGGCCGGCGTGGTGACGGAAGCGGTGGAACGCATCATTGAGGCCAATACGTATCTGAGCGGCATCGGCTTCGAGAGCAGCGGGCTGGCGGCGGCGCACGCCATTCACAACGGTTTCACCGTGCTGGAGGAGTGTCACCACCTGTATCACGGCGAAAAAGTGGCGTTCGGCACCCTGGCGCAGCTGGTGCTGCAGAACAGCCCGATGGCGCAGATTGAAACCGTGCTGGCGTTTTGTCATGGCATCGGCTTGCCGATCACGCTGGCGCAGATGGGCGTTACCGGCGACGTGGCGACGAAGACGATGGCGGTGGCCGAGGCCAGCTGCGCCGCCGGCGAAACCATTCACAACATGCCGTTCAAGGTCACCCCTGCCAGTGTGCAGGCGGCGATCCTGACGGCGGATCGGCTCGGCGCCGCCTGGCTGCTGCGTCATTGATACCGTTGGGGCGCGGTGCGCCGCGCCCCTGGCTTACAGAGGAAACCATCGTGAAAAAACTGATTAATCAGGTCGAGTCGGTGTTGGAAGAGCAGTTGCAGGGGCTGGCAGAGGCTCATCCCGAGTTGCTGGTGCATGCGGATCCGGCGTTCGTCACCCGCGCCGACGCGCCGGTAGCGGGCAAAGTGGCAATTCTGTCCGGCGGCGGCAGCGGCCACGAGCCGATGCACTGCGGTTTCGTCGGTGAAGGGATGCTCGACGGCGCCTGTCCGGGCGAGATTTTCACCTCGCCGACGCCGGATAAAATGTACGAGTGCGGTCAGGCGATCGACGGCGGCGTCGGGGTGCTGCTGCTGATCAAGAACTACACCGGCGACGTGCTCAACTTCGAAACCGCCACCGAGCTGCTGCATGACAGCGGCGTCGCGGTGGCGACGGTGCTGGTGGATGACGACGTGGCGGTCAAGGACAGCCTGTTCACCGCCGGGCGGCGCGGGGTGGCCAACACCGTGCTGATGGAGAAATTGCTGGGCGCCGCCGCGGCGCGCGGTGACGATCTGGACAGCGTGGTGACGCTGGGGCATCGCATCAACAACCACGGGCATTCGATCGGTATCGCGCTGGGCGCCTGTACCGTCCCCGCCGCCGGCAAACCGTCGTTCACCCTGGCGGAGAACGAGATGGAGTTCGGCGTCGGCATTCACGGCGAGCCGGGCATTGCGCGCCGTCCGTTCACCACGCTCAACGCGGCGGTGGATGACATGTTCCATACGCTGATCGACCACGGCCACTATCAGCGCACGATCCGCGTCTGGGATCGCCAACAGGGTGAGTGGCGCGACGAGATGCAGACCAAGCAGCCGCTGACGCGCGGCGATCGGGTGATCGCGTTGGTCAACAACCTGGGCGCCACGCCGCTGTCCGAGCTGTACGGCGTGTACCATCGGCTGGCGGAGCGCTGCGCCGAGGCGGGCATCATCATCGAACGCAACCTGGTGGGCGCGTATTGCACTTCGCTCGATATGCAGGGCGTGTCCATCACGTTGTTGAACGTGGACGACGAACTGTTGTCCTTGTGGGATGCGCCGGTGAAAACGCCTGCGCTGCGTTGGGGTTGCTGAGGAGGAATTATGGCGTTGACCAAACCACAGGTCGTCGATTGGCTGATGCGTTGCGGCGAAGTGTTCAGCCGAGAGCGCGATTTTCTTACCCAACTGGACACCGAGATCGGCGATGCCGACCACGGCCTGAACATGAATCGCGGTTTCAATAAGGTGGTGGAAAAGCTGCCGTCGGTGGCGGACAAGGATATCGGCTTTATCCTGAAAAACACCGGCATGACGCTGCTGTCGAGCGTAGGCGGCGCCAGCGGTCCGCTGTTCGGCACCTTCTTCATCCGCGCGGCGCAGGCGGCGAACGCCAAGCAAAGCCTGGATCTGGCGGAGCTGCATCAAATGATGCAGGAAGGGGTGGAAGGCGTGGTGATGCGCGGCAAGGCGGAGCCGGGCGACAAGACCATGTGCGATGCCTGGTGGCCGGTGGTGGAAAGCCTCGGCCAGTCCGCGCAGCAGAACCTGAGCGTGGCGGAGGCGCTGCAGCGCGCCGCCGACAGCGCCGAGCGGGCGGTGGAGAGCACCATCACCATGCAGGCGCGCAAGGGGCGGGCCAGTTACCTGGGCGAGCGCAGCATCGGCCACCAGGATCCCGGCGCCACTTCGGTGATGCTGATGATGAAAACGCTGGCCGAGGTCGCCGGCAGTTAGCAGGAGGCGAGATGATTAATATCGTGGTGGTGTCGCACAGCGCGTTGCTGGCGCGCGGCGTTGAGCAACTGGCGCGGCAGATGATGCGCGGCGACGGCTGCAAGTTGGCGCTGGCGGCGGGCGTGGATGACGAAGAGCACCCGATCGGTACCGACGCGGTCAACGTCATGGAGGCGATCGAAGCGGTCGCCGACGGCGATGGCATTCTGGTGCTGATGGATCTGGGCAGCGCGCTGCTCAGTGCCGAAACCGCGCTCGATCTGCTGGATCCGGAGTTGGCCGCCAAGGTGCGGCTGTGCGCCGCGCCGCTGATCGAAGGCACGCTGGCGGCGGTGGTGGCCGCCAACTCCGGCGCTTCGCTGGAGCAGGTGGTGGCGGAGGCGCAGGGGGCGCTGCAGGCCAAGCAGGCGCAATTGGGCGAGGCTTCACCGGCCGCGAAGCGCGCGGCCTTGCCGCTGGCGCAGGGCAAAAGCGCAACCTGGACGGTGCAGAACCCGCACGGACTGCACGCGCGCCCGGCGGCGCGGCTGGTCGAAGCGCTGGCGCCGTTCAAGGCTGAGCTGGTGCTGGAAAAACAGGGGCAGTGCGTCGATCCGCGCAGCCTCAATCAGCTGGCGCTGCTGCAGGTGCGCCACGGCGACACCATCCGTTTGATCGCCGACGGCGCGCAGGCGGACGAGGCGCTGGCGGCGTTCAAAACGCTGGCGGAGCAGCATTTCGGCGAGACGGTCTCCGAGCGGCAGCAGCCTTCGCTGCACGGCATTCCGGTGGCGGAAAGCGTCACCAGCGGGCCGGTGTTCCAGGCCCGCAGTGTCTGGCCGTCAGCCGCCGAGCGCCGGATCGGCGCGGACGAGGTGTTGGGCGAACAGCAACGCCTGCGGGAGGCGCTGCAGCACACGTTGAGCGATCTCAACCGGCTGGCGGAGCGCACCGGCACGCTGATCGGCAAGCCGCAGGCGGCTATCTTCGGCGCCCACAGCATGCTGCTGGACGATCCGGATCTGCAGCAGGCGGCTTACACCCGCATTGCGCAGCAGTTGTGCAGCGCCGAGCAGGCTTGGCGGCAGGTGCTGGAGGCGATCGCCGAAGAGTACCGCGAGTTGGATGACGACTACATGCGGGCGCGCGAACTGGACGTGCGCGACATGCTGCGCCGCACGCTGTGCCACCTGCAGGGGCAGCCGCTGCCGACCATTGCGCTCGCAGAGCCGTCAATACTGGTGATGGATGAGCTGATGCCCTCAGAGGTAGTGATGCTGGATCGCCGACTAGTGCTCGGCATCTGCCTGAGCGGCGGCAATGCCCTCTCGCACAGCGCCATTCTGGCGAAGGCGATGGGCATTCCGATGGTGGTCGGCATGCAGGATTGCCTGAGCAAAACCCGCAGCGGCCAGAAGGCGATGCTGGACGCCGCGCGCGGGGTGTTGCAGCTCAGCCACTAGGCGCGCAGCTTGAACTGGCGGATGTCGATCCCGTGCTGTTTGATCTTCCGCCACAGCGTGGTGCGGCCGATGCCCAGCAACTGCGCCATTTCCGTCAGTTGGCCGCGGCTGACGGTCGCCGCCCGCAGGATCGCCTGGCGCTCCATGTCCGTCAGCGTCAACAGCGGTGCGCCGGGCTGCGGATCGCTTTCCAGCAGCGACGGTTGGCCGAGCAGGTGCGCCGGCAGGTCCGCCAGCTGGATGTGGTGGCCGTGGCAAATCATTGCCGCGCGCTCCACCACCCCTTTCAGTTCCAAATCGTTGCCCGGCCACAGATAGAGCGCCAGCTGAGCCATCACCTCGTCATCCACCTGGAAGCGACACTGAAAATGTTGCTCCAGCGTGCGCAGATGATGTTTGACCAGCAGCGGAATATCGCTCAGCCGCTGACGCAGCGGCGGGATTTGGATCTCGAACGCCTGCAGGCTGTAAAACAGCTGGCGGCGGAAGCGGTTTTGCTGCACCAGCAGCGGCAGGTCGGCGGCGCTGCCGGCGATCACCCGCACATCGACCGGGATCACCCGGCTGGAATTGAGGCGGATCACCACGCCGGTTTTCAGCACCTGCAGCAGCGCCGACTGCATCTCCGCCGGCAGGTATTCGATCTGTTCCAGGTACAGCGTGCCGCCGTTAGCCAATTCGAATTTACTGAGCTGGCCCGCCTCTTCTTCGCTGGCGTCGCTGCCCAGCAGCTCACGCAGCCCCTGCGCCTGCGGCAGCAGTTGGCAGTTGAGGGCGATATACGGCCCGGCGGCGCGTTCGCCGGCGTTGTGGATAGCCTGGCTGAGCAGCTCTTTGCCAACGCCTTCTTCTCCGCGCAACAGGATCGGATGCTGGCCTTTGGCCGCCTGCTGCCCGTAACGGATCAGTCGCCGCATTTCCAGCGAGGCGGAAGGCATCTGTTCGAAGCTGTGGCTGACGCGCCCCAGCTGGCTGCTGACATACTGGCGCAGCCGTTCGAGCGGGTGCAGCAGGGCGATGAAACTGCAGCGATCGCCGTCGAAAATCGGCTTGAGCGTCAGCAAGGCGGCGATAAACTGCCGCTGGCTTTCGAAGGTGACTTCGACGTGTTGCAGCGGTTGGCGATCGGCGATGGCGCGTTTGAGCAGCGCGGGCAGCGTCAACAGCTGCGCCAACGGTTTGCCCTGGCTCTGCTGTTCGTCCAGCTTCAGCAGGCCGGCGGCGCGCTGGTTGATGTATTGCAGGTAGCCGCGGTGATCCCAGGCCATGACGCCGTCGTCCACGCCGTCCAGCAGGCCGTAAAGCTGATTCAGATGGCGGTTGGATTCCGCCAGCAGGCCGTCGGCGTTCAGCGAGTTGCCGATTTCGCGGGCGATGGCCAGCGTCAGCGACAGATCGCCGGCGGCGCAGTCGGCCAGCAGGCAGCCCAGCGCGATCGAGCCGCGCTGGCGGCCGCTGTTGTCGTAGACCGGCGTGGCGCAGAACGACCAGCCGTGCAGCGCTCGGCGCACGTGTTCTTCACCGCTCACCCGCACCGGGTGGCCTTCCGCCGCCGCCAGCGCCGGGGCATTGGTACCTATCAGCCCTTCGGCCCAGTAAGCGCCGGGGGCGAACCCCAGTTGCTGCAGATGTTCCCAGGTTTGGGCGTCGCCGCAGCGCCACAGCATGCAGCCGCTCTCGTCGAGGATCATCAGCAGGCAACGCCGCGGCTCCATGTATTCACAGGCGTCTTCCAGCGCCGCCTGGCCGAGCGTCAGCAGATCGTTCTTGCGGCGGCAAATCGATTCGAAGGTGGCGCCCTGCGCACGGTGCGGCGCTTGCCAGACATCGGGCTGCATCAGGCTGCGGCAACGCAGCCAGGAGGCGTACACCGCCGGCGTCGGGCGCAGCGGCGGCGGCAGTTCGCCGTCGTTAATCAGTTGCTGCCAACGTGAATCGTTGTCCATCGAACCTCATCCAACTGCGAAAACGAGAGTGACGATGATATCACCTGGCGCAGCGGCGGCTGTGAGGCGGCGGGCAGAAGCGGGGAAAATCGGGACAAAAAAAACGGGGCGCGGCGCAGGCCGGACCCCGTGTTTATCAGCGTGCGGACATCAGTTGCGGAATGGGTTGCCGCTGTGGCGAGCCGGTTGGCTGGTGGTAACGGCCGGCGCGGATGCGCGAGTGGCCGCCGGTGCCGGTGCCGCAGTCTGTTGCATCGGCGCATTGTCCTGATAACCGTCCGCATAGGCGTCCTGCGCGCGGTTTTGCGGTGCGACGGCGTCAGGCGCGGTCGATACCGGCTTGCCCAACGCGCCGTTCAGCAGCAGCAGATCGTTCTGGTTCAGCGTGCCGAGCGCCGACTTGATGTTCAGCTGGTTGATCAAATAGGTATAACGCGCATCGGACAGCTGACGTTTGGCGTTATACAGCGTGGTGGTGGCGTCCAGCACATCGACGATGGTGCGGGTACCGACCTGATAACCGGCTTCCATCGCGTCCAGGGAGCTCTGTGCGGAGATCACCGCCTGTTTGTAGGCGTTGATGCTGCTGATCGAAGCGTTAACGTTGTTGAACGATGAACGCACGGTCTGCACCACGCTGCGGTGAGCGCTTTCCAGCTGTTCGCTGGCGCCGACGAAGCCGTACTGCGCTTGTTTAACCTGCGAGTTGGTCGCGCCGCCGCTGTACAGCGGCAGGTTGAAGCTGATGCCCACTTTATTTTGGCCCGCATCGGAGTCGCTGTAGCGTGCGGCATTCGCGCCGCCGGTGTTTGAGCCGTTGTATTTGGTATTGCTGATGCCGGTTGACGCGCTGACGTCAATCGTCGGCATATAGCCGGTCTGTGCGGCGCGGATCTGTTCGCGCGCCAGATCTTGGCTCAGGCGGGCGGACAGCAGGCTCAGGTTGCGCGCTTCCGCTTCTTTCAGCAGGTTGTTCACCGCTTCCGGGCGCTGGGTGCTGAAGCGATCGGTGTTCAGCGAGGCCAGCTCCGGGTAGAAGCTGCCGGTCACCTGGCGCAGCGTTTCCAGCGCGTTATCCAGATCGTTGCGGGCGGAGACTTCGGCCGCCAGCACGGTGTCATAGTTCGAGCGGGCGTTCTGCACGTCGGTGATCGCCACCAGGCCCACGTTGAAGCGCTGAGTGGTTTGATCCAGCGTGCGGTACACCGCGTCTTTCTGCGCCTGGGTGTACGACAGCGTGTCGATCGCCTTCAGCACGTTGAAGTAGGCGGTGGCGGTGTTGAGAATCAGCGACTGCTCTGCGGTCTGGAAGGTGACGTCGGAGATGCCGGCGCTCTTTTCCTGCAGCGTCAGCTGGCGCCATTTCGACATGTCGAAGAGGGTTTGTGTCAATGCCAGCGAACCACTGGTGACGTTGCTGTTAACGCCATTGCTGTCACGATAACCGTTGGTGTAATCGTAACCTGCGGTTAAACCGAGCTGCGGCAGCAGCGGGCTGCGCGCTTCATTGATCTTTTCGAATGCGGCGTCGCGGTCAGCAGCACTTTTGCGCAGATCCGGGTTACTTTCCCTGGCCTGTTTGTAGACCTGCAGCAGGTTCTCTGCCTGGCTCATTGCACTGAAGCCGCCCAGGCTTAGTCCGATAAGAAGGGGGAGCAGTTTCTTCATTTGCATTCCTTGTTGTGCAGCAATATTGCTATGTTAGCGCTGACGATAGACGAAATAGTTGCCGATTCTAGCAGAGTCTGCGGTACGCATCAGGTGGCTGAATGTGCCATCTCACGTAACTTTTACCTTTCAGACCGCCCATTTACCTTGGCGTACTGCCCGGGCCGACTGCAGCTGATATTATGGCTGACAATCAGGATTGTTTCCCGCTATTACCTGCGAGCGCACAAACGCGCCGCGTCCGGCGGCGAAAAACAGCCTAACATAAAGCGGCGGCGGTGAGACCCGCTGTTTCTGTCATCAAAACCGTTTATTTTATCGGCATACTCACGCAGGAGAATTCGCGCATGAACCGTTCGCAGCCGTCACCCGTCACCTTCGATAAAAAAGATGTAGAAATTATTGCACGCGAGACGCTGTACCGTGGTTTTTTTTCACTCAATTTATACCGGTTTCGCCATCGCTTGTTCAATGGCGAAATGAGTCCTGAAATCACGCGTGAAATTTTCGAGCGCGGCCATGCGGCGGTGCTGCTGCCCTACGACCCGGTGCGCGATGAAGTGGTGCTGATTGAACAACTGCGCATCGCCGCGGTCGATACCAGTAATTCGCCCTGGCTGCTGGAAATGGTGGCGGGTATGATCGAAACCGGCGAAAGCGTCGAAGACGTGTGCCGCCGCGAAGCGCAGGAAGAAGCCGGCGTGGTGGTCGGGCGCTGCAAGCCGGTGCTGAGCTATCTGGCCAGCCCCGGCGGCACCAGCGAACGCTTGTCGATCATGGTCGGCGAGGTGGACGCCGGCACCGCTGAAGGCATCCACGGCCTGGCGGAAGAGCATGAAGATATTCGCGTCCATGTGGTCAGCCGCGAGCAGGCTTATCGCTGGGTGGAAGAGGGCGCGATCGATAACGCCGCATCAGTGATTGCATTGCAATGGCTGGCGTTGCACCATGAATCGTTGAGAAAAGAGTGGGCCAACTAATGAAACAGCGCTATACCCCTGATTTCCCCGAAATGATGAGATTGTGCGAAACCAACTTCGCGCAATTGCGCCGCTTGCTGCCGCGCAACGACGAAGCGGGCGAAACGGTGACTTATCAGGTGAACGGCGCCGGCTATCGTTTGACCATCGTTGAGTCCACGCGTTACACGTCGCTGGTGGAGATCGAGCAGATCTTTCCGGCGGTCAGCTACTGGAGCCTGCCCGCGATGACGGTGCGGTTATACCATGACGCCATGGTTGCGGAAGTGTGTTCCAGTCAGCAGATCTACCGCTTTAAAGCGCGTTATGATTATCCTAATAAAAAGTTGCATCAACGCGACGAAAAGCATCAAATTAACCAGTTTCTTGCTGATTGGCTGCGCTACTGTTTGGCGCATGGAGCGATGGCGGTTCCGGTTTGTTAGACAGACTGAAATAACAAAGGACACCATTTGGAAAGCCTGTTTAAACTGCCCGTGGCGAGTGGGGCCGCGGTCAGGATTCTACAAATAACAGATACCCACCTTTTTGCCGG
Source organism: Serratia sp. CY55921 (assembly GCF_052167655.1). Taxonomy (NCBI): domain Bacteria; kingdom Pseudomonadati; phylum Pseudomonadota; class Gammaproteobacteria; order Enterobacterales; family Yersiniaceae; genus Serratia; species Serratia sp. CY55921. Next base: position 158,851 of record NZ_JBJNMU010000003.1, on the reverse strand, counting down.
CGAACACGAGACGTTGCTCGGCATCAATACCTATCGCAGCTATCACGCGGTGCTGGACGCCATTCAGGCGCAGCGCCGCGATGTCGATTTGATCGTCGCCACGGGAGATTTGGCGCAGGATCATTCGCAGGAGGCGTACCGCCACTTCGCCGCCGGCATCGCGCAACTGCCGGCCCCGTGCGTGTGGCTGCCGGGCAACCACGATTTCCAACCGGCGATGGTCGACGCGTTGGCCGCCGCCGGCATCGCCCCTTCCAAGCAGGTGCTGCTGGGCGATAACTGGCAGGTGCTGATGTTGGACAGTCAGGTGTTCGGCGTACCGCACGGCGAGCTGAGCGAATACCAGCTCGAGTGGATGGAGCGCTGCCTGCAGGCGCACCCCGAGCGTTACACGCTGTTGCTGCTGCACCACCATCCGCTGCCTTCCGGCTGCACCTGGCTCGATCAGCACAGCCTGCGCAACCCGCATATGCTAGGCGCGATTCTGTTGCGCTACCCGAAGGTGAATACCGTGGTGTGCGGTCATATTCACCAGGATCTGGATCTGGAATGGCAGGGCCGGCGTCTGTTGGCGACGCCGTCCACCTGCGTGCAATTCAAGCCGCACTGCACTAACTTTACCATCGACGACGTCTCCCCCGGCTGGCGTTACCTCGATCTGCTGCCGGACGGCCGCGTCGAGACGCAGGTGTTCCGCCTGGAAAACGACGATTTCCGCCCCGATATGGACTCGGATGGATACTGATGCCTTCGACACTGCTCTACCTGCACGGTTTCAACAGCTCGCCGCAGTCGGCCAAGGCGGTGGCCTTCAAGGCCTGGCTGGCCGAACACCATCCCGCTATCGAGATGCTGGTGCCGCAGTTGCCGGCCTTTCCGGCGGAGGCCGCCGAGATGCTGGAAAATCTGGTGCTGGAACGCGCCGGACAAACGCTCGGATTGGTGGGGTCCTCGCTGGGCGGCTATTACGCCACCTGGCTGTCGCAGTGTTTTTCGCTGCCGGCGGTGGTGGTCAACCCGGCGGTCAAGCCGTTTGAGCTGCTGGTCGACTATCTCGGCGCCAACGAGAACCCCTACACCGGCCAGCAATATGTGTTAGAGTCTCGTCACGTTTACGATCTGAAAGTGATGCAGATCGATCCTTTGGAGTCGCCGGATTTAATCTGGCTGCTGCAGCAAACGGGCGATGAAATTCTCGATTACGGCCAGGCAGTGGCGTATTACACCGCGTGTCGGCAAACGGTGGAGTCGGGTGGAAACCACGCCTTCGTCGGTTTCGAGCACTACTTCCCCCAGATTGTGGATTTTTTAGGGCTAAACGCGGTCTGACGGACCGTTCCGGCACCTCCCTTTAACCACGAAAAAATAATCAACGATGACTCAATCCAGCTATAACGCTGATGCCATTGAAGTACTCAGCGGTCTAGAACCAGTGCGCCGTCGTCCCGGCATGTATACCGACACGACGCGCCCAAACCACCTCGGCCAAGAGGTGATCGATAACAGCGTCGACGAAGCGTTGGCCGGACACGCCAAGCGTATCGACGTGATCCTGCACGCCGATCAGTCGCTGGAAGTGATCGACGACGGCCGCGGCATGCCGGTGGACATCCACCCGGAAGAGGGCGTGCCGGCGGTTGAGTTGATCCTGTGCCGACTGCACGCCGGCGGTAAATTCTCGAATAAAAACTACCAGTTCTCCGGCGGCCTGCACGGCGTGGGGATCTCGGTGGTCAACGCCCTGTCGAAGCGGGTGGAAGTCAACGTGCGCCGCGACGGCAACGTCTACGGCATCGCCTTCGAAAACGGCGACAAAGTGCAAGATCTGACGGTGACCGGCACCTGCGGCAAACGCAACACCGGCACCAGCGTGCACTTCTGGCCGGACGAACAGTTCTTCGACAGCCCGCGTTTCTCGGTATCGCGCCTCACTCACCTGCTGAAAGCCAAAGCGGTGCTGTGCCCCGGCGTTGAGATCTATTTCATCGACAAGGTGAACAACACCGAGCAGCGCTGGTGCTACCAGGACGGCCTGACCGACTACCTGATGGAAGCGGTTAACGGCCTGATCACCCTGCCGGAAGCGCCGTTCGTCGGCAATTTCGCCGGTGATACCGAAGCGGTGGACTGGGCGCTGCTGTGGCTGCCGGAAGGCGGCGAGCTGCTGACCGAAAGCTACGTCAACCTGATCCCGACCATGCAGGGCGGCACCCACGTCAACGGTCTGCGTCAGGGGCTGCTGGACGCGATGCGCGAGTTCTGCGAATTCCGCAACATCCTGCCGCGCGGCGTGAAGCTGTCGGCGGAGGATATCTGGGATCGCTGCGCTTACGTGCTGTCGGTGAAGATGCAGGATCCGCAGTTCGCCGGGCAGACCAAAGAGCGTCTCTCCTCGCGTCAGTGCGCGGCCTTCGTTTCCGGCGTGGTGAAAGACGCCTTCAGCCTGTGGCTGAACCAGAACGTTCAGGCGGCGGAACAGCTGGCCGAGCTGGCGATTTCCAGCGCCCAACGCCGTCTGCGCGCCGCCAAGAAAGTGGTGCGCAAGAAGCTGACCAGCGGGCCGGCGCTGCCGGGCAAGCTGGCGGACTGCACCTCGCAGGATCTGGCCATGACCGAACTGTTCCTGGTGGAAGGGGACTCCGCGGGCGGATCGGCCAAGCAGGCGCGCGATCGCGAATATCAGGCGATCATGCCGCTGAAGGGCAAGATCCTGAATACCTGGGAAGTCTCCTCGGACGAAGTGCTGGCCTCGCAGGAAGTGCATGACATTTCCGTGGCGATCGGCATCGATCCGGACAGCGAAGATCTCAGCCAGTTGCGCTACGGCAAAATCTGCATTCTGGCGGATGCGGACTCCGACGGCCTGCACATCGCTACGCTGCTGTGCGCGCTGTTCGTGCGCCACTTCCGTTCGCTGGTGAAAGGCGGGCACGTTTATGTGGCCATGCCGCCGCTGTACCGCATCGATCTCGGTAAAGAGGTGTTCTACGCGCTGGATGAAGAAGAGAAAGCCGGCGTGCTGGAACAGCTGAAGCGCAAGAAAGGCAAGCCGAACGTCCAGCGCTTTAAAGGGCTGGGCGAGATGAACCCGCTGCAGCTGCGCGAAACCACCCTCGATCCGAACACCCGCCGTCTGGTGCAATTGACGGTCGCGGAAGATGATGTCGATCAGACGCTGGCGGTGATGGACATGCTGTTGGCCAAGAAGCGTTCGGAAGATCGCCGCAACTGGCTGCAAGACAAGGGCGACATGGCCGAATTGGCGGTCTGAGCCTGACCCTGGCCCGGTGAAACGCCGGGCCGGCTTTCCCGCAGGGCGTTCATGCGGCGCCCGATAACCTGGGCCGGAATGCATGAAGATCACGCTCGAAGAATTGCTGGCGTTCACTTCGGTGGTCGACAGCGGTTCCATCACCGCCGCCGCCGATCGGCTCGGCCAGACGACTTCCGGCATCAGCCGCGCGCTCAGCCGCCTGGAGAATAAGCTCGATACCACCCTGATGCGCCGCACTACGCGTCGCCTGGAGCTGACCGAAGAGGGGCAAAGCTTCCTGAGCCATGCGCGTACGATCATCAACTCGGTGGAAAATGCCGAAGAACAAATGGCGGTGCGCCGGCAGATGCCGGCCGGGCGACTGCGGATCAATGCGGCTGCGCCTTTTATGGAGCACGTCATCGTGCCGCTGGTGGCGGGGTTCAGGGAACGTTATCCGCAAATTTCGCTCGAGCTGAACACCGACAATCTGATTATCGATCTGCTGGAAAAACGCACGGATATCGCCATTCGCATCGGCGCGTTGCGCGATTCGACCATTCATGCGCGCGCGCTGGGCGCCAGCCGGTTGCGCATCCTCGCCAGCCCGGCTTATCTGCAGAAGCACGGCACGCCGCAGAGCGTGGAGGCGTTGCACCGGCATTGTCTGCTCGGTTTTACCCAGCCGGAATCGCTGAACCAGTGGCCGTTGCGCTATCGCCAGGCGCCGCATTTCACCATCACGCCGACGATCTCGGCGTCCAGCGGTGAAACGCTGCGGCAATTGGCGCTGCGGGGCGAGGGGATCGTACAGCTGGCAGACTTTATGACCCGACGCGATCGGGAAGCGGGCAAGTTGGTGACGTTGCTGGAGCAGGAGACGCTGGACGTGCGCCAGCCGATTAATGCGGTGTATTACCGCAATACGCAATTGGCGGCGCGCATTACCTGTTTTCTTGACTACGTCAGCGCACACATCGACGCGCAGACGTTATAAGGCGGAGCTTACAGGGCGTTTTCCAGGATGTAGATCTCGGTGTCCAGCACGCTGTCTTTGAGGGTGTCGCGGTGTTTGAGCATGTGCTCAATGGCCAGATGTTTTTCCAGATGCGCCATGCTTTCCCATTTCTCCAGCATGAACACCGAATCCGGCGACCGCTTCTGCCACGGCGCCTGGGTATTGCTGTCGACCATCGGCGTGTATTCGCCGCAACCCTCTTCCGCCAGCACCAGCGGCACCAGCTTTTCAATGGCTTGCAGTACGGTGGCGCGGTGGCCGGGTTTCACTTTGATTTCTGCGATTACGGTGATCATGCTTACCTCGTTGATGAGTATGTTCTGCGTCAGTTAAGCAAAAATTTTCGCCAGATGCTCGCGATAACGTGCGATGTCCGCTTCGATATCCGGTTGTTTTATCACGTCATTGCAGATAAAGGTCGGCAGCGCTTCCATTCCCAGGAACTGGTTGGCCTTGTGGAAGTGCAGGTAAACGCCGTCGACGCCGACGCCGTGGAAGAACTGATCGGGATCGGTGAAGGCCTCCAGCGGGGCGTTCCAGGTCAGACTCAGCAGGTATTTTTTGCCCTTGATCAGGCCGCCTGAGCCATATTTTTTGCCGGCGTCGGCACGGGTGCGGCCGTCGCTGGAATACAGGCTGCCGTGACCGGCGGTGAACACTTCATCGATATATTTTTTCAGGATCCAGGGTTCGCCCATCCACCAGCCCGGCATCTGGTAGATGACCGCGTCGGCCCACAGGTATTTCTTTACCTCTGCTTCGATGTCATAACCGTCGTCGACCACGGTGACCTGCACATCGTGCTGCAGATCGCGCAGGAAGCTTTCCGCCACGTCGCTCAGGGTTTGGTTGAGTTCGCCGTTGGAATGGCCGAATTGTTTTTTAGCGTTGATAATCAGGATATTGCTCATCTTTCGCGGCTCCCGTCAGAGTTAAGATATGGCATGCTTCCCGCCGAAAAGGCGGAAACCAGCTCGCTGGCGACGAGTGTAATCGTTAGGCGGGCAAGTAAAAATGCGATCCAGCGCACAACAGTGTTGACTGCCAGTCAATAAACGGGCCGCCAGGCAGCGAAATTTTGCATAAACCGCATCGCGCAACCGGCCGCCGCCGGCGATCCTTGCGCCAACTGTGACAGCCACCCTGCAGATGGGTTACTATCGCGGGCAGAATCGACAAGCGATGCCTTTTGTCGTCCAAGGGATTGCCAAGCCACGGTCTGAGGATAATTGAGTAATGAGTGATCTGACTCATGACGGTGTAGAGCGTTTACCGCTGCACACATTCACTGAAAACGCCTATCTGAACTATTCCATGTACGTCATCATGGATCGGGCGTTGCCGTACATTGGCGACGGTTTGAAGCCGGTACAACGCCGCATCATCTACGCCATGTCTGAACTGGGGCTGACCAACAGCGCCAAATTCAAGAAGTCCGCCCGCACCGTGGGCGACGTGTTGGGTAAATATCACCCGCACGGCGACAGCGCGTGTTATGAAGCCATGGTGCTGATGGCGCAGCCGTTCTCGTATCGCTATCCGCTGGTGGACGGCCAGGGGAACTGGGGTGCGCCGGACGATCCCAAGTCGTTCGCGGCGATGCGTTATACCGAATCGCGCCTGTCCAAATACGCCGAGGTCTTGCTGGCCGAGCTGGGCCAGGGCACGGTCGACTGGATCCCGAACTTTGACGGCACGCTGCAAGAGCCGAAGATGCTGCCGGCGCGCCTGCCGAACATCCTGCTGAACGGCACCACCGGCATCGCGGTCGGCATGGCGACCGACATTCCGCCGCACAACGTGCGCGAAGTCGCCGCCGCCGCGGTGGCGCTGCTCGACAAGCCGGGCGCCTCGCTCGATGACCTGCTCGAGTTCGTACAGGGGCCGGACTTCCCGACCGAAGCCGAGATCATCACCCCGCGCGATGAAATTCGCAAAATTTACCAGAGCGGCCGCGGCTCGGTGCGCATGCGCGCCGTGTGGAAGAAAGAGGATGGCAGCGCGGTGATCACCGCCTTGCCGCATCAGGTTTCCGGCGCCAAGGTGCTGGAGCAGATAGCCAGCCAGATGCGCGCCAAGAAGCTGCCGATGGTCGAAGACCTGCGCGACGAATCCGATCACGAGAACCCGACGCGTCTGGTGATCGTGCCACGTTCCAACCGCATCGATCTGGAGCAGGTGATGAATCACCTGTTCGCCACCACCGATCTGGAGCGCAGCTACCGCATCAACATGAACATGATCGGTCTGGACAACCGCCCGCAGGTGAAAGGGCTGGTGGAGATCCTCACCGAATGGCTGGCCTACCGTCGCGATACGGTGCGTCGCCGCCTGAACTACCGCCTCGAGAAGGTGCTCAAGCGCCTGCATATCCTCGAAGGTTTGCTGGTGGCGTTCCTCAACATCGACGAGGTGATCCACATCATCCGCAGCGAGGATGAGCCGAAGCCGGTGCTGATGCAGCGTTTCGGCATCTCCGATACTCAGGCGGAAGCGATCCTCGAGCTGAAATTGCGTCACCTGGCCAAGCTGGAAGAGGTCAAGATCCGCGGCGAGCAGGACGAACTGGCGAAAGAGCGCGATCAGCTGCAGGCGCTGCTGGCGTCCGAACGCAAGCTGAATACGCTGATTAAGAAAGAGATCCAGGCCGATGCGCAGACCTACGGCGACGATCGCCGTTCGCCGCTGACCGAGCGCGCGGAAGCCAAGGCGATGAGCGAGCACGACTTCGTGCCGTCCGAACCGGTGACCATCGTGCTGTCGGAAATGGGCTGGGTGCGCAGCGCCAAGGGCCATGACATCGATCCGACCGGGTTGAGCTACAAGGCTGGCGACAGCTTCCGCGGCGCGGCGCGCGGCAAGAGCAATCAGCCGGTGGTGTTTATCGACTCTACCGGGCGCAGCTATGCGCTCGATCCGATGACGCTGCCTTCGGCGCGCGGGCAGGGCGAGCCGCTGACCGGCAAGCTGACGCCGCCGCCGGGCGCCACCATCGAGCAGGTGCTGATGGCGGCCGACGATCAGAAGCTGCTGATGGCGTCTGACGCCGGTTACGGTTTCGTCTGCACCTTTAACGATCTGGTGGCGCGCAACCGCGCCGGCAAGGTGATGATCACGCTGCCGGACAACGCCAGAGCGCTGCCGCCGATGGAGATCCACGGCGCAGACGATATGCTGCTGTCGATCACCGCCGCCGGGCGCATGCTGATGTTCCCGGTCGCCGATCTGCCGCAGCTGTCGAAGGGCAAGGGCAACAAGATCGTCTCCATTCCGGCGGCGCAGGCCGCCGCCGGTGAAGACAAGCTGGCCTGGCTGTTCGTGCTGCCGCCGCAGGCGTCCGTCACGCTGCACGTCGGCAAACGCAAGCTGACGCTGCGTCCGGAAGATCTGCAGAAGTTCCGTGCGGAACGCGGCCGCAAGGGCACCCAACTGCCGCGCGGCCTGCAGCGCATCGATCGCGTCGAAGTGGATGCGCCGGTGCGGGCGTCGGGTGGCGACAGCGAAGAGTAAGCGTTGGCACCAGCGTTAACGGGCGGTCGCAGCATGCTGTGGCCGCCTTATTTATTTTTGCTGGCGTTTATTTTCCAAATAGTTAACATTTCTGCGCATAAAATTATTGTGCGTACTGCCGCCTGGCGGGAAAATAGCGAGAAATGCAGGCGACATAGGCGTGCTTTCCGCCTGGTCGGCAAATAATGAGTAAAGGAATCTGCGCAGCGAAGTAAACTGCGTTGGCAGTGTGCTAATGAGGTTGTTATGTTATTGATTTTGCGTGCCGTTCTCGCCACTCTTTTCTGTATTCTGGTGTGTATTTTCGGTTCGGTTTATTGCTTGTTCAGTCCGCGTAATCCTCGCCATGTGGCGACCTTCGGCCATCTTTTCGGCCGTCTGTCGACGCTGTTCGGCATCAAGGTTGAAACCCGCGTGCCGGCCGATGCGGCCAACAACGGCAACTGCATCTATATCGCCAACCACCAAAATAACTACGACATGGTGACGGCCTCTAATATCGTGCAGCCGCGCACCGTGACGGTCGGTAAAAAAAGTCTGGTGTGGATCCCGTTTTTCGGCCCGCTGTATTGGCTGACCGGTAATCTGCTGATAGATCGTGATAATCGCGCCAAGGCGCACGGCACCATCGCCCAAGTGGCGGAGCAGTTCAAGAAGAAAGACATTTCGATCTGGATGTTCCCGGAAGGGACCCGCAGCCGCGGCCGTGGGCTGATGCCGTTTAAAACCGGCGCGTTCCACGCGGCCATCGCCGCCGGCGTGCCGATTGTGCCTATCTGCGTATCCACCACCAGCGGTAATATAAATCTTAATCGCTGGAATAACGGTCATGTGATCGTCGAGATGTTGGCGCCGGTGGATACCAGCAAATACGGCAAAGAAAACGTGCGCGAGCTGGCGGCCCATTGCCGCGAGCTGATGGAGGCGAAAATCGCCGAATTGGACGCCGAAGTCGCCCAGCGCAACGCCGCCAAAAAATAAGAGTCTACCGGCTTCAAAGAAGAGTTTTTTAATTGGCGTTCAGCGCCGTTAACGCCTGAGCGCCTGCTAATCTTGATTGGCGGGCGTTTGGGTTTTGCACACGGTTTAGTTATTGCTTTTCATGGAGAAAATATGTCACTCAGTCGACGTCAGTTTTTACAGGCATCGGGCCTGGCGCTGTGCGCGGGCGCCGTGCCGCTGAGGGCTGAGGCGAGCGGAACGCAGACCCCATTACCCATTCCCCCGCTGCTGGAGTCTCGCCGCGGTCAGCCGCTGTTCCTGACCTTGCAGCGCGCCCACTGGGCGTTTATGGATAACCGCAAAGCGGCGGTGTGGGGCATCAACGGCATGTACCTGGGGCCGACGGTGAGGGTTTACAGCGGCGACGACGTCAAACTGATCTACAGCAACCGCCTGCAGGAGCCGGTGGCGATGACCATCAGCGGTCTGCAGGTGCCGGGCACGCTGATGGGCGGCGCGCCGCGCATGATGTCGCCCAACGTTGACTGGTCGCCGGTGCTGCCCATTCGTCAGGCGGCGGCTACCTGCTGGTACCACGCCAACACGCCAAACCGCATGGCGCCGCACGTGTATAACGGGCTGGCCGGGCTGTGGCTGGTGGAGGATGCCGTCAGCAAAGCGCTGCCGCTGCCCAACCACTACGGCGTCGACGATTTCCCGCTGATCATTCAGGACAAACGCTTCGATAACTTCGGCACGCCGCAATACGATGCGCCGTCGCAGGGCGGCTTCGTCGGCGATACGCTGTTGGTCAACGGCGTGCAAAACCCGTATGTCGACGTGTCGCGCGGCTGGGTGCGTTTGCGTTTGCTCAACGCCTCCAACGCGCGGCGTTATACCCTGCAGCTCAGCGACGGGCGGGCGTTCAACGTGATCGCCAGCGATCAGGGCTTCCTGCCTGCGCCGGTTGCGGTGCAGCAGCTGTCGCTGGCGCCGGGCGAGCGCCGGGAAGTGCTGATCGACATGTCGAAGGGCGACGAGGTGACCATCACCGCCGGTGAAGCGGCGGGCATCATGGATCGCCTGCGCGGCCTGTTCGAGCCGTCGAGCATTCTGGTGTCCACCCAGGTGCTGACGCTGCGCCCGACCGGCCTGCTGCCGCTGGTGACCGACAACCTGCCGATGCGCCTGCTGGCGGATCAGCTGTTGGACGGCAGCGCCAGCCGCACCCGCGATTTCCGCCTGGGCGACGGCGGCGTCGGCATCAACGGCGCAATTTGGGACATGAACCGCATCGACGTACAGGCGCAGCAAGGCACCTGGGAACGCTGGAACATTCATGCGGATACGCCGCAGTCGTTCCATATTCAGGGCGTGCAGTTCCTGATTAAACGCGTCAACGGCGCGCAGCCGATGGCGGAAGATCGCGGCTGGAAGGATACCGTCTGGGTCGATGGCGACGTCGAGCTGCTGGTGTATTTCAACCAATCCACCTCCGAACACTTCCCGTTCCTGTATTACAGCCAGACGCTGGAGATGGCCGATCGCGGCACCGCCGGCCAGCTGATGGTGCAGCCGACGCAGTGACTCACCGTCCGAGCCTCTGCGATTGCAATCGCAGGGGCATCAATTTTCTGCGCGCGCCATTGATTGGCTTTTGCTCCCTTTTTTATATTTTCGCTTTTCCTTTTTAATAGACATGGTTATTAAAATAACATCCTGCCAAATAGTCCTTGACTGCGTCTTAAAAGGAACTTTTTAGGTCATTTTCTCGATGTCATATTTTCATCGCACGATTCGGTGCGGTAAACGAGAAAATATCTATGAAGAAAATACTTTGCACTCTGTTTCTATTATCAACGGCCGCTTTTGCCAAGGGTGATTTATCGCCACTGCCGGACAGTGGGGCCAATCACTACCTGTCCCCTAACGGTCCGGAAATTATAGAGAAAGGCTCGCCATTCTTATTAGGCAAGGCCAAGAGCACCTACACGTATATGCGCTGTTATTATCGTATTAATCCCGCCAGCACCGCTCCGCAGGCGGATTATCTCTGGGCAAGGGCGCAGAACTCAACGTCATATTACCGTCTGGAAGGGCATTGGTGGTCATCGCTGGCGGTATCCTGGAAAAACATGTTTTACAGCGATACGCCGCTCTCCGCGTTGCAGCAAGTGTGTGGCGATACCTTGAGCCGAGCGGGCATTCGTCAGCCTTTGGCGATGATTGCAGCGGCAAACAATAAACTCTCTTTCAACTACACCGTCTGGAGCAATGACTCGCCGGCGCAGAGCGCGGCCATCAACAAAATTATCGTGTTTGGCGACAGTTTAAGCGACACGAATAATGTTTTTAATGCCTCTTTATGGCGTTTCCCTAATCCGAAAAGTTGGTTCTTAGGGCGATTCAGCAATGGACCAACGTGGGTGGAATACCTGGCGAAACAAAGCGGATTGCCCGTTTATAACTGGGCCGTGGGCGGTGCGGCTTCCAATCAGCAAAAATGGGTGATCCCCGGCATACTTGAGCAGGTAGACTCCTGGCTTATTTATATGAAGGAGGCCAAAAACTATCGGCCGGAAAATTCACTGTTTACCGTTTGGATCGGAGCCAATGATTTGGTGACTTACAACCAGGGAGTGGATGGGCTGATTGAAAATCAAGGCAAGGCGTTAACGCGATTAGCCAGCGCCGGTGCGAAAAAGATATTGGTGCTTAATCTGCCAGACATTACGCGCGCGCCTGAATTTGCTCATCGCAAGGATGGTGCAGAGATAAAAAGACAGATTGATGATTATAATCGGCGTATCAAACAGGTGGCGGATGATATCAACCGCCGTTATCCCTCAGAGCCTGTGATGTTGTTTGATCTTGCGGCGCTGTTTACGGATATGCTGGATAATCCGGGGCGTTATCAGGTCAGCGAAGTCAAAACGTCGTGTCTGGATATCCAGGCCCCTTCATCACTGAATTATATCAATGCGATACCAGTGCGCGCTGCTTGCACGGATGCGGATAACTACGTGTTTTGGGATCTTCTGCACCCGACGACACATACTCACCGGCTATTGGCGGAGCATATTTTCAACTATTTGAAACAACAACAGGTATGGCGTTAGCACCGTCGGCTATCGCGAAAAAGGCCTGTAAAGCATCATTAGAACCTTAAGTGAAAGTTGCCGGTCTGAATTCCGTCCATAGCGGAGTTCAGGCCTTTTTACTTTCCTTGAAGCACAAGGATGTCGCCGTCCGGCATAGGTTAGTCACCCAGGGGGGAGTTAATCGTTTGCTATTTCAAGTGAAGTAAAATGAGTGGGGGTTGGTGGCCCGATGGTCATGGTGATGAAACTGGTGTTGTGCGCAGGCAAAAGTACCTGAAAGTAATTTAAAATCCAAAGCAAGTTGAATCAGTCATGCTCTACTTGTTATACGGGCATTGATACCGAGTGACTCCATTGTTGCGCACCCCTTTTCGCCATATGCGCTATCAGCTGTTGGCTGTCATTTAGCTGTGACACATTACTGTAGATGTGATGGGTTAAACGGGTATTGGGTAAGCACAGGCTGTTGCATTCATATTCGTCGAAATTGATCACGGACCTCATCGACTCGAGAATAAAGGCGACGGCTTTGCCTTGTCGGATCAAATTAAGCCGCAGCTGGAGGTTATCGATATTCATCACGTCTCGGGAAAAGCCCTGCAGCTGCAGCTGTGCATGATAATGCTTGAATATCTGTGTCTCGGAGACATAGTTACTCTGTACCCAAGGCAATGCGCGGTAGCTTTCAGAAGGCTGTCTTACCTGGTGAAGTAGCAACAGTTGCTCTTCGGCGCATAAATGTTGGGTGAAGGGAGACAGCTCAAGAGGTTCTATGCTGAAGAGCAAGTCAAGCCGATTGAGCTCATTACGGCTTATGCCATCGGTCGGCATTAAACGCACCAAATTAATGGTTATGGCGGGGTTCTTCATGAGCAGGTAATCAATCACCGTATTGACGTGAGTAGGCACCGGGCCGTAAATGCCAATCTGAATATGGTTCTTCTCTTTATGGCTTTCTTTGATCCGGTTGAGCTCTTCATAATGGACGATGACATTACTATACAAATGTTGCCCCTCTTTCGTCAGGGACAGACCTTGGTTAGTTCGTTCAAAAAGAGTGATGTTTAGATTCTCTTCCATTTCTTTAATTCTTTTGCTTAATGGTGATGGTGTAATGCACAACCGGTCGGCTGCTTTGGTAATAGATCCCTCTTGCGCTACGGCGATAAAATAATTCACGCGTTTTGACATAAATTCCATATGTGTTCCTTTTAATACGCAGTGTACAATAATGGTTTGTTTTTAGAGTGAGATGTCCTGAGGGTGTTCATTTCGTTTGGTTTAATTTACAATGAATTACACTTCTTGCCACCTTATTCTTGATGGCAAATATCACTATGCGTGATGATGATCTCCTTTTTATAAAAAGGAAGAGGCAGTGCGATAGAATATATCGCAATAATAACAATAAATACGCCGACAATACCTTTATCGGGGTATTTTACTAGAATAAGTGTTGGCGTTCTTAGGTTGCGGTTCGGATGTTTAGCTTCTGTTAAATATTCGACGACGGAATATCGTGAAAATGAGGTTTCATCCCTGGTTGGCATCTGCAGTTCTGGAACCGGCTGCGAGATGTTTGGGATGGATGAGGAGACCACCAGCAAGCGAACAGGGCTGTTGCTGCGCCGCGCATTATCCGAGAAATAACGCGGCCAGGCTTCACCGCCTTGTAGAGTAAGATCGCAGAAGCGAAAGAGCAGGCTCTCTTTTCCATGATATTCCTTATCCGTGTGTGTAGGTGAAACTGAACGGGCCAAAGCATTTTGGAATGCTGACTTCAGGGTGTATAGGGTTGAATGGAGCAGCACTCATGATTAAAAAGGACATCTGCATGAGTGTTCCGATGGCGTAGCGAGGCATAAAAGGACATGGCGGTGCGGTTTCGCCGACGAAGACACCGGCAAGCTGTCGGCGCGGAGCCGTACCGCCTGTCCATTCGCTCAGGAAATGTCCGTCAACAGCGTTCCGACACTCATCTTGGCGGCGGTAAGGAACAGTTTCGCAAGCTGTTGCGCTTCGGCGCCAGAGAGATTCTTTTCCGCGTTATTGATGTCATTGCTCACAAACTCAATGGCATTGCCGATTTTCAACATTTGGTTGCTGAGTTCTAGCAGGTCTTGTGAAAACGCTGCGGTTTGCGTGGCAAAGCTCTGCTGCTGTCGAATACTCGATTTTTGCTCGGAGATTTGCCGTTCGATGCTGCGAACTTTGTCTTGCGCCTGGCTAAGCAACACCGCCATGGCGATGAGGCCGGGTATGCCGAGGATACCTAGCGCAATAAAGTAAAGTTTCTTCTTATTCAACTCATCGAGCTGCTGTTGGCTGCCCTGCAAATTCGATTGCAGTCCGGAGATGGTGGCCTGCAAATCGATAATGATGCGTTGCAAAGCGAGATTATTTTCAGTTACGGCGACGTCCGTGCTCTGCGTTCGGCTTTGCACTCTGGAAACCTGCGCCATGACGCCGGCGATATCCTCTTTGCTTTGACGAATGAACCGACTGAGTTCTGTTACCGGCAGCGTTTCCAACGCCGCCAGCTTGTCGTCCAACTGAGCTTCCAGTTTTACACCCCAGGCGGTCACATCACGTTGCATCTGCTTAAGATCCGGCAACAGCATGTTGACCGCGGTTTGAATATTGCGTTGAAGTAAGACGGCGTTCGCCGGCAAACCTGGGAACGTTTGAATCGCGTCGCCGGTGCGGGACAAATTGTCGATAACTTGCGTCAGCATTCCACTGCTCATAAGGGGATCTCCTAAAAGGGGGCAAGGTAGACTTGCCCCTGTGATATAAGCCGTTAAGCCGCCAGGCGCTTAACGAAATCGGCAATAGTTTGGTTTGCTGGCACTTCTCGCACCACCACGCCGGCCATCTGCTGTTTGATGATTTTCGTTCCATCCAACACTTTGGTTACTGACGTTTGCGAAGCGGTCAGGAACAGTTGGCGCAGGAAGCTGTCATCAATGATCCCTTTGCGCAAGTTCGCGTTGAGGATATCCAGCTCAGAGGTGAGAGAGTCCCAGGCATTGCTCATTTGCGTTGCCGCAGTCACTGCGCTTTGCGCCTGAGTCTGCAACCCCTGGTAGCCGGATCCGATCTGGCTGGCGACCAAGACTTCACTGTTGAGTTGGCTGCGGTCACGGTAGAGTTTTTCACGTGCGCTCAATGATTTATCCAGCACGATCGCGCCGCCGATCACCCCGCCCGCGCCAGCGGTCATCATGGCGATGCCCCCCATGACGACCGGCGTTGAGGTGCCTGCAGTCACCAGCCCAGCTACGGCGCCGATGGCGGTTACGATTGCCCCCCCAATAATTAACAGCCCGCCGACGACGATGCCGGCAATGGCGCCGTCAATGGCGGCGTTAATGCCGTCGATATCCCGATTAAGCTGTTCCAGAACGCCATTATTGCCATTGACCACGTTATTCAGGTTGACCACAATCAGCTGATAATTGTTTGAATCGATAATCAACTTATCATTCAACGATCCGATCGTACGGCGAGTGTTCGCCGAGACTTCCTGATATTCTCTAGCTTTATCGCTGACCATGCTCAAAGCGCTCAGCCATTGCTCTTTAGTTGCGCCAGACGGCATAACGGTGGAGATCAGGTTTTGCGTTTCGAAATAGTCCTGAATATTTGTAACGTTTCTAATAATTAACGGCTGAATATCATTGAGATAGTGATTGGCATGTTGTTTAGCCGTTGCTAGTCCAGTATTGATCTGACACTGGATTTCCCGAAGGTTAGGGAAGCGTTCGAAATCAACCGGTATTTGCTGCCGCACGCTGTTGCAATAGGTCTGAATATGAAGCGCCTGCGAAGACTGGGTGTTCATGCCGTCGTTGATGTAAATTGTTGGGATCGTCATGGTATTTTCCTTATTAGGTATTTAGCGATTAAACTTCCGGCAGGATGTTGTTTCCTGCATAATTAGCTTTGGCGTTATCAATGGATTTGGAAAAAAGCTGCCACTTTTCCGCATTAAGAGAAATAATTTGTTTTGCCTGTTTAATTTCCAAAGCACTGTTGGCCTGATTAATGATGGGCGCAGCCGTCAGATAGGCATCAGCCACCTTATTCCACTCATCCGGTAGTAACGCCATGCGCTGTGTAGTGAGGGCATAGGTGTCGACAAACAGTTGAGCCTGGGCGTGCACGGACTTGGCTACGGAAAGCAACGCATTGGCGGTTGCCAAAGCTCGATATGCTACAGCCAATTTGGCGTAGTTAGCCTTCAACTCATTGACGGCCTGCTGTGCGCCGGATGCCCCTGAGGAGATCGCTTGAATGCCGGAGATCATGTAGCTGGCCTGATCGCCCAGCGGTTTCGACGCCGCGGCCGCGGCTTCTTTGGTTTTTTTGTCCGCAGGGCCGAGCGGCACTGTCGCTACGATGGATTGCCCAAGCTGCACAACGCCTTCACCCGCTTTGAACCCCGCCTCTGCGATGCTTTGGATATTTTTTGCGATCGCTTCATTGAGTTCAGCGATGGTTTGCGCCTGTTGCTTCGCTTCGACATTCAGCCCTTGCTCGATGGCACTAATCACTTCACGGAAATTGGCCATGACGGGAGTCAGCATTTCACTCGTTGTCTGCAACTGGATATGGACGGCTTGCGCCGCAGCCTGATAGCGTTGTGCGATCTCGGAAAGCGCAGACACCATTTCTGAGCCTTTTTGAGAAACCTGCGGGTCCTCAGTGGAGTACAGCGTATTAACCGCGTTGACCAGGGCGGAGAAATTTGACGCCTTGGTGTATAACCCGATCAGTTCCGCGACCGTGCTTTGCTTGAATATTTGCGCCTGTTGCCTTAGCTGGTTTTGGTAAGCCTTAATTTTAACGGTCAAACCAGGGTCCATATTTTGCGACGCCAGTAATTGCTGGCTGAGTAATAAATTACTGTAGCTTTGGTTAAGCAATGCATATGACGAAATAGAAATATGCATAGCCATTAACGCTTGAGGGCTTAAATCAATGTCAGTTAGGTTATTCATAACACCCCTTTTTTTAATGGTGGTTTAAATGTTGGCTGCTCGTTTATGTAACGTTGTCTCCGTGTGGTGGCCTTTCGGTGAAATAAAGCTACCTCAAACTCTCGATAATTGAGAATTGTCAAAACAAGCACCTTGCTGTTCAAAATGGAAAATGATTTTTATGGGGTGCTGAAATTATCTGGTTTTTGTTTTTTGTGTGATCTCCAAACATGCTGTTTTGGTTTTCATTCATGTCCTTTTTGATGATTAATATGATTTCTCGACGGCTTTACATTGTATTGCGGGGATAGGGGATAACACCCATGACGATGCCCAAAGAAAAAGATTAATTATGTGAGCAAAGGGGGGGGATATGCAGAAGATACTGTCAGAGCGCGGGCTATCATTAATTAAAAGCTATGAAGGGCTGCGGCTTTCATCCTATCGCGACAGCGCGGGGATTTGGACGATCGGTTACGGACATACCGGGGAGGTCAGGGCGGGGCAAGCCATCAGCGAACTAACCGCGCTGACATTGCTGCAGGCTGATGTGATGGAGTGTGAAGCGCTGCTGCACAAGATTATCGAGGTGCCCCTGAATCAGGGGCAATTCGATGCTCTGGTTTCTTTTCTATTCAATGTCGGCCCCGGCAAGGCCGGGGTGAAAAGCGGGCTGCGTTATCTGAAGTCCGGTTCGCCTTCAACGTTGTTGCGGCTACTGAATGCCGGGCGATATCAGGAGGCGGCAGAACAGTTTCCTCTGTGGGCGTATGCCGGTGGCCAACGTTTACCTGGGCTGTTGCGGCGGCGCAGAGAGGAGCAGCGTCTGTTCCTGTCGCAAATGCGGCGGGTTGCCTAGCTCAGCCGTCTTGCGCGCCAGCCGTGGGCCGGTACTGCGCTTTCAGCGCGCCGCAGAGGATGAGGGAGTCAACGTGGCCAAAAAAGCCTGCACCACCGGCGTGACGCTGTCGGTACGGTATACCGCATACAGATCCGCCGGGGGCGCCTGCTGCAGCGAGCAAAACCGCACGCCGGGCCACGGGATGCGGCCGTAGCTGTCCGGCAGCAGCGTAATGCCGCAGCCTTCCGCCACCAGCGCCAGCAGGGTTTGCGGTTCATTGACCTGATAAGCGACGTCCGGCAAAAATCCCTGCTGCAGACACAGATTGTGCAGATACAGCCCCAGGCTGGCCTCATGCGGCGGCAGCACGATGAAGCTGTCGTTTTGCAGCGCCGCCAGCGGGATATTCTCCTGCTGCGCCAGCGGATGATCGAGCGGCAGCACCACGGCGATGCTTTCGCGCGCCAACCGTTGGCAGGTCAACCCCGGCAGCGTCTGTTGCTGCGCCTCTCGCCAGACCCCGATATCGATATGCCGCTTTTGCAGCGCGGTGATTTGCTGGCTGGGCGTCAGCTCATTCAACGACCAGGTAGCGCCGACGCTCTGCTCGCTGAATCGCCGCAGCGCCGCGATCAGCCCGCCCCAGGCCGAGGTGCCGACCATGCCGACCACCATGTGGCCGCCTTCGCCGCGCCCCATTTGTTGCACCTGATGCAGCGCGCTGTCGGCCTGATCCAGCAGCCGCTCGACGTTGCGCAGCAGCGTGCGGCCAGCCGGCGTCAGCGTCATGGAGCGGGTGGTGCGTTTGAACAGTACCACGCCGAGCTGGCTCTCCAGTTCCTTGATGTGCTTGCTGAGCGGCGGCTGTGACATATTCAACCGCCGCGCCGCCTGAGTGAAATTCATCTCTTCCGCCACCACGCGGAAATAGTGCAGTAGGCGGAAGTTAATCCGACCGGGATCGGGCAGGGCATGGGGCGGGTTCATCCGGGGTATCGCCTCCTGTGACGCAGCTCAACTTATAGATAAATGGAATAAATCGGCCGCCAAGAATGTATTGGTCTCGGCCGCGCCTCGCTCTCTACTATGGGGCTTATTGTCCCCCGCTTAAAGAGAGAATACGATGTTTAATCAAGAAGATGCTTTTATCTGCGCCGATGTTGTCCGCGCACGTCTGCCGGGTTTTCAGCCGAAAGCGGCCTTGATTCTCGGCTCTGGGCTCGGCGCTCTGGCGGAGGTGATGACTGAAACCGTCACCCTCGATTACGCGGCGCTGCCGGGCTTCCCGGTGAGCGGCGTCGCCGGCCACGCCGGGCAACTGGTCGCCGGCAAGCTGGAGGGCGTGCCGGTCGTGTGCATGAAAGGGCGCGGCCACTTCTATGAAGGGCGCGGCATGCAGGTGATGACCACCGCAGTGCGCACCTTCAAACTGCTGGGCTGCGAATTCCTGTTGGCGACCAACGCCGCCGGTTCGCTGCGCCGCTCGGTAGCGCCGGGCAGCCTGGTGGCCATTACCGATCATATCAATTTCATGCCGGAATCGCCGCTGGTCGGCGCCAACGACGAGCGCTTCGGGCCGCGCTTCTTCAGCCTGGCGAACGCCTACGATCGCGATCTGCGCGCCCAACTGGCGGCGGTGGCCGAAAGCGCGGGCATCCCGCTGGCGGAAGGGGTGTTCGCCGCTTACACCGGGCCGAACTTCGAAACGCCGGCGGAGATCCGCATGATGCAGACCCTCGGCTGCGACGTCGTGGGCATGTCGATCGTGCCGGAAGTCCTGACGGCGCGCCACTGCGGCCTCAAGGTGCTGGTGGTGTCCGCGATGACCAACTACGCCGAAGGGCTGTCGGATACGCCTCTTTCTCACGAACAAACGCTCAGCTGCGCGGCGCTGGCGGCGGACGATTTCATGCGCCTTATCCGCGAGCTGTTCAAAACGCTGTGACACCGTAAGCAAACCGGCGGCGGGCTGCAGTGGGCCCGCCGCACCAATCATCGTTGAAAGCATAATAACAAGGTGATGGCGATGGCGATAAAAACACGATTGAAGGTGATGATTTTCCTGCAGTTCTTTATCTGGGGTGCCTGGCTGGTGACGCTGGGCTCCTATATGATCAACACGCTGCATTTCAGCGGTATGCAGGTGGGAATGGTTTACAGCGCCAAGGGGATCGCGGCGCTGATCATGCCGGGCCTGGCGGGCATCATCGCCGACCGTTGGATGAGGGCCAACTACCTGTATGCGCTTTGCCACCTGCTCGGGGCGTTGGCGCTGTACTGTGCGGCGCAGGTTGAGCAACCGATGCTGATGTTCTGGGTAATGCTGTTCAACGCCATGGTCTATATGCCGACCATCGCGCTCTCCAACGCCATTTCCTATTTTTGCCTGGAGAAGCACGGCTTTGACACGGTAAAGGACTTTCCGCCGGTGCGGGTGTACGGCACCGTGGGATTCATTCTGGCAATGTGGCTGGTCGGTTTCAGCCAAATCGAGCTCAGTAATCTGCAGCTGTATCTGGCTTCTGCGGCGTCGCTGCTGCTGTCCGCCTATTCGCTGACGCTGCCGCGTTGCCCGACCAACCGCGCGGCCGAGTCGAAGCGCTGGGTGAGCGTGCTGGGGCTGGATGCGCTGGTGCTGTTTCGCCAGCGGCGCATGGCGCTGTTTCTCCTGTTCGCCATGTTGCTCGGCGCGGCGCTGCAGATAACCAACACCTTCGGCAACCCGTTCCTGCACGATCTGTCGCTCAATCCGCTGTATCAGGACAGCCTCAGCGTCCGGTATCCGGCGGTGCTGCTGTCGCTGTCGCAGATCTCTGAAGTGTTCTTTATCCTCACCATTCCCTTTTTCCTGCGCCGTTACGGCATCAAGCAGGTGATGCTGATCAGCATGGCGGCCTGGACGCTGCGTTTCCTGTTCCTGGCCTACGGCACACCGGTCGGTTTTGGTTTCGTGCTGCTGCTGTTGTCGATGATCGTTTACGGTTGCGCGTTCGACTTCTTTAATATTTCCGGCGCCATTTTCGTCGAGAAGGAGGCCGATCACCGCATCCGCGCCAGCGCGCAGGGGCTGTTCATGACCATGGTCAACGGTCTGGGCGCCTATGTGGGGGCGCTCGCCAGCGGCGAAGTGGTGGATTTCTTCAGCCATGACGGCGTGAAAGACTGGCAGAGCATCTGGCTGGTGTTTGCGCTGTATACGCTGGTGCTGGGGATTGTGTTCGCGTTGAGCTTCAACTATCGCCACTCGCCGCAGGAGAGTGCGGCGGCGGCGCAGTAAGGCTGAGGGCGATGGATGGTGGCGCCCTGAAACGTCAGGCCTGCGGGAAGCGTTGTTGCAGTTGATGCCGGTCCGGTGGATTGGCGGCGCCGAGGCTGGCCACCACGCAGGCGGCGACCCGGTTGGCCAGATCGACCGCCCGCGGCAGCGGCCAGCCGGCGGACAGCCCCGCCAGCAAACCGGCGCAGTGGGCATCGCCCGCGCCGATGGTATCGACCACGTCCACCGGATAGGCGGGAACGTGCAGCGGCGGCGTGCGGCCGTCGCAGATCCAGGCGCCGTCGCGATCCAGGCGGCAGATCAGCGTCAGATTACGGGCGGCGGCATAGCGCTGCGCGGCATCCACGACGTCGCCGGCGCCGCACAGCGCGGCCACTTCGTCGCGGTTGAGCGTCAGCAGGGTGTGGCTGTCGCTGAGCATGGCGAAGAAATCTTCGCTGAGCTGGGCAATGCGCGGGCCGGGATCGATCAGACGCGGTTGGTCGAACGGCATGCGCGTCAGCCACTCGCGCAGCGCTTCGCCGTTTTCGCCCGCCAGCTCGTAGCCGCTGGCGTAGATCAGGGTGTGTTCCGTCAGCGGCAGCGTGGCCAGCTGCGCTTTATTCCATTGGCTTTCGCAACCGGAAACCGTGATGAAGGTGCGTTCGCCGTTCGGCTCCACCAGCGCCAGGCACCAGCCATTGTCCATCTGGCCGTGGCGCAACAGCACCTCCAGCCCCAGTTCGCCCATGGCGGCTTCGATCGCCGCGCCCCATTCGCCGTTGCCGACCGGCATACCGTTGATCACCGGCACTTCAAGGCGCGTCAGCGCGCGCGCCACGTTGAACGCGCAACCGCCGATTTGCCGCGCCTGCGGCTGGGCTTCGATATCTTCGCCGCTGGTCGGCAGGCGCGGCAGCGTCATCACCAGATCGCCGACCGCGCCCCCTATCACCAGGACAGGCGTTACAGCTTCCCACTCATTCATTGATGTTCTCTGCGTTGGGTCAGGTACAGACCGTAAGCGATCAGACTAACCGCAAACGACACAAACAGCCCCAGGCTGGAGTCGGCAAACAAGCCTTTAGCCAGCGGGCCGTCGATAAAACCGGTTTTGGTGACCAGCAGGCCGCACAGGGCGCCGAGGAACCAGCAGAACAGCGGGGCTTTGCGCACGCCGCGGTTCTGGCCATGCAGACCGTACAAAGCGTTGCCATCATACCCGTGGTGGCGGCGCAGGCACAGGTAATCGAGCAGGAAAATCGCCTCCCAGGCCGCCAGGAACACCCCGCAGAACACCAGGAAGGAGATGAACGGCCCCATAAAATCGCCGGAGATGAACAGCACATACAGGGCGATACCCAGCACCACCACGGCGTCGATCGATACCGCCAACCACTGTTTGACCTGCACGCCGATGGTCAGCAGGTTAAGGCTGGCGGAATACAGGCTGAGCACCGCGATGGTGACGATGCCGGCGGTGGCGGCCAGCAGATAAGGGATCGCCATCCAGGCGGGCAGCACTGAGCCTATCAGCGCGATGGGATTGGCGGCGTTGGCCAGATCGGGCAGCTGCACGGAAAGCAGAATGCCGGCCAGCATCAGCAGCATCAGTGGCAAACAGGCGCCGCCCATCACCGCGGCGAAAATGCTTTTGCTCGACGAATTCGGGCTTTGATAGCGGCTGTAATCGGCGCCGGCGATCGCCCAACTGATGCCGGTACCGGCGGCGATCACCGAGACCGCCGGCAGGAAGCCGGTCAGCCAGCTGCCGGAAGGCAGCGCCAGCACCTGGCTCCACTCGGTGTTGAACAGGATATAGAGCACCACGATCAGCGTCATGGTGCCGAAGATGCGGCTGAACCAGCTTTGCATCCAGACTACGGTATTCTGCCCCAGCAGGCTGACGACGATAGTGAGCCCGGCGAACAGCAACAGGCTGAGCGCGGTCAGCAGATGGCTGGCCCCCAGCCCGAAGGCCTCGAACAGCGCCGCCAGCGTCAGGGTGCCGGTGATCACGTTGACCGCTTCCCAGCCCATCAGATTGATCCAACTGAACAGGGTAGGCGCCACGTTGCCCTTCAGCCCGAAAATCACTCGCGACAGCGTCAGCGTAGAGGTGCGCCCGCGCTTGCCGGCGAAGCTGGTGAGGCCAACCAGCACGAAGCTGGCGACGCCGAACAAGGCGGCGAGCACCGATTGCAGGAAGGATAAGCCGAAGCCGACGATGATGGCGCCATACACCACGCCGAGAATGCCGATATTGGCTGCCGACCAGATCCAAAACAGCTCGATGGGCCGCCCGGTCTGTTCCGCATCCGGCACCCGGTCGATACCGGTGCTCTCTACCTTCCATGCTTCATTGCGATTGATATCGGTCATAGCAATTGATCCCTGTTGCGCAGGGCCTTGAGGGCCGCCGCAGTTAACTGAAAAGCGATTTTGTTGGCGCTGCGGCCGCCGCCTCGGATGAGGCTTGCCGACCGCACGGCGCCAATGAGTGTAGACAAAGAGTGGGTCTGCAGCGGAGTTTGGAAGAGAGAGAACGTTTTTATTTGCAGGCATCAGTCCGTTTCACCCGGCGCAAGGGGGATCGCGCGAGGGGATGATGAGCCGTGAGCAAGCTATCCATTAGCACCGTTGCTTATTATTTGTCATTTGTAGTGGCGTCTTGGGCAACGTGACCCATCGGGTACGGCGAGAAGCGGGCAATTCATCCCAAAGGGTCGCCCATCCGCTTCAGCGAACGGGATGCGGACAGCGTATGCCCGCTGCCTGACCATCAGGTGCGTCCTGTCTGGTCGGCAGCGGATTTTTAGTTGTTTTAAAGGTGGATCCCTGGTGTTGGTGCCATTGATGTTTCAACATCAATAAGCACAGATTACGCGCGATCTAGATCCAATGAAAGTCCATTGAATAAAAATTGTGATGTCCCTCTGAAAACATTAGCAATATTTTAGTTATGGTGAGAGGCTTTATCGCCGGATCGGCGATAGGAGAAAGCGAAGTTTGGGCATAGGGCGGAACAAGAGGGCGGGCGAATGACGGATTTTATGGCCTGGCTGCGTGAACATCTGGCGCAGGGGGCGGCGGCGCCGCGCTATATTCAGCTGGCGACGGCGATAGAAACCGCGATCAGGCAGCAGGTGCTGGCGGCGGAGGCATTTCTGCCGCCGGAGCGGCACATGGCGGAAGGTTTGGCGCTGTCGCGCGTCACCGTCAGCAAGGCGATGAAACTGCTGGAGGAGAAGGGGCTGATTTCGCGGCAGCAGGGCGTTGGCACCCGCGTGGCGATGCGTATCGGCTATTCCCTCGATAAGGACAGCGGTTTTACCGCTCAGGCGCTGCGTCATGGCAGCAGCGTCAGCAACCGATGGCTGCTGCGCGCGCGGGTCGGCGCGCCGGCCAAGGCCGCGGCGGCGCTGGGGATCGCGGAAGGGGATGAGGTGGTCAAACTGCGGCGTTTACGCTTGCTGAACGGCAGCCCGGTCTCGCTGGAAACCACCTATATTCCGCTGCGCTTCCTGCCTGAACCGGCGCAGCTGGAGCATTCGCTGTATGCGTTATGGCAATCGCGCGGCATCGTGCCTGAAGATAAACACTTTTTGTTGAAGGCGGTGTCCTGCAGCGGCGAGGTCGCCGAGCTGCTCAACGTACCGTGCGGCGCGCCGTTGTTGCACATCATCCAAACCAGCCGCAACGCCCGGGGCGAGGCGCTGGAGTTCAGCGATATCTTGTGCCGCAGCGACGTTTATGAATTCGAGGTGAATGGTTAGCGAAATAACCATGCTCTTTTTGCCACTAGTGCGTATAATCGCCGCCCGGCGATTAATTAACCTGTAAAAAGAGCAGCAGAATGAGCACCACCAGCCTGATCCAACCCGATCGTGAACTGTTTTCTTATAAGCCTTATTGGGCGGAATGTTATGGCACCGCGCCGTTTTTACCGATGTCGCGAGCAGAGATGGATCAACTGGGCTGGGACAGCTGCGACGTGATCATCATCAGCGGCGACGCCTATGTCGATCACCCGAGCTTCGGGATGGCGATCATCGGCCGCATGCTGGAAGCGCAGGGCTTCCGCGTCGGCATCATCGCGCAGCCGGACTGGAGCAACAAAGAAGACTTCATGCGGTTGGGGAAACCGAATCTGTTCTTCGGCATCACCGCCGGCAACATGGATTCGATGATCAACCGCTATACCGCCGATCGCAAACTGCGCCACGACGACGCCTACACCGCCGGCAACGTCGGTGGCAAGCGCCCGGATCGCGCCACCCTGGTTTACAGCCAGCGCTGCAAAGAAGCCTATAAAGACGTGCCGATCGTGCTGGGCGGCATCGAAGCCAGCCTGCGTCGCATCGCCCACTACGACTATTGGTCGGATACCGTGCGCCGCTCGGTGCTGGTGGACTCCAAAGCCGACATGCTGATCTACGGCAACGGCGAACGCCCGCTGGTGGAAGTGGCGCACCGTCTGGCCGCCGGCGAGAAGATCGGCGATATCCACGATATTCGCAATACCGCGGTGATGCGTAAAGAAGCGCTGCCGGGCTGGAGCGGCGTGGATTCCACCCGCCTCGACAAGCCGGGCCGCATCGAACCTATCCCGAACCCGTACGGCGAGGATCTGCCGTGCGCCGACGGCGCCAAACCGAAGGAGCCGGAAGCCAAGCCTGTCACGGTGCGCGCCGCCAAGCCGAAGCCGTGGGAGAAGACCTACGTGCTGCTGCCGTCCTTCGAGAAAGTGAAGGGCGACAAGGTGCTGTATGCGCACACCTCGCGCATTTTGCACCATGAAACCAACCCCGGCTGCGCCCGCGCGCTGATGCAAAAACACGGCGATCGCTACGTGTGGATCAACCCGCCGGCGATCCCGCTGACCACGCCGGAGATGGACAGCGTCTTCGCCCTGCCTTACCAGCGCGTGCCGCACCCGTCCTACGGTCAGGAACGCATTCCTGCCTACGACATGATCCGCTTCTCGGTGAACATCATGCGCGGTTGCTACGGCGGCTGTTCGTTCTGTTCGATCACCGAGCACGAAGGGCGCATCATCCAGAGCCGTTCGGAAGATTCGATCGTTCGCGAAATCGAAGAGATCCGCGACAAAGTGCCGGGCTTTACCGGCGTGATCTCCGATCTGGGTGGCCCGACCGCCAACATGTACATGCTGCGCTGCACCAACCCGCGCGCCGAGCAGACCTGCCGCCGCGCCTCGTGCGTGTATCCGGAGATCTGCACTTATATGGATACCAACCACGAGCCGACCATCAAGCTTTACCGCCGCGCGCGTTCGCTGGAGGGCATCAAGAAGATCCTGATCGCCTCCGGGGTACGTTACGATCTGGCGGTGGAAGATCCGCGCTATATCAAGGAACTGGCGACCCACCACGTCGGCGGCTACCTGAAGATCGCGCCGGAGCACACCGAAGAAGGCCCGCTGTCGAAAATGATGAAACCGGGCATGGGCAGCTACGATCGCTTCAAACAGCTGTTTGATCACTATTCGAAGCAGGCGGGCAAAGAGCAGTACCTGATCCCGTACTTCATCTCTTCGCACCCGGGCACCCGCGATGAAGATATGGTGAACCTGGCGCTGTGGCTGAAGAAGAACCGTTTCCGCCTCGATCAGGTGCAGAACTTCTATCCTTCGCCGATGGCCAACTCCACCACCATGTATTACAGCGGCAAAAACCCGCTGAGCAAGGTGGGGTACAAGAGTGAAGACGTGGTGGTGCCGCGCGGCGAGCGCCAGCGTCGCCTGCATAAGGCGCTGCTGCGTTACCACGATCCGGCCAACTGGGCGCTGATCCGCACCGCGCTGGAAGAGATGGGGCTGAAGCACCTGATCGGCAGCCGCCGCGAGTGTCTGGTACCGGCGCCGAGCATCGACGAGCAGCGCGAAGCGAAACGGCTGCAGCGCCACACCCGACCGGCGTTGACCAAGCATACCGACATCAATCGGCAGCGCACGCCGTCCAACCGGCCGCCGCGCAAACCGATTCGCAAGGCCAAGCCGTAACGACGAGGCCCGCGCGCAAACAAAAAGGAGAACCCTCGGGTTCTCCTTTTTACTTTGGCTAATTACAACCGTTCGTAAGCGGCTTCCACTTTCATCAAATGGCGCGGCGCCTGCGGGGCGGGATGGTATTTGCGCACGTGCCAGTTAAAGGCTTCCGGCGACAGGTTGTTAATCATCGCGATCGCCTGCTGGCGGTTGCTGGAGAAGGTGCGCAGCAGCGCCCCGGTACCGTTGACGTAGGCGATGATGGTGGCGTAGCGCAGCGTGACGGGATTGGCGATCCCTTTAAGCTGTTGTTTTTGCAAGGTGGCCAGATAGGCGGCGCCGAGATCGATATTGGTGTCGGGATCCCGCAGGTCATCGTCGTCCGGGCAGCCGCGTTTGCCTTTGTAGCGGTAGGCGTCGCAGCCGGCGGTATCGGCTTTCAGCTGCATCAGACCGATCGCATTGGATCTGCTCACTGCGGAAGGGTTGAAGCCGGACTCCACCTGGATCATGGCGGTGATCAGCTTGGCGTCCACGCCGTATTCGCTGGCGGCGTCTTGAATGGCGCTATCGAAGGCGTGGCGATCGTAGCTGACGCGCTGTTTCTTGCCGGCGCAACCCGCCAGCACCAGCATGATGCAAAGCATGCCCAGCCGTGACCCGTGTGAGAAAGAGAATTTCATGGTGCTCCGTGCTTGTCTGTTTTTTAACGGCGTTAACCGGTGGCCGGAGCCTCCGGCGTCGTCATCATAACGTCAGGCGGCGCAAAGGAGCAATGTGCGGGAAGGAAAAGCCCCCTCCGGCGGGAGAGGGCTTGAGGGGGGTTACAGGGTATCCGGATCCGGCCCCAGGCGGTTGCCGACGTCCAGCTTAGCGATCTCGCCCAGTTCGTCCTTATCGAGTTTGAAATCAAACACCTCGAAGTTTTCGCGGATGCGCGACGGCGTGACCGATTTCGGGATCACGATAAGGCCGCTGTCCAGGTGCCAGCGCACCACGATCTGCGCCGGAGTCTTCTCGTATTTCTCGGCCAGCGCCTTGATCAGCGGCTGGTCGAATACCCCTTCACCACCCTGCGCCAGCGGGCTCCAGGATTCGGTGGCGATATGGTGCGTGGCGTTCCAGGCGCGCAGCTGGCGCTGTTGCAGCAACGGGTGCAGCTCGATCTGGTTGACGACCGGCGCCACGTTGGTTTCATCCAACAGACGCTGCAGGTGCGGCGTATGGAAGTTGCACACGCCGATGCTTTTCACCAGACCTTGTTCGCGCAGTTTGATCAGCTCGCGCCAGGCGGAGACGTATTGATCCTGCTGCGGGCGCGGCCAGTGGATCAGATACAGATCCACGTAGTCCAGCTTGAGCTTTTCCAGACTGGTTTCCAGCGCCGCCAGCGGATCGCCCTGATCGTCGTTCCACAGCTTGGTGGTGATGAACAGGTCGCTGCGCGGCAGCGCGCTGGACTGCAGCGCGGCGCCGACGCCTTCCTCGTTCTTGTAGATCGCGGCGGTGTCGATGGAGCGGTAACCGATCTCCAGCGCTTTGCTGACCGCGCGGGTGGTCTCTTCAATACTCGCCTGCCAAACGCCGAGACCCAACTGCGGCATCAGATTACCATCGTGGAGTTTGATGATGGGTTGTTGCGTTGTCATGCGCATCTCCTTGTGTACGGATTGCGGCGCCTGCGGCACCGAAACGGCTATAGATAAATTCTAGTTGGCAAAATGGGCGGTTGCCGGGTTTGCCAGCCTAATTTCAGCGGTGGCGGGAGGGCGATTTTCTCCCCGCTCTCCCTGCGAATGAGCGGTAAGACGAGTGGTGCGAAACGATCGGCGGCGCGCTGAGGCGCCCGACTGCGCCCGGCGATCGGCCGAGCGCAGAATGCGGCGAAAAATGGCTGGCGAAGACTAAAGCCTAGCAAAAAATCGCCGTTTTGCGATTAACGCGCCGCTTCATAAATGCGGCGGCTGACGTCCAGGGTGATGTCCTGATGCTCGCCCAGGGCGGTCATGCCGTGCTGCTGCAGCTTGTCGAGCAGCGCGGGAATGCTGCTGCCGTCGAGCTGATAATCCGCCATGCGGGTCGGCACGCCCATCTGCTCGAAGAAGGCGCGGGTGGCGGCGATCGCGTCGTCGATGCGGCTGTCTTCGCTGCCTTCGCGCAGGCCCCAGACGCGTTCAGCGTACTGCAGCAGCTTTTCGCGTTTCTGCGCTTTCTTCTCGTGCAGCAGCGCCGGCAGCACGATGGCCAGCGTTTGCGCGTGGTCGAGGTCGTGCATGGCGGTCAGCTCATGACCCAGCATGTGGGTCGCCCAGTCCTGCGGCACGCCGGCGCCGATCAGGCCGTTCAGCGCCATGGTTGCGCTCCACATCACGTTGGCGCGCACCGCATAGTTCTCCGGCTCGGCCAGCGCGCGCGGGCCGTCTTCCAGCAGGGTCAACAGCAGGCCTTCGGCGAAGCGATCCTGCACCTTGGCGTCGACCGGGTAGGTCAGATACTGTTCCAGGGTGTGTACGAAGGCGTCGACCACGCCGTTGGCTACCTGGCGCGGCGGCAGCGAGTAGGTCACCACCGGATCCAGCACGGCGAAGCGCGGCTGCACCAGCGGTGAGAAGAAGTGCTGCTTGTCGCCGCTGCTCTTCCGGGTGATCACCGCGCCGCTGTTGGATTCTGAACCGGTGGCCGGCAGCGTCAGCACGCAGCCCATCGGCAACGCGTCAGTGATGTGGCTGCCGACGGTCTGCAGAATATGCCAGGCATCGCTGTCGGCCGTATAACGAGCCGCGGCGGCGATGAACTTGGTGCCGTCAACCACCGAACCGCCGCCGACCGCCAGCAGGAAATCGATGTTTTCCGCTTTCACCACCTCGACCGCTTTTATCAGGGTTTCGTAGGTCGGGTTAGGTTCGATACCGGAGAATTCCCGCACGTCGCGGCCGGCCAGCGCGCTATACACCTGGTCGAGCACGCCGTTTTTCTTCACGCTGCCGCCACCGTAGGTGATCAGAATGCGCGCGTCCGCCGGGATCTGGCCGGCCACTTCGGCGATTTGCTGCTTGCCGAACAGGATTTTGGTTGGGGTATGCAGAATGAAGTTTTGCATGGCTGATTTCTCTCTTTCTGTCAGGCGGGCGCCAAAGCGGCGCAAAGGTTTCTGGCCCGTATTATCAGCAACCTGGCGGTAACGCACAATGCACATTCCTGTTTGGTTCTTGCCTATTTCTACAGATGACTGTAGAAATAGAGAGTTTTAAATTATGATTTATGCCGAATCGTTCTGACTGTAAGAGGGTTTTTCCGTGATTGAAATCGATGCGCTGCGCAGCCGCATGGCGCGCCAGGCGATGGCTATCGCCACCGGCAACGGCTATACGCCGTCACCGGTGCCGCGGGTGAAGATCCTGTATGTCGATCGCCACTGCCCGCGCCAGCCGGTGATGTACGAACCGGGGATCGTCATCATCTTTCAGGGGCACAAGGTCGGCTATTGCGGCAACAAGGTGTTCCAGTACGATCCGCGCAACTACCTGCTGATGACGGTGCCGCTGCCGTTTGAGTGCGAAACCTTCGCCAGCCCGGAGCTGCCGCTGGTTGGATTGGCGGTCAATATCGATACCCAAATGCTGCAGGACTTGCTGATCGACATCGGCGACGACGACTACCTGATGCAGCCGCGCGCGGAGAGCAACGGCGTAAACCTGGCCGAGCTGACGGAAGAGCTGTTGTGCGCCACCGAACGTCTGCTGGACGTGATGGCCAAGCCGCTCGACGCTCGGGTGTTGGGGCCGCAGATCGTGCGCGAGATCCTCTACTACGTGCTGCGCGGCGCCTGCGGCGCGTCGCTGCAGGAGCTGGTCAACCGTCATACCCATTTCAGTCAGATCGCCAAGGCGCTGCGGCGCATAGAAAATCAGTATGCCGAGAGCCTCAACGTCGAGCAGTTGGCCGGCGAGGTCAACATGAGCGTGTCGGCGTTTCACCATAACTTCAAGGCGGTGACCAACACCTCGCCGCTGCAGTACGTGAAATCGTACCGGCTGCACAAGGCGCGTTTGCTGATGGTGCATGACGGCCTGAAGGCCAGTACCGCGGCGATCCGCGTCGGCTACGAGAGCGCGTCGCAATTCAGCCGTGAATTCAAACGCCTGTTTGGCGTCACGCCGGGGGATGAAGTCGCCCGGCTGCGCGACGCCAATCCGCTGATGCTGGAGGGGTGAGCCGCCGCCGGGCGGCGGGCTATGGGGTCAGCACGATCTTGCCGAACGGGCCGCGATCGAGGTGATCCAACGCCTGCGGCAGTTGATCGAGCCGGTATACCTGGTCGATCACCGGCTGCAGGTTGACGGCGTCCACGGCGCGCACCAGATCTTCCAGCGCGCGGCGGTGGCCGACGCCGATGCCCTGGATCGCCGCCGATTTCAGCAGCAGCAGGCCGGCGGGGGCGGTGATCTCGGCGCCCGCCAGCACGCCGATCACTGAGATGCGGCCGCCCACCGCCACGGCGCGCACCGAGTTGCCCAAATTCGGGCCGCCGACGGTATCGATCACATGGTCGATGCCGCGATCCTGCGTCAGCGCATAAATCGCCTCCACCCAATCGCCGTCCAGCCGGTTGATGCCATGATTGGCGCCCAATGCCAGGGCTCGCGCCAGCTTTTCATCGCTGCCGGAGGTGACATAGACCTCCGCGCCGTGGGCTTTGGCGATCTGCAGCGCGAACAGCGCCACGCCGCCGGTGCCTTGCACCAGCACCGTCTCGCCGGCATGCAGTTTGCCCTGTTCCACCAGCGCGAACCAGGCGGTCAGCCCGGCGCAAGGCAGGGTGCTGGCCTGCACGTCGTCCAGCGACGCCGGCGCCGCCACCAACCAGTCTTCATGCAAAATCACGTATTCCGCCAGCACGCCCTGATAGAAGCCGCCAAGGGTGTGGTAAGGCGCCTGGCGCGCATTGCCGTACGGTTTTTGCCGGCCGTCGATCCAGCCGGGGCTAAAGGTAGAGATGACCCGGGCGCCGGGTTGGAAACGGCTGACGCCGGGCCCGACGGCGTCGACCTCGCCGGCCATGTCCGAGGCGGGGGTGAACGACTGCGGCAGCGTCAGCCCCATGCCGCTTTCAATCATCATTTTGTCGCGGTAGTTGAGCGCTACCGCCTTCACTTTCACTCTGATCTCGCGCGGCCCCGGCTGCGGGATCGCGTCGGTGGTCAGCTGCAGGTGTTCACGCCCCAGGGCGTCCATCGTCCAGCGTTGCATCGTGTCGGTCATGATGTTCTCCAAAGTCTGCGATTAACGACCTGTCGATAATATCGTTGATGAAGGTTCGCCAGTGGCGATAAGATTTCCGCAGATTGTTTCTTTTAGAGCGACAAACCATGAGCGATCGATTGAGCGGCATTTCGGTATTCGTCACCGCCGTGGAGGCGGGCAGTTTTGCGTTGGCGGCCAGTCGGCTGCACCTGTCGCGCTCGGCGGTGGGGAAAACGATCGCCCGGCTGGAACAGCGGCTGGGCGTGCGGCTGTTTCATCGCACCACCCGCAGCCAGAGCCTGACCGACGATGGCGCGTTGTTCTATGAGCGTTGCCTGCGGGCGCTGGAGGAGATCCGCGGCGCGGAAACGCTGCTGGAGTCGGGCAAGCGGCAGGTCAGTGGCCGGCTGCGGGTATCGATGCCGGTGTTGTTTGGCCGCATGTGCATCGCGCCGCTGCTGACCGAGCTGACGCGTGAGCATCCCGGCCTGGAGCTGGAGCTGTCGTTCAGCGATCGGGTGGTGGATCTGATTGAGGACGGCTTCGATATGGCGATCCGCAACGGCACGTTGGCCAACAGCAATGGGCTGGTGGCGCGGCGCATCGGCGATCACCGCATGACGCTGTGCGCCTCGCCGGCCTATCTGCAGCGGTGCGGCGAACCGCACAGCATTGAGCAACTGGCCCAGCACGAGGCGGTGACCTATATGCGCGCCGGCGCGCGGCGCAGCTGGCGGGTGCTGGACGAGAACGGCGAGCCGCAGGAAGTGATGCCGAATAACCGATTGCAGATGGACGATTTGCAGGCGATTGCGGATGCGGCGACGGCCGGGTTCGGCATAGCCTGGCTGCCGTGTTGGCTGGTGCGTGAGCAGCTGTTGAGCGGGGCGCTGGTGCGCCTGCTGCGCGATCGGCCCGGCGCCGCCTTTGAAGCGCATGCGGTGTGGCCGCACACGCCTCACCTGCCGCTGAAGGTGCGGCTGGCGGTGGATACGCTGGTGAGCAAGTTGCCGCCTCGCCTGGCGTTGGTCGAGAAAGCGCTGTAGCGCGCCGGGATCAGGAAGAGGAAGCGCGTTTTTTACGCCAGACCACCAGCATGGCGCCGAGCAGGCCGACGAACAGCAGCAGCAGCGGCAGCAGCATCAGGCCGGTCATCACCTGGCTTTCGTGGCGTTTCACCAGCGGAATTTGGCTGAAAGCGTAGCCGAGGCCGACCAGCGCGCAGACCCAGATCGCTGCGCTCAGCCAGTTGAAAACCTGGAAGCGCGAGCTGTTGAGCCCGGAAATGCCGGCCATGGTCGGCAGCAGCGTACGCACGAAGCCGAGGAAGCGGCCGATCAGCAGCGCCGTCAGCCCGTGGCGGTTGAACAGGTTATGCGCGCGCTGATGGTATTGCGCCGGCAGTTGCAGCAGCCAGCCTTTCACCAGGCTGGTGTGGCCCAGCCAGCGGCCCTGGATATAGCTCAGCCAGCAGCCGAGGCCGGCGGCGGCGGTCAGAATCAACAGGGTGGGGGCAAAGCCCATCACGCCTTTGGCGATCAGCGCGCCCGACAGCAACAGCAGGCTATCACCGGGGAGGAAGGAGGCGGGCAGCAGTCCGTTTTCCAAAAACAAGGTGGTGAAAAGTACGGCGTAAACCACCCAAATCACGCTGGGATCGGCGAGGGCGATGAAGTCCTGCTGCCAAAGCGCATGAATAATCTCTCGTAATACATCCATTTTATGTCCTGTTGCATGCCGGTTGCGCCCGGGGTCACGTTCTCCAGGATGCGGCGGTTACCGTATCTGACAGTTACCCGGTTAGTGTACCGCTAATAGCTTAAGCCGACATTAAACGAGACGAAGAAAATTACCGGAATCCGCCTTAGCGCACGCCGTTGAGGCGATCGAAGCCGGCCGCCAGATCGGCGATCAGGTCTTCGACGTTCTCCAGACCGATATGCAACCGCACCAGCGTGCCGGAAAAATCGACGCCGCCCGCCGGGCGGATCGCTTCCAGTTCTTCCGGCTGATTGGCCAGGATCAGCGACTCGAAGCCGCCCCAGGAGTAGGCCATGCTGAAGTGGCTGAAGTTGTCCAGGTAAGCGGCCAGCTGCGCCTCATCCAGCCGTTCTTTCAGCACGAAAGAGAACAGCCCGTTGCAGCCGCTGAAGTCGCGGCGGTAGAACGCGTGGCCCTTGCAGCTGGGCAGGGCCGGGTGATTGACCGTCGCCACCTCCGGCCGTTCGGCCAGCCAGTTGGCGACCTCAATGCTGCTGCGTTCGTGCTGCTTGAGCCGCACGCTCAGGGTGCGCAGGCCGCGGCTCGCCATGTAGGCGGTGTCGGCATCCACCATCTGCCCCATTAGATAGGAGTACTCGCGCAGTTGCTCCCAACAGCGCGCGTTGGCGACGGCGGTGCCGAGCATGTAATCGGAATGGCCGATCAGGTATTTGGTGCCGGCCTGAATGGAAATGTCGATGTCGAAATCCAGCGCCTTGAACAGCACGCCCGCCGCCCAGGTGTTGTCTATCATGATCACCACGTCCGGCGCCACGGCGCGAATGGCCTGCACCATCGCCGGGATATCCTGCACTTCCAGGGTGATGGAGCCGGGGGACTCAAGGAACACCACGCGGGTATTGGGTTGGATAAGCGTGGCGATGTCGGCGCCGATCAGCGGATCGAAATAGGTGGTGCTGACGTTCATGCGGCCGAGGATGTGGGTGCAGAAGTCCTGGGTCGGTTCATACGCTGAGCCGGTGACCAGCAGGTGATCGCCGGCGCCGACGAACGACAGGATCGCATTGGCCACCGCCGCCGCGCCGCAGGGGTACAGCACGCAGCCGGCGCCGCCCTCCAGCTCCACCATCGCATCCTGCAGCGCGAAGTGGGTCAGCGTGCCGCGTCGGCCATAAAACAGCTCGCCGTGGGCGCGTTGCGCGGTGGCCTGTTTTTTGGCGACGACGGAGTCGAAGACCAGGGAAGAGGCGCGTTGAGTCACGGGGTTGACGGAGCCCTGGGTGTAGCGTTTGCCGCGGCCGGCGCCGATCAGCGTGGTTTCGATGTGTTTTGACGTCATGGTACCTGGCTCACCTCTGGTTGCTCTGCACTGCCCGTTTGCGATAGCCCTTACGTTAGCATGAGTTATTATAGCCATCCAGACGTTTTAACTTCTGGATATAGAAACGGCTATAATTGGCTGCCGCCCGCGCATTTTTCGCGTCATCCTTCTGCCGAGCGGCCAGAGAGAAGCCCATTCATCGGTCGAGACGCCGTTCGGCAGCGTGGCGTTGTTGCGCCGTTGTGGGAGAAAAGTAACGAAATCGCCCTATAAAAGGGGCTTTTAGCGGTGAACGGGCGTAGATTGGCGTTTGGTTGCGGAGGTGTCTAAAATTTTCTCGTTTATTTGGTAAATAATAATGAGAACTACTATCAATCCCCGGTTGGTTTGATATGATCGCACGCTGAATTATTCCTTAATTTTGATCGGTAATGGGTGGAGGCACAGCGTGAAAACGGCTGGCAAGAATTTAAATCAAGGATCGTTCGGCCAGGGCCGGGCGCAGTGGGGCAAGGCCTTTGGCCGCAGCCTGATGGCTTCAATGGTGCTGGTCGTAGGGTTGGCCGGCAGCGCGCAGGCTGCGCCGGCGACCCATCCGGCCGTTGCCGAAAGCGTTGCGCCGGCCACCGCGCCTGCGCCTGCAGCCGCCGCGCCGGAAAGCATCACGCCGGTGAACCCGGCGCCCACGATCCAGCCGCCGGAAACCCGCGGTATGGACTTGTCCATTTGGGGCATGTACCAGCACGCCGACGCGGTGGTGAAAGCGGTGATGATCGGCCTGGTGCTGGCGTCTATCGTGACCTGGACCATTCTGTTCGCCAAAGGCAGCGAACTGCTGCGCGCCAAGCGCCGTCTGCGCCGCGAGCAGTCGGCGCTGGCCGACGCGCGCTCGTTGGATGAAGCCTCCGAGCTGGCGCAAAATTTCTCCCCGGAGAGCGTCAGCGCGGTGCTGCTGAACGATGCGCAAAACGAGCTGGAGCTGTCCGCCGAGTCTGACGACAACAACGGCATCAAAGAGCGCACCGGTTTCCGCCTCGAGCGCCGCGTGGCGGCCTACAGCCGCAACATGGGCCGCGGCAACGGCTTTCTGGCCACCATCGGCGCCATCTCGCCGTTCGTCGGCCTGTTCGGTACCGTATGGGGCATCATGAACAGCTTCATCGGCATCGCCCATTCGCAGACCACCAACCTGGCGGTCGTGGCGCCGGGCATCGCCGAGGCGCTGCTGGCAACCGCAATGGGCCTGGTGGCGGCGATCCCGGCGGTGGTGATCTACAACATCTTCGCCCGCGTCATCAGCGGCCATCGCGCCCAGGTGGGCGACGTGGCGGCCCAGGTCTTGCTGCTGCAGGGCCGCGATCTGGATCTGGCCGCAACGGCGGAAGCCAAGCGCTCACAGCACGCACATCAACTGCGGGCGGGGTGAGTCATGGCGATGCGCTTAAATGAAGATCTGGACGACAGCGGCGAACTGCATGAAATCAACGTGACGCCGTTTATCGACGTCATGTTGGTGCTGTTGATCATCTTTATGGTGGCCGCGCCGCTGGCAACGGTAGATATCCGCGTCGATCTGCCGGCTTCTTCCGCCAAGCCGCAGCCGCGGCCGGAAAAACCGGTCTTCCTGTCGGTGAAGGCCGACAAGCAGCTCTACGTCGGCGATCAGCCGGTGAATGCCGATCAGCTGACCTCGGTGCTGGATCAACGCACTCAGGCGAACAAAGAAACCACCATCTTCTTCCAGGCGGACAAGAGCGTGGACTATGAAACGCTGATGAGCGTGATGGACACCCTGCGTAAAGCCGGTTACCTGAAAGTGGGGCTGGTGGGTATGGAAGGCGCCGCCAAGTAGCGGCAGCAAAACGATAAAGGGCGCTCAGGCGCCCTTTTTTTTACGGCTAAAGAGCTGTCACGCCTTTGCCAATAAATCCCTGGAACCGGCATGGCGCCAGTGGATGCGGCCCGGCAGATACAGCGCGTTCTGTTCCAGCGGCCGCTCGTCGATAAGCGCGGTGACATTGTCGAAGCTATGTTGCGCCAGTGCCAGGCAGTCTTGCGCGACCGTGTCTATCTTCAGCGTCATGCAGTCGAACAGGTAGTGATCGTCGAAGCTGCACAGGTGAATGTCGCTCTCCATCAGCTGATGCTGAGTCAGATAACGCAATACGCCTTCCAGCAGGCCGCAGGCGGCGGTAAACAGCGCTTTGGGCGGACGCCCCAACTGTGCGCACAGCTGAGCGAACATCTCGTAACCTGAGCTGGGGTGATAGTTGCCGTTGATGATCCATTCCGGTTTGCACGTTACGCCGGCGCGCTCCAGGCCAAGCTGGAAGCCGGCCAAGCGATCGCGGGTCGGCGAAATGCGCGGCTGCCCGCCGAGAAAATAGATCTCATCCGGATGTTGGCGCGCGACCGTTTCCACCAGGTCGGCGGTCGAATTGACCGAATCGGTGATCACCAGCGGCAGTTCGGAGCCGGCGATCAGACGGTCCATCTGCACCACCGGCAGCCCGGCGTTGATCTTCTGGTATTCCGCGTCGTTCAACTGGCTGGAGGCGACGATCAAGCCATCCACCTGCCGCTGCACCAGACTGTTCACCGCCATCATCTCCTGCGCCGGGTTTTCATCGGTGCAGGCGATCAACAGCTGCAGGCCGGCTTCGCGGCACAGCGTTTCCAGCTCGCGTGAAATCACCGCAAAGCCGTAGTTGGTCATCTCCGGCACCACCAGCCCCAGCGTGTGGCTGCGGTTGGAGCGCAAAGAGCGGGCGTGGATGCTGGGCTGATAATGGTGTTCGTGCGCCAGCGCCAGAACGCGATCGCGGGTGTCGTCGGACACCCGATATTCCTTGCTGCGGCCGTTCAGCACCAGGCTGGCGGTCGATTTCGACACCCCGGCCAGCGTGGCGATGTCACTGATGGTAATGCGTTTATTTTTTTTCACTGACGCCATCTGAAGTCATCGGAGGATGCGTCATTCTAGCATGCATGGCGTCAGCGGCCAGTATTCCAACGCCAGCGGCGCGCTCCCGCACAGCCGCAGTTGCGGCTCACCAGCCGGGAAGTAGCGCGCGCTCATCACCGCCTCGCCGCGGTTGATGAAAATTTCCACGCTGGAACGATCGAACAGCAGTTGCAGATGCGTGACCGAGCCGCGCCAGTAACGGTGCTCCGGCCGGCCGTCGGTCAGGGAAGCGCGCGTCAGCTGCAGCCTTTCGCCGTCCCAGTTCAGCGTCATCGCGTCGCCAAAGGTTGCGCTGAACGCGCCTTGCGGCGTCATCTGCAACTCTGCGGCCCCCAGCGCATAGGTGGGGGCGTCATCGGCGCGGCCTTGCCAGCCTGCTCGCTCACCGCGCAGCTGTTGCAGCTCGCGCGCCGGGCGCTGGTGGAGGCGGCCATGCCGCAGCGACAGCTCGCGCGGGCAGGTCATGGTGTGGATCCAGCCGTAACGGCGCGTCGGATGGGCTTCTTCATCTTGCTCGGGCACGCCCATCCAGCCGAACAGCAGGCGGCGGCCATCTTCCGCCAGCGTCGTCTGCGGCGCGTAGAACTCGAAGCCGGCGTCCAGCTCGCGGAATTCGCCGTGGCTGAAGGCCGCCTGCCGGTAATCCAGCTTGCCGAGCAGATAGCCGGCCTGATAACGGTTGAGATAGCGTTCCGGCTGCGGCGCCAGCCCCTGCGGGCAGCAGATCAACACATCGGCGCCGTCCAGCGTGAACAGATCCGGGCACTCCCACATGTAGCCGAATTCCTCTAAGCCGTTCAGACCGGAACCGGCGATCTCGCCCAGCGGTTGCCAGTCACGCAGATTGCTGGAACGCAACAGCAGCACCTTACCGCGATCCTGCAGGTCACGCGCGCCGAGCACCATGTACCAGTCATTTTGATGACGCCACACTTTCGGATCGCGTACGTGACCGCTGTAGCCCTCCGGCAGCGGCAGCACCGGCCCGAGCTTGCGGTATTCGCCCCGTTCGCTTTCCTGAGCCAGGCATTGGTAAGCGGTGCGTGAGCCGTCTGGGAATTTCACGTTGCCGGTGTAGATCAGCGTGATTTTGCCTTCCGCCGCCACCGCCGAGCCGGAGTAACAGCCGTGGCTGTCGTAACAGGCGCTGGGCGCCAGGGCGATTGGCTGGTGCTCCCAACGCAGCAAATCGGCCGACTGCCAGTGTCCCCAGCATTTGTTGCGATGATCGCAACCCAGCGGATTCCACTGATAAAACAGATGATAAATGCCGTTGTGCTGGATAAAGCCGTTGGGATCGTTCAGCAGGCCAACGCTGGGCGCCAGATGCCAGGCCGGGCGGTGCGGATCGCGCAGCGCGAGCGGCTGGCCGTTCATGACCGCCCGCATTGCCTGTTTGATTAAGCTGAGTTCTTCCATCATTGTGCGTCCGTTTTGTATTTCAGCAGCAGGGAGAGGACAAAGGCGCTGCCAAACGCGATCGCCAGACCGATGATATAGCTGACCAGAGAACTGGCCTGCACGATCGCCATGCCGGGGATCGCCGTCAGCCCGACCGCGTTCATGCCGACATGGTTGGCCACCACCCAGGCCCCGCCGAGCGCGCCGCCCGCCAGCGCCGCCAGAAACGGTTTCACGAAGCGCAGATTGATGCCGAACAGCGCCGCCTCGGTGATGCCGAGCATGGCGGAAAAGGCCGAAGGCACCGCAATGGCTTTGATTTTGGCGTCGCGGGTTTTGAAATAGACCGCCAGGCAGGCGCCGCCCTGAGCGATGTTGGCCATCGACCAAATCGGCAGCAGGAAGTTGACGCCGATAGTGGGGTTGCCGAGCAGCCCGGCCTCTACCGCGTGGAAACTGTGGTGGATGCCGGTAATGACAATGGCGGAATAGAGGCCGCCGAACAGCAGCCCGGCGAACCACCCCGCATGAGCGATCAGCGTGCTGAGCACGAAGGAGATGCCGTCGCCCAGCGCACGGCCGGCGGGGCCGATAAACAGCAGGGCGACAAAGCCTGAGATCACCACCGTCAGGAACGGCGTCAGGATCAGATCGAGCGCGTTGGGGATCACCTTACGCAGACGTTTTTCCAACAGGCTCATGAACCACACCGTCAGCAGCACCGGAAATACCGTGCCCTGGTAGCCGATCATGGCGATGTCCAGACCGAAGAAATTCATGGTGTGGAACCCGCCGGCGACGCCCCAGGCATTGGTCAACGCCGGATGCGTCAAAATGCCGCCGAGCGTGGCGCCCAGATAGGGATTGCCGCCGAATTCGCGTGCGGCGGTGAAACCGATCAGAATCGGCAGGATAATGAACGCCGCCGAGCTGAACATATCCAGCATGATGAACAGTGCGCTGTTGGCATCGGCCCAGCCGTAGGTTTTCACCATGCCGAGCAGCCCCATCAACAGGCCGGAAGCGACGATCGCCGGGATGATTGGCACGAAGATGTTCGACAGCAGGCGCGCGATGCGCTGCAGCGGGTTGAGCTTTTTCGCCGCGATATCGGCGGCTTCGGCCTTGCTGGATTCGCTGACGCCCGCCGCCTTGATGAATTCCGCATGCACCTTGTTGACCAGCCCGGTGCCGAAGATCACCTGGATCTGACCGGCGTTGCTGAAGCAGCCTTTAACGCCGTCCAGTTTGCCGATGGCCTCTTTGTCCACCTTGCTGTCGTCCACCAGCACCAGGCGCAGGCGCGTGGCGCAGTGGGCGGCGCTGGCGATGTTCTCTTTACCGCCGAGCAGCGGCAACAGCGCGTTGGCGGTTGCGGTAATGTCCATGTTGTCCCCTTGCTAAATAAAAATGCCGCCGCGCAGTTTGCGGCGCAGCGCCGTGAATCGATGTCAGAAGAAATACTTGAATCTGGCGCGCATGCCGTAACGCTGGTCGTTGTCGCCGTTGGCGATCTTGTTGTCGGCGTTGGCTTCCAGCAGCGACACATAGGCGCCTAAATACAGGTTGAAATTCTTCATATTCATAATGTTAGGTATCTGATACGACGCGTGAACGGTGTGGATGTCGTAGTTGCCCGGTTCGCTGAGCGGGTTGTGGATATCGGCGGCGATCCCGGCGGTATTGAACTCTTTGATGTTGTTGTGCGCATAGATATAACCCAGTTCGAAGCGCCGCCACAGCACGTTGACGCCGGCGGTGAAGTCTTGCTCGCCTGAGGCATCCAGATAGGCGGTGCTCAGGTTGGCCACCACGCCGTTATCCGGGTTGGCGGCGCTGTTGTTCCAACTCATCGTCATGCCGTAGCCGTTGCGCTTGGATTGATCGACGAAGCGGCCCTGGCTGTCCTGATAGCCGTAGGCATTATTCACCACGTTGCTTTCCATCGCCGCCGCGATGCTGAAGGCCTCTTTCTTCCAGGCGATCACCGGGCGCAAATAGGCGACGTTTTTCTTATTGTTCAGCGCATTGCCGTGGTAGCTGTTGTCCTGGAACAGTGAGGTGCCGTCTTCCACCAGCGTGTTCAGTTCGAAATAGACATCCCCGGCGTATTTGCTCAACATCAGGTTTCCGCCGCTGCTGCTGCGACCACGGCCTTCTTTCATCATATAGATATAGCCAAAGCCGTCAGCGTAAAGATCGTTGGCGGTGTTGCCTGAATACTGAATGAAAGTGTCCTGATTCAGCGGGAACATGTCGTAGGCTTCGAAGCGGCCGATTTTGGTTTGCCAGTTCTTTTCATTGCCGAAGAAGAAAGCGGCGTCGTCCAGGTTCATTTTGCCGGTCATGTCCGCCAGCGGCTGGACGCTGAAACCGGAGAAGTTGCCGTCCGGATTGCGGCGATAGCCGTCCAGCCCCACCAGAATGCGGCCGTTGATGTCCCAGCGCTCTTTGTTGCCGGGTTTCCAATCCTTGTGATCGCTGCCTTTCAACGACGTCAGTTGGCCGCTGCGGCTGGCGCCGTCCAGATTGAACTCCACGTCGCCGTATAGCTTCAGATCGTTGAAGCCGTTCAGTTTTAGCGCGCCGGTCACGGGGGATTGCGTTTCCAGCGCGGCGGCGCGTTGCGCGACCCGCGCGGTTTGCCGCTCGGTGCTGGCGGTGCGCTGCTCCAGCTGTTGCGCCCGGCGTTCCGCCGCCGTGGCGCGGGTTTCAGCCTGAGCGGCGCGCTGTTCCGCCTGCGCCAGACGTTGTTCCAGCGCGTTAAGACGCGCCTCGATACTGCCGTCGCCGGAGGCTGCAGCGGCAGAAGTGGAGAGGAAAAGCCCTGTTGTTATCGCCAAATAGCTGAGTTTTTTCATCATCGTCTATCATCCGGGAAGGGTTGTTATTATTTTTTGCTAAATTGCTAAACCGGTTTTTCATGGCGAAAGATAACGATCGAGAAGCTGACTGGCAATCAAGTTTGCTAACCCGATTCAGCTATTGTGATCGAGTGCGCAAATCGTGGGGTTAAAAGACCACGGCGCCCAGGGGGTCGCCGTGGTTGCAGGGGATCAGCGCAGAAAAGCGGCGAGCTCTTCGGCGCGGGGCAGGGCGGTCATGGCGCCTTTGGCGGTGGTGGCCAGCGCGCCGCAGGCCTGAGCCTGGGCGATAATCGCCGGCCATTGCGCTTCTTGCGGCAATGCGTGAAGGCGCGCCAGGGCCGCTAACAGCCCGGCGACAAACGCGTCGCCGGCGCCGGTGGTATCGACCGGCACGACAGGCGCCGCGCGGAAATGACGCAGCCGTTGGCCGTCATGCACGTAGACGCCGTCGCCGCCCAGCGTGACCAGCAACAGGCGCAACGGGTAGGTTTGCATCATCCAGCGGATGCCGTTCTCCACATCGTCAAGATGGCTGATGAAAACCAGCTCTTCGCGCGACAGTTTCACCACGTCCGCCAGCAGCAACGCCTTTTGCAGGCAGGGGCGCAGCGCTTCCGGCTGACGCCAGACCTCTTCGCGGATGTTGGGATCGAAACTGACCCGGCCGCCGACTGCCCGCATGCGTTCCATCGCCGTAAAGGCCGTGCTGCGGCTGGGCTCCTGCGACAGCGCGATGGAGCAGAGGTGCAGCCATTCGCCCCG
Organism: Serratia sp. CY55921; assembly: GCF_052167655.1. Taxonomy (NCBI): domain Bacteria; kingdom Pseudomonadati; phylum Pseudomonadota; class Gammaproteobacteria; order Enterobacterales; family Yersiniaceae; genus Serratia; species Serratia sp. CY55921. The sequence goes on along the minus strand of NZ_JBJNMU010000003.1, from coordinate 115,656 downwards.
TTGGAAAGCCGGCAGATCGTCGGGCTGCAAAAACAGATCGGCGCTGGGCTGCACCATAAACGTGAATGAGCGCTCACCGTGCTGATCGAGATCCACCACCACCGTGGAGGTGTGGTGTTCGGGATCCGAAAGCATATGGTCAATATCCACCCCTTCTTCGCTCAGCACCTGCTGCAGAAAGGCGCCGAAGCTGTCTTGCCCCACTCGGCCGATAAAGGCGCTGTCGCCGCCCAAGCGGGCGACGCCCACCGCCACGTTAGCCGGCGCGCCGCCGGGGCATTTAAGATAACTGTTTGAATTTTCTGGCACCAAATCGACCACTGCGTCGCCCAGCACCCATACGCGATTCGCCATGCTTAATCCCTGTTTCTACCGATGTCTGATGGGTGGCTAAAATAGAAGAACCGGTTTAGCAAAGCAATGAAATAATGCGTCAGGCGTTTGGGGAGTGAGGAAGATCAAAAAATAGGGCGGGTCAGGCGCAGGAAATACCGCCCGCGATGCGAGCGGGCGGTATGGATGAACGAAGCGCCTGTAGTGGGCGCTGGGAGTCAGAATGCGACGGAACCCTGCACGAAGAAGGTGCGCGGTTCACCGACGTACTTGCCGAAGTTATTGTCGTTGGAGCGGGTAAAGTAGCGCTGATCGAACAGGTTTTTCACCCCGGCGCCCAGCGTCAGGTTCGATAGCTGCGGCCCGAAATTATATTCCCCGCGCATGTTCCACACCATGTAACCGGCGATATTGCCGAATTGACCATCGGCGCTTTCCTGCGTGACGTACTCCGGCCCGGTGCCCGGCGAATGCTGTTTGGACTGCGCGTAACCGTCCAGATTCCATACCCAGTTGCCGGTGGCGTAGCGCGTGCCGACGGTATAGACCTGGCGCGAGTAGAACGGCAGGTCTTTACCGGCGAAGTCGCCCTTGTCGGTGCTGGCCTTGGTGTAGGTATAGCTGGTGTAGACGCTGGCGCCGTCGAGCGCGCGGTTCAGCTCGCTGAGATCGTAGCTGAGCGCCAACTCGATGCCTTTGTGCTTGGTGGCGCCCATGTTGGTCCAGCCCACATCGTTGCTGATGTATTGCAGCTGATTATCGAAGTCGATATAGAACAGCGTGGCTTCGGCCTTGACCACGGTGTCGTCGTAGCGGGTGCCGAACTCATAGGTATGCGCTTTTTCCGCCGTCAGCCCCGGCGCAGGCTGGTTGCCGTTGCCGCCTTTGGTCAGCTGGAAATACTGCATGCTGCCGAACGAGGTGTTGGCGTTGGCGAACAGTTTCCAGGCGTCGGACAGGTGGTACATCACGTTCAATGACGGCAGCGGTTCGCTGTAGCTTTTCTCGCGGCTGATGTTGTTGAACGAATCGTCCACGTGGGTGCGAATGCTTTCATAACGCAGGCCCGGCGTGACCGTCCAGTTGCCGACGTTAATGGTATCGTCGATATAGAACGCGTTGGCTGCGGTGCCGCCGGAGGTGTGCTGGTAATAGTCCGGGGTATCCGGCGTGGCGCCGACATTCGCCGGGTTATACCAGGCCGAACGCGACGCCTTTTCATCCATGGTTTCATTCAGGTAGCGGTAACCGAGGGTGATCTCGTGCGCCATATCCCAGAAGCGAAACAGTTGCGAATAGCTTGGTTCGATCGCCCAGGTCGAATAGTGGCGCGGATAGGACACCATGCGCCGCAACCCGGCATTTTTGCCGGTGCCTTCCGACTCGATGTTGCTGCCGCGGTAGCTGTCGGTGAAGTAGGTCAACACTTCGAACTGTTTGTCGTCTTCCTGATGTTTGTATTTGAACGACATATCCTTGCGGCGGCCTTCGAACTGGTCCCAGGGACGCGTGGACTGGAACGGGTTCTGCGCGTATTGCGCGCTGCTCAGCCCGCCCGGCATGCCGGCTTTGGCGTCGTAGTAGTGGAAATTGGCCAGCAGTTCGTCACGATCGGTGAACGCATAACGCGTTTTCAGCATGAAATCGTCGATGTCGGTGTTGTCGTTGTTGTCGCGGTAGCCCTGGCCGTGCAGGCCGGAGTAAAGCAGCTCGGCGCCGAAGCCGTTATCTGCGGTGCCGCCCACCGAGGCGCTGGTCAGGGTCTTCAGGCCGCCGTGGCTGGCGCCCTGAGTTTGCACGCCGGCGGTGCCGCCAAACGCTTTTGGAATGTCGCGGGTGACGAAGTTGATCACGCCGCCGACGTTTTGCGGCCCGTAACGCACCGCGCCGCCGCCGCGCACCACGTCAACCGATTGCAGGTTGCCGATCGACAGCGGCGCCATCGACAGCTGTGGCTGGCCGTAAGGCGCGACGGCCAACGGAACGCCGTCCATCAGAATGGTGGATCGCGGAGAAAGGCGTGAGGTCAGGCCGCGCACGCCGACGTTGAGCGAAATGTCGCTGCCGCCGGTGCCGTTGCTGTCGCGCACCTGCACGCCGGGCACACCGCGCAGGCTGTCGGCGATGGTTTGGTCGCCTTGCTCATGCATCTGCTGCTGAGTGACGATGGATCGCGCGCCCGGATGGTTGAGCAGCACCGAACTGGTATCAGGGTTGTCCAGCCAGTTGCCGACGACGGTTACCGTATCGGCATCGTTTTGAGATGAGTTATCAGCAGCAAGGATGGGGAAAGCAACGGCGATAGAGGTCGCCAGCAGGGAGAGGCGAAAAAGAATTGACATAATAATGCCTTAGAAGTTTCAGACCCGGATGTGTTTTTTTAGAAACGACAATCTTAATGATAATTATTGGCAAGTAAATAGAATTGTTATGGAATAGTTAAGCGGGTAACTACATGAAGGATGCCGGTAGCAGGGCCCGGTTGGCGGGCCCTGGCGGGGATTATTGCGGCGTAAGCCAGAAGACCCCGCTGTAATCCAGCGCGGTGAATTTCTGGTGCACGCTTTCGATATCCGCTTGCGGATCAATATCTTTAAACAGCGCCGGGTGCAGGAATTTGGCGATCGCCTCGACCGCGATAAAGTTGAGCGGCGTGTCGTAAAATTGATGATAAATCGCCATCACGCGTTTTTCTTTCACCGCTTTCAACACGTTAATGCCGGTGCGATCCAGCAGATGCGCCAGTTTCTTTTGGCTGGTGGCCATATCGGTGGTGTAGCCCAGCGGCACGGCCAGCGTACCGCGATGGCCACGGCTCCAGTCGGCGCCGGTCAGCAGATAGAAATCCGGATTGCTGGCGATCACCTGTTCGACGTTCACTTCACCGCCCATGTCTGAAAACAGTTTGCTGCCGATATTGTCGCCGCCGGCGGTATCGATAAACTGCCCGAAGCTGCCTTTGCCGAAGGTATTGCAGCACTGCTCGCCTTTGATGCCGGCGCTGCGTTCGATGAAGACGCTGGGGCGCTGCTCCGGTTTCAGCGTGGCGACGCGCTGGCGCACCAGCTCGAGGCGTTGCTGATAGAAACGGATAAAGGCGTCGGCGTTGGGCTGCTCGTCAAACACTTTGCCCAACAGCGCCATGCTGGCGACGGTGTTGGTCAGCGGCTGCTGGCGGAAATCGATGATCAGCACCGGGATGCCGACTTTTTCCAGCTGGGTCAGTACGCCGCTGTCCTTCAATTTGCTCAGCAGACCGATGTCGAAAATGATCAGGTCCGGTTGGCGCACCACCGCGCTCTCCACGCTGAAGTCACTGGTGTAGGGGTTGTCGAAGGTGGGGATTTGCATGACCTGCGGGAATTTTTTCGCATAGGCCTCAACCAGATCCGGGGCTTTGACCTTCAGCGAGTTGTCCCAGGCGATGATGTTTTTCAGCGGCTCCTGCGGATGCAGAATATTCAGCGCCAACAGCGCGCGGGCGTCGGCCAGGATAACGCGCTTGGCCGGTTGCGGCAGCGTAACCTGACGGCCGGCGACATCGGTAACGACGATCGGCGCGGCTTGAGCGGCGCCGGCCAACAGCAAAACGCAGGCGGCCAGCCAGCGGCCGGCTTTGGCGATAAGAACAGCGGACATGGAGATCCTTGAGTAATCGGCTAGGAACGAGAACGCAATGATAAGCGATATCCTTTCGCTTTTTGAACCTCTTCGCTGTCGATAGGCTACTCCTGGCCCATCAGCGGGTCGCTGACGCTGTGTTCGCCATCCTCCAGTCGGCCCGCCAGGCGGCGCCGCCAGCCTCCGGCGCTGTGCAGCGCAAGATCATACCAACCGCCGCTGGCGCGGGCGTCAAACGTTTGGCGGTGGCTGCCGCCCGCAGGCAGCGTGATGGGCCACGGGCCTTGTTGCGTGTAAGGGCAGCGGTCGAGAGTGACCGTCACCGTTTCGGCACCCGGGTTATCCAACTGCAGCAGCAGGCTGCGGCCCGTCGGGCGCAAACGTACTTCCGGCTGCGGCCGGCTCAGCGCGCCGCGCATTTCACGATGAAAGCCGTTGGGGCCGAGCAGCCACAGATGGTACTCGTCCTCCGTCTGCCAGTCGTCGCTGACCGCCTTGCCGGCCTCGACGGTATAGCGGCGTGGGATCTGCGTCAGATCTCGCCGGTCGTAGACGTGAAACACCGCCCCTTGCTCGCCGGTATTGAACAGGTTCAGCGTTACGCGCCGCTGCTCGGCCGCGACGCTGGCCTCGACGTGCAGCTGATAGGGCAGTGCGCGAGAAGGGCGCGCCAGGCGGCGTTGGTGTGGCAAACGCTGGCGGGCGGGCGGCGGCAGCGGCACCTGCGGCAGCTGCTCCTGGCGTTGACGCAGACCGTCGGCGGCGTGGCGGCTGGTGGCGGGCAGGCTCGGCAATGCTTCGCCGTTAGGATCGACAAAGTTGAACGCCGAGGTGAGATCGCCACACACCGCGCGGCGCCAGGCGCTGATGTTGGGTTCATGCACCTGAAAGCGCTTTTCCAGGAATTGCAGCACCGAGGTGTGATCGAAGACCTGCGAATTGACCCAGCCGCCGCGGCTCCAGGGCGACAGCACCAGCATCGGCACCCGCGGGCCGGGGCCGTAGATGCGGCCGTCCGGCGGCGGCTGGTTCTGCGAGCCGGGCGGCGCCACGTGCTGGAAGATCTCGGTGTCGAACGGTACGGTCGATTTACCGGCGAAGCTGCCGTCTTCGCGCAGCGACGGCGCGGAAGGCGAAGGCATATGGTCAAAAAAGCCGTCGTTTTCGTCGTAGTTGACCAGCAGGACGGTTTTACTCCACACCTCCGGGTTGTCGGTCAGCGCGTTGAGGATCTCTTGGGTGAACCAGCCGCCCTGCACCGGGCTGGAGGGATCGGGATGTTCCGAATAGGCCGCCGGCGCGATGATCCAACTGACCTGCGGCAGTTTGCCCTGCTGCACGTCGGTGCGGAATCCGGCCAGCATGGTGTCCAGATCGTTGCCGTCGGCGGCCGGCAGGGTGTTGCCGTTGCCTTTGTACAGCGGCGCGGTCGCGTTGAGCTCGTCGCGATAAGGCACGAAGGCGTTGAAGTCTTTTGGCGGCCGAGCTGGGTTGCCCACCTGAATGCTGGCGGCGCGGTATTGGCGAAAGCCCGCCAGCGGATTGTCGGTAAAGTTGTCCGGCAGGAATTGGTACACCTTCCAACTGACGCCGCTCGCCTCCAGCCGTTCCGGATAGGTGGTCCACCGGTAGCCGATCTCTGCCGGGCCGGGGCTGTCCCATTCGTTGACCACTACCGCCACGTCGGCGGCGGACGGGCCGTTGGTGCCGGTCCAGTGGAACAGCCGATTGGTGTTGGTGCCGGCGTGGATGGAGCAGTGATAGGCATCGCACAGGGTGAAGGCGTTGGCCAGCGCGAACTGGAACGGCAGCTCCTGCTGGCGGAAGTAGCCCATCGAGGCCGGCGTTTTGTAGGTGGGCCAGGCGCTCATGCGGCCGTGATCCCAGGCGGCTTGCTCATCCACCCACGAGTGCGGCGTGCCGGTGACGCGCTGGGCGTTGCCGCGTTTGCTGTCCAGATGGTAGGGCAGCACCAGCCGTTCGGCGCCTTGTTGCTGCCAGACCAGGCGATCGCCGGGCAGTGGAATGGTAAATCGATCGCTGAAGCCGCGCACGCCCGGCAAGGTGCCGAAGTAGTGATCGAAAGAGCGGTTCTCCTGCATCAGGATCACCACGTGTTCGACGTCGCGCAGGGTGCCGGTGCGGTTATTGGCGGGAATGGCCAGCGCTTTGCGAATCGAGGCGGGCAACAGCGAGAACGCCGATCCGATGGCGGCAGCCCGCAGGATGTCTCTGCGAGAAAGGTCAGGCATGCGTCGTTAATCTCCGTCAGTGTGCTTTGAAGATAGCCGCTGACGACGATAATGGCGAAAAATAACAGGGAGATGAAAGCGAGAGAAACAATGCTCCCTGGCGGGAGCATTGGGGGATGAGGCTTACTGTCTGATCAGGCGGCCGAGCGTCGGCGCCGTTTCGAAATCGCTGCGGAAGGGGTTGATGTCCAGGCCGCCGCGGCGGGTGTAACGCGCGAACACGCTGAGTTTTTCCGGGCGGCAGCTCTGCTTGATGTCGTTGAAAATGCGCTCGACGCACTGCTCGTGGAATTCGTTGTGCTGGCGGAAGGAGATCAGGTAGCGCAGCAGGCTTTCGCGATCGATTTTGCGGCCTTCATAGCGGATCACCACGCTGCCCCAGTCCGGCTGGTTGGTGACCAGGCAGTTGGATTTCAGCAGATTGGAAGACAGCGTCTCCGCTACGTGCTCCCCTTGATCGGCCGCGCCGCTCAGGTATTCCGGTTTGAAGGCGAAGTCGTCGACCGCGATATCCAGATCGTCGATGTTGATGCCCGGCAGACGATCGATCTGCGCCGGATAACCCTCCAGACCCGGATAGAGCTTGACGGTGACCTGGCCATTGGCCGCCTGCGACAGATCCTTCTGCATGGCGGCGCTCACCTGTTCCACGCTGTCGAAGCGCGTTTGGTTGAAGCTGTTGAGATACAGCTTGAACGATTTGGATTCGATCAGGTTGGAAGAGGAGTGCGGGAAGGTAAATTCGCCGATGCCCACCACCGGTTTGCCCTTGCCGTTGAGCCACGACAACTCGAAGGCGGTCCACAGATCAAAGCCGCTGAACGGCAGCTGCCGTTCGTCCACGCCGATCAGATCGCGGCCGCGTGCGCGCGGCAAGGCTTCGAGCAATGCGGGAGCATATTGGTCCGGATAATCGGAGTTCGCGCCAAGATGGGTGATCTTATCTTGCTTTTGGATATGCATATTCATTGCCCTTTGCTTGTTCGGTATTGATGTAGCGGTTAAACAGACTGCGGGTGGCGTAAATCGGCCCGACGCCCAGCAGGGCGTAAACCACCTTGATCAGGAACTGAGACAGGATCATGGTTTTGATGATGTCCCAGCTCAGCACGTTGTAGAACGCCAGCGTACAGAACACCACGCTGTCGATGGCCGATGCGATTACGGTGCTGGTGATCACGCGCACGAACAGGTAGCGGGAGTTGGTCAACTCCTTGATCTTGCAAAGCAGATAGGAGTTGACGTTCTCGGAGATCAGATAGGCCGCCGAAGAGGCCACCAGCACCGCCATGATGCTGTGCACGATGCCGTTGTAGGTCTCGCTGTACTCCCACTGTGGAATGCTCGGCACCAGCGTCGTCACCCAGACGCCGAGAACGAAGGTCAGGTTGGCGATGAACGAGATGATGATGGTGCGTCTGGCCAGCCGCAACCCATAGAACTCGTTGAGAATGTCCACCAGAATGAACGTGAGCGGATAGATGAAGATCGCCGGCGGCGTGATGAGATTCAGCACCGGAATTTGGATCGGCTTGACGCCGCACAGCGTCGAGAAGATATAAATCACGCTGAGCGCCACGGTAATAATCAGGTAGGCGTACCAGGAACGTTCATGGCGATCGCTGAGCTCATAGGCGGTTTTTTGTTGATTGTCGCCGTAGAGTTTACGGTACAGCGCCTGCAGCTCGTGCCGGCTCAGATCTTCCGATATTTCGCTGTCGGCCAGCTCATTGAGCCCCATGGTAATGGTTTTGCCGGTGGCCAATACCATGACATTGGCCGCGATGGTGCCATGTCGGGTGAAGCCCAACAGCTTGAACTTCTGATTCGGTTCCATTTATAACCTTTCTCCAACGATATAACCCAGGAATTGCACCGTCTCCTGAAGGCGTTTGTCCATGCTTTCGCTGTCTTTGTCGTCAACCACAAAGAAGCCGCTTTTTCCCGAGTGATACAGCAAAGGTGAATCGCAAATCAGTACCGGCGGACGTTTAATGATAATGACTTCGCCCGGAATGAATGACCCTTTAATTTCGGTCTCTATTTTCATTGCCAACATGTTCGACTCATCGCCGAAGAAATAAGTCAAAGGAAACTCGGTGACCAGTTGCCCGATCTTGCGCTGCGAGACGGCCAGATAGCGCGACTGCGGGATCACCGGAATGGCGGAAGGGTTCTTGTTGCCTTCGGTGGACAACGTTTCGTTGAGCAGCTCCAGTTTTTCCAGATCGTAGTCTTCGATCTCTTCACAGGAGACACCGAAAAAATCGGAAATCCGATTAACGGTGGATTGCTGAACGTTGTTCACTCTTCCATCAAGAATTTTGTATAGGGTAGTGCGCGTCAGGCCGCTGCGGTTGGAAAAGGAAGCCTTGGTTTCACCGCGGGTACGCATTAGATATTCAATATTTTTAATGATGTTGATTTTGCGCTGTGCGTTGGGGGTTTTCATAGGCTGTCCTTACAAACATTACGCTGGCTTCACTATATCTTACGCGTTGGCGTTGTCCAGATAAAAAGGCGCAGGGAATAGGATAACAGACTGATTATTTTCGTTAATTATTGCTTTCTGTCAGCGGCTTGGCGGGGGGCGGGCGACGTGGATGCGGAAGGCGGTTTGGGGAAATGATAAAGCTGTGCAAATCAATTGATTAGCTTTTGCTTATGGAAAAGTGAACACAAAAGCCAATTTTATGTTCACTTTTATGTTGACCAAAGGCGATTTCATGGGCTACTGTTCATGCAAGCTGAAGTTTTTCTTTACGATCAAAACACTGAAGCTAACGACTTTTATAATAAAAAGCTCAGAGGGGGATGTTCCCGCACTCTGAGCATAATGGATAGCTTGCTACCGACACCAGGGACCCTCATCACCACGGCCGTTTGTCTGCACGATCGGCCTATTCCTTTGCGCTGAACTCCGCACTTTGCGAGCAATAAAACACTCCCCCGTCATCGGAGGAGTGCGTTAACGCCTGTGCGAAAATCAGAGCGACTTCTGCGAGGCCAGGGGTTTTTGCGCCCGACTGAAGGCCAGCTTGAGCACCCAATACAGCAGGCTGGCGGCCACCAGTGAGTTGATGGTCGGTACGCCCCATTCGGTCGCCAGGCCAACGGCGCCGCCGGCGATGCTGGCGACGATCGCCGCCCAGCCGATGGTTGGGGTTTCGTTCGGCAACTGGCCCGTACGGCGGCTCTCGTCCAGGATTTTGCGGTGGCTGCGCAGCAGGTAATAGTCCACCAGCATGATGCCGATAATGGGCGGGAAGACCACGCCAAGCACCGTCAGGAAGTCGACGAAGCGGTCGAGAATGCCCAGCACCGACAGCGTGGTGCCCAGAATACCGATCGCCAACGTGGTGTAGGTGTACTTCAGCTTTTTGCCGGTGATGCCTTCCACCGCGTTGACGATGCCCAGCGAAGAGGAGTACAGGTTGAGATCGTTGACGCGCAGGGTGGAAAACACCACCACCAGCAAACCGGCGCCGCCGGCCGCTTGCGACATGATGGTGACCACATCCGCGGTGCCCAGGGTTTTGGCGATCAAGATAGCCAGGCCATTCACCACGAACTCGCCGGCGACGATGGTGAAGATCGTAACGCCGAGCACGTGTTTGCCGTTTTTGGAGTAACGGGTCAGATCGGGCGTCATCAGGCTGGCCACGATGGCGCCGCCGACGACGATGGTGATGCCGGCGCTGATGGTCAATGGTTCACCCGGCGGCGCCAGCTGGATGATCTCCTGCAGGTTATGGCCGGAAAGCGCGGTCACCGAAATATAGGCCACCAGCATAATGAACATCGGCACCGCGATACGGGCGGCGATGCGCAACGCCTTGAAGCCGAATGCCACCAGGATGGTCAACAGCGTGCCCGAGAGCCCGGCGGCCAGGCCAAAGCCCAGCTTATTGCCGAGCGCGAAATCGAGCGACTTGGCGAAAATGGCGTTTTGAATGCCGAACCAGCCCAGCAGGCTGACGGCCACGACCACGCCGATCAGCACCGAGCCCAGGCGGCCAAAGCCGCACCAGCGCGCCAGCAGGCTGCCGGAAATCCCTTCGCGCATGCCCGCCATCCCAAGCCCATAGGTCACCACGCCGAAGATCAGGCTGCCGACGAAAATGGCGGTGAAGGCGTCAATCAGCGTCATGGAGTTGCCGAGCACGGCGCCGAGCATGAACTGGTCCAGCGCGGTCAGCATGCCCATATGCACGATGGCCACGCTTAAAAACGAGACTCTTTTATCCTGCGGCACCCGGGTGAGCGGATAATCTTCGATCTTTATCACGGTGAGATCTTCCTTGCGGTTCAAATAAACTGAATGCCCTTGGTTATCAGGCGATCGGGAATATAGTTATCCAGGTTGGCGTATTTGCAATACTCCTCAAACTGTTGCTGAGTATGCACGTTGGCCTTCTGGTAAATATTATAAATGCGGTTTTCGATGGTCTTATTGCTGACGTTATAGATTTTGGCGATCTCTTTCACCGTAAATCGCTGCAGCATAAGGAAAATGACATCGAGCTCGGCGCGGGTGAACAGCTCGTTGTTAACTTCGGTGGTCAAAATGCTGGGTTTTTGCTGATTGATGTATTTCAGCGGCGACAGGCTGTTCATCGGCTTGGCGTTCCAGATCACGCCGATCACCTGTTTGTCATCGTTGTAGACCGGCAGCTTTTCGCTGATAAACGGCGTCAGGCTGTCTTTGCCATACCAGTAGTGCGTCTCGATGACCGTGACCCGATCGCGCGCCGCTTCGGTCATCTTGTCATGCTCGATAAAGTCGGCGGCGGAATCGGCCCAGTCGGCGGGGAATTCGTGGTCATATTTTCCGGCGACGTCGAAATTCAGCGGCGTATTGGTATAGAGATAAGCGGCGCGGTTCATATAGAGGTGGCGGGACAGCTGGTCTTTGATGCCCCAGGGCTCGCTCAGGTGCTCCATCATGGTGATGAGGCCCTTGAAATAAGATTCATTATTTTTATGCGATGAACCCATACCCACCTCTGCGCCGCTCAGGCCGCGTTACAGGCTTTTAGCCAGGTAATGGCGGGTATGGCGATGCGCATAGTCACCCAGCTCGCCATAGACTCGGTAGCCCAGTTTTTCGTAGAAGCCTCTGGCCTGGAAATCGAAGGTATCGACGTAGGCCATATGGCAACCGCGCTTGCGGGCTTCTTCTTCGGCTAGCTGCATCAGTTGGCGACCGTAACCGCTTTTGCGGCATTGATCGCCGACCCAAAGATACTGTACTTCCAGGCCGCCCCACCAGGTACGTGCGACCAGACCGCCGACGATCTGCTGGTTGTCGTCGGTGACGGTCAGGAACAGCGGGTGAATGTCTACGGGCTGGGTTTTATGGTTGTGCGCCCAGAGGCTGTCGATAACGAACTCTTCATCCTGCGGGTTGGGTTTGTCGGTGATATTAATATTCATTTTTAATATAATTCCCTGATTTAATTATTCAAATCTGAACTAGACGCTTTCGCCCCAACCGCTTCTATTATCACTTTTATTAATGTATTTCAAGGGTGGTTTTCACCCTTTTCCGCCGTGCAGGCGGGCGCTTATAGTAAGCATCACAGGGTGAAGAAAATAGCGAAACAGGCAGTATTAAAACGCTGAAATGCCCTGCCAACACCATCTTTTCCTACTTGCGCCTCACCAGGGCCCCACCGGGAAAACTGCAGTACTGTACGGCTCCACCGGATAGAGCAAGCTAACTTGCCGACGGGGGAGCCACTTTGTTTTTGCGCATGCGTTCCGCGATGACTGCGCGCTGTCTCAGATATTAAACGCTCTTCTTATCAGAAGATATGAGCCGCCGATGAAAATGCGGTCGATACCCTCCTTTAGTCTTCATATGCCACGCTGCTCAGTGCCGGCTCGATGGCGGCACCCAGCATGGCGCCGTGTCCCAAGTCGGGCCACTCCCGATAGCCGACGGTAAGACCGTCGAGCTTTGCCAGGCGTTCCGCCAGCATTTGCGCCGCGTTCGCCGGCAGTGCAGGGCTCTTCACGCCGGGCGGGGCCGCGCGCTCGCGCTCCGCCAGACCCACCCACAACTGCAGCCTTGCCGCCGGCGTCGGATGCCGTTCCGCCCACTGCTGCGCCTCTTGCAGGATCATGCCGTTGCCCCACCACAGCGAGGGTTCCACGGCGATATAATGCTGGAAGGCGGCGGGATGGGCGAATAACGTATGCAGAACGAAGAGCCCGCCGTAGGAATGGCCCCACAGCGTTTGCCGCTGCTGATCGACCGCCAGTTTGGCGGCGATCGCCGGTTTGATCCGCGTTTCAATCAATTGCAGGAAGGCCTCCGCGCCCCCGCCCGCCTGCGGCGGTTTCTTCATGCCCGTCGGCAGAGGCAGCGTATAGTCGTAGGCGCGGCCGGCGGCATCGATGCGCAGATCGTTGTCATAGCCGATCATCACCAGCACCGGTGGCCGCTTCGCCGTCGCCAATCTGGCCAGTAAGCTGGCGTTCAGCTCCATCAGCACCGCATTGCCGTCGAGGAAATAAATCGTCGGATAGCCGTCAGGCGCAGGCGCCCGACGCGGCTGGGCGATACGGACGCGGTAACGCCGTTGACCATCGGCGGAGGTGAAGCGCAGATCGCTGAAGCGGTAATCCGCAGAGTCGCTATCGGCGACGGTCACGCCGATCCTGCGTTCCAGATCGGGCCTGGCCTGCACGGCCCCCGGCAACCAAAAGCCGATGGCGAGCGCCAGAAGCGTGCAGATAAAATGCCGGTGAGACAATAACATGCGGGTCAGCGTCCTCGAAAAAGGCCGATATTAGCATCGGTACGCGCCCAGTAAAAACCTCTCCTTCGGGCGGGTATTTCAGTGGCGAAGTGCGGCCGGGGTCAGGCGGTGGCTGCCTGATGCTTCGCAGGGTTAATAGCAACTCATTGTTATTATTGGCAAGTCAGGAATAAGAAGGGTTACGATTAATTAGAAATGATTATGTTTTTTTGAGGGGGTAATCTGCTGATGGGTGCAAAAACACTCAATCATCAATGGGTGTTAGCGAAAAAAAAGCCCTATAAAATAGGGCAAAGACACACAACAACACCAGGGAAACTTTCCGGTATCTTATATTATAGCTTCCTATACATATAGAACATTTTATTATAAATATGTAAACGATTCTTATTAATGTTCTAATGCCATTGTTTTTCAAGGGGTTATGTCGCCCAAGGGGGAACGTTCCCGATGGCGGTGCAAGCCACTCCGCAGTGGATAAAGCGCAGGTGGCGGGGCGGTGCCGGCCCGCCGCCCCACAGTGAGATGCCGGCGGGCGGCCTGCGAAAACGCCGGCCGGTATCTCCTGTTTGATGGATGCGCAGGGGAATTGCGCCGCCTTTTGTTGATGATAATCAGTGCTGTTGCAGCGTCAGCATCTTGCCAAGCAAAACATCGGTCGGTGGCAGAATATCCGTATCCAGCCCGGCCGAGGGGGTAAAGGTCAGCTCACCGAAAATGATTTGGCCCTGAGAGATGTAGAAATCAACGCGTACGAACTCGAAGGGCGCTGACAAACGAGCGGCATACTCAAACAGCTCATCGTATCCCTCCGGTTTCACGAAGGCGTCTATCTCCTCCTGGCTCAACGCCAGGCAGTCCTCGCTATAGCAAAGGAACTTGAAATCTTTGTCGAAGAAGTAATATTTCGGCGTCCCGGTATCCCTGCCGACGCACAGCAAGGTGCAGTAAGGCACGCCGCGAAAACAATAAATTTTGTAGTCTTCAGGCCCGTGACCATTGGCCGATTCGATATACTTTTCTCCAATGATCTTTTTTTGTATCCCTTTGTAGTTGAGTTCTACATAGGTTTTCCAGTAATCGTCTTTCATCCAGCCATCGATCAGCTGGGAGGCGCTTTTAATGTTCAACGATTGTTTATTCTGGCAAATTAAATTATATCCTGAGCCGTGATTTCCCTTGATGACAAATTTCTCAGGCAGCGTTTCCCATGGGATCTCCTGTACCGAATCACAGGCAAAGTACAGCTCATTAAGGATCTCTTCACATCCTTTTGCCTTGATGTACTCTCTAACCGCATATTTATCTGCGCATTGAGTGACTAAGGCATTTTTACTGTAGTCATTCAACTTAAGGTGATTGATTTTTTCATTCCAGGTCGATGGCGCCTGCAAGTTCAGCGGTTTGCCAAATGCTCTTTTGTAGATCAATCTGGCCTTGAATTCGGGGGCCAATACGGCCAACTGATTCATAATGAACTTGTTTATTTGTCTTTTCATATACGTAATTCCATCAAAGCATAGTGACAATGATTAAGACGTTCTTGTATTTAAAACGCGGGTGGCGCGCCTTCACTGCGCCATTGAATGGCTGTCGGCGTTGTTCCCAAATCAAATGGCTGGTGGTCTAACGCCCGATTAAGAATGCGGGCCGAACGCCACGCCATCAGGCTCAGCTGAGGATCGGCAATGCCGTGATTATGCATACTGGCGTTCATCGCAAATAAGCAGTTCTCCGCCGGGCCTTCCCACTCAAAGGTAAAGTCCGGGGCTATGCGGTACTCGCCGTCCGCCGTGGTCAACAGTCGGTGGGCCAGAGGCGCAAGGAATTCAGGCGTCGCCGATTGATAACCGGTAGCAAAGATCACCACGTCCGCCTTGAAGGTTTCCTCGCCGTGATCGAGATGATGACGCGTTTCGAGTTGGTAGGCGTTATCCAGCGTGTGTTTTACGGCCGTCAGCGAACGGCTGGGCAGCAGGCGCACCCATAATTTCTCGCGCAGTACGTCGAAGCGGTGGTACATGGCGCGATAGATGGCCAGCAGCGACTCGCTGGTGATGCCGTCTGAGGTCATCTTTTGTTCGGCCAGCATATGCCGCTTGGCCGCGCTGTCCAGTGAGTAGAAACTCTCGACGTAATCTGGCGTGAAATATTCATTGGCAAAGGCCGCCTCATCAAGCGCGTTGTAATTGTTGCGCCGCGATATCCAGTCGAGTTGTTCTGGCTGCCCCCATTCCCCTTTAAAAATATTCAGGAACAGATCGGCGCCGCTCTGGCCGCCGCCGACGATCGCCACGCGTTTGCCTGCCAGATTAGGGTTGCGCAGCATCATTTCGCTGGCGTGGAAACAGCGATCGTTTTGCGCCGTCACGCAGTCCGGTAACTTTATTTTCTTGCCAATACCGATACTTACGTGTCTGGCGTGGAAGATTTCCCGTGAGGTGGTCACCACGAACTGGCGTTGCCGATCGTCAAACTCGACTCGCTGAACGTCTTGATTGAACGCCAACGATCCCATCCCGCTTGCGGCCCAGGTGAGGTAATCGGCGAACTCTTCACGCGATGCGGTACGCTGTTCGGTCGTCAGGAAACGGTAGAATTTTCGGTTTTTTACCAGATAGTTGAGAAAGCTGTAGGGATTGGTTGGGGCAACCGCGCTCACCAAATCCTTTAAAAAGTTGGTTTGCATGTTGCAGTCAGCCAAAATCATGCCCGGGTGCCAGGAGAAATGAGGTTTGCGCTCAAGGAATTGCCCCGTAAATCCCTCGATTTCGCTCCCTAAGGCCGCCAGGCTAAGATTCGACGGGCCAAGGCCAATGCCGATGATATCGAAACGCTGATTCATTAATAAGCTCCAGTATAATGAGAATAATACCCAGAAATACGGCTGCAAAGGGGTTGGCTTATAGCAACCAGGCTGCCTTTTTCTTATAAGTAAACGACATGAATTAAAAATAATTAAAAGATATGCGGGTTAAAAATGCGTCATTTTTAAATGCCCGTTTAGAATTCGGTAGCACATCAGGTAAAGGCTACGGGTGTATTTCTTTCCATGAAAGTCCCTGCGAAAGCTTGCGTATGTGTTTAATTAATATTCTTAAGCAATAATCTTAGAAACCGCGTTCATCATTCCATGTAAACGACACTCTGCAAAGAGGATAAGCCGCATGGGATTGGCATCGACTATTGACTGTTAACGTGTATACGCCGTTCTGCGTTCGGCTTGTGTTTCTTGAATCAGGTATTCGCTGCTTAGAATAGCGTTAAAAAGGATTCTGGGAAGGTGAAATAACATGATATTAGGCGTTGAGCGCTTTTTGAAAAGATGAAATTAAAGTGAAATTATGAAATCAGGCCGTTTTGATGATATTTTCATCATTATATTCAATGTGTTATTATATTTTGGATGCGAGAGCTATTGCGTCTGGGCGGCATGGGGGTATCCGCTTTCACATCGGCCAATGCGCCCAGTTTTGTTGTTTGCGGGCCTGTGCGGCGGGAAATTATCCCTATATGCATTAATTTCAATGAGTGAATGTTCATGTTATATACAGAGGCGCCTGTTGGCGTTGGAAAAGCGCCAATTAAAAACCGATTGGCCGACAGTTGGACGTTTAGGTTCGTTTAGG
The DNA here is from genome assembly GCF_052167655.1 of Serratia sp. CY55921. Taxonomy (NCBI): domain Bacteria; kingdom Pseudomonadati; phylum Pseudomonadota; class Gammaproteobacteria; order Enterobacterales; family Yersiniaceae; genus Serratia; species Serratia sp. CY55921. The sequence continues at coordinate 99,054 of NZ_JBJNMU010000003.1, read as the reverse complement.
TTCAGCGACGGCGTGACGTGCAAGGATATCCGTGTGCCGCCGGAACTTACCTGAATGTAGCCGCCATGATATCAACCCGGTTTGAATTGTTTTGGCGTTTCTCTTTTATAATTCCTTTGCCGCTGATGATGATTCTCATTACCTGAGCGTTAAACGCCATGGGAATGGGGTAAAGTATGGCGCTCGTGGGCAAGAGAATCGATGTTGGCGCTGCGACAAACGGATTGCCGCAGCAATAATTTACTCGTGGATAAATTTAACGTCAGTTGGCGTACCTATCTGGACGCTTACGCCGTTGCCATATAATTCGCCGGTATCCAGATCGCGTTGTAATACGGTAACGTTATTACTAAACACATTGGCGACTAGCAAAAACTTTCCGCTTTTATCGAAGGCGAAAGCGCGCGGTTCGATTCCGCCGGAAAGCGTGCGGCCAATCAGTGTGAGTTTGCCATTCTCCAGGTTAATTTTATAACCCACGATTTCGTTGGTTTTTTGGCGATTGCTCGCATAGAGGTATTTTCCGTCAGGGGAAAACGCCAGCCCGCCGCCGCCCTTTGCATCCGCGCGGGCGCTTTCCGTCAGCGCTAATGTCTGGATGTTCTCCAACCGATCGTTATTAATCTGGTAGGCAAAAATATTCGCCGACATTTCGCTGATCACGTAGGCGAATCTGCCATTTGCGGAAAAGATCATATGTCGCGGGCCGGTGCCCGGTGGAAACGACAAATCGTAATCCGGCGCGAGCCTGAACGGCGCGGCCTTATTTGCCGCGTCGTAGAAGAAGGCATGAATGATGTCGCCGCCCAAATCGGCGGCGTACATCATGCGCCCGTCGGGGGTGAAGTTGACGGAGTGAATATGGGCGCTGGCTTGCCGCTCGGCAACGGCCTCTGAGCCCTTGGTGAAGGGAAAGCGCTGCAGCACCTCGCCGAGTTCACCGTTCTGGAGAATGGGGGCCACGATGACGCTGGCATGCCCGGGGGCGTTGGAGTAATTGGCGGCCAATAAGTAGCGCCCGTCTGGACTGATGGCGGCATGCGTCGGCTCTTGTCCCTGCGAGTCGATGCCGCTGATGCGTTGCGGGTCGCCGCCTTTGCCGAGCTTGAGCGTGCTGATTTGGCCTTGCTGAGTTTCATTGGTGGTATAGGCAAATTGGCGATTTTTGCTCAGAACTATCCAGGAAGGGCTGTCCATTTTTATGCGATTCAATGGCAGCAGGCTGCCGTCTTCGTTGAGCGCCAACCGATACATCCCCTGGCTGGGATAAACGGGCGGCTGAACCCGATCGCCGTCTCTTTCCCCTGTCCAGGTGCCAATCAAAACGATTTGCGCGGTGCTGCCCGGCTGCGGCTGCGGGGGAGCGGCCTGGGTGATCCAGGCCGGCAATAATAAAGACAGAAAGGAAAACTTGGCGATGCTGGGGAACGTTGCGTTTTTCATGGTCGGGCTCCTGGCGTGATTGACTGTGTTTTGTGACCGAGGCGAACGGTGTACAGGGTTTATCGTCGTAGCGAGGCACCGCCCAGAATGAACAGGCAGACATAACCAAAATAGTGCAAAACGCCGGCGGGGCCTATTTTTAGCACATCATTGGCGTATGGCATCAGAGCCTTGCGCGCCGGCAGACAAGCTCCCTGCGGCCGCCAGCGTAGGGAGCTTTAATTGGCATGAATCACGCGCCGCGGCGTTTGCGCACCCGCCACGCGATGGCGGCCAGTAGCGCCAGCGCGCCGCCGCCCAACCCCGGTGCCATATAGGGCTGCATCTCGGCCAGCAACGGCGCCGGGCCCCCTCGTCTGAGGATCGCAACGTCTTCGGCGGTGACGTGCGCCGCGGGGTTGCCGTAATGTTGCAAGACATAGTTGCCGATCGCCGCAATCTGTTGGTCGTTCAAGGGATTGACATAGGATTGCGGGCCGAAATTCGGCATCAGGATATGTTGATCCCCGACGCGGCGCTCGACGCCGAACAAAATGGCCGAGATCAGATTGGAGGGATTGCGCGAGCCCGTCGCCGTGTTGTTGAACAGCGATGGATAGGCCTGGTTTTGACTGCCGCTGCCGTCGGGTTGGTGGCAGCTGGCGCAGTTGCCGCTAAACAAGGCGGCGCCGTCAATCACCGTCTCGTTGGCGGTCGGCGGATGCGCGCCGCGCAGCTCGGGTTCAACGTTGAACGGTTTGCCAAAGCTGTCTGCCGGCCGCGTATCGCGTCGATCTCTGATCGGCGGACTGTTTTTCAGGTAAGCGGCAATCGCGGCCAGATCGTCGTCCGACAAATATTGCAGGCTGTTTTCTATCGCTTCTGCCATGCCCCCCGCCGCCTGGTTTTTTCCCGCCGCGCGCCCGGTTTTCAAATACTGGATTAGCTCAGCCTGGCTCCATCCGCCAATGCCGCTGATCGGGTCGGAAGTAATATTGGGCGCATACCAACTGCCGACCATGGCGCCGGAAAGCGGTTGCCCGCTGTATTCAGCCAGTAACACGTTGCGCGGCGTATGGCAGGTATCGCAGTGTCCAGGGCCGTTGACCAGGTAGGCGCCGCGGTTCCATTGCGCATCTTCGCTGCTGTCGGCGCTGAAATGCCCCTCTTCCAGAAACAAACTGTTCCAGGCCGGCATGATAAAGCGCAGGTTAAAGGGGAAGGGCAGTTCGGTTCGCCTGTTGTGCTGAACGACGGGGGCGACGCCGTTCATAAAGTAGGCGTACAGCGCGTGAATGTCCTCGTCGTTCAATTTGACGTATGACGTATAAGGCATTGCCGGGTACAGCGGGGTGCCGTCCGCGCGAATGCCTTCACGCACGGCGCGGGCGAATTGCGCTTCGCTGTAGCGGCCAATGCCGGTTTCCTTGTCGGGGGTGATGTTGGTGGTGTAAATCACGCCTACCGGCGTGGCGATGCTGTAACCGCCGGCAAATCGCTCGCCGCCTCCCGTTTGGGTGTGGCAGGCCTGGCAGTCCGCTGCCACCGCGAGCCGCTCGCCTTTTTCAATCAGCTCGGCGCTGAAATACGGTCCTTCGTCGGCGGCGAACGCCGAGCCGCCGCCCGCCGCGAGGAGCAGCGCCAGCCAGGCTATCCTTGCAGGTTTTCTCATGATTTCACCGCCAGTTTGCGGGCAATGTCGTCCGCCGCTTTAAGGCCCAGGGCCGCCATCGTCAGCGTGCTGTTCACCACGCTGGCTGAAGGGATGGCGCCACCGCCGGGCAGCCACAGGTTCGGATGATCGTGCGCACGGCAATCGCCGTTCACCACGGAATTTTTCTCATCGTTGCCCATGATGGTGCCGCCCATAATGTGATTATTGGCATTCAGGCTGGTGGTGATGTTGAATTCATCGGCATCAAACAATTGGCCAATATGCTTGAGCTGCCGGTGCGCCGCTTCAGCCCCTTTTCGCACATAGTCCCCCACGTCATAGTAAATGTCCGGGCAAGGCAAACCGTGGGCGTCTTTGCGCGTTGCGCTCAACGTCAGACGGTTATTGGGATCGGGCAGCGGTTCCAGACTGATGGACAAATCGACGCCGTGCGCCGCGCGGCGGCGGATCTCGTCATCCAGCGCTTTCCCCACCAGGCCCTGCGCCAGGGCATGACGCGTAGCCGGCAAAACGCGGTTGATGTTATTGAGGATCATCTTGTTGGCTGAGTAATGCTTGCGGAAATCCCCATCGCGCGGGCCGACCAAACAGCTGCTCTGCGCCGGGCCGCGTCCTGGCCACAGCGGCTCTTTCGCCAGGAAGGTGCAGTGAAAGCCGGAGTGATCCATCATATTGCGGCCAACCTGATCGGAGCTGTTGGCGATCCCATTCGGGTTTTGCGCATTGGCGGCCATCAACAGCAGGCGCGGGGTTTCGATGCCATTGCATGCCAGGACGAACGCGCTGGCGCTGGCTTTGTGCGACCGCTTTTGGTTGTCCAGCCAATGCACGGCGGTAACCTGATTTTGCCCATCGGTATCGATTTTGTACGCCACCGCTTCCGCCAGCACGAGCGCTCCTTTCATTTCGGCGCGTTCGATGTGATGGATGCCGTTATACATGGCGCCAATCGGGCAGATAGGTTGGCAGTTATTGTTGCCGCAGCAGGTGGGCCGCCCCTGCCATGGTCGCGTGCTGCGCCCTTGGGGGATCGGTACGGAGCGGTAACCGTGCGGGTTGACCACTTCGGCGAACCGCGTATCTCCGTGGGCCCAGGGCACCATATCCATGGGATAAGGCTTGCTGCGCGCTGAAGGCGATTGTTTGGCCGGATCGTTTGGGCCGGCGACGCCAATCGCCTCCTCCGCGCGGCAGTAGTAGGGCTCGAGATCGTCATAGGCGATGGGCCAGTCGCGGCCAACCCCGTACAGCGTTTTCATTTTGAAATCGTTTGGCAGATGGCGCCAGCAGGAGGCCGCCCAGTGCCAGGTCGTGCCGCCCACGGTGCGTAAATAGCCCTGCTTAAAGCTGTCCGCGCTTGGGCCACTTAACGCGACATAATCGTTTGGCGGAAAATAGAGCGGCGCGGTGGCGTAGGCTGATTGCGGGTACAAGCCTTGAAAATCGGAGCCCGCACGGTTATCAAACGGCATATTGCGCCAGTTTTCGACGGCCTGCGCGCGATCGATACGCAGGCCCGCCTCCAATACCAGCACGGAATAGCCTTGGCCGGCCAACTGGTCCGCCATCATGCCGCCGACGATCCCCGAGCCGACGATGACAATATCGGCCGAGGCATCGCCATCAGCCGTGAATACCGGTTTTTTCATGATTCAGCTCTCAGAGGGCAGTAAGGCGTTAACCTCAGGTGGGGCGACGGTCCACCAAAGCGGGCCGTTGCCGCAATAGGTGGGCACAATCAAGGCGTCTTTAACCGGGCGATACATCAGGGCATCTTTATAAGCGATGAGACTGGCGTTTGCCCCCTGGCCCACGGTACCGGTATACCAGGCGGTGACGATGGCCGAGACCAATGCCGAGAGCCCCAGTTGGCCGGCGATTTGCTGAAGTTGCCGGGCGCTTTGTCCGGCCTTCACGCGTGCGCTTAATCGCTCAACCTGTGATGAGAATTGCGGGTTTGCGAGGCTCAACGCAGTGAAAATACGAGCCGAAAGGCCAGGGTCAATATCCTGACGTTCTGTCAATTGCAGGGAGAGCGCGAAGAAACGGGCAAAAAGCAGGGGGTTTTGCGCGGCGGTATGCTGTTCCGCCAGCGTGAGGAATGGGGCGCCGGCCAATGCGGTGGCGACAAGCGTTGACGCCAGGCCGAGCAAGACATTTCTGCGGCTGACGCCCTTGCCATGTTGATCCGGCTGTTCGCCATTGTCTGATAAACCATATTCCATATGTTTTTTCTCAACGGGTGTTTAATGCCAGAGCCAAAAAAGGCCAAAATATCAGTGGGTGAGCAGGCTAAATTAAGCGTTCTATTACGGTGATATGACGATCTTCACCGATGTGATGTTTTAAGAACGCCTGTCGGTAAATTAGCAGCGGCAACGGACGGTATTTATCAAAAAATCACAAGGTGAGTGCCGACCGCATTTTTGGTTTATTTTTAATAACGGCAGGGGATTATGTGATGGGGCTCTGTTTAATTGATTGTTATTTAATGTTTTTATCGGTTTGTGGCTGTGGGTTTTTATCAGGCGCAGAATGAAAACATTAATGGTATCCCGTGTTTGCGTATTAATTCAAATGACGGCGAAAATAAGGAGGGTTGGGTTATGGCGCAAATGGAAATAATACAGTGCCGTAAACACAGGGCAGGGGGCGAGCATCAATTAAGACTGCGAATATAAAGGCCGAGATTTAGGTTAAAGAGATAGGAACAGGAGCACTTCTGCTCGGTATTCAAGGTCTCAGCGCTGGCGCCGCGTTGAACAGCGCTTTAGAGCTGGCCCGTAGGGTGAGGCCCTTGGCCGAATAATCGAACGCAGTTCGATGGAGAGTCCGTACCCCAGAAAGCGAAAAACCCAGCCATAGGCTGGGTTCTCTAAATATGGTGCCAGGACTCGGACAACCGGCGCTGGCGCCGCGTTGAACAGCGCTTTAGCGCTGGCCCGTAGGGTGAGGCCCTTGGCCGAATAATCGAACGCAGTTCGATGGAGAGTCCTGTCCCTGCAAAGCAAAAACCCAGCCATAGGCTGGGTTCTCTGAATAGGGCGACCGGACTCGGACAACCGGCGCTGGCGCCGCGTTGAACAGCGCTTTAGCGCTGGCCCGCAGGGTGAGGCCTTTGGCCGAATAATCGAACGCAGTTCGATGGAGAGTCCGTATCTCAGAAAGCGAAAAACCCGCCATAGGCGGGTTCTTCTAAATATGGTGCCCGGACTCGGAATCGAACCAAGGACACGGGGATTTTCAATCCCCTGCTCTACCGACTGAGCTATCCGGGCAACGGGGCGCATTAAACCGTATTGGCCGGATGGCGTCAATCGCTTTCTGTCACAAAGCCGATCGGTTGCTCTATTTTCAGGCAGCGAACCCGAAGCGCTAGAGCCTGTGGCGATATCGCCACCCAATAAATATGCATAAAAAACGTGTATTTATACCACTTTGTCAATATTGTTTTTTATTTTTGTTGTTAAATAACAATACATTACCTTTGCATTAACGCAGGCTCAACCCAGGTGATTCTCGCTTGAACCTCGTAACGAATCATGCAATCATTGCGCAAATTTTAGCACTCTCCGTTCCCTGACGGTGTTCCCGCTTCTTATAAGTCAGAGGGTTATTGGCATGACTGGTTTTGTCGCTCAAGCGCTGTCGCGCACCAGACCTCTGACGCCACCGTTCCGTCTTTGCTTGCTCCGAACGCCATCCGTCCGAATACGCCTGCCGATCATGCGGTAAGGCCGCCTGATGCTCGCTGTTAGGCATGCGTAAAGCCAGCGCTGCGGCCCTGATTTTACTGATGCCTGTCGGACGCTGCCATGATCAGTTCCCCCGATAGCCGCCTGATGATCCCCGATCATGAGCTGGTCACGTACGCCGCTTATGCTGCCGTGCCCGGGCATCGCTTTTACCGGGATAACCGCGTTATCTCATTACCGTGCCGATGGCACACCCTCATCCTTCACCGTTTGAGAGTCAGCATGATGAAAGAATTGAAAATCGCGACCAGCGCCAGCCTGGTCGCCACCATTGAGACGCTGCGCCAGATCGTGCGCGTAGAGCAGACGGACTACACCGACGTGGCGGCGGTAGTGGTATCGGTCGCCGACGTGAACGCCGGTATTCTGGCGCGCTTGCAGGCGACAGGATTCGACATTCCGACCTTCGTGGCGGTGGAAGGGGATGAGCATCTCTCGCCGGACTATCTGCCGTTTGTCAGTGGGGTTTTCGCGCTGCTGGCCGGCGCCAGCAAGCCGTTCTACATGGCGCAGTTGGAGGCCGCCGCCGACGCCTACGAGCAGGCGCTGTTGCCGCCGTTCTTCAAAACGCTGAAGACCTACGTCGAGATGGAGAATTCGACCTTCGCCTGCCCAGGGCACCAGGGCGGCGAGTTCTTCCGCAAACACCCGGCCGGCCGGCAGTTCTTCGATTTCTACGGTGAAACCCTGTTCCGTTCCGATATGTGCAACGCCGACGTCAAGCTGGGCGATCTGCTGATCCACGAAGGCTCGGCCAAGGATGCGCAAAAGCATGCGGCGCGGGTGTTCAACGCCGATAAAACCTACTTTGTGCTCAACGGCACCTCGGCGGCCAACAAGGTGGTGACCAACGCGCTGCTGACCCGCGGCGATCTGGTACTGTTCGATCGCAACAACCACAAATCCAACCACCACGGGGCGCTGATCCAGGCCGGCGCCACGCCGGTCTATCTGGAAACCGCCCGCAACCCGTTCGGCTTTATCGGCGGCATCGATGCGCGCTGCTTCGACGAGCGCTACCTGCGCGAGCAGATCCGCGAGGTGGCGCCGGAGAAGGCCACGGCGGCGCGGCCGTTCCGGCTGGCGATCATTCAGCTTGGCACCTACGACGGCACGATTTACAACGCTCGCCAGGTGATCGACACCATCGGCCACCTATGCGATTACATCCTGTTCGACTCCGCCTGGGTGGGCTACGAAGGTTTTATCCCGATGCTGAAAGAGTGTTCGCCGCTGCTGCTTGAGCTGGACGAGCACGATCCGGGCATCTTCGTCACCCAGTCGGTGCATAAACAGCAGGCGGGGTTCTCGCAGACGTCGCAGATCCATAAGAAAGACGACCATATCAAAGGGCAAAAGCGCCACTGCAACCATAAGCATCTGAACAATGCGTTCATGCTGCATGCGTCGACCAGCCCGTTCTATCCGCTGTTCGCCGCGCTGGACGTCAACGCCAAGATGCACGCCGGCCCCGCCGGGCGCCGCATGTGGATGGACTGCGTCAAGCTGGGCATCGAGACGCGCAAACAGCTGCTCACGCGCTGCTCGCAGCTGAAGCCGTTTATTCCGCTGCAGGTGGCGGGCAAGGACTGGCAGGATTACGATACCGATCTGATCGCCAACGACGCGCGCTTCTTCACCTTCGTACCGGGGGAGACGTGGCACGGCTTCGAAGGTTACGCCCAGGATCAGTATTTGGTCGATCCGTGCAAGCTGCTGCTGACCACGCCGGGGATTGACGCCGCGACCGGCCAATACACCGAGTTCGGCGTGCCGGCCACCATTCTGGCCAACTTCCTACGCGAGAACGGCATCGTGCCGGAGAAGTGCGATCTCAACTCGATCCTGTTCCTGCTGACCCCGGCGGAGAACCCGGCCAAGATGGAACAGCTGGTGGAGATGCTGGCGCAGTTCGAACGCTATGTCGAAGAGGATGCGCCGCTGAGCGTGGTGCTGCCGACGGTGTACCGCAAGAACGAGCAGCGTTACCGCGGCTACAGCATTCGCCGGCTGTGCCAGGAGATGCACGATCTGTACGTCAGCTTTGACGTTAAGCAGCTGCAAAAGGAGATGTTCCGTCAGGATCATTTCCCGCCGGTGGTGATGAACCCGCAGGACGCCAACGTGGAGTTTATCCGCGACAACGTCGAGCTGGTGCCGATCGGCCAGGCGGAAGGGCGCATCGCGGCGGAAGGGGCCCTGCCGTATCCGCCGGGCGTGCTGTGCGTGGTGCCGGGCGAAGTGTGGGGCGGCGCGGTGCAGCGCTACTTCCTGGCGCTCGAGGAGGGCATCAACCGCCTGCCGGGCTTCTCGCCGGAGCTGCAGGGGGTCTACATCGAGAAAAAAGATCACGGCTGGAAGCGCATCTTCGGCTATATGATCAAGCCATGAAAAAAGGGCCGGTTCGCACCGGCCCTTCTTCTATCCACGCGGGAAGCGCTACTTTCTGCGGTAGCTCTTCTGCGCGGTATTCACTTTCACCAGATAGCGGCGCGACTCGGCTGCCGGGTGCTTGGTGGTCAGCGTTTGGTACACGTCGCCCGGCTGCATGCCGTTGATGATGCCCACCGCGCGCGTTCTGTCGCTGGAGAACACCCGCAGCACGCTGCCGGCGCCGCCGTTGTAAGCGGTGATCACCGCATAGCGGCGCGAGGTCGGGTTCTGAATGCCGCCCAGGTAGTTGTTCTGCAGGATCGCCAGGTAGGCGGTGCCGGTATCGATGTTGTTCTCCGGATCGAACAGGTAGCTGCGGCTCGGGGTGCCCCATTTACCGCGCATCTGGAACACATCCTTACCGGCGGTGTGCTGCACCACCTGCATCAGGCCCAGCGCGTCCGAACCGCTCACCGCATACGGGTTGAAGCTCGATTCGGTCTGCATGATAGCCAGGATCAGCGACTCGTCCACGCCATATTTTTCCGACGCCTTGCGCACCATCGGCAGATATTTATGCGCACGTTTGTCCAGGTGGTTCGGCACCAGTTGGATGGTGACCGAGTAGATGACGTGCAGGCCGGAGGTGCGTTTTTGCAGCTTGGTCTGCAGCAGGTAATCGGCGAAGTGCGCCGCGCGCCATTCCCAGCGGATCGGCGCCCCTTTGTTATCCAGCACCTGGCCGTACAGGAACGGCTCTTTGCTGATCTGGATATCGTTGGCGTCGGAATAGAGGTCGATCGAACCCGGATCGTCACCCATCAGCAGCGTGCTGATGATCGCCTGGCGCAGGTGCGCGGCCGGATCGGTGGTGGCGATGGTCTCGACGGTGATGGCGCCGGTGTCGAAGTTGATGTGGCTGCGGGTTTGGTATTGGTCGGTGTACTTGACGTAGTCTTTCGGCCCGGCGATCAGAACTTCGTTCAGACCCCAGATGTTCTCGATGTTGTGAGCGAATTGGCCCATCAGAATGTCGAAGCCGTTGGTGTCTTTGATCCAGGCTTCGTTGATTTCTTCACTTTTTTTGCCGGAACAGGAGATCAGCAAAGGCGCTATTACGAGCAAAGCTAAAATTTTCTTCATCTTAAAGCCGTTTGGAAGAAGTATAAGAGGATTGAAGCGGGCCAGCGCCTGGCCCCAACAGCGTTATTCGCTCGGCGGCGTATAGCCTTCGATGTGCACGTCGTGCCCTTCGAACAGGAATTTGATCATTTCCTCTTCCAGCAGTTTGCGGTCATCCACGTTCATCATGTTCAGCTTCTTCTCGTTGATCAGCATGGTCTGCTTCTTCATCCACTCGCCCCAGGCTTCCTTGGAGATCTCGTTGTAGATGCGCTTGCCGACGTCGCCGGGATAAAGCTGGAAGTCCTGGCCTTCGGCGTCGCGTTGAAGGAAAGTACAAAAAATGGTGCGGCTCATGCTAATTCCTCATCGATGGCGCTATCGCCATATAAGTTTTGTTGGATCGGGGGCTGCTTCGCCAGCTGTTGCAACAGGCGGTCCACCGGCGCTGCCAGCCCGACCGACGGCGGCTGCGCTAAGTTATACCAGAGACCCGCGCCCTCATCCATGCCGCTGCCCGCCGCGTCGAGCGACAGCCACATCGGCACGATATCGAGATGGAAATGGCTGAACGTGTGGCGAAACGCGGTCAGCTGTTCCAGGCGCTTGCCTTTCAGACCACGCTGCTGCAGCCAGAGTTCCAAATCCACGCGCGCGCTGAACTGCGGGAAGCAGAACAGGCCGCCCCACAGGCCCACCGCCGGGCGCTGCTCCAGCCACACGCGGTCGCCGTGCTGCAGCAATAAGAAGTAGGCGGTTTTTTCCGGCAGGGTCTGCTTGGGCTTCTTGCCGGGGTAGTTGGCCCAGCTGTGGTTGGCGTAAGACAGGCAGCCGACGTTGAGCGGGCAGAGCTCACACTTGGGCTTGGAGCGGGTGCAGACCATGGCGCCCAGATCCATCATCGCCTGGTTGAACTGGCCGACGCCCTGGGCCGGGGTGACTTCTTCGCTGATTTTCCACAGCCGGTTTTCGACCTCTTTTTTGCCCGGCCAGCCTTCCACCGCGTAGCAGCGGGCCAGCACGCGCTTCACGTTGCCGTCGAGGATCGGATAGTGCTGGCCCAGCGCCAACGATAGCACCGCGCCGGCGGTGGAGCGGCCGACGCCCGGTAAATCGGCGATTTCTGCGAAGGTTGTCGGGAACTCGCCGCCGTGCTGTGCGACAATGGTCTGCGCCGCTTTGTGCAGGTTGCGGGCGCGGGCGTAATAGCCGAGGCCGGTCCACAGATGCAGCACTTCGTCCAGCGGGCCCTCCGCCAGCGCGCGCACGTTGGGAAAACGGGCCATAAAGCGCTGAAAATAAGGAATGACGGTGGCAACCTGGGTCTGTTGCAACATCACTTCGGAGAGCCATACTTGATAGGCGGTTTTCTCCAGCTGCCATGGCAGGGTTTTGCGGCCGTAGCGCTGGTACCAGTCAAGCACCACCTGTGCGAATTGTTGTGCTTGCATCATGAAGAGTCGTTATCCGGCAGAAAATGAAGCGAGATTGCAGCATAGAGTCATGATGCTGTAAACCGGAACTTTCCGACGCCGCACGGCGGGTACAGAAGATGAACACTTGCTAAACCAATGTATCTTTGCATAATGCGCGTTTCCCTAATTGGCAGCCAAACAGACAGAAAGCACTATGATTAATGACGTCATCTCCCCGGAATTTGATGAGAACGGCCGCGCGATGCGCCGTATCCGCAGTTTTGTCCGCCGCCAGGGGCGGCTGACCAAAGGCCAGCAGCACGCGCTGGAGAACTATTGGCCGGTGATGGGCGTGGAGTATCAGGCTGACGCTGTCGATCTCGCCGCGCTGTTCGGCCGCGAAGCGCCGACGGTGCTGGAGATCGGTTTTGGCATGGGCGCCTCGCTGGTGACCATGGCGGGCAACAACCCGCAGCAGAACTTTTTAGGGATCGAAGTACACTCGCCGGGCGTGGGCGCCTGCCTGGCCGACGCCCATGAGGCGAAGCTGAGCAACCTGCGCGTAATGTGCCACGATGCGGTTGAAGTGCTGGAAAACATGATCCCGGACGGCTCGCTGGACATGGTGCAGCTGTTCTTCCCCGATCCGTGGCACAAGGCGCGCCACAACAAGCGCCGCATCGTGCAAACGCCGTTTGTCGAACTGGTGCTGCGCAAGCTGAAGACCGGCGGCGTCTTCCACATGGCCACCGATTGGCAACCTTATGCGGAACATATGTTAGAGGTTATGAACGGGGTCGCAGGCTACCGTAATCTTTCCAGCGATAATGATTATGTGCCGCGTCCGGATTCGCGCCCACTGACGAAATTTGAATTACGCGGCCAGCGCCTGGGACATGGCGTTTGGGACTTGATGTTTGAGAGGAAAGAATAATGGCTAAGAACCGCAGTCGTCGTTTACGTAAAAAGTTGCACATTGAAGAATTTCAGGAGTTGGGTTTCTCCGTAGCCTGGCGCTTCGCCGAAGGCACGTCGGTGGAAGATATCGACAGCACGCTGGATACCTTCATCGATGAAGTGATCGAGCCGAACGGTCTGGCGTTTGACGGCAGCGGCTACCTGCAGTGGGAAGGTTTGATCTGCCTGCAGAAGATCGGCCACTGCACCGACGAGCATCGCGAACTGGTGAAAAACTGGCTGGAAGCGCGCAAACTGACCGACGTTAAGGTCAGCGATCTGTTCGATATCTGGTGGGATTGATCGCGCTTGCCCGATGAGCGCGGCTTCGCGCCGCTTATTTCCCCCTAAATAATTGGATTCGCATCACGGCGGCAAGAGGGTGAGTCCCCAGGAGCTTACTTCAGTAAGTGACTGGGGTGAGCGCTCGCAGCCAACACAGATGCGGATTCAAGTATGACGGGGATGGATTTAAGGTGCCTTAACGGCGCCTTTGTTTTGCCTGGAGTGTGACCGAGGTGGTAACAACATTGGATAACGCGTTGCTGGAAGAGATCCTGCAACAGGTGCGCCCGCTGATTGGCCAGGGAAAAGTGGCCGACTACATCCCGGCGTTGGCGGAAGTGCCCGCCGATCGGCTGGCGCTCGCCGTGTGTACGGTGGATGGCGAACTGTTCCAGGCCGGCGACGCCGCGGAGCGCTTCTCCATCCAGTCGATCTCCAAAGTGCTGAGTCTGACGCTGGCGCTGACGCGCTATCAGGAGCATGAGATCTGGCGGCGCGTCGGCAAAGAGCCTTCCGGCCTGCCGTTCAATTCGCTGCTGCAGCTGGAGATGGAGCAGGGCAAACCGCGCAATCCGTTTATCAACCCCGGCGCGCTGGTGGTGTGCGACATGCTGCAAACCCGGCTCAGCGCCCCCAAACAGCGCATGCTGGAGGTGGTGCGCCAGCTGGCCGGCGAAGACGACCTGGCCTATGACCTGCGGGTGGCGCGCTCCGAGTTCGAACACTCCGATCGCAATGCGGCCATCGCCTATCTGATGAAGTCGTTCGGCAACTTCGAGAACGACGTGATCACCGTGCTGCAAACCTATTTCCACTACTGTGCGCTGCGCATGAGCTGCGTGGAGCTGGCGCGCAGCTTCGTCTATCTGGCCAATCACGGCCGCGATCTCAACGGCGAGACGGTGATCAGCCCGCTGCAGGCCCGGCAGATCAACGCCCTGATGATGACCAGCGGCATGTACGACGGCGCCGGCGAATTCGCCTATCGGGTGGGGATGCCGGGCAAGTCCGGCGTGGGCGGCGGCATCGTGGCCATCGTGCCGGGCGAATTGTCGATCGTCGTCTGGTCGCCGGAGCTGGATGCTTCCGGCAACTCGCTGGCGGGAACTGCGGCGCTGGAACTGTTGTCTCAACGTATCGGTCGTTCGATTTTTTAATCCCAATCTGGATGGGAGTCAGGAGAAGCTATGTTGAAGAAAACCGGGTTAGCCTTACTGCTGCTGGCGGCGACTGCCGCGCAGGCCCACGCCGAGTACCAATGCAGCGTTAAACCCCAGGACGATGTGATCATCAGCCCGCAGAGCGTGCAGGTGAAAGGCGCCAGCGGCGACCTGCAAATTTCGCCGGATGGTGACGTGATCCGCAACGGTCAGGCGCTGAGCCTGAGCGACAGCCAGCGGCAGAAAGCCTTCAGTTACCAGAGCGCGCTGCGCAAGCAGCTGCCGTGGATCGACGACGGCGCGCAGAAACACCTGGAGAAAGCCCGCGCAGCGCTGGATAAGGTGATCGTCAAAGAGCTGGGCAGCAACAGCAACGTGCGCAACCGGCTGACCACCCTGAATGGCCAGCTGAAACAGCAGATGAACCGCATCATCGAGCACCGCAGCGACGGCCTGACCTTCCACCACAAGGCGATTGACCAAGTGGAACAGGATGGCCGCAACATCGTGCAGCAGAGCATGGGCGGCGTGCTGCAGGACAGCCTGAACGAGATGGGCGTCAAACAGGCCGCCAACAGCGGCGGCAACCCGCTGCAGGCGATCATGGGCAATTTGGGCGGCTTGCAGAAGGCGATCCAGAACGAATGGAACAACCAGGAACAGGACTTCCAGAACTTCGGTCATGACGTGTGCAACCGCGTCACCGCACTGGAAACCCAGCGCAAGGATCTGCTTAACGCGTTGAAGTGATTTAAGAATCTTCTTGGTAGACCGTTTTTTGACCTTCTGAAGCTTATCTGACAGACTGATCAAACTACGTACAGATTTATGGATGTTTACGGAGGACGCTATGAGCCATACACGTTACGAAACCGATGTTGTTGCCTGGGCAAATGAACAGGCCGCTCTTTTGCGCTCCGGAAAATTGTCTGAGATCGATATTGAAAAGATCGCCGAGGAGATTGAGGACGTGGGGAAGAGCGAGCAAAGGGAACTTGCTAGCCGGATGACGGTGCTGATTGCACATTTGCTTAAATGGAAATATCAGCCGGCCAGGCGCGGAACCAGCTGGGAAAGAACGATTAAAGCGCAGCGCAAAGAGGTGCTTTACAGCTTGAAAGAGTCGCCCAGCCTAAAAGGTAAACTGAGCGATGCCGATTGGCTGGATGTCGTCTGGTCGAAGGCCGTTGCGCTCGCCACGGCCGAAACCGGGCTGGATGTGTATCCGGAAAACGGCATCTGGGAAACTCAGCAGATTCTGTCTCAGACGTTTTACCCGGATTAACACCAATAAAAAAGCGCTGATCATTCAGCGCTTTTTTTTACTCGTCGTCCGCCAGGAACAGTTCCAGCAGCGAGTTGAGGAACAGTTTGCCCTTCTCGGTGATCTGCCAGTGCTCCGCGGTTTCTTCCAGATAGCCTTTGGCCAGCGCTTCGTCCAGCTGCGGGCGAATGACGCTTTCCGTCAGCCCGGTGTAGTTGGCGAAGTCGGCGCGCGGCGCGGCTTCCAGCAAGCGGAAGCGGTTCATGAAGAATTCGAACGGCCGATCCGCCGCCGCCACCTCATGCTGCTTGTCCATGTAGTCGCCGCGCATAAAGCCGCGCGGGTGCTTGGTCTTGGCGGTGCGCAGGATGCGTCCGTCGCTGAAGGTCACCTTGCCGTGCGCGCCGCAGCCGATCCCCAGATAGTCGCCGAAGCGCCAGTAGTTGAGATTGTGCTGGCATTGGTAGCCCGGCTTGGCGTAGGCCGAGGTTTCATACTGCTGATAGCCGGCGGCGCTCAGCAACTGGTGGCCGCGCTCGAAGATGTCCCACAGCGCATCGTCGTCCGGCAAAACCGGCGGGCGCGAGCTGAACAGGGTGTTCGGCTCGATGGTCAGCTGATACCACGACAGGTGCGGCGGATTGAGGGCGATAGCCTGGCGCAGATCGTCCAGCGCCTCTTCCAGCGACTGATCCGGCAGGCCGTGCATCAGATCGAGGTTGAAGCTGCGCAGGCCGAGGCCGGTCGCCAGCGTCGCCGCGCGTTTGGCTTCTTCCGGGCCGTGGATGCGCCCCAGACGGTTCAGCTTCTCGGCACTGAAGCTTTGCACCCCGATGGAGATGCGGTTGACGCCGGCGCGCTGGTAGCCGCTGAAGCGATCGGCCTCCACGGTGCCGGGATTGGCTTCCATGGTGATTTCGGCGTCGTCGGCGACGCGAATGCGCGCCCGCACGCCGTCCAGCAAGGCTTGCATCGCCTCGGCGCTCAGCAGGCTGGGGGTGCCGCCGCCGATAAAGATAGTGCTGATTTCCCGGCCGCCGGCCAGCGGCAGGTCGGCATCCAGATCCGCCAACAGATGATCGACATACTCCTGATGCGGCACGTCACCCTTTAGCGCATGGGAGTTGAAGTCGCAGTACGGGCATTTCTGCACGCACCACGGGATGTGGATGTAGAGACTCAGCGGGGGCAGCTTAAGCATTGCGCATGGCTTCCAACATCAGCTTCAGCGCCTTGCCGCGGTGCGAAATCGCCCGCTTCTCGTCGCGGCTCAGCTCGGCGGCGGTGCGGCCCAGCTCCGGCACGTAAAAGATAGGATCGTAACCGAAACCGCCTTCACCGGCGGCCTGTTCGGTGATTTCACCGGCCCAGCTGCCGTGAAACACCAGCGGCGTCGGATCTTGCGCATGGCGCAGATAGACCAGCACGCAGTGAAATTGCGCGCCGCGCTGGCCCGGCGCCACGTCTTTCATCGCCGCCAGCAGCTTGTCGAGGTTCTGCCGATCGTCGGCGTCTTCACCGGCGTAGCGCGCGGAGTAGATGCCCGGCGCGCCGCCCAGCGCATCTACCGCCAGACCGGAGTCGTCGGCGATCGCCGGCAGGCCGGTGACCTGTGCCGCATGGCGCGCTTTCAGAATGGCGTTTTCGATAAACGTCAGGCCGGTTTCTTCGGCGGACTCCACGCCCAGATCGGTTTGCGCGACCACGTCCAGGCCGAAATCGGCCAACAGGTCGGCAAGTTCGCGCACTTTGCCCGGGTTACCGGTGGCAAGAACGACTTTTTGCATAATGACTACCTTGAAAATTATTCGATGAGCGCCGCGACCACGGCGGGGATCTGTTGCGGATTCACGATGCGTAACTGTTTATGCCGCCCCAGTTCGCCTTTCTCGATGGTGACGTTGCTTTTCGCCACTTTGAACTGCTTGGCGATAAACTTGATCAAATGGGCGTTGGCTTGACCGTCGACCGGCGGGGCGGTGATGGCGACTTTCAGCTCGTCGCCATGCAAGCCGATAATTTGGTCGCGGCTGGCTTTCGGCTGAATATATAGCCTGATCGCCAGCCCGTCCAGCACGGGAGTGACTGCACTCACAGCAGGAACCAGATCTCGCCGAACACATCCATGCCCAGGTAGTTGATCAGATAGAGGATCAGGATCACTACCATGGCGGAAAAATCGATGCCGCCCATCGCCGGGATGATGCGACGGATCGGCGCCATCAACGGTTCGGTCAGTTGGTACATCACGTAGTCGATCGGGCTGCGGCCCTGGCTTACCCAGCTCATCAGCGCACGAATGATCATCACCCAGAAGATCAGGTAGCCGGCGGACTTGACCAGCGAGATCAGGCCGAACAGCAGGTTATACGGGCTGAGCGACAGCGCGTGGCTTTGTATCAGCAGCAGCAGCGGGTACTTGATGGTCATCAGCAGGAACGCCAGCAGCAGCGAAGCGCTGTCGATAGGCCCAAGCGCTGGGATGATGCGGCGCAGCGGGCCGACCACCGGTTGGGTGATCTTCACCACAAACTGCGAGAACGGGTTGTAAAAATCGGTGCGCGTCCATTGCATCCAAATGCGCAGCAACAGCACCATCACGTACAGATCAATAACGGTCTTGACCAGGAAAGTCAGCGTTAGCATGAAGTGGTCCTTCTCCTTAACTCGGGGTTATTTAAAATAATTTTTCCATTTCTTGCGCACGGGAAACGGCGGCCTGCATCGCTTGCGCCACGGTTTCCGGCAGTTGGCGTTCGTTGAACACCCGCAGCGCTTCGGCGGTGGTGCCGCCTTTGGAGGTCACCTGCTCGCGCAGCGTGCCCAGCGGCGTATCCGGGTTGGCTTCAACCAGCGCGGCGGCGCCGGTAGCGGCCTGCTGCACCAGATCGCGCGCGGTCTGGCTGTCGAAGCCCATGCGTTCGGCTTCTTTTTGCATCGCTTCCATAAACAGGAAGAAATAAGCCGGGGCGCTGCCCGCGGCGGCGATCACGCCGTTGATGCCATTTTCGTCATCTACCCAGCAAACTTTACCGACCGAGGCCATTAAATCGCCGGTGTAGTCGCGATCCTGTTGGCTGACCTGCGCCGGCGCGTACAGCCCGCTCATGCCCTTGCCGACCAGCGACGGGGTGTTGGGCATGATGCGCACGATGTCCAGTTGGTCGCCGAGCAACTGATAGAAACGGCTGACCTGAATGCCGGCGGCGATCGACAGCACCAGTTTGCCGCCGAAATCGACCTGTTCGTGCAGCGGCTGACACACGTCGGCCATCATTTGCGGTTTGACCGCCAGCACCACGACGTCGGCTTCACGCGCGCAGGCGACGTTGTCGCCGCTGCTGACGATGCCGTAGTCCGCCGCCAACGCGTCACGGTTTTTCGGCGACGGGGCGCAGACGCTGATGGATTTGGCTGGATAGCCGCCCGCGACCAGGCCGGCGATGATTGCACGCGCCATGTTGCCGGCGCCGATAAAGGTAATCTTGCGATGTTGCATCAAATCCCTCGTCTGTTTGTCAGGCCTGCGAGTAGTCGCGGGCGCCAAAAATTGCGGTGCCGATGCGCACCAGGGTGCTGCCTGCGGCGATCGCCGCCGCCATGTCGTCCGTCATGCCCATCGACAGCGTATCGGCCTGCGGATAACGCTGACGCAGGGCGAGAAATGCGTCGTTCATCCGGCTGAATACCGCCAACTGCCGCTGATAATCCGTTTCCGGCGCCGGGATGGCCATCAGGCCGCGCAGCGCCAGATTCGGCAGCGCCGCGATCGCGTCGGCCAACGCCGGCAGTTCGTTCAACGCGATGCCGGATTTGCTCTGCTCATCGCTGATGTTGATTTGAATCAGCACGTTGAGCGGCGGCATGTCGGCCGGGCGCTGATCGCTCAGACGCTGGGCGATGCGCAGCCGATCCACGGTATGACACCAGGCGAAATGTTCCGCCACCAGCCGACTCTTATTGGATTGCAGCGGGCCGATAAAGTGCCACACCAACTCACCGCCCTGCGACGACTCGGCGAAATGCCGGATCTTGTCTACCCCTTCCTGCACGTAGTTCTCGCCGAAGGCGCGCTGGCCGGCGGCGATGGCTTCTTCGATCGCCGCCACAGGTTTGGTTTTGCTGACTGCAAGCAGAGCAACGTCTTCCGGCGTCCGCGCGCAGTTTTGCGCGGCGGCCGCGATGCGGTTTCTGACATCCTGCAGGTTCTGTTGGATAGTGCTCATTATTGACCCGGGAGAGTGATATGGATATCGATGAATTCGTGGCCCTTAGTGTAAAGCATAATGCTTCCGATCTGCACCTTTGTGCCGGTCATCCGCCGATGTTGCGCATCGACGGTGAACTGCAGCCGCTGGCGGCGGCACAAACGCTGACGGCGCAAGGCGCGCAGGCCCTCTGCGATGGATTGCTGAATGCGCAGCAGCGCGAGAGCCTGCGGCGGCTGGGGCAGGTCGATCTGGCGTTGCACAGGCCGAGCGGGGAGCGGTTGCGCGCCAACGTTTTTCAACAAAGCGCGGGGATTTCTCTCGCGTTGCGGCGTATCGCCGGGCAATCGCCTTCGCTTGCCGAGCTGGCGGCGCCGGCCATCGTCCCGGCGCTGCTGCGGCGCGCCGACGGATTGATCCTGGTCACCGGCGCCACCGGCAGCGGCAAGTCCACCACGCTGGCGGCGATGATCGACGAGATCAACCGGCACCAGCAGCGGCATATTTTGACGCTGGAAGATCCGATCGAGTTCCTGCACCGCAGCCGGCGATCGCTGATCCAGCAGCGGGAGATCGGCCGCGACAGCCACAGCTTCGATGCGGCGTTGCGCGCCGCGCTGCGCGAAGATCCGGATGTGATCCTGCTGGGCGAGCTGCGCGATACCGCCACCATCCGGCTGGCGCTCACTGCGACGGAGACCGGCCACCTGGTGCTGGCGACGCTGCATACCCGCAGCGCGCCGCAGGCGGTAGAACGGCTGGTGGACGTGTTTCCGGCGGAAGAGAAACCCTACGTGCGCGCCCAGCTGGCGGGCAGCCTGCAAGCGGTGATCGCGCAAAAGCTGATGAGGCGCCCCGGCGGCGGACGAGTGGCGATCTTTGAAGTGCTGACGGCGACGGCGGCGGTCAGCAACCTGATCCGTGAAGGGAAAACGCATCAGTTGGCAAGCGTGTTGCAAACCGGCGCGCAGTCCGGCATGCAAACCTTTGAGCAAGGTTTGCAGCAGCGGATCGACGCCGGTGTGTTGGGGGACTGCGCGGGGGAGGGAACGGGCGTTTAGCCCAGCTGCCGTTCGAACCAGCTTTCGAGGATAACCACCGCGGAGGCGGAATCCACGCTGCCTTTATCAAGCGCGCGGAAGCCGCCGCGATCGAACAGGTTGGCGCGCGCCTCCACGGTGCTCAGACGCTCGTCATGCAGATCGATCTGGATGCCGAAGCGGCCGTGCAGGCGGTTGGCGAACTTGCGCGCCTGGGCGGTAACGGGCTGTTCGGTGCCGTCCATGTTCAGCGGTAGGCCGACCACCACCAAATCCGGCTGCCACTCCTTCAGCAGTTTTTCGATTTTCAGCCAGTCCGGCGAACCGTCCTGCGCTTTGAAAGCCGGCAGGGCGCGGGCGCTGCCGGTCAACTCCTGGCCGACGGCCGCGCCGATGCTTTTGGTGCCAAAGTCGAAGGCGATAATGGTGCGGTTACTCATCAGGCGTGTCCTGCGTGGTTGGCGATGCTGCGAATGTCGATACCCAAAAGGTTCCCCGCCTCGCGCCAGCGGCTGGCGATCGGCGTGCGGAACAAAATGTCGGTGTTGGCTTCGATGGTCAGCCAGGCGTTTTCCAATACTTCCTGCTCCAACTGGCCCTTTTCCCAACCCGCATAACCCAGCGCCACCAGCACGTCGTCCGGTTGCTCCGGCGTGCCGAGCGTTTCCAGCACGTCTTTCGAGGTGGTGATCATGGTGTTGGGGGAAATTTGAATGCTGGCGCCAAAGCCGTGGCGCGGCGTATGCAGGATAAATCCGCGATCGTCCGCCAGGGGGCCGCCGGCGAACACCGGCTTGTCCAGGCTGATGGCCGGATCGCGCGCAGGCGGCATGATCTTCAGCTTGCTCAGCACCGTGGCTACCGTGAACTGCTCCACCGGTTTATTGATCACCAAACCCATGGCGCCTTCTTCATTGTGCTCGCAAATGTAAATCACCGAGCGCTTGAAGCGAGGATCCTGCAGCGTTGGCATGGCGATCAGAAAATGGTGCTGTAAATTCATGGCGTTAGTATAAGGTAATCAATGGGTGAGAAAATAAACAGCCGCCAGTATGCGGCTATACCCGCCGCCTTTCAAGCCGCGTTCAAAGGCGTGCTTTGGCGGGCGCGATGCAGGATAGCGGGCGGCAGGCCGCCCGCATGACGCATTACTTCGCCGCCAGGCGCTTTTCAATCGCGTCCATCAGCATGCCGGTAATCGAGATCGGGAATGCCGCCTCAATTTCGCGCGCGCAGGTTGGGCTGGTCACGTTGATTTCGGTCAGGCGATCGCCGATCACGTCCAGGCCGACGAAGATCAGCCCTTTCTCTTTCAGCGTCGGCGCGACAGCGCGGGCGATTTTCCAGTCGCTCTCGCTCAGCGGACGCGCTTCGCCGCGGCCGCCGGCCGCCAGGTTGCCACGGGTCTCGCCCTGCGCCGGAATGCGCGCCAGGCAGTAAGGCACCGGCTCGCCGTCGACGACCAGAATGCGTTTGTCGCCGTCCTTGATCGCCGGCAGGAAGTTCTGCGCCATGCAGAAACGGCTGCCGTGTTCGGTCAGGGTTTCGATGATCACCGACAGGTTAGGATCGTCCTGCTTCACGCGGAAGATAGACGCGCCGCCCATGCCATCCAGCGGCTTCAGGATGACGTCGCCGTGCTGCTGGTGGAATTTGCGGATGTGCGCGGCGCTGCGGCTGACCAGCGTATCCGGCGTCAGTTCCGAGAACCAGGCGGTGAACAGCTTCTCGTTGCAGTCACGCAGGCTTTGCGGCTTGTTGACCACCAGCGTGCCTTTGACTTCGGCGCGTTCCAGAATGTAGGTCGCGTAGATGTATTCGGTATCGAACGGCGGATCCTTGCGCATCAGGATCACGTCCAGATCGTGCAGCGCCAGATCCTGCTCGGCGCCGAAGCTGAACCAGCTCTCCTTGTCTTCCTTCACGCTCAGCAGGCGGGTGCGGGCGCGCCCGTCACCGGCGTGCAGATAGAGATCGTTCATCTCCATGTAGTGCAATTCGTAACCGCGGCGCTGCGCTTCGAGCAGCATGGCGAAGCTGGTGTCTTTCTTGATGTTGATGGAATCGATAGGATCCATCACGATGCCGAGCTTAATCATCTTTTCTCCTTTAACCCAGGTCGCCGAAGCGGACCTGCAGAGCGGTAATGGCGGTGAGCGCTGTGGTTTCGGTACGCAGAACGCGTGGTCCCAGCAGAATATCAGTAAATCCGTGGTCGGTGGTCATGGCGATTTCGTCGGCGGACAAACCGCCTTCCGGGCCGATCAGCAGGCGAACGCGGTCTACCGGCTGCGGCAGCGTGTTGATGCTGTGGCTGGCGCGCGGGTGCAGGTTGAGTTTCAGGCTGCCGTCCTGCTCGGCGCACCAGGCCTCCAGCGACATCGCCTCGCGGATTTCGGGAATGCGGTTGCGTCCGCACTGTTCGCAGGCGGCGATGGCGATCTTCTGCCATTGTTGGATTTTCTTCGCCAGACGCTCGCCGTCCAACTTGACGCCGCAGCGCTCGGAAAACAGCGGGGTGATGACGTTGACGCCCAGCTCGATGGATTTCTGGATGGTGAACTCCATCTTCTCGCCGCGCGAGATCACCTGGCCCAGATGCAGGTTGAGCGGCGATTCGATGTCCTCCACGCGGGCGTCGCCAAGGCGCACCAGCACGCTCTTTTTGTCCACCCGGACTATCTCGGCGTCGAACACCTGGTTGCTGCCGTCGAACAGCTGCAGCGCCTGGCCGGCGCTCATGCGCAGCACGCGCCCGACGTGGTTGGCGGCGTCCTCGCTGAGGGCGATCTCCGCCCGGTCGGTCAACGGCTGCGGATGGTAAATGCGGGGTATGCGCATGGGTAGTCTGATCCTGACGAAACGGCGCCGCGGGTTGGCGGCGCCATGAAAGATAAAGGCTATAGTAGGTTAGCTTTTCCGCTGCTGACAAGCCTGTTGAATATAGGGGTTGTGGTTGCCCTGCACCTTGGCGATACGTGCTTCACGCTGACATTCCCATTGGCTCACCGGATATTGCCGGTTCCACACCTCGAACAGTTGGGTTTGCTGGCGTGACAGCCGCAGCTGGTAGCGATCGCGCATGTAGAAGTAGGTGCGGGCAATGGCGCCGCGGGCGCGGGCGGGCGGCTCCGCCTGTTTATTCTTGAAGTCCACCTTCATTGGGCACTGCCCGTATTGGCCTGCGCCGCCGTTCCATTGGCTGTACATGAAGTTGTTGCGGTCGCCGTTCACTTCGCCGATCGCCGGCTGCAGGTTGTGCAGATCGGTTTCTATCTGGCGATAGGTGGCGTCCTTATTGCAGTTTTTGCGTCCGCCGTCTTGCCAGCACTGCAGTTGGTGGCCGAACTGCCAGGCCGGCACCACGTGTTCCCACTCGATGCGCTGCGCGCGCTGGGCGTTTTTACGCACCTGATAGCCGCAGCCGGCGAGATCCGGGATGCCCTTCTTGCCTTGCCAGTCGATGCGGCAGCCGCAGTAAAAGCTGCCCGGCGCATCCCGGTTAATCTTGGCCGCCGCCGCTTTGGCCTGAGAGAAGTTATTGATGCCGTGCGCCTGTACGGCGCCTGCGGCGAAAACCGCCATAAACAAAATTCTGCGAAGCATATTCCAAAACAGCTCAAAATTGGAAAAGCAGGCAGGGTAACGGAACTTGCCGGTAGTGGCAAATGGCGATATTTGCTTGTTTTAACGTATAAATCGTTTAACTAAAGGTTCTCGCTAGCAAGAAATTTCAGTTTTTCGCCGCACCGGCGGCAGCGGTATTCGCTTTCGCCGCGCAGCACGCGGTTATGGCGGCGAATGGTGAGCTGGTGCTGCCCACAGGCGCAGCGGTAGGGGAAGGTCTTGCTTTGCACCGAGGCGGTTTCGAAACGGTGAGTGCGGCTGGCGGGCGTCAGCAGCACGCTTTCCATCATCCAGCGCCATTCGCGGCCGTGCGGCGCCACCCGGCCGAATTGGCGAAACACCAGCAGGTGCGCCAGTTCGTGCGGCACCACTTCATCGATAAACGGCTGTTGGTTTTCCAGCAGCAGCACCGGGTTCAGGCGGATTTCCCAGCTTTGCAGCCAGGCGGTGCCCGCGCTGGTGCCGCGTTGCTGATAGACGATGCTGGGTTCGGGGAACTCGACGGCAAAATGCCGGCGGGCCAACTGCAGCTTTTCTCGCAGGCAGCGCATCACCGCTTGTTGCAGCGCGATGGGGATTCTCGGTTTGTTCATTGCGGCTAGCTTAAGCAATGGCGCGGCGGCTGACAATACGCACCGGCGCAAATCGCATCCGGCGCTTTTTCGCCACATTGATAAAGCGATCGCCACCGATGGATTGTAATCAATGTGTTAACTGCGGGATAATAAAGCGTGCATGATGAGCCTGTACCCGCAGTTCTCACCGAGCAAGGTTGAAACGCCGCCTGTGGCAATCCCTTACGCAAAGAGCGGTTATTTTGCGATTTGGCGCAATAACTGACTGATTAAAAATACGTAAGGTGAAGGCAGTTTTTTGACAAGGCGCCGCCTCGCGCGCCGCAAGTGTGAATTTAACGCAGCTGATGTTGCAAGTGAGAGATCAATGTCGAATAAACCGTTCCACTATCAAGATCCGTTCCCGCTGAAGAAAGACGATACCGAATATTACCTGCTGAGCCGCGACCACGTTTCCGTGAGCGAGTTTGAAGGCCAGGAAATACTGAAAGTTGCCCCTGAAGCGTTAACCCTGCTTGCCCAGCATGCGTTCCACGACGCGTCGTTCATGCTGCGCCCGGCGCACCAACAGCAGGTGGCCGATATCCTCAAAGATCCGGACGCCAGCGAAAACGACAAGTACGTTGCGCTGCAATTTCTGCGTAACTCAGAAATCGCCGCCAAGGGTATTTTACCGACCTGCCAGGACACCGGGACGGCGATCATCGTCGGCAAAAAGGGCCAGCGCGTCTGGACCGGCGGCGGCGATGAAGAAGCGTTGTCGCGTGGGGTGTACAACACCTACATCGAAGAGAACCTGCGCTATTCGCAGAACGCCGCGCTGGATATGTACAAAGAGGTCAATACCGGCAGCAACCTGCCGGCGCAGATCGATCTCTACAGCGTGGACGGCGAAGAGTACAAGTTCCTGTGCATCGCCAAGGGCGGCGGTTCAGCCAACAAAACCTATCTGTATCAGGAAACCAAGGCGCTGCTGTCGCCGGGCAAGCTGAAAAACTACCTGGTCGACAAGATGCGCACGCTGGGCACTGCGGCCTGCCCGCCGTACCACGTGGCGTTCGTCATCGGCGGCACCTCGGCGGAAGCGACGCTGAAAACAGTCAAACTGGCCTCGACCAAGTATTACGATGGCCTGCCGACCGAAGGCAACGAGCATGGTCAGGCGTTCCGCGATCTGGAACTCGAAGCGGAATTGCTGCAAGAGGCGCAGAACCTGGGGCTGGGCGCGCAGTTCGGCGGCAAATACTTCGCGCACGATATCCGCGTCGTGCGTCTGCCGCGCCACGGCGCCTCCTGCCCGGTCGGCATGGGCGTTTCCTGTTCGGCGGACCGCAACATCAAAGGCAAGATTAACCGCGACGGCATCTGGCTGGAAAAACTGGAGCACAATCCGGGTAAATTCATTCCTCAGGAGCTGCGCCAGGCCGGGGAAGGCGAGGCGATCAAGGTCGATCTCAACCGTCCGATGGCCGAGATCCTCAAACAGCTGTCGCAGTACCCGGTTTCCACCCGCCTGTCGCTGAGCGGCACCATCATCGTTGGCCGCGATATCGCGCACGCCAAGCTGAAAGAGCGCTTGGATCGCGGTGAGGGCCTGCCGCAGTACGTCAAGGATCACCCGATCTACTACGCCGGCCCGGCTAAAACGCCGGAAGGCTATGCGTCCGGTTCCTTGGGGCCGACCACCGCCGGGCGTATGGATGCCTACGTCGATCTGCTGCAATCTCACGGCGGCAGCATGATCATGCTGGCGAAAGGCAACCGCAGCCAGCAGGTGACGGATGCCTGCCACAAGCACGGCGGCTTCTACCTCGGCAGCATCGGCGGCCCGGCGGCGGTGCTGGCGCAGCAGAGCATCAAGAGCCTGGAGTGCGTGGAGTACCCTGAATTGGGCATGGAAGCGATCTGGAAAATCGAAGTGGAAGATTTCCCGGCGTTTATCCTGGTGGATGACAAAGGCAATGACTTCTTCCAGAAGATCCAGGCTGGCCAATGCGCCAGCTGCCTGAAATAAGCGTTGCCCCCTTCGCCGCTCGCGGGCGGTGAAGGGGGACTGTGTAAAGTCCTGTAGCTTGCTGGACGGCGAGTTTTAACCTGTATACCCTACGCGGATAGCACTAAAATTCGACTAATGGAATATCGGTAACATAAGGTTCGGCAAGCACATGGGTACGCAGGAAAGTCACATCAGGGAATTGCTGGTCTGGATTGAAGATAACCTGACCAATCCGCTGTCGTTGGATATCGTTTCCGCCAAGTCAGGCTATACGAAATGGTACCTGCAGCGCATGTTCAAGAAGCAGACCGGATTATCGTTAGCCTCCTACATCCGCGCTCGTCGCCTCTACCTCGCCGCCTTCGCCTTGCGCTTCACGCAGAAGAGCATTCTGGACATTTCGGTTGAATATCAATTCGATAATCAGCAGACGTTCTCGCGCTGTTTCAAGAAACACTTCGCCGAGTCGCCCAGCGTTTATCGTCATGCCCGCAAACAGGACTTCAGCAATCTGGTGCGTTCACTCGCGGCCAGCCAGCCCGGCGATATTGAGGTTGAACGCGTCAGCATCGCCAGAGGGCAATACGCTTTTCACGGCAAGCAGTACGCTTACCACCTGGACATAGAGAGGTTGGATAAGTCGCATCTGCCGCAGCGCAGCGCGCTGCGGGCGCAGTTTTACACCTTGTTAGGCGAGCGCCCGACGCAAACCTATTCGTTTACCCAACTGGTGCCGGACGGCGAGCGGGTCAGAGTCGACTATACCCTGGGCGTGACGACGGACTATCCGCTGCGTGAAGGCGTGGCGCTGGAGCCGCTGCCGGAGATCCACGGCGAGTTTTGCCGTTTTCGCTATTCCGGCAAGCCGGTGGCGCTCAATGATCACATCATTAAAATTTACACGCAGGTGCTGCCCGAAATGGGGCTGGCCCGCGGTGACGGGCCGGACATGACGGTGTTCAGCTATTCGCTGAGCGGGAAAGAGGAGCTGCATCTGGAGCTGCAGCATCTGGTGCCGGTGGTGCCGCTGCACTGATCCCGTCGGCGGCCGGCCGCCGGTTTTTCTGCTGCACGATCGCCGCCATCACCGCCAGGGCGATCTCCGCGGGCGTTTTGCTGCCCAGCGGCAGGCCGATCGGCGCATGGATGCGTTCCAACTCCTGCGGCGTGAATTCGGCAATCTGCTGCAACCGCTGGCGCCGCCGCGCGCTGTTTCTCAGCGATCCCATGGCGCCGATGTAAAACGCCGGAGTGTGGATCGCTTCCATCAGCGTTAGATCGTCCATACGCGGATCGTGGGTCAGCGCCACGACGGCGGTATTGGCGTGGCAACCGCCGTCCTCAATGAACTTGGCCGGAAACTGGCGCAGCAGCGTCACGCCCGGTTTTAACTCGGCGGCGAAGTTATCCAGCGCCTCCGGGCGATTCTCGCAAACCAGCACCTCAAACCCCAGCGCCACGGCGAAATCGGCGCAGTACAGCGCCACGCTGGACAGCCCGGCGATCAGCAGGCGCGGTGCAGCCGCGATATGCAGGGTAATCTGTTCGAGCCGGCGTTCCACCTGGGTGGCGCTGGTGAAATGACTCTGCTCGAGGCTGTGGCAGGCGTGGGGCAGCGTCAGGCGTTTGATCAACGCGTGATGCCCTTCCAGCGCGCCGGCGATGCGTCGCAGGTAAGCGACGCTGGCTTCTCCCGCCGGCAGATACTCGATCAGCACGTCCAGCACGCCGCCGCACGGCAGCGCCACGTTGGGCGTCATACCGCCTTCGCCGTAACGGATCACCTGGCTGGCCGCCTGATACTCCCCGGCGGCTACGCGGCGCAGAAAGTCCTCCTCCACGCACCCGCCCGACAACGAACCGCTGTAGCGGCCGTCGCGGGTCGCCGCCATCAGCGCGCCCGGCGAGCGCGGCGAAGAACCATAGGTGCTGAGGACGGTGCATAACCAGACCGGCTGGTGTTGCAGCCAGCTTATCGCCTGGCTGACCACGGTGACATCAAGATGTTGCATAGGTGAATTTACTCGCTGGCCGGAAGTTGCGATGGAAGATCAATATCCTGCACGACGCCGGGGTGCTCAAGTGGCAACAGGTGCACCGTTGCGCCTTGCAGCAGCCCACGGGCGCCATTATCGCCGCGCAGTTGGCAAAGTTGTTTGCGCAATAGGGCGGAAAAGCCGACCGGGTGACCGGGCTGTTGCGCATAGCTGGGGCGTACGATCGCGTGTTGCCGTAAGGCGCTCGCCACCTGCCGGAAGACATCGGCGCCGACGAACGGCATATCGGCCAGATGAATCAGCCAGCCTTGCCAGTGCGGCGTGGCCGCAACGCCTGCGGCGATCGAGTCGCCGAGGCCCGCGCTGGCGAGCAGGGTAACCGGCACCTGATTGGCGGCGCAGGCTGCCAGCACCGGCAGATTATCCGGACGGGTCACCACCTGCACCGGCAGCTCGGAAGCCAGCGCCTGGCGCAGGGTGTGTTCGAACAGCGAACGCCGCTCGCCCACCGCATCGGCAAACCCGGCGTTCAGTTTGTTGCCCTGGCCGCCGGCCCGAATAAAGCGCTCCCCGCGTCCGGCGGCGGTAATAATGATGCCCGTGATCATGGTTCAAGCCCGCGTTTGCGCAAATTATTTATTAGCGTACAAACCTTATGTGTTTTGCAAATGTTTTTTTGTTGAAAACAGCCTGTTAATCATCACATAATTTTAGTTATAAGCATATGCTTATGACGTCTACGGCAAGGTCGTCAGCGTTTGCGCAACAACACCGCGAACAAAAACCAATTACAAGAAAGACGTGAAGGACTTATTTATGAGCAATTTCAACCCGTCGCGGCGTCGCTTTATCAAAAGCGCCGTGATTGCGGGGGTATCCGTGTACCTCGCGCCCCTGTACAGCCGCGCCTACGCCGCGCTGTTCGAGCAAAAAATCCTCCAGTCGCCCAATTGGGATCCGCAGGCCAAGCGCGTGCGTTTCCGTATCGACGGCCGCGCCAAGGTCATGGGGCAGAAGGTGTTCGCGCGCGATATCCGCGCGGTGGACATGCCGCACTGGCCGCAGAAACAGGCGCACGCCTTCATTCTGCGCGTGACCAAGGCCGACCGGTTGTTCGAAGGGGTCGATCTGTCGCTGTTGGGGGACGATCTGCAGCCGGATCGCCTGGTGACGGCGGAAGATCTGGCGCGCGACGGCCTGGCCTTTCCGGCGTTCTACGGTGATGACATGCTGCTGCCGAGCGGCAAAACCCCGGCCTACCTCGGCCAGGCGGTGGCGATCCTGATCTATCACGACTTCGCCCGTTTCCGCTTCGCCAAGGACAAGCTGAAATTCCGCGAAGAAACCATCAAATACGGCGCGGTGACCGGCCCGCTCGAGCGCGATCCCTGGGGCAGCTTCCGCTATGTGCGGGTGGGGGGAGAACAGCCGTTCGACGACGATCGCTTCTCCAGCCTGAAGGACACGCCGATCTTCCCGGTGTCGATGAAAAAACACCTGCCGGTGTGGCCGGAAGGGCGCGAGGGCGGCAAGCTGGATCAGGAGGGCATGCGCTATGCAGGGATGATCGCCGACGAGTTGGCGAATCCGCCGGCCGACTGGCTGGTAATGTCGCGCCGCTACACCACGCAGTCGATAGACACCTCGGCGCTGGAGCCGGACAACGCCAACGGCTGGTTCGACGCGCAGACGCAAACCCTGCATCTGGTGGTGCCGACGCAGTCGCCGCAGGAAGTGGCCGACGAGATGCCGCGCATGCTGGCCAAGCGCAATCCGCCGGTGAAACAGCTGATCCTGCACCCGTGCTACACCGTGGGCTACGGCTCGAAAGACCACTACAACTTCCCGTATTACGGCGCGGTGGCGGCGATGTACGGCGACGGTCACCCGGTGCGCCTGGCCAACGATCGCTTCGAACAGTTCCAGACGGCGTTGAAGCGCCACGCGTTCGACATGAACTACCGCATCGCGGTGAATAAGCAGACCGGCGTCATGCAGTCGTTCCTCGGTGACATGACCGCGGACGGCGGCGGCCGCAGCAACTTTACCCCTTCGGTGGTGATGGTCGGCGCAACCGCCGCCCAGTCGATTTACTACTTCCCGAAAAGCGATCTGTCGTCGGTCGGGCTGGCTTCACGCGCCATCGACGCTGGTTCGGCGCGCGGTTACGGCACGCTGCAGAGCATGGCCGCCACCGAGATGATGGTGGATGAGTTGGCCGCCGAGCTGAAGATTGACCCGATCGAGTTCCGCCTGCGCAACGTGCTGAAATCCGGCATGAAAAACACCCAGGGGGCGATCCCGGCCGGTGCGATCCGCGCCGATGAAGTACTGGAAAAGGCGGCGAAGCATGAGATATGGCTTAAGCGCGCCGAACGCAAGGCCGAGTTTGAGAGCCGTCATCCCGGCAAGCGCTATGGCGTCGGCTTCGGCTGC
Source organism: Serratia sp. CY55921 (assembly GCF_052167655.1). NCBI lineage: Bacteria > Pseudomonadati > Pseudomonadota > Gammaproteobacteria > Enterobacterales > Yersiniaceae > Serratia > Serratia sp. CY55921. The sequence continues at coordinate 67,747 of NZ_JBJNMU010000003.1, read as the reverse complement.
GTGCAGAAAGACTTCGGCACCGGGGCGGAAACCTCGTTCGCCCGGGTGGAGCTGAGCGAAGACGGCCGCATCATCCTGCATCACAGTGGCGCGGAGATGGGCACCGGCATGTCGACCTCGCAGTCGGTATTGTGCGCGCAGTGGCTGGGCAAACCGGCCGACGAAGCGCACTTCTCGGTCACCGACTGGTCGGTATTGCCGATGGTCACCAGCGGCGATCCTTACCTGATGTCGCAGGAAGAGCAGGACAAGCTGCAAACCAACCCCAACTGGACGCCGAGCTACTGTTCGCCGTCGAGCGCCAGCAACTCGGCCTATTACTTCTCGCACAGCACCCGCGAAGCGGCGCGCCTGATCTTCGATCACGGCCTGTGGCCGGCGGCGATGGCGCTGTGGCAGGCTGGTATCGGCGGCGGCCAGGCGGCGCCGCTGGTGGTGCGGCGCGAAGATGCGCGTTGGGTCGAAGGCGGCCTGACGGCGGCGGGCATGTCGGTGCTGAGCCTCGAGCTGCTGGCCAAGACGGCTTATCAGATGGGCGGCGTCACCGGCGCGGCGGTGCATGTGTTCAACCGCTGGCAGTGGGCGGAGGCCGATTTCACGTTGAACGGCAAAAGCGAACGCCTGCCGATCGACGGCATGGCGCTGCGCAACGCCGGCGGCGAATTCAAACCGCTGGCGCGCGGGCAGGTCTACTACCCGCCGACCCAGCGCAACAATGCGGCGGTGACCTACTACAGCGCCGTCGGCACGCTGGCGGAAGTGGCGGTGGATATCGCCACCGGCCAGGTGGAGTTGCTGAATCACCACTCAATCATGGAGTGTGGCAACCTGATCGTGCCGGAACTGGTTTCCGGCCAACTGCAGGGCGGGCTGGCGATGGGCATCGGCCATGCGCTGCACGAATATTTACCGCTGTACGAAGACGGCCCGGGCAACGGCACCTGGAACTTCAACCGTTACCACCTGCCGCGCGCCAGCGACGTGGCGGTATGGAAACAGAGCGGCGACATCCTGCCGGCGCTGTCGGAAACCGATCCGCCGAAAGGCATGGCGGAAGTGGTGATGATCCCGATCGTGGCCGCACTGGTCAACGCCATTGCCGACGCCACCGGCCACCGTTTCCGTGATTTGCCCGTTCGTGCAGAAAATATTCGTGAGGTATTACAATGAGCATTAAAACCCAGCCGATTTCCCTGACCATCAACGAGAAACAGTACGGCCCGATCGAGGTGCCGGAAGGCTTGATGATGATCGATTTCCTGCACGAGTATCTCGATTTGACCGGTTCGCGCCTCGGCTGCGGGCAGGGCATTTGCCACGCCTGCGTGGCTATTGTCGATCACCCGAGCGGCACCAGCGAAGAGGTGCGCACCTGCATCACCGGCGCGCATTTCTTCAACGGCAAGAAAGTGCGCACCGTCGAAGGCCACGCCAGGGTGGACGAACAGGGGGAGGTGGTTGAGCTGTCGCCGATCCAGCAGGCGTTTCTGGAGCACTACAGCTTCCAGTGCGGCTACTGCACGCCAGGCTTCGTCAACGCCGCCACCATCTTCGTGGAAAAGCTCAAGCGTGAGCCGATCGCCCGCGATCAGCTGGAGAACGCCATCGAGCAGGCGCTGGACAGCCACATCTGCCGCTGCACCGGCTACGTGCGCTACTACGAAGCGGTGCGCGACGTGGTGCTGAAAACGCCGGGCCTGCTGAAGGAGACGGCGCAATGAAAAAACGTCTCGCAATGTTGATTGTGCTGGTGGCGATCGTGGTGATTGCGCTGTTGTGGTGGCGGGAAAACCGCCGTTACGACGGCCCGGTGCAGCAGGTGACCGCCAGCGCCGAACAGATCGCGCGCGGCCGCTATCTGGCGCAGGCCGCCGACTGCGCCGCCTGCCATACCGCCAGCGGCGGGGCGCCGTTGGCCGGCGGCTATCCGCTGGACACGCCGTTCGGCACGATTTACGGCAGCAACCTGACGCCGTCGGCCGACCACGGCATCGGGCGCTGGAGCAAGGACGACTTCTTCCTGGCGCTGACGCAGGGCGTGGCGCCGGGCGGACGGCACCTGTACCCGGCGATGCCTTACACCTCGTACAAGGGCATTTCGCGTCAGGACGCCGATGACATCTACGCTTACCTGATGACGCGCCCGGCGGTGGACGTGGCCATTCCGGCCAACGACATGCCGTTCCCGTTCAACCAGCGCATGGCGCTGATCGGCTGGAATCTGCTGTTCCGCAGCCAGGATCCGCTGCCGGCCAGTTCGCAGGGCAGCTCGCCGCAATGGCAGCGCGGCCGCTATCTGGCCGACGTGCTGGGCCACTGTGGCGAATGCCACACGCCGCGCGGCGCGCTGGGACAGATGGATCTCGGCAAGCCGATGCAGGGCGGCGATCTCGGCCGCTTCATGGCGCCGGACATTACGCCGCACGGCTTGGCGCAGCGCGGCTGGACGCCGCAGGACGTCAGCCGCTTCCTCGGCACTGGCCTCGCGCCGCAGGGTTCGGCCTTCAGTGAGATGCATATGGTGGTGGATCTCAGCACCCGTCATTTGACGCCGGAAGATCATCAGGCGCTGGCGCTGTATCTGATGGGCGAGCAGCCGCCGGCGGCGGTGCCGGTGAAAATGGGCCAGGGCAGCGATGCCGGGCGCATGACCTATCTGGATCAGTGCGCCGGTTGCCATGCGCGCGAAGGTGAGGGCAAACCGCATGTGGCACCGGCGATGCGCGATAACGCCACGCTGCGCCAGGCGGACGGCAAGAACCTGATCGTGTCGGTGCTGGACGGCCTGCCGGCCCAGCAGTTCCCGAACGGTGAAAGCATGCAGAGTATGCCGGGCTTCGGCGAGCGTCTGAGCGATGCTGAAGTGGCGGAACTGGTGAATTACCTGCGGGTGACCTGGGGCGGTTTGCCGGCGGACGTCACCGCCGAGCAGGTGAAAGCGCTGCGCAAGTAAGCGGCGTTCAGACGAAAAAAATGGCCCGCATCTGCGGGCCATTTTATTGCGCGGTCACGGGATTCAACGGCTGGTGACGCCGTCGACACGTTGGCTGCGCTGTTTGATGGCGTAACCGACGGCCAGGATCGCCACCCATACCGGGATCAGCAGCACCGAGATTTGAATGCCCGGCGTCAGGTACATGATCACCAGGATGCCGGCCATGAACAGCAGGCACAGGTAGTTGCTGAACGGGTACCAGAACGCTTTGAACTTCGGCACCACGCCTTCGCGGTTTTTGGCGGCGCGGAATTTCAGGTGCGCCAGGCTGATCATCGCCCAGTTGATCACCAGCGCCGATACCACTAACGCCATCAGCAGTTCGAAGGCGCGGCCCGGGATCAGGTAGTTAATCAGCACGCACAGCGCGGTGGCGAGGGCGGAAATGCCGATGGCTACCACCGGCACGCCGCGGCCGTCGACCTTCAGCAGGCTTTTCGGGCCGTTGCCCTGCTGCGCCAAGCCGTACAGCATGCGGCTGTTGCAGTAGACGCAGCTGTTGTAGACCGACAGCGCGGCGGTGAGCACCACGATGTTCAGCACGGTCGCCACCAGGTTGCTGTTCAGCGCGTGGAAGATCAGCACGAACGGGCTGCCGCCTTCAACCACTTTGCCCCACGGGTACAGCGACAGCAGAATGGCCAGCGAACCGATATAGAAGATCAGGATGCGGTAGATCACCTGATTGGTGGCTTTCGGAATGCTTTTTTGCGGGTTGTCGGCTTCGGCGGCGGTGATGCCGACCAGCTCGAGGCCGCCGAAGGAGAACATGATCACCGCCATCGCCATCACCAGGCCCATGACGCCGTTCGGGAAGAACCCGCCCTGCGCCCACAGGTTGGTGACGGTGGCTTCCGGGCCGCCCATGCCGCTGAACAGCAGGTAGGCGCCGAACACGATCATGCCGATAATCGCCACCACTTTGATGATGGCGAACCAGAACTCCATCTCGCCGTAAACTTTCACGTTGGCCAGGTTGATGGCATTGATCGCCAGGAAGAATACCGCGGCGGAAACCCAGGTGGGGATCTCCGGCCACCAGTACTGTACGTAGATGCCGACCGCCGTCAGCTCCGCCATCGCCACCAGGACATACAGCACCCAATAGTTCCAGCCGGAGGCGAAGCCGGCGAAGTTGCCCCAGTATTTGTAGGCGAAGTGGCTGAAGGAACCGGCGACCGGTTCTTCCACCACCATTTCCCCCAGCTGGCGCATGATCAGAAACGCGATGAAGCCGCCGATGGCGTAGCCGAGGAGCACTGACGGGCCGGCCATTTTTATTGTTTGAGCGATACCGAGAAATAACCCGGTGCCGATTGCGCCACCTAAGGCGATGAGCTGAATATGGCGGTTTTTCAGGCCGCGCTTCAGCTGGTCACCATGCTGTTGACCATCCATCAATCTAACCCTCTGTCGTTGTGAATGCCCACCTGCCTGTAAAGCAGTGGTTACGATGTGTGTTTTGTTTTATTTACGGCGTTATAGCTATTAATTCCACGGCGCCGCTACCGTTTGGCAGAGAATAATGTTATGCGCGTCGGTTTGCACCTGCTTTGTCGTGTGAGTGATTAAGATTGCAGCAGTTTAGGAAACAAAATGCGGGTTGTGTGACGGCAGGGGGGATTCAGTGCATGAAATAAGCAACAAATCACATAATGCGCAAAAATAACGTAGATCTGAACGGTGGGCCGCGTTCAAATAATGAACGAACCGCCGTTGCGCTGTTCGCCAAATAGCCATTCATTAAAGCGTAATAACCATGCAATAAAACTCGGGCAAAAAGTTTGCACTCTGCCTTGCGTAAGGTTTGGTAAAAGTTAAATCCCCAACCCGCCGCGTAAATGGTAATACCATCACGGCGTTACCGGTTTGCAGCGGGGTTTTCAGCGGGGTGTTAAAATGTGCGGGTAACCTGATTTCGATCAAGGCCCGTATGGACAGGAGGTGAATACTTTGTTACTTTACCGTCACGTTTTTGAAATTGGTATTACCAATTGACTCCGCGCCATTCGCAGAGAAGAATTCACTCATGGCCTACAGCAAAATCCGCCAACCCAAGTTGTCAGATGTTATCGAGCAACAGCTCGAATACCTGATCCTCGAGGGGACACTGCGCCCAGGCGAAAAACTGCCTCCGGAGCGCGAGCTGGCGAAACAATTTGATGTCTCCCGTCCTTCTCTGAGAGAGGCCATTCAGCGCCTTGAAGCGAAAGGGCTGCTCCTGCGCCGTCAGGGCGGCGGCACCTTCGTGCAAACTAATCTGTGGCAGAGCTTCAGCGATCCGCTGGCCGAGCTGCTGGCCGACCATCCCGAATCACAGTTCGATCTGCTGGAAACCCGTCACGCGCTGGAAGGCATTGCCGCCTATTACGCGGCGCTGCGCGGCACCGATGAAGATCTGGCGCGCATCCGCGACTGCCACATCGTGATTCAACAGGCTCAAGACAGCGGCGATCTCGACGCCGAAGCCGATGCGGTCATGCAGTATCAAATCGCCGTGACTGAAGCCGCTCACAACGTTGTGTTACTTCACCTGCTACGCTGCATGGGGCCGATGCTGGAACAGAACGTGCGTCAGAACTTTGAATTGCTCTACTCGCGCCGTGAGATGTTGGCAAAAGTGAGCAGCCACCGCGCCGGAATTTTTGAGGCGATTGTGGCACGCGAGCCGGAAAAGGCCCGTGAAGCCTCGCATCGCCACTTGGCGTTTATCGAGGAAATCTTGCTGGATCTCAGCCGGGAGCATACTCGGCGCGAGAGATCGCTGCGGCGTCTCCAGCAACGCAAGGATTAAGAGCTGTCCTCTTCAGGGTACACCAGCCTGCGGGGGTTAAGTTCGAGGTACTTAGTTAAGTACTTAAGCGGCAACTAAACTGATGGGCCTGTCTTCGTGTGTTTTGGCACAGAACACAGGAAGACAGGCTCCAAACAAACCATTAGACAGATAAGGAATACCACCATGTCAGAACGTTTAAACAATGACGTGGATCCGATCGAAACCCGCGACTGGCTGCAGGCGATCGAATCGGTCATCCGTGAAGAGGGTGTTGAGCGAGCTCAGTTTCTGATTGATCAGGTATTGGGAGAAGCCCGCAAAGGCGGCGTTAACGTTGCGGCCGGTGCTGCAGCGCACAACTACGTCAACACCATCGCGGTAGAAGACGAACCGGCTTACCCAGGCAACCTGGATCTGGAACGCCGCATTCGCTCTGCGATCCGTTGGAACGCGATCATGACCGTTCTGCGCGCATCCAAGAAAGACCTGGAGCTGGGCGGCCACATGGCTTCCTTCCAGTCTTCCGCGACCTTCTATGAAGTCTGCTTTAACCACTTCTTCCGCGCACGCAACGAGAAAGACGGCGGCGACCTGGTCTACTTCCAGGGCCACATCTCTCCGGGCGTTTACGCGCGCGCCTTCCTTGAAGGCCGCCTGACCGAAGAACAGATGAACAACTTCCGTCAGGAAGTGCACGGCAACGGCCTGTCCTCTTACCCGCATCCTAAGCTGATGCCGGAATTCTGGCAGTTCCCGACCGTATCCATGGGCCTGGGCCCAATCAGCGCCATCTATCAGGCGAAGTTCCTGAAATACCTGGAACACCGCGGCCTGAAAGACACCTCTGAGCAGACCGTTTACGCCTTCCTGGGCGACGGCGAGATGGATGAGCCGGAATCCAAAGGCGCCATCACCATCGCCACCCGCGAGAAGCTGGACAACCTGGTGTTCGTCATCAACTGCAACCTGCAGCGCCTGGACGGCCCGGTCACCGGTAACGGCAAGATCATCAACGAACTGGAAGGCATCTTCTCCGGCGCAGGCTGGCAAGTGCTGAAAGTGATCTGGGGCGGCCGTTGGGACGAGCTGCTGCGCAAAGACACCAGCGGTAAACTGGTTCAGCTGATGAACGAGACCCTGGACGGCGACTACCAGACCTTCAAATCCAAAGACGGCGCTTACGTGCGCGAGCACTTCTTCGGCCGTTACCCGGAAACCGCGGCGCTGGTCAAAGACATGACCGACGACGAAATCTGGGCGCTGAACCGTGGTGGTCACGATCCGAAGAAAATCTTCGCTGCACTGAAAAAAGCGCAGGACACCAAAGGCAAACCGACCGTTATCCTGGCCCACACCATCAAAGGTTACGGCATGGGTGAAACCGCGGAAGGTAAAAACATCGCTCACCAGGTGAAGAAAATGAACATGGAAGGGGTTCACCACTTCCGCGATCGTTTCAACGTGCCGGTTGCCGATGCTGACATCGAAAAACTGCCGTACATCACCTTCGAGAAAGATTCCGAAGAGTACAAATACCTGCACGAACGTCGCCAGGCGCTGAAAGGCTACGTGCCTACCCGTCTGCCGGAGTTCACCCAGAAGCTGGAAATGCCGGCGCTGGAAGATTTCAGCTCGCTGCTGGAAGAACAGAACAAAGAGATCTCCACCACTATCGCCTTCGTGCGTGCCCTGAACGTGATGCTGAAGAACAAGTCGATCAAAGATCGCCTGGTGCCAATCATCGCCGACGAAGCGCGTACCTTCGGTATGGAAGGTCTGTTCCGTCAGATCGGTATCTACAGCCCGAACGGCCAGCAGTACACCCCGCAGGACCGTGAGCAGGTTGCTTACTACAAAGAAGACGAGAAAGGCCAAATCCTGCAGGAAGGCATCAACGAACTGGGCGCAGCCTCTTCCTGGCTTGCCGCAGCGACCTCCTACAGCACCAACGATCTGCCGATGATTCCGTTCTACATCTACTACTCGATGTTCGGTTTCCAACGCATCGGCGACCTGTGCTGGGCAGCGGGCGACCAACAGGCGCGCGGCTTCCTGATCGGCGGGACCTCGGGCCGTACTACCCTGAACGGCGAAGGTCTGCAGCACGAAGATGGCCACAGCCACATCCAGTCTCTGACCATCCCTAACTGCATCTCTTACGATCCGGCTTACGCGTACGAAGTGGCGGTCATCATGCACGATGGTCTGGTGCGCATGTATGGCGACAACCCGGAAAACGTGTACTACTACCTGACCACGCTGAACGAAAACTACCACATGCCTGCGATGCCGCAGGGTGCGGAAGAAGGTATCCGCAAGGGTATCTACAAGCTGGAAACGCTGGAAGGCAGCAAAGGCAAGGTGCAGCTGCTGGGCTCCGGCGCCATCCTGCGCCACGTGCGCGAAGCTGCGCAGATCCTGGCGAAGGACTACGGCGTGGGTTCCGACACCTACAGCGTGACCTCGTTCACCGAACTGGCGCGCGACGGCCAGGATTGCGAGCGTTGGAACATGCTGCACCCAACCGAAGCGCCACGCGTGCCTTACATCGCTCAGGTGATGAACGAAGCGCCGGCGGTAGCCTCTACCGACTACATGAAACTGTTCGCCGAACAGGTTCGTACTTATGTGCCGGCCAGCGATTATCGCGTACTGGGCACCGACGGCTTCGGTCGTTCGGACAGCCGCGAAAACCTGCGTCACCACTTCGAAGTCGATGCGTCCTACGTGGTGGTTGCTGCTCTGGGTGAACTGGCTAAACGCGGTGAGATCGAAGCTTCCGTGGTTGCTGATGCAATCAAGAAATTCGACATCAACCCGGAAAAAGTTAACCCGCGTCTGGCCTAAGAGGTACTGAATAATGTCTATCGAAATCAACGTACCGGACATCGGTGCAGATGAAGTCGAAATCACCGAGATTCTGGTGAAGGTCGGCGATAAAGTTGAAGCGGAACAATCGCTGATCACCGTGGAAGGCGACAAGGCTTCCATGGAAGTGCCCTCCCCGCAGGCGGGCGTGGTGAAAGAGATTAAAGTGGCGGTCGGCGATAAAACCGAAACCGGCAAACTGATCATGATCTTCGAAGCGGCAGGCGCAGCGGAAGCTGCACCGGCGGCGAAAGCGGAAGAAAAACCGGCGGCAGCAGCTGCCCCGGCTGCCGCTGCGGCCAAAGACGTTGCCGTGCCGGATATCGGCGCCGACGAAGTCGAAGTGACCGAGATCCTGGTGAAAGTGGGCGACAAGGTGGAAGCCGAGCAGTCCCTGATCACTGTGGAAGGCGACAAGGCTTCCATGGAAGTCCCTGCGCCGTTCGCGGGCACCGTGAAAGAGATCAAGATCGCGACCGGCGACAAAGTGAAAACCGGTTCCCTGATCATGGTGTTCGAAGTGGCCGGCGCCGCTTCCGCTGCGGCCCCGGCTGCGGCGCAAGCACCGGCTGCCGCCGCAGCGCCTGCGGCCTCTGCGGCTAAAGACGTCGCCGTGCCGGATATCGGCGGTGACGAAGTCGAAGTGACCGAGGTGATGGTCAAGGTGGGCGACAAGGTTGCCGCCGAGCAGTCTCTGATCACCGTGGAAGGCGACAAGGCCTCCATGGAAGTGCCAGCGCCGTTCGCGGGCACCGTGAAAGAGATCAAGATCGCGACCGGCGACAAAGTGAAAACCGGCTCCCTGATCATGGTGTTCGAAGTGGAAGGCGCTGCGCCTGCCGCTGCCGCCGCTCCAGCCGCTAAAGCGGACGCTGCGCCGGCGCCGGCCGCCGCTAAAGCCGCCGCTCCGGCTGCGAAAGCTGAAGACAAAGGCGAGTTCGCCGAGAACGCGGCCTACGTGCACGCGACTCCGGTCATTCGTCGTCTGGCGCGTGAATTCGGCGTTAACCTGGCGAAAGTGAAAGGCACCGGTCGTAAAGGCCGCATCCTGCGCGAAGACGTTCAGGCTTACGTGAAAGACGCGGTGAAACGCGCTGAAGCGGCCCCGGCTGCTGCCGGCGGCGGTCTGCCAGGTATGCTGCCATGGCCGAAAGTGGACTTCAGCAAGTTCGGCGAGATCGAAGAAGTCGAAATGGGCCGCATCCAGAAGATCTCTGGCGCGAACCTGAGCCGCAACTGGGTGATGATCCCGCACGTGACTCACTTCGACAAAACCGACATCACCGATCTGGAAGCGTTCCGCAAGCAGCAGAACGAAGAAGCGGCCAAGCGCAAGCTGGACGTGAAGTTCACGCCTGTCGTGTTCATCATGAAAGCCGTCGCTGCCGCTTTGGAGCAGATGCCGCGCTTCAACAGCTCGCTGTCCGAAGACGGTCAGAAGCTGACGCTGAAGAAATACATCAATATCGGCGTGGCGGTAGATACCCCGAACGGCCTGGTGGTTCCGGTGTTCAAGGACGTGAACAAGAAGAGCATCACCGAGCTGTCTCGCGAGCTGATGACCATCTCCAAGAAAGCGCGCGACGGCAAGCTGACCGCGGGCGAGATGCAGGGCGGCTGCTTCACCATCTCCAGCCTGGGCGGCATCGGGACAACTCACTTCGCGCCGATCGTCAACGCGCCGGAAGTGGCTATCCTGGGTGTCTCCAAGTCTGCGATGGAGCCGGTCTGGAACGGTAAAGAGTTCATGCCGCGCCTGATGATGCCGATGTCGCTGTCCTTCGACCACCGCGTTATCGACGGTGCCGATGGTGCGCGCTTCATCACCATCATCAACAACATGTTGTCCGACATTCGCCGTCTGGTGATGTAATGCAAAAGGGGCGCAGCATGCTGCGCCCCTGACGATTCTGTAGCAGTTTTGTCGGATTTTGCATAACTCGACAAAATTGTTGAGACACGGGTCACTCGAACACGCTTTGCAGATTATTAACAATTCTGTAAACTGCTCGCGGTGTAAGCGTCCCGGTGGATGAAGGGCGTTATGAGATCGATTAGCAATAAAAATGACGTCTGACCCGCCGGACAATCAATTAAGAGGTCATGATGAGTACTGAAATTAAAACTCAGGTCGTGGTACTTGGGGCGGGCCCGGCAGGTTACTCTGCAGCCTTTCGTTGCGCTGACTTAGGTCTTGAAACCGTTCTGGTTGAACGTTATTCCACTCTGGGCGGGGTTTGCCTGAACGTGGGATGTATCCCTTCCAAAGCACTGCTGCACGTTGCCAAAGTGATCGAAGAAGCCAAAGCGCTGGCCGAACACGGCATCGTTTTCGGCGAGCCGAAAACCGACATCGACAAAGTGCGCGTCTGGAAAGAAAAAGTCATCACTCAGCTGACCGGCGGTCTGGCTGGCATGGCGAAAGGCCGTAAAGTGAAAGTGGTCAACGGCCTGGGCAAGTTCACCGGCGCTAACACCCTGGTTGTTGAAGGCGAAAACGGCCCAACCACCATCAACTTCGACAACGCCATCATCGCTGCAGGTTCTCGTCCGATCCAACTGCCATTCATTCCTCATGAAGATCCACGCGTGTGGGATTCTACCGATGCGCTGGCGCTGAAAACCGTCCCAGAGCGTCTGCTGGTTATGGGCGGCGGCATCATCGGCCTGGAAATGGGCACCGTATACCATGCGCTGGGTTCACAGATCGACGTCGTTGAAATGTTCGATCAGGTTATCCCGGCGGCAGATAAAGACGTGGTGAAAGTCTTCACCAAACGTATCAGCAAGCAGTTCAACCTGATGCTGGAAACCAAAGTGACCGCGGTAGAAGCCAAAGAAGACGGCATCTACGTCACGATGGAAGGTAAAAAAGCGCCGGCAGAACCACAGCGTTACGACGCGGTGCTGGTGGCGATCGGCCGCGTGCCGAACGGCAAACTGCTGGATGCCGGCAAAGCCGGTGTTGAAGTTGACGAGCGTGGCTTCATCAACGTCGACAAACAGCTGCGCACCAACGTGCCGCACATCTTCGCCATCGGCGACATCGTCGGCCAGCCGATGCTGGCGCACAAAGGCGTGCACGAAGGCCACGTCGCCGCAGAAGTTATCGCCGGCATGAAGCACTACTTCGATCCGAAAGTGATCCCATCCATCGCTTACACCGAGCCGGAAGTGGCGTGGGTGGGTCTGACCGAGAAAGAAGCGAAAGAGAAAGGCATCAGCTACGAAACCTCCACCTTCCCGTGGGCGGCTTCCGGCCGTGCGATCGCTTCCGACTGTGCAGACGGCATGACCAAACTGATCTTCGACAAAGAAACTCACCGCATCATCGGTGGCGCGATTGTCGGCACCAACGGCGGCGAGCTGCTGGGTGAAATCGGTCTGGCTATCGAGATGGGCTGCGACGCGGAAGACATCGCGCTGACCATCCACGCTCACCCGACCCTGCACGAATCCGTGGGCCTGGCGGCGGAAATCTACGAAGGCAGCATCACCGATCTGCCTAACCCGAAAGCCAAGAAGAAGTAATTCTGCTGGTTTGACCGGTTAACAAGCGGCTCCTGAGAAGGGGCCGTTTTTTTTTGCTCAGATGCAGAACGCGGTTTTTTGTGGCCGCTGCGCCAAATTCCGATCCTCATGCTTATATCCGTTTTAATTATGTGGATATAATGCCCTGTTTGTCCGGCAGCCGATTACGCTGCGCTCAACGATTCAGCAAAGATTTAATGTTGCTTTTATGTGAACGAATTAACAACCGTTTCAAATCCTGATATGCTGGCTGAGCGGAACCGGGCACTGTACCTTACAGTCCAGGACATCGACAGCAGTGCCCCGTCAGGATAGATGGCATCAATATCGCCGTGCGCTCTACCCATCAGTCTTTCATGCTGTAACGCTGTTTGACCGTGCTTGTTTGCCCCAATCACCGTTTCGGGGCCTTTACGGGCCGATCGCCTAGCCACAGAGTGAAACCCAAAGGGTATAAACCCGGTTTGCATATACGCCAGGCACAATAAATGACAATGAGAGCGAGGAGAACGTCGTGCTAGAAGAATACCGTAAGCACGTAGCCGAGCGTGCTGCTGAGGGCATCGCCCCTAAGCCGCTAGACGCCACCCAAATGGCCGCGCTGGTCGAACTACTGAAGAATCCGCCAAAAGGCGAAGAAGAATTCCTGTTAGACCTGCTGATTAACCGTGTTCCACCGGGCGTCGACGAAGCCGCCTACGTCAAAGCAGGTTTCCTGGCGGCCATCGCCAAAGGTGAAGCGACATCCCCCCTGGTTACCCCCGAGAAAGCCATTGAACTGTTAGGCACCATGCAGGGCGGCTATAACATTCATCCGCTGATCGAAGCCCTGGACAACGAAAAGCTGGCGCCGATCGCCGCCAAAGCGCTGTCCCACACGCTGCTGATGTTCGACAACTTCTACGATGTGGAAGAGAAGGCGAAAGCTGGCAACGCGCACGCCAAGCAGATCATGCAGTCCTGGGCCGATGCCGAATGGTACCTGTCGCGCCCGGAGCTGGCGGAAAAGATCACCGTCACCGTGTTCAAAGTGACCGGCGAAACCAACACCGATGACCTGTCCCCGGCGCCGGACGCCTGGTCGCGCCCGGATATCCCGCTGCACGCGCTGGCGATGCTGAAAAACGAACGTGAAGGCATCGTGCCGGATCAGCCGGGCAGCGTCGGCCCGATCAAACAGATCGAGCTGCTGAACAAGAAAGGCTTCCCGCTGGCCTACGTCGGCGACGTGGTCGGCACCGGTTCCTCCCGTAAATCCGCCACCAACTCGGTGCTGTGGTTCATGGGCGACGACATCCCGCACGTGCCGAACAAGCGCGGCGGTGGCGTGGTGCTGGGCGGCAAGATTGCGCCTATCTTCTTCAACACCATGGAAGATGCTGGCGCCTTGCCGATCGAAGTGGACGTGTCCGAGCTGAACATGGGCGACGTGATCGACGTTTACCCGTACAAAGGTGAAGTGCGCAACCACGAAACCGGCGCGCTGATCGCCAACTTCGAGCTGAAAACCGACGTGCTGCTGGATGAAGTGCGCGCCGGCGGCCGTATCCCGCTGATCATCGGCCGTGGCCTGACCACCAAGGCGCGCGAAGCGCTGGGTCTGCCGCACAGCGACGTGTTCCGCATCGCCAAACCGGTAGCCGCCAGCAACAAAGGCTTCTCGCTGGCGCAGAAAATGGTCGGCCGCGCCTGCGGCGTCGCCGGCATTCGCCCTGGCGAATACTGCGAGCCGAAGATGACCTCCGTCGGCTCTCAGGACACCACCGGCCCGATGACCCGCGATGAGCTGAAAGACCTGGCCTGCCTCGGCTTCTCCGCCGATCTGGTCATGCAGTCGTTCTGCCACACCGCCGCGTACCCGAAACCGGTCGACGTGACCACGCACCACACGCTGCCTGACTTCATCATGAACCGCGGCGGCGTCTCGCTGCGCCCGGGCGACGGCGTGATCCACTCCTGGCTGAACCGCATGCTGCTGCCTGACACCGTCGGCACCGGCGGCGATTCCCACACCCGCTTCCCGATCGGCATCTCCTTCCCGGCCGGTTCCGGCCTGGTGGCGTTTGCCGCCGCGACCGGCGTGATGCCGCTGGATATGCCTGAGTCGGTGCTGGTGCGCTTCAAAGGCAAAATGCAGCCGGGCATCACCCTGCGCGATCTGGTGCACGCCATCCCTTACTACGCGATCCAGCAAGGGCTGCTGACCGTCGAGAAGAAGGGCAAGAAAAACATCTTCTCCGGCCGCATTCTGGAGATCGAAGGCCTGCCGGATCTGAAGGTCGAGCAGGCGTTTGAGCTGACCGATGCGTCCGCCGAACGTTCCGCCGCCGGTTGTACCATCAAGCTGGACAAGGCGCCGATTGAAGAGTACCTGAACTCCAACATCGTGCTGCTGAAGTGGATGATCTCCGAAGGCTACGGCGATCGCCGTACGCTGGAGCGCCGTATTCAGGGCATGGAAAAATGGCTGGCGGATCCGCAACTGCTGGAAGGCGATGCGGATGCGGAATACGCAGCGGTGATCGACATCGATCTGAACGAGATCAAAGAGCCGATCCTGTGTGCGCCGAACGATCCTGACGATGCGCGCCTGCTGTCTGACGTGGCCAACAGCAAAATCGATGAAGTGTTCATCGGTTCTTGCATGACTAACATCGGCCACTTCCGCGCGGCGGGCAAGCTGCTGGATCAGCACAAGGGCCAGCTGCCGACCCGTCTGTGGGTGGCGCCGCCAACCAAGATGGATGCGGCTCAGCTGACCGAAGAAGGCTACTACAGCGTCTTCGGCAAGAGCGGCGCGCGTATCGAGATCCCGGGCTGCTCGCTGTGCATGGGCAACCAGGCGCGCGTGGCGGACGGCGCGACGGTGGTTTCCACCTCAACCCGTAACTTCCCGAACCGTCTGGGCACCGGCGCCAACGTCTATCTGGCGTCTGCCGAACTGGCCGCGGTAGCGTCCCTGCTGGGCCGCCTGCCGACGCCGGACGAGTACCAGACCTATATGGCGCAGGTCGATAAGACGGCGGCGGATACCTACCGCTACCTGAACTTTGACCAACTGGGTCAGTACACCGAAAAAGCCGACGGCGTGATCTTCCAAACCGCCGTGTAAGCCGCTATATTGCGCAACTGTTTAACGGGAGGCCTTGGCCTCCCGTTTTATTTTGCTCAGTTGCCAACTTTGCGAGCGCTCACTGAGTTAGTCCGCCATTTATGTTTACACTAAGAAAAAGGGCTCAGGAGGGCATGCTATGGATTACGAATTTCTGCGTGACGTCACCGGTCAGGTGATCGTCAGATTTTCGATGGGGCATGAAGCGATTGGCCACTGGATCAACGAAGAAGTTAAAGGCGATTTCAACCTGCTGGATCGGATTGAAGCCGGCGCGGCCGAGGTCAAAGGCAGCGAGCGCCAATGGCAGCTGGAAGGCCATGAATATACGCTGCTGATGGATGGTGAAGAAGTGATGATCCGCGCCAATCAGCTGGAGTTCGAGGGTGATGAAATGGAAGAGGGGATGAACTACTACGACGAAGAAAGCCTCTCATTCTGCGGCGTTGAGGACTTCCTGCTGGTGTTGAAGGCCTATCGTTCTTTCATGCTGAAGTACTAAGCATCAGGGCGCGGCGTGCCGCGCCCTTTCCATCACAGATGCGGAATATTGCGGCCGTAATAGATTTCCTGCATCTCTTTCCATAACAGATCGGTGATCTGCTTGCGTTCGGCTGCGCTCAACGCCTCCGGCTCCGCGTTAAACAGGTAGTGCTTCAGATCGAAATCTTTCAGCAACATCTTGGTATGGAAGATATTTTCCTGGTAAACGTTCACGTCCATCATGTGGTACAGCGCCTTGATGTCTTCCGACATAAAGTTCTGGATCGAATTGATCTCATGATCGATGTAATGTTTCACGCCGTTCACGTCGCGGGTAAAACCGCGCACGCGATAGTCCATGGTGACGATGTCGGATTCCAGCTGGTGAATTAAGTAGTTCAGCGCCTTGAGGGGCGAAATGACGCCGCAGGTCGAGACCTCGATATCGGCGCGGAAGGTGCACAGCCCGCCTTCCGGATGGCTTTCCGGGTAGGTGTGCACGCAGATATGGCTCTTGTCCAGGTGCGCGACGACCGTATTCGGCAGCGGACCGGGGTGTTCCGACGTATCGACGTCTTTCGGATCGATCGGCTCTTCGCTGACCAGGATGGTGACGCTGGCGCCCTGCGGCTCGTAGTCCTGACGCGCGATGTTCAGAATATTGGCGCCGATGATCGAGCAGGTTTCGCTCAGGATCTCGGTCAGCCGGTTGGCGTTATATTGTTCGTCTATGTAGGCGATATAGCCATCGCGATCGTCCGCGGTTTTGGCGTAACAAATATCGTAAATACAAAAACTCAGGCTCTTGGTCAGGTTGTTGAAGCCGTGCAGTTTTAGCTTATGCAATTTGGGCCACCTCCTTTATCTTCTCGCTTAACGTGTTACGTTCAGGGCATTGAGCAAATATTGCGGCAGGGCAAAGCTGCCGACGTGAATTGCCGGGTTGTAATAACGGCAGTGTAGGCCGCTTTGGTTAAAGCGCTGTTGCAGGGTTGGCAGATCGCGCTGGCGCAGCGCCGGGTTCTGGCTCGCCCAGGCAAAGGTCATGATGCCGCCGTAATAGGTCGGGATCGCCGCCTGATAGAAGCTGACGTCGGTAAAGTAGCGGCTCAGTTTAGCGTGGCTGTTGACCGCCTCGTCCTGTTGCAGGAAGCAGACGCCGTTTTGCGCGACGAAAATGCCGCCCTCATTCAGGCAGCGGGCGCAGCCTTCATAAAACGCCGAGGTGAACAGGCTTTCGCCGGGGCCGATCGGATCGGTGCAGTCGGAGATGATCACATCGAACGTTTCGCCGGTTTGATTCACGAAGTTGACGCCGTCGTCGATCACCAGCTTGAAGCGCGGATCGTCATAGGCGCCGGCGCTGTGGTTGGGCAGGTATTGGCGGCAGAACTCGATGACGCCGGCGTCGATTTCGACCATGGTGATTTGCTCAACGCCAGGATGCCGGCTGACTTCGCGCAGCATACCGCCGTCGCCGCCGCCGATGATCAGCACTTTCTTCGCCTGGCCGTGCGCCAACAGCGGCACGTGGGTCAGCATTTCGTGATAGATGAACTCGTCACGCTCGGTGGTTTGCACCACGCCGTCGAGCGCCATCACGCGCCCCAGCACCGGGTTCTCGAAGATCACCAGATCCTGATGATCGGTCTTCTCGCGGTATAGCACCTTCTCTACCGAAAAGTACTGGCCGAAGCCCGTATGCAGCGTTTCGTACCAAATTTCTTTCTGGGTCATGTGCGGGAAACTCCGTAATAACAGCCATGAAAAATCGGCGCAACATCATAGCTAACTCTGCCTGGCGATGCACGGTTGAATTTCAGACAGAGAGAGCGGAGGGCGGACGGGCGAGGGGGAAGATTAATTGGCGTAGGCCAGCAGGCTCAGGGAGTCGCGCGCCAGCGATTTGCACTTCTTGGGCGTTGGAATGGCGATGCCGCTCAGATCGCGATAGCTGTCTTCGCCCAGCGCCTTCATGTTAAAGCTGTTGTAGTTGCTCAAATCCCAGCGGTTTTGTTGCGCGAAATAGACGATGGCGCGTTTGATTTGCGCATTTGGCAAATCGTTGTAGCCGCAATCATTTTTCAAATAAATAAATACCGCCGTCAGATCGGCCAGATCTTCCGCCTCGGATTCATTCAGCGCCAGACTGGCGTTGGAGAAGCCCAGCATCGCCAGCAACAGCATCGTTAACGTTGTTTTTTTCATCATGAAATAGGCCTGTTTGTCGTCTGCAGACGTTACCACACTTGTCTGTAAAGGCACCAAATTTTATTGCTGACGGGCGCTGCCATAGCGCTCACCCACGGCGCGCTCTTGATTGTGAGGCATAGCTTAAAATACCGCCAGGAAAGGCTTGACCTTCCGCCTGGGGGAAGGTTTAGGCTGGCTGCGTTGAGTTATGTCACTGAGAAAAGGGAGTCAGCGATGTTACGCCGTGATTTTATTAAATTGACCGCTGCATTGGGCGCCGCGAGCGCATTGCCGTTATGGAGCCGGGCCGCCTTAGCGGCCGAGCGGCCGGCCCTGCCGGTGCCCCCGTTGTTAACGCCCGACGCGCAGGGAAAGATTGCGCTGGCGCTGCAGGCGGGGGAAACCCGCTGGTTGCCCGGCGCCGCCACCAAAACCTGGGGATTCAACGGCGCGCTGCTCGGGCCGGCGGTGAAGCTGCAGCGGGGTCAGCCGGTGACGGTCGATATCAAAAACAGCCTGGCGGAAGCCAGTACCGTCCACTGGCACGGCCTGGAAATCCCCGGCGACGTCGATGGCGGCCCGCAGGCGTTGATCCATCCCGGCGCAACGCGCACGGTGAATTTCACCGTCGATCAACCGGCGGCCACCTGCTGGTTCCACCCGCATACCCACGGTAAAACCGGCAGCCAGGTGATGATGGGGCTGGCGGGGCTGGTGCTGCTGGAAGACGATGAAAGCGCCAAACTGCCGCTGCCGAAAACCTGGGGGCAGGATGACGTTCCGGTGATCCTGCAGGATAAGCGCTTGGGCAAAGATGCCCAGATCGAATATCGCCTGGACGTGATGAGCGCTGCGGTGGGTTGGTTTGGCGATCGCATGTTTACCAACGGCGCGCAGTACCCGCAACATCTGGCGCCGCGCGGTTGGCTGCGTTTGCGTTTCCTCAACGGTTGCAACGCCCGCTCGCTGAATCTGGCGGCCAGTGACAACCGTCCGCTGTACGTCATCGCCAGCGACGGCGGTTTCCTGGCGGAACCGGTGAAGCTGACCGAGCTGCCGATGCTGATGGGCGAACGCTTTGAAGTGCTGGTCGATGCCTCCGACGGGAAAGCGTTCGACATCGTGACGTTGCCGGTGAAACAGATGGGCATGACGCTGGCGCCGTTCGATCGGCCGCTGCCGGTGTTGCGCATTCAGCCGTCGTTGGCGCAGGGCATCAAAACCATGCCGGACAGCCTGGTGAAGCTGCCGACATTGCCTGCCACCACCGGCATCCAGGAGCGTTGGCTGCAGCTGATGATGGATCCGCAGCTGGATATGCTCGGCATGCAGGCGCTGATGGATCGTTATGGTCATCAGGCGATGGCCGGCATGAGCATGAATCATGGCGCGACGGGCGCTGGAGACATGAAAGGTATGGACCACGGTAACATGGAGGGCATGGAGAAGGGCGGCATGCAGGGCATGGACCACGGCGACATGAGCAGCATGAAAGGCATGGATCATGGCAAGATGGCAGGGATGGATCATGGCGGCGCGCAGGGCAACGCCAAACCGTTCGACTTCAGCCATGGCAACATGATCAACGGCAAGGCCTTCGACATGAACAAACCGATGTTTGCCGCCAAACGGGGCCAGTATGAAAAATGGACCATTTCCGGCGAGGGCGACATGATGCTGCACCCGTTCCACATTCACGGCACCCAGTTCCGTATCCTGTCGGAAAACGGCAAACCACCGGCGGCGCATCGCAGCGGCTGGAAGGACACGGTGCGCGTCGAAGGTTGGCGCAGCGAAGTGCTGGTGCGCTTCGACCATCCGGCAAGCAGCGAACATGCGTATATGGCCCACTGCCACCTGTTGGAACACGAAGATACCGGCATGATGATGGGCTTTACCGTCGGCGAATGATCGCGGCCCGTCGCTCAGGTGGCGGTGCGCTCGCGTCGCCACCGGCGAAAGGCTATGCTAAACTCTGCGCCTTTCTTCCGGCAACTGACCTGAATACTATGAAACACACTGTAGACGTAATGATTTCCGAGCAGGAAGTTAAGACCCGTATCGCCGAACTTGGCCGCCAGATCACCGAACATTACCGCGACAGCGGCAGTGACATGGTGCTGGTCGGGCTGCTGCGCGGCTCCTTCATGTTCATGGCCGATCTGTGCCGCGCGATTGACGTGCCGCATGAAGTCGACTTCATGACGGCTTCCAGCTACGGCAGCGGCATGTCCACCACTCGCGACGTGAAGATCCTCAAGGATCTGGACGAAGACATTCGCGGCAAAGACGTGCTGATCGTGGAAGACATCATCGATTCCGGCAACACGCTGAACAAAGTGCGCGAGATTTTGGCGCTGCGTGGGCCGAAATCGCTGGCGATTTGCACCTTGCTGGACAAGCCTGAGCGCCGTGAAGTGCAGGTGCCGGTCGAATACGTCGGCTTCTCGATCCCGGATGAGTTCGTGGTGGGGTATGGCATCGACTACGCCCAGCGCTACCGTCACCTGCCGTACGTCGGCAAAGTGGTGCTGCTGGACGAGTAATTGATGTGGGGCGCGGCCTGCCGCGCCCGCGGCGGGATTATACGCCTTTATCCTGCTTCAGTTTGGCTATCGCTTTGCGGTAGCCCATCTCCAGGCTCTCGCGGCTGGTCGCCAGCACTTCCATATCGCGCAGACGGCCGTCCTGAATGCCGTACACCCAGCCGTGGATCATCACCTTCTGGCCGCGTTTCCAGGCCGATTGCATGATGGTGGAGTGGCCCAGGTTGTATACCTGCTCAATGACGTTGATCTCGCACAGCATGTCGAAACGCTGTTCCGGCGGCAGCTCGCCCAGCAGCGAACTGTGCTTGTACCACAGATCGCGAATGTGCAGCAGCCAGTTGTCGATCAGCCCCAGCTCCGGGTTTTCCACCGCGGCCTGCACGCCGCCGCAGCCCAGGTGGCCGCAGATGATGATGTGTTCGACCTCCAGCACATCTACCGCATACTGCACCACCGACAGGCAGTTAAGATCGGTGTGGATAACGAGGTTCGCCACGTTGCGATGGACGAACAGTTCACCCGGCTCGAGGCCGGTCAGGCGTTCTGCGGGAACGCGGCTGTCAGAGCAACCAATCCATAAGAAGCGGGGCTTTTGCGCCTGGGCTAAACGTTCAAAAAAATCCGGGTCTTCCTGACTGATATTGGCCGACCAGGCCTGGTTGTTGGCGATAAGCTCTTCGATTTCTTTCATGGAGGTGATTGACCCGTAACGAACAGATTGCGTTGGGGTAATATAGGGTAAGCGTCACAATTTGGAAATCGGAACAGTGGTGCAACCTCATTTACCGCACGGATTCGACGCAGTGAAAACGCCGTCGATGCTAGGATTATTGTTATTGTTTCAAGCCTCGCAAACAGGGGGCGCGGCGGCATACTCATCGTTATAAGGTACTATTTTACATATGAATTATGCACTGGAATTAGCGCAGCTGACCAAGACTTACGCCGGTGGCGTCAAGGCGCTGCGCGGCATCGACCTGAGCGTCGAGGCGGGGGATTTTTATGCCCTGCTGGGGCCAAACGGCGCCGGAAAGTCCACCACCATCGGCATCATCAGCTCGCTGGTGAATAAAACCGCCGGCAGCGTGCGGGTGTTCGGTTACGACATCGATAAAGACATCGTCAACGCCAAGCGCCAGCTTGGCCTGGTGCCGCAGGAGTTCAACTTCAACCCGTTTGAGACCGTATTGCAGATCGTGGTGAACCAGGCGGGTTACTATGGCGTCACGCGGCGTGAAGCGATGGCGCGCGCCGAAAAGTACCTCAATCAGCTGGACCTGTGGGGCAAGCGCAACGAGCGTGCTCGCATGCTGTCCGGCGGCATGAAGCGCCGTCTGATGATCGCCCGCGCGTTGATGCACCAACCAAAGCTGCTGATCCTCGATGAACCGACCGCCGGGGTGGATATCGAGCTGCGCCGCTCGATGTGGGGCTTCCTGAAAGAGCTGAACGCCCAGGGCACCACCATCATCCTCACCACCCACTATTTGGAAGAGGCGGAGATGCTGTGCCGCAACATCGGCATCATCCAGAACGGGGAGCTGGTGGAAAACACCTCGATGAAGGGGCTGCTGGCCAAGCTCAAGTCGGAAACCTTTATCCTCGATCTGGCGGCGAAAAGCCCGCTGCCGAAGCTGGACGGTTACCGCAGCCGCCTGACGGATACCTCGACGCTGGAAGTGGAGGTGATGCGTGAACAGGGGCTGAACGGCCTGTTCGCCCAGCTGAGCGCGCAGGGCGTGCAGGTGCTGAGCATGCGCAACAAGGCGAACCGCCTGGAAGAGCTGTTTGTCACCCTGGTTAACGGCAATGGAGAGAAAGCATGACGCGTTTGTATTGGGTGGCCTTACAGAGCATCTGGGCCAAAGAGGTGAACCGCTTCGCGCGCATCTGGATCCAGACCCTGGTGCCGCCGGTGATCACCATGACGCTGTACTTCATCATCTTCGGCAACCTGATCGGTTCGCGCATCGGCGATATGCACGGCTTCAGCTACATGCAGTTCATCGTGCCCGGCCTTATCATGATGGCGGTGATCACCAACTCTTACGCCAACGTCGCGTCGTCGTTCTTCAGCGCCAAATTCCAGCGCAACATTGAGGAACTGCTGGTGGCGCCGGTGCCGACCCACGTGGTGATCGCCGGCTATGTCGGCGGCGGCGTGGCGCGCGGTATCTGCGTCGGCGTGCTGGTGACCATCATCTCGCTGTTCTTCGTGCCGCTGCAGGTGCACGCCTGGTGGGTGATTGCGCTGACGCTGTTGCTGACGGCGATCCTGTTCTCGCTGGCGGGGCTGATCAACGCGGTGTTCGCCACCACTTTCGACGACATCAGCCTGATCCCGACCTTCGTGCTGACGCCGCTGACTTACCTGGGTGGGGTGTTCTACTCGCTGTCGCTGCTGCCGCCGTTCTGGCAGGCGGTGTCAAAGCTGAACCCGATCGTCTATATGATCAGCGGTTTCCGCTACGGTTTCCTCGGCATCAACGACGTGCCGCTGGCGTTCACCATGGCGGTGCTGGTGGCGTTTATCACGGTGTTCTACCTGCTGTCCTGGTACCTGATCGAACGCGGCCGCGGCCTGCGCAGCTGATCCTGATGCGCCCTCGTTTTCCCGGCGGGGGCGCTTTTCCCGATTTGGCGCAGGCGGCGCGTAAATCAATAGAATCGCTCAAATAACCGCTAGTTCCCCGCTGTTCAAATCGTGCTATGCTGGCGCTCCACATTTCCTTCATTTTTGTCATTACGCACTCGTAAGCAGAACATCATCATGCGGCCTCAATACAAGTTGGCGACTGGGTTACTCGGCATTCTGATGTCGTTGGTTTCCCCTGTGAGCCTGGCGAATCTGCTGTCGGAAGACGGCGCGGTTAAATCTGAATACATGGAAGCGCAGCGCGACAGCGAAGTCTATTCGCTGGTGGGCGAGCATGTGATCCCGGTAGGGGAAGTGAAGCGCGGGCAACTGATCCAGGTGTTCCCGGCGGATGCGGAATACTACGAATTCAAATTCGGGCACGGCACCGGCTTTATCGATAAAGACGACGTGCGCGAGCTGAAGAAGTCGCGCAAGGTGCAAGACGATCTGGGCGAGCTGAACAAGCCGCTGACCAACCAGAATCTGATCACCCAAAAGGCGATCGACGTATACACCGCGGCGGACAAGGACAGCGAGGTCTTCGGCACGCTGGAAGGCAATCTGCGTTATCCGATCATCGGCAAGCTGAAGGATCGGCTGAACAATACCTGGTACGAGGTCAACATCGGCGATCGGCTGGGGTTCGTCAATGAGCTGGACTGCGAGATCGATAACGGCATACCGGTGCTGACTTACCATCACCTGCTGAAAAACGAAGAGAACAAGCGCTTCCGCCATACTTCGACCACCACCTCAGACGTGGCGTTCAGCAACCAGATGACCTACCTCAAGCAGGCGGGCTACGACACCATTTCGCTGTATCAGCTGGAAGCCTACCTGAAGAATCAGATCAACCTGCCGGGCAAGGCGATCGTGCTGACCTTCGACGACGGGCTGAAATCGGTTTATCGCTACGCTTACCCGGTATTGAAGGATTACGGTTTCCGCGCAACGGCGTTCATCATCTCTTCGCGCATCAAGCGTCATCCGCAGAAATGGAACCCGGACTCGCTGCAGTTTATGAGCGTCTCGGAGCTTAAGCAGATTCAGGACGTGTTCGACGTGCAGTCGCACACCCACTTCCTGCATCGCACCGACGGCAATCGCCAGCCGATTTTGCTGAGCCGTTCGCTGCATAATATCGAGTTCGATTTTGAGCGCTCGCGCCGCGCGCTGTCGCAGTTCAACCCGCACGTGCTGTATCTGTCCTACCCGTTCGGCGGCTATAACCAGCGGGCTATCCAGGCGGCACAGGACGCCGGTTTCCATCTGGCGGTGACCACGGTGCAGGGCAAGGTGAAGCCGGGGGATAATCCCTATACGTTGAAGCGGCTGTATATTCTGCGCACCGACTCGATCCAGACCATGGCGGATCGGATAGCCAACAAGCCGGGCACGGTGGTGCAGTAAGGAAAAGAACGGGCGCGCGAGGCGCCCGTTTTACCGTCAGGCGACCTGAACCGGCACGGCTTTCGCCTTGCGCTGCAGGTTGTTGTCACCCTCGAAATAGGCGACCTTCGGGTGATGTTGGCGGGCGTCGGCGTCGGTCATTTGCACATAGGAGCAGATGATCAGTTTGTCGCCCACGCAGGCGCAGCGCGCGGCGGCGCCGTTGACCGAAATGATGCGCGAACCGCGCTCGGCGGCGATGGCGTAGGTGGAGAAGCGCTGGCCGTTATCCACGTTGTAGATATCGATCGCTTCATATTCCAGAATGCCGGCCGCTTCCAGGAAATCCTGATCGATGGCGCAGGATCCTTCATAGTGCAAGTCAGCCTGAGTGACTTTGACGCGATGCAGCTTGCCTTGCAGCATAGTACGTATCATAGCTTTACCTAACTGAATATCGGCCTTCACAGGCGTTGGGGTTGAACATCTCTCCTGCATCCCTGCAATCTCTATCGTCACCGATCGTTCCGCCATTGTCTACCTATGGTCAGGGCGGCAGGATGACGACAGTATAAAAAATGACTTACAGCGTCAGGTCAACCTGCTGGTTGTCGATAAGCCGCGCTTTGCCCAGCCAGGCGGCCATCAGCACCACCGCCCGTTGGCTGTCCACCGTCAGCGGCTGCAGGCTGTCGGCATCGCGAATAAACAGCTCATCCGGCGTAAAGCCGGCGGCGCGCAGTTGCTCGGCGGTCTGTTCCAACAGCGTTTCGACATGGCGCTCGCCATTGGCCAGCTGCTGCGCCAGCGCGTTCATGATTTTGCTCAGCTGCGGCGCAACCTTGCGTTCCTCGGCGGTCAGGTAACCGTTGCGTGAACTGAGGGCCAGGCCGTCTTTGGCGCGCACGGTCGGCACGCCGACGATGTCGATGTCGTAACCCATGTCCGCCACCATTTTGCGGATCAGCGCCAATTGTTGGTAGTCCTTCTCGCCGAAACAGGCCAAATCAGGCTGCACCAGGTTGAACAGCTTGCTGACGATGGTGGAAACGCCGCGGAAGTGGCCCGGCCGGCTTGCGCCTTCCAGAATGGTGGAGATGCCCGGCACGTCGACATAGGTTTGCTGCTCCAGCCCCTGCGGATAGACCGCGGCCGGGGCCGGCGCGAACACCAGATCGACGCCGCGGCGGGTCAGCTTCTCGCTGTCTTCCTGCAGCGTGCGCGGGTAGCGCGCCAGATCGTCCGGGCGATCGAACTGCATCGGGTTGACGAAGACGCTCACCACCACCACGTCGGCGCGGGCGCGCGCTTCATCGACCAGCGTCATATGGCCGTCGTGCAGGTTGCCCATGGTCGGCACCAGTGCGATGCGCTTGCCTTCCTGGCGCCAGCGGCGGATCTGCTGACGCAGCAGCGGCAGGGTTTCGATAATAATCATTGGGTGACTCCTGGAACCATCGCTTAGTTAAAAGAGTGTTCAGCCGCCGGATAGAGGCCTTGCTCCACTTCCTGAATGTAGTGTTGCACCGCCGTGCGGATATCGCCGCTTTGCGCCAGGAAGTTCTTGGCGAATTTCGGCGTGTGGCCGCCGGTGATGCCGAAGGCGTCGTGCATCACCAGGATTTGGCCGTCGGTGCCGTTGCCGGCGCCGATGCCGATGACCGGAATGGAGAGCGCTTCGGTGATCTGGCGTGCCAGCTCGGTCGGCACGCACTCCAGCACCAGCAGCTGAATGCCGGCCAGCTCCAGATTCTGCGCGTCCTGCAGCAGCTGTTTGGCGGCCAGTTCGTCGCGCCCTTGCACCTTATAACCGCCGAACACGTTGACCGACTGCGGCGTCAGCCCCAGGTGGCCGCATACCGGCACCGCGCGTTCGGCGAGCATTTTCACCGTGTCGCACAGCCAGCTGCCGCCTTCCAGTTTCACCATGTTGGCGCCGGCGCGCATCAGCTCGGCGGCGTTGGCGAAGGTCTGTTCCGGGGTGGCGTAACTCATGAATGGCAGATCGGCCAGCAGCAGGCAGGCCGGCGCGCCGCGGCGCACGGCGCGCGTGTGATAGGCGACGTCGGCGACGGTGACCGGCAGCGTGGAGTCGTGGCCCTGCAGCGTCATGCCCAGCGAATCGCCCACCAACAGGACTTTAATGCCTTGCTCTTCAAACAGCTTGGCAAAGCTGGCATCGTAGGCGGTAAGGGTAGCAAACTTGCGTTGCTCCTGTTTCCACTGGCGCAAATGGGTCACGGTGGTGGGTTTCATCACAACGTCTCCTGAAACGGGCCGTGCGGCTTACGCAGGCCCAGACTGCAAAAAAGTGCAGCCATTCTACTGTAACCCGATCGGGGTGGGTAGCGCGGATCGCCATGCTTAAGCGGTTCTTAAGAACCTTGTGGTGCAATGGCGTCATGACTCAAAAGGGATACTCATGCGAATTCTGCTGATCGAAGATGACAAACTGATCGGGGACGGCATCAAGGCCGGGCTGACCAAACTCGGCTTCAATCTGGACTGGTTCACCGACGGCGCGGTTGGTAAAAACGCCCTGGGCAGCGCGCCGTATGACGCGGTGATCCTCGATCTCAGCCTGCCGGGCCTCGATGGACTGGATCTCCTGCGCCAGTGGCGCCAGGCCGGGCAGGATGTGCCGGTGCTGATCCTTACCGCCCGCGATGCGTTGGAGCAACGGGTCAGCGGGTTGCAAAGCGGCGCCGACGACTATCTGTGCAAACCGTTCGCGCTGGCCGAAGTGGCGGCGCGCCTGCAGGCGCTGATCCGCCGTCGTCACGGCCAACTGATGCCACAGCTGACGCACGGCAACGTGGTGTTCGACAGCGCCACCCGCAGCGTGAGTTGCAACGGCGAACCGGTGACGCTGACGCCGCGCGAATTGGCGGTGCTGGAGCTGTTTCTGCACAACAAAGGGCGCGTGTTGGCGCGGCCGTTGATCCAGGAGAAGCTGTACAACTGGGACGACGAGGTGAGCAGCAACGCGGTGGAGGTGCATATTCACCACCTGCGGCGCAAGCTGGGCAACGGCTTCATTCGCACCATCCATGGCGTGGGCTATACGCTGGGGGATGCTCCATGAAGCGCCTCAGCCTGCGGCTGCGTCTGATCCTGATTTTCAGCCTGCTGGCGCTGCTGACCTGGTGCACTGCCAGCGTGGTGGCCTGGGTGATGTCGCGCAATACCATCAACGAAGTGTTCGACACCCAGCAGATGCTGTTCGCCAAGCGGCTGGCGACCGCCAACCTCGGCGATCTGCTGGCCGATGAAAGCGCGCGCAGCCTGCCGAAAACCAAGAAGCTGGTGCATCATGGCAAACGGGGCGAGCAAGATGATGACGCGCTGGCGTTCGCCATCTTCGATCGCCAAGGCAAGATGCTGCTCAACGACGGCGAGAACGGTACCGACTTCCTGTTTGACGGGGAGCGTGAAGGTTTTACCGACGGCGAACGCAAAGGCGATGACGACAGTTGGCGCCTGGTATGGTTGACCAGCCCGGACGGGCGCTACCGCATCGTGGTCGGCCAGGAGTGGGATTACCGGCGCGATATGGCGCTGGGCATGGTGACCGGCCAATTGGTGCCCTGGCTGGCGACGCTGCCGGTGCTGATGTTGCTGATTGCGCTGATGGTCGGGCGCGAGCTGCGGCCGCTGCGTGCGGTGGCCGCCGGTTTGCGTCGGCGCGCACCCGATGACGCCACGCCGCTGGATGCGCGCCAGGTGCCAACCGAGGTGCGCCCGCTGGTGGATGCGCTCAACGCGCTGTTCGCCCGCATCAATGCGTTGCTGGTGCGGGAGCGGCGTTTCACCTCCGATGCCGCGCACGAATTGCGCAGCCCGCTGGCGGCATTGCGGGTGCAGACCGAAGTGGTACAGTTGGCGGGGGAGGATGCGCCGATGCGCGAGCACGCGCTGGACAATCTGACGGTCGGCATCGATCGCGCCACCCGGCTGGTGGATCAGCTGTTGACGTTGTCGCGGCTGGATTCGCTGTCGGATCTGGCCGAGCTGGCGACCATTGACTGGAACGAACTGGTGATGATGACCCTGGCGGAACAGGATCGGCTGGCTCATGCGGCGGGCGTGACGCTGCGTTATGAACAGCAGGGAACGCCGCCGGTGCGTCAGGGGCAGACTCTGCTGCTGTCACTGTTATTGCGCAACTTGCTGGACAACGCGGTGCGTTACACCCCGCAGGGCGGCGCGGTCACCGTGACGTTGAGCGAGCGCTCGCTGACGGTAGAGGATGAGGGGCCGGGGGTGACGACAGAGCATCTGGCGCGGTTGGGGGAACGCTTCTATCGCCCGCCGGGACAGGAGCAAACCGGCAGCGGGCTGGGGTTATCGATCGTGCAGCGTATCGCCGGCTTGCATGGTTTACAGGTCAGTTTCGCCAATCGCCCGACAGGCGGGTTCGTCGCGCGGCTGGCGCTGTAGGCGGGTCAGGATTTCGGTTTTGGCGAGTGCCACAGCGCCATGCCGTTTTCCGGCACGCGCTTGAGGCAGCTGGCGAGCGGTTCGCCATCGGGGAAAATCAGATCGGGGGCGATTTCCGCCAGCGGGTAGAGCATGAATTCGCGCTCTTTCAGGCCATAATGCGGTACGGTCAGGCGATCGGTATGGATCACTTTGTCGCCGTACAGCATGATATCCAGATCGAGCGTGCGCGGCCCCCAGCGTTCATCCTTGCGCACGCGCCCCTGATTGCGTTCTATCGCCTGGGTATGGTCGAGCAGCTGTTCGGGCGGCAACAGGGTATCCAGCGCCACCACCGCGTTGAGAAAGTCCGGCTGGTTTTGCGGCCCCAGCGGCTTGGTGCGGTAAAACGAAGAACAGGTGACCAGCCGGGTGCGCGGGAGATGCTCCAGCGCCTCCAGCGCGGCGTTAACCTGTTGCAGCGGCTGCGCCAGGTTGCTGCCCAGCGCGATATAAACGCGGATCATTATGCCCCTTCTTTACGCGGTGCCCGGCGACGAGGACGGCGTTGACGCGCGCGACGCGGCGCCGGATCGTCACCCAGGGTGCTCAGCATGGCTTTCTGCCGCGCCGGCGTGGCGTCCTGGAACTCACCCCACCACTCGGCCAGACGCAGCATCTCCTGATTGTCTTCCACTTCCGCACGCAGCGCCAGCAAATCATAGGCGGCACGGAATTTCGGATGTTCCATCAGTTTGTGCGCGCGTTTGCCCTGACGACGAGACAGGCGCAGCTGAAGCTGCCAGATATCGCGCACCAGCGTGGTAATGCGTTTCGGGATCGCCAGCGAGCGGCACTGCTCGTCGAGCACATCGTTCATCGCCAGCGCGAAGGCGTCGTAGTACGCCAGGCCGCTTTCCTGCGCCAGTTTCTGCGCGTGCTCCAGCAGCGGGTACCACAGCATGGCGGCAAACAGGAAGGCCGGATTGACGCGCATGTCGTTCTGCAGGCGATGATCGGTGTTCTTCAGCACCTGCACCAGAATGCGCTCCATCGGCGTATCGTGGTTCGGCGTGAAGTTGCGGGCGATCAGCGGGAACAGCGGTTGGAACAGCTGATATTCGCACAGCTTCAGATAGGTCTGGAAACCGTAACCCGCCTGCAGCAGCTTGAGGGATTCTTCGAACAGACGCGCCGGTGGGATCTCATGCAGCAGCGAAGCCAGACGCGGGATCGGCTCGGCGGTCTCTTCACTGATGCGCATATCCAGCTTGGCGGCGAAGCGCACCGCGCGCAGCATGCGCACCGGATCTTCGCGGTAACGGGTTTCCGGATCGCCGATCAGGCGAATCACGCCCTGTTTCAGGTCGTTCAGGCCGCCGACGTAATCGCGCAGGGTGAAATCCGCCACGCCGTAGTACAGGCTGTTGATGGTGAAATCACGGCGCTGGGCGTCTTCCTCGATCGAACCGAAGATGTTGTCGCGCAGCAGCATGCCGTTTTGCGCCTGCTGGGAGGAATTCTTGTCGGATTCCTGATTCTGTTCGTGGTGACCGCGGAAGGTGGCCACTTCGATGATCTCCGGCCCGAACATCACGTGCGCCAGACGGAAGCGGCGGCCGACCAGGCGGCAGTTGCGGAACAGCTTGCGCACTTGCTCCGGCGTGGCGTTGGTGGTGATGTCGAAGTCTTTCGGCTTTTTGCCGAGCAACAGATCGCGCACCCCGCCGCCGACCAGATAAGCCTCGTAGCCTGACTTGTTCAGGCGATAAAGCACTTTCAGCGCATTCTCGCTGATGTCTTTGCGCGAAATCGAGTGCTGTTCGCGCGGGATCACGGTCATCGAGTCGTTGCTCTCGGCGAGGGGGAAAGGCGGACGCTTGCGCGGCGTTGAGCGGCGGGCAGGGGCGTTGCTGCCGTTATCGGCGGCGCGCGGCTGCGGCGCAGGGCGGCTTGGCGCCGCGGCACGCTCTTCGCGGACTACGTTTTTATCGCCGGCCGCCGCGTCGTCGCGGGGCAGCTTGTCATCGCGGGTCAGTACCTTACGACAGAAGTTGGCTACTCGGGTAAAAATGGTACACCTCGATAGTGACTGATAAAAATGGAGCTAACAAAAAATAGCGGCTAATCATAGCTCACCATGGCTCCTTTGAGAATGCCGGCGTGTTTTCATCCAGAGGGATAGCCTCCTGACGCGGCACGTTTTCCAACCGCCAGTGTTCGATCGCCCAGCTCAATAATAATGGCAGGTCAAGATCTTGCCAGCTTTCCGGCAGCGGTTGGCGCAGAAATTTCAGCGCGGCGATCAGCACCGGTCGCGGATCGCCAGCGGGCAACGCCGGCGCATGGTTTTGCTTCGACAGTTTGATGCCGTTGGCACCCAGCGCCAGCGGCAGATGCACATAGGCGGGCACCGGCGCCTGCAGCTGGCGGTAAAGGGCAATTTGGCGCACCGTCGGTTCGATCAGATCGGCGCCGCGGACAATCTCGGTCACGCCCTGAAAATGGTCGTCGATCACCACCGCCAGGTTGTAAGCGAACAGCCCGTCGCGGCGGCGAATGATAAAGTCTTCTCCCGCCAGCGCCGGATCGGCGTGCAATTCTCCCTGCAGGCGATCGTGGAACCGGTAAACGGGGGCGGTCTGACGCAAGCGGATGGCGGCGCCCTGCGGGCCGAGCTGCAAATCGCGGCAGTGGCCGTCGTACAATCCGCCGATTTGCTGGATGCGGCTGCGGGTGCAGGTGCAGTAATAGCTGAGCCCCTGGCGCTGCAACAGATCCAGCGCGGCGCGATAGGCGTCGTGACGTTGGGATTGATAGATGACCTGGCCGTCCCAGTGGAGACCATAATGTTCCAGCGCGGACAGGATGCGAGCGGCGGCGCCGGGGACTTCGCGCGGCGGGTCGATATCTTCGATGCGAACCAGCCACTGCCCGCGTTGGGCGCGAGCCTGAAGGTAGCTTCCCAGAGCGGCAATCAGCGAGCCGAAATGCAGATCCCCGGAAGGCGATGGGGCAAAGCGCCCCACATAATGACTTTCTTGCATATCAGAGGGGAGGGGTTCCCTTTTCTCTGTGCGGCGCACGCGGATGCGCACGCCGCAGCGGTAACATACTCGTTATGCTTGAAACTGCATCTGTGTTAGCTGCGCCTGCTTACCCGAATCACTTACTTGAGTAAGCTCATCGGGATGCGCATTCTTGCCGCCTTGATGCAGCTCCAATCATGTAGAGTAGCGGTATTAGCCGGCCATCTGCTTTTCGCGGATCTCAGCCAGCGTCTTGCAGTCGATGCACAGATCGGCGGTCGGACGCGCTTCGAGGCGACGAATACCGATCTCCACGCCACAAGATTCGCAGTAGCCGAAATCATCGTCTTCCACTTTCTTCAGCGTTTTCTCGATCTTTTTGATCAGTTTGCGTTCACGGTCACGGTTACGCAGTTCAAGGCTGAACTCTTCTTCCTGAGTAGCGCGGTCGGCCGGATCAGGGAAGTTGGCTGCCTCTTCTTGCATATGCGATACAGTACGGTCCACTTCGTCCCTGAGCTGGTTGCGCCACGCTTCAAGAATGCGCTTGAAATGCGACAACTGGGCGTCGTTCATGTACTCTTCGCCCGGCTTCTCTTGGTACGGCTCCACCCCAGCGATGGCGAGAATGCTCAAGGACGAGGTTTTACGGTTTTGCCCTTCTTGCATGTTGCTTCTCCTACATACACACGCACTATCGAATCCCCAATGCGGGGGAAAAACAGGCCGCTATAAATAACAGAAGGAAGGTAGGTTGGCAATTATTCCTGTCGCCCGCTTGACAATCGTGTGAAGGAAGGCGTATTTGGCGATCGTGCTGTCCGGTTGTCTATTTATAGGGACCCGGCTGCGCTAATCGATAAAAAACGGCAGCTTATCGCAGAGATAAATACCGTCAGGTGATAATTTTGCCCCATAGCAAACCACTTCCACTCCCAACTGCCGGACCTGTGCCAACAGCGCCGCATAGCGCTCATCTATATGATGTGCCGGTGCGACCTGCTCAATACCGCTGTGTAACACGGCAAAGAACAATACCGCCCGTTGCCCGCTTTCAACCACGCTGAGCAACTCACGCAGGTGCTTTTGCCCTCTGAGCGTTACCGCATCAGGAAAGTAACCACGTTGTTGTTGCAGTAATGTGACTGACTTAACTTCAATATAGCAGTTAACCCGATTTTCTGCCTGTAATAACAAATCGATACGGCTGTTTTCACCGCCGTATTTCACTTCGCCGCTAATTTTACTGTAACCGGATAATTCATTGATTAAATTGTGTTCGATCGCCTCGCGTACCAGCGCGTTGGCGCGCAGGGTGTTGACGCAGATCCAGTGCCCCTGTTGGGTATGGGTCAGCTCCCAGCTGTGGGCGTATTTGCGTTTGGGGTTGTCCGACGTGGAGTACCACACGGTGTCGCCGGGCGTGGCGCAGCCGGTCATGGCGCCGGTATTGGCGCAGTGCAGCGTAAAGGTTTCCCCTTCCGGGGTGATCACGTCAGCCAGAAAGCGTTTGTAACGTTTGATCAGCGTGGCGGAGCGCAGCGGTGGAGAAAAAATCATGGGGATGCCTGCTTGGCCAGCGGCCACTGTTCAAGGTGTTGGTAACGGGTGCGGCCGTTTTCGAACACCGACTCATACAAGGAAAAGGCGTCGGCGCTGAACGCCCAGCCCGGCGTCGCCGGCGGGATCGCCACCGGCTGGGTAGCGGCGCGCAGCAGCGTGATGTGCGGATGGAACGGCAGCGCGCTTTGATGGCAACCGCTGCGTGCGGCCTGCGAACGCAGCAGCTCGGCCAGCTGCAGCAATCCGCGCGGCGCGCGGCGGGTACCGAGCCAGACCACGCCGGGCCGCGGCCAATGGCCGAGATCGTCGAGCCGCATGCTGAAGCCGGGTTGGGCGATGCGGCCGGCCAACTTACGCAGCGCCAGTTCTTTCTGTGCGCTGACTTCACCGAGAAACGCCAGCGTCAGGTGCAAATTGGCCGCCGCCACTGGCCGACCGGCCTCCGGTGCAAACGCCTCGGCGCGCCAGCGGACCACCTGCTGTTGCAGGGCGTCAGGCAAGGACAGGGCGAAAAATAGGCGGCGCGAATTGGACATAAGGGCTCGGCAAATGCATGGCAATGCGGTCGGGAACAGCGGTAAACGTTACTGGCAGCGGCCCCGCGAGGGGCGCGGCGCACGAATGAGCTCCGTACTATAGCTAACGCCGCAACAGTTTGAAAGGTTACGGGGATAAAGCTAATGCTACACTGTACGCCGTTTAACGCTAATCACTACGGAGAATTCAGTGTCTTCATTGCCCGTCAGCGCAGTGCTCAATGAGTTGCTGGCTGCGCTGCAGTCTGCCCCGCAGGTGCTGTTGCACGCCCCGACCGGCGCCGGTAAATCCACCTGGCTGCCGCTGCAGATCATGGCTAAGGCCGGGTTGCCGGGGCGCATTATCATGCTGGAGCCGCGGCGGCTGGCGGCGAAGAACGTCGCCTATCGCCTGGCGCAGCAACTGGGGGAGGAGCCTGGCCAGACCGTGGGTTATCGCATGCGCGCCGAAAGTAAAAGCGGGCCGCAGACCCGGCTGGAAGTGGTGACGGAAGGCATTCTCACCCGCATGTTGCAGCAGGATGCCGAGCTGCAGGGCGTGTCGTTGGTGATCCTCGACGAATTCCACGAACGCAGCCTGCAGGCCGATCTGGCGCTGGCGTTGCTGCTCGATGTGCAGCAAGGGCTGCGCGACGATCTGAAACTGCTGATCATGTCGGCCACGCTGGATAACGCTCGTATGACGCAGCTGCTGCCGCAGGCACCGGTGGTGGTGTCCGAGGGGCGCAGTTTCCCGGTTGAACGCCTGTATCAGCCGTTGGCCAGTCATCAGCGGCTGGAGGATGGCATAGCGGCGGCGGTGAAGCGCATGCTGGCCGAACAGCCGGGGTCTTTGCTGCTGTTCCTGCCGGGCGTAGCGGAGATCAACCGGGTGCTGGAGCGTTTGACCGGCGAAATGGCGAGTGATACCGATCTTTGCCCGCTGTATGGCGCTCTGCCTCTGGCGCAACAGCAAAAAGCGATTCAGCCGGCGGCGCCGGGCCGCCGCAAAGTGGTGTTGGCGACCAACATCGCCGAGACCAGCCTGACGATCGAGGGCATTCGGCTGGTGGTTGACAGCGGCCTGGAACGCGTAGCGCGCTACGACGTGCGCAACGGTCTGACGCGGCTGGCGACACAGCGCATCAGTCAGGCCTCGATGGTGCAGCGCGCCGGGCGCGCCGGGCGTCTGGAACCGGGCATTTGCTGGCATCTGTTCGCCAAAGAGCAGGCGGAGCGCGCGGTGGAACATGCTGAGCCGGAAATTTTACAGAGCGATCTCACCGGCTTCTGGCTCGAGCTGCTGCAGTGGGGGTGCCATGATCCGGCGCAGCTGACCTGGCTTGACGCGCCTCCGGCAGCGGCATTGGCGGCGGCCAGGGCGTTGCTGCACCGACTGGGAGCCACGGATGACGGCGACAAACTCACCGCGCCGGGGCGCCAAATGGCCGCTCTGGGATGTGAACCGCGGCTGGCGGCGATGCTGGTCGCCGGCTCGGCGCTGAGCGCCGACGACCAGGCGACGGCCGCGTTGCTGGCGGCATTGCTGGAAGAACCGCCGCGCGGCGGGCAGATGGATATCGGTTATTGGCTGAGCCGCCCGCAGGCGAACTGGCGGCAGCGCGCCGCGCAGTTGACCAAACGCCTGCCGCAACGTGCGGGGCAAGTCGACGTCGATCTGGCGCCGCGCCTGTTGGCGCAGGCATTTACCGATCGCATCGCCCAGCGCCGAGGCCAGGACGGCCGTTACCTGCTGGCCAACGGTCTGGGGGCGGCAATGAACCAGGACGAGGCGCTGTCGCGCGCGTCCTGGCTCATCGTTCCCAGCCTGTTGCAGGGCCACAACAGCCCGGATGCGCGTATTTTGTTGGCGTTGCCGGTCGATATCGAGGCGTTGGCGGCGCAGCTGCCGGCGATGGTTATGCAGCGCACGGCGGTGGAGTGGGATGAAGAGAAGGGGACGCTGCGCGCCTGGAAGCGCCAACAGATCGGCCGTCTGACGCTGCGCGCGCAGCCGCTGGCTAAGCCGGCGGACGAAGAGCTGCAGCAGGCGCTGCTCGATTGGGTGCGCGCACAGGGGCTGTCGGTGCTCAACTGGGAGGGCGCAGCTGAACAACTGCGGGTGCGCCTGCAGTGCGCGCAAGCCTGGTTGCCGGAGGCGGAGTGGCCGGCGATGGACGAAGAACCGCTGCTGGCGGCGCTGGAGCAGTGGCTGCTGCCGTCGCTGAACGGCGTGCGCGATCTGCGCGGATTGAAGCAGGTCAACCTCGCCGAGGCGTTGTCCCGGCTGTTGGACTGGCAGCAAAAACAGCGGCTGGATAATGCATTACCCACTCATTACACTGTGCCGACCGGCAGCCGCCTGCCGATCCGTTATGAGGCCGGCAAACCGCCGGCGCTGGCGGTGCGTTTGCAGGAAATGTTCGGCGAGCAGCGCAGCCCGATGTTGGCGGAGGGTCGCATCCCGGTAGTGCTTGAGTTACTCTCACCGGCGCACAGGCCGTTGCAAATCACCGGCGATCTGGCGGCCTTCTGGCAAGGCGCCTACCGCGAGGTGCAAAAAGAGATGAAGGGCCGCTACCCGAAACACGTGTGGCCGGACGATCCGGCCACGGCGGCCCCGACGCGCCGAACGAAGAAATATCAGTAGGCCGCGATCGTTTAAGGTTTGGAATTCAGATGTTTCTTCTGTTCAGCGCCACGGCGTCGGCACAGATTAAGCGACTCATTATGGCCGGCAGTGTCGGCAAGCTCGGAGAACAACAGCCATGGCTGGGGATGACCGCGAGCCCATCGGGCGCAAAGGAAAACAACCAAAAAGCACCGCGTCGCGCAAGCCGCCGCGCCGTCGCCGAGACGACGATTATGACGATTACGAAGAAGACGAGTATGACGATGACGAGTATGAAGAGGAGGAGGAACGCATGCCGCGTAAGGTGAAAGCGACTCCGCCGCGTAAAAAACGCCGCTGGCTCGGCCTGTTTATCAAACTGATCCTGGTGCTCGCCGTCCTGTTGGCGATCTATGGCGTCTACCTGGACTCGCAGATCCGCAGCCGCATCGACGGCAAAGTCTGGCAGCTGCCGGCGGCGGTGTACGGCCGCATGGTCAACCTGGAACCGGGCATGCCGTACAGCAAGAAGGAGATGGTTAACCTGCTGGAAGGCATGCAGTACCGCCAGGTCAGCCGCATGACGCGTCCGGGCGAGTTTACCGTGCAGGCCAACAGCATCGAGATGCTGCGCCGCCCGTTCGATTTCCCGGATGGTAAAGAAGGGCAGATCCGCGCCCGCCTCGATTTCCAGAATAACCGCCTGGCGAAGATCGAAAACCTGGACAGCGGCCGCAGCTTCGGCTTCTTCCGCCTCGACCCGCGTCTGATCACCATGCTGCAGTCGCCGAACGGCGAACAGCGGCTGTTCGTGCCGCGCTCCGGTTTCCCGGATCTGTTGGTGGATACGTTGATCGCCACGGAAGACCGCCACTTCTATGAGCATGACGGCATCAGCCCGTACTCCATCGGCCGCGCGGTGCTGGCCAACCTGACCGCCGGCCGCGCGGTGCAGGGCGGCAGCACCCTGACGCAGCAGCTGGTGAAGAACCTGTTCCTGACCAACGAACGTTCGCTTTGGCGTAAGGCCAACGAAGCCTATATGGCGCTGTTGGTGGATTACCGTTACAGCAAAGACCGCATCCTGGAGCTGTATCTGAACGAGGTATACCTCGGCCAGAGCGGCAGCGACCAGATCCGCGGCTTCCCGCTGGCCAGCCTGTATTACTTCGGTCGCCCGGTGGATGAGCTGAGCCTCGATCAACAGGCGTTGCTGGTCGGCATGGTCAAGGGCGCGTCGCTGTATAACCCGTGGCGTAACCCGAAACTGGCGTTGGAACGCCGCAATCTGGTTCTCAAACTGCTGCAGAACCAGGGCGTGATCGACGGCGAGCTGTATGACATGCTGAGCGCGCGTCCGCTGGGCGTGCAGCCGAAAGGCGGCGTCATTACGCCGCAGCCGGCGTTTATGCAGATGGTGCGTCAGGAACTGCAGACCAAGCTGGGCGATAAGGTGAATGACCTGTCCGGCGTGAAGATCTTCACCACGCTGGATCCGGTGTCGCAAGACGCGGCGGAAAAAGCGGTCGAAGACGGCATCCCGGCGCTGCGCGCTGCGCGTCACCTGCAGGATCTGGAAGCGGCGATGGTGATCGTCGATCGCTTCAGCGGTGAAGTACGCGCCATGGTCGGCGGCGCCAACCCGCAGTTCGCCGGTTTCAACCGCGCCATGCAGGCGCGACGCCTGGTCGGCTCGCTGGCCAAACCGCCAACGTACCTGACCGCGCTGTCCGAGCCGGACAAATACCGCCTCAACACCTGGCTGGCGGATGCGCCGCTGTCGCTGAAACAGCCGAACGGCGCCGTCTGGCAGCCGAACAACTACGATCGCAAATTCCGCGGTCAGGTGATGCTGGTGGATGCGTTGGCCAACTCGCTGAACGTGCCGACGGTGAACCTCGGCCTGTCGGTCGGGCTGGATCAGATCAGCGCCACGCTGCAACGCCTGGGGATCCCGAAAGCGGAGATCAATCCGGTGCCTTCGATGCTGCTGGGGGCGATCGGCCTGACGCCGATGGAAGTGGCGCAGGAATACCAGACCATCGCCAGCGGCGGTAACCGTGCGCCGCTGTCGGCGGTGCGTTCGGTGATCGCCGAAGACGGCACGGTGCTGTACCAGAGCTTCCCGCAGGCGGAGCGCATGGTGCCGGCGCAGGCCGCTTACCTGACGCTGTACGCGATGCAGCAGGGCGTGGCGCGCGGGACCTCCCGCTCGCTGTCGGTGAAGTTCCCGAACTACAACCTGGCGGCGAAAACCGGTACCACCAACGATCTGCGCGACAGCTGGTTCGCCGGCATCGACGGCAAGGAAGTGGCGATCGCCTGGGTCGGGCGCGATAACAACGGCCCGGCCAAGCTGACCGGCGCCAACGGCGCGTTGACCCTGTATCGCCGCTATCTGGAAAACCAGACGCCGCTGCCGCTGATGCTGCAGCCGCCGGAAGGCATTAACCAGATGAGCATTGACTCCGCCGGCAACTTTATCTGCGGCGGCGGCAGCTGGCGCACCATCCCGGTCTGGACCGACAATCCGCAGGGACTGTGTCAGGCCAGCCAGGCGGCGGTGCAGCAACAGCAGCAACCGGCGGCGGGTGAGCAAAAAGATGGCGATGGCGTCGCCGGCTGGATCAAGGATATGTTCGGTCAGTAATCGCTGCCGGGGCGTCGGCCCCGGCGAAAATTTTTGCTTTGTTATTAAGCCCGTAACCTTGGTTGCGGGCTTTTTTATTTTTCCGCTCGTTTTATTTCCCTGTTAACCGCATGGCTAAGCGCCTAATCCTTAACCTATTTGCCTTATGAATTCGGCTTGCAGTTTAATTTGGCTTCTGCATAAAATGCGACGCTTATAATAATTATTATCGTTTACATTCGTCATTTAATTATTCATCAGAGAAATCAACTATGCCGACCAAGCGTCTTTCATCATCCGTGGCCAAGCAGGGCCGCACCCCCGTCAGCGCGTTAGCGATCACCGTCGCTGCGGCGTTGGGCACGCTGGCGATGCCGGCTTTTTCCGCCGACGCCAAGCCGGCCGCCAAGGAAGACACGATTACCGTTGTGGGCGGTAGCAATACCGCCCAGCAGGAAAGCGCCTGGGGGCCGGTCGGCACCTATGTCGCCAAACGCAGCGCCACCGGGACCAAAACCGATACGCCGATCGAGAAGAACCCGCAGTCTGTTTCCGTGGTGACGCGTGAAGAGATGGATATGCGTCAGCCGGATACGGTGAAGGGCGCGCTGGCCTATGCGCCGGGCGTATTTGCCAGCCGCGGCAGCTCCACGACCTATGATGCGGTGGCGATCCGCGGCTTCCCGGCCACCAACACCACCCAGTATCTGGATGGGTTGCGGTTGCTGGGCGACAACTACAGCGAAGCGTCCATCGATCCTTATTTCCTCGAGCGCGCCGAGCTGCTGCGCGGCCCGGTCTCGGTGCTGTACGGCAAAAGCAACCCGGGTGGTTTGGTCTCGATGGTCAGCAAGCGGCCAACCACCGAGCCGCTGCGCGAAATCCAGTTCAAAATGGGCACCGATAACCTGTTCCAGACCGGTTTCGATTTCAGCGACGCGCTGGACGATCAGGGTATCTATTCTTACCGCCTGACCGGCCTGGCGAAAGACAGCGATTCGCAGCAGAACATGAGCAAAGAGAAGCGCTATGCGATCGCGCCGTCCTTTAGCTGGCGTCCGGATGACAAAACCAACTTCACGCTGTTGGCCAACATTCAAAACGATCCCTATACCGGTTATTACGGCTGGCTGCCGAAGCAGGGCACGCTGATTCCGCTGCCGAACGGCGGTAAGCTGCCGACCGATTTCAACGAAGGCGAAGCCAGCAACTACACCTCCCGCAAACAGCGGATGATCGGCTACAGCTTCGAACATGCCTTCAACGATACCTGGGCGGTGCGCCAGAATCTGCGCTATATGCAGCTGGAAACCGACATGAAGAGCATCTATGGCAGCGGCGTTTCTGCGGCGACGCCGACGACGATTAATCGCGCCTATGTCCAGTCGAAAGAACACCTGAACAATTTCTCTGTGGATACCCAGGCGCAGGCGAAGGTGAAAACCGGCGATATCGACCACACGCTGTTGTTCGGCGTGGACTACATGCGCATGCGTAACGATATCAATGCCGCATTTGGCTCTGCGGACGGTCTGAGCATGACCAATCCGCAATACGGGAATGACGCGGTCAATATCAACTTCCCCTACCATTACCTGAACCGTCAGGAACAAACCGGCCTGTATGTGCAGGAGCAAGGGGAGTGGAACCAGTGGCTGTTGACGCTGGGCGGGCGCTATGACTGGGCGAAGACTTCCGCTTATAACCGCGATGCGAGTTCGACGAGCCAGCAGACCGATCGCCAGTTCACCTGGCGCGGCGGCCTCAACTACTTGTTCGACAACGGCGTGACGCCGTATTTCAGCTACAGCGAATCGTTTGAACCGAATCTGGGCACGACGCAAGGGGGGAGCACCTTCAAGCCGTCGATCGGCAAGCAGTATGAAGCCGGCGTGAAATACGTGCCGAAGGATCGCCCAATCGTGCTGACCGGCGCCCTGTATCAGCTGACC
This sequence comes from Serratia sp. CY55921, assembly GCF_052167655.1. Taxonomy (NCBI): domain Bacteria; kingdom Pseudomonadati; phylum Pseudomonadota; class Gammaproteobacteria; order Enterobacterales; family Yersiniaceae; genus Serratia; species Serratia sp. CY55921. The sequence continues at coordinate 26,495 of NZ_JBJNMU010000003.1, read as the reverse complement.
AAGAACAACAACCTGACGCCGGACCCGAGCAATGCGCAGTTCAGCGTGCAGAGCGGCGAGATCCGTTCGCGCGGCGTGGAGCTGGAAGCCAAGGCGGCGTTGAATGCCAACGTCAACCTGATCGCCTCCTATACCTACACCGATGCGAAGTACACCAAGGACAACACCTATCAGGGCAAACCGACCGTCGAGGTGCCGAAACACATGGCTTCGCTGTGGGCGGATTACACCTTCCACGAAACAGCGGTGAGCGGTTTGACGCTGGGTTCCGGCGTGCGTTACGTTGGCTCCAGCTCGAGCTTCAACAGCGATAACACCACCTTCAAGGTGCCGGACTACACGCTGGTGGACGCCACCATTAAATACGATCTGGCGCGCTTTGGCCTGCCGGGCTCGTCCGTGGGCGTCAACATCAACAACCTGTTCGACAAGACTTACGTATCGAGCTGCTACCGCGACTACGCCTGCTACTGGGGCGCAGAACGCCAGGTGGTCGCCACCGCAACCTTCCGTTTCTAACCGGATAGCCGGGGCGGCGGCGCGTCGCCCCGGAAAAAGCAGGATCTATGCAGGACAAACTTCTTAATCCCGGCGCGACGTTCGCACTGGATAACGCCAGCTTCGCCGTTCCCGGCCGGGTGCTGTTGCAACCGCTGTCGCTCCGTTTTCCTCAGGGCAAAGTCTGCGGCCTGATCGGCCATAACGGTTCCGGTAAATCCACCCTGTTGAAACTGCTCGGGCGGCACCATGCGCCCAGCGGCGGTCAGGTCTTGCTCAATCGGCAGCCGTTGGCGCAGTGGGACAGCAAATCCTTCGCCCGCCAGGTGGCCTACCTGCCGCAGCAGTTGCCGGCGGCGGAAGGCATGACGGTGCGCGAGCTGGTGGCCGTCGGCCGCTATCCGTGGCACGGCGCGCTGGGGCGTTTTGGCGCCAACGATCGCCAATTGGTCGAAGAGGCCATTTCACTGGTGGGGCTCAAGCCGTTCGCCAACCGCCTGGTGGACAGCCTGTCCGGCGGTGAGCGCCAACGCGCCTGGCTGGCGATGATGGTGGCGCAGGACAGCCGCTGCCTGCTGCTTGACGAACCGACGTCGGCGCTGGACATCGCGCACCAGGTTGAGGTGCTGGCGCTCATTCAGCGCCTGAGCCGCGAACGCGATCTCACGGTGATCGCCGTGCTGCACGACATCAACATGGCGGCGCGCTACTGCGATCATCTGGTGGCGCTGCGCGGCGGTGAAATGATCGCTCAGGGCGGCCCGCTGGAACTGATGCAGGGGCCGGTGCTGGAGCAAATTTACGGTATTCCTATGGGCACGTTGCCGCACCCGAGCGGCGGCGCGCCGGTGAGTTTTGTCTACTGATGTCTTCTGCATTCACTTCTTCTCACGATCCGCTGCGCCGCCGTTTGTTGATGGCGCTGGCGCTGTCGCCGCTGTTGGGCTCGTTGCCCGGCCGAGCGGCGGATGCGCCGCCGGATATCGCGCGCGTTGCGGCGCTGGAATGGCTGCCGATCGAACTGCTGTTGGCATTGGGCGTGACGCCGCTGGCGGTGGCCGATGTGCATAACTACAACCTGTGGGTGGCGGAGCCGAAGCTGCCGGCGACGGTGGTCGACGTCGGTCAGCGCACCGAACCTAACCTCGAACTGCTGCAGCAGCTCCAGCCTTCGCTGGTGTTGCTGTCGCAAGGCTATGGCCCGACGCCGCGAAAAATCCAACCCATCGCGCCAACCATGAGCTTCGGCTTCAACGACGGCAGCGGCAAACCGCTGACCGTCGCCCGCCAGTCGCTGCTGGTGCTGGGGCAACGATTAGGCATAGAAAGCCGGGCGATAAACCACCTGGCGCAGTTCGACAGCTTTATGCAGGATGCGCGTCAGCGCCTGCAAAGCTACACCCGGCAACCGTTGCTGCTGTTTTCCCTGATCGACACCCGCCATGCGTTGATCATCGGCCAGAAAAGCCTGTTCCAGGAAGCGATGGACCAACTGGGCATCCGCAATGCCTGGCAGGAGCCAACCGACTTTTGGGGCACGGCGGTGGTGGGGATTGAACGGTTGGCCACGGTGCGTAACGCCCGTGTCATTTATCTCGATCACGGCAATCAGGCGATGATGGACAAGGTCAGCGCGACGCCGCTGTGGCAGTCATTGCCCTTCGTGCGGCAAAACCAGCTGCGGCAGGTGCCGGCGGTGTGGTTCTACGGTGCCACGCTGTCGACGATGCGGTTTTGCCGCCTGTTGGCGCAGGCTCAGGAGAGTGCGGCATGAATGCGGGCATTCGGAAATTGCCGCTGACGCTGATCCTGCTGTTGCTGGCGGCGGCAGGCGGTTTGACGATATACAACCTGACGCAGCAACTGCCGCCGGCGCAATGGGCGCGGGCGCTCAGCGCGCCGGACATCGACGACGTGCGGCAAATGCTGTTCCATTACAGCCTGCTGCCGCGGTTGACGGTGTCGCTGTTGGCCGGGGCCGGTCTGGGATTGGTCGGCGTATTGTTCCAGCAGGTGTTGCGCAATCCGTTGGCGGAACCGTCGACGCTCGGCGTGGCCGCCGGCGCGCAGCTCGGCCTGACCATCGCCACGCTGTGGGTGCTGCCGGGGGGCGAGTTCACTCGTCAGCTGGCCGCTATGGTGGGGGCGATCGCGGTGGGCGGGCTGGTGTTCGGCGTCGCCTGGGGCAAGCGGATGTCGCCGGTGACGCTGATTCTGGCCGGGCTGGTGCTGGGGCTTTACTGCGGCGCAGTCAACAGCCTGTTGGCGCTGTTTAATTACGATCAGCTGCAGGGCATGTTCCTGTGGGGCACCGGCGCGTTGAACCAACAGGACTGGAGCGCGGTGCAGTTTATCCTGCCGCGTTTGCTGGTGGCCGGTGCGCTGGCGGCGCTATTGCTGCGCCCGCTGACGCTGCTGGGGCTGGACGACGGCGTGGCGCGCAACCTGGGGTTGGGGCTGTCGATGGCGCGCTTCTGCGCCCTGGGGCTGGCCATCATTTTCAGCGCCATGTTGGTGAGCGCGGTGGGCGTTATCGGCTTTATCGGCCTGTTTGCGCCGCTGATGGCGAAGATGCTGGGCGCTCGCCGCCTGGCGCATCGCATGATGTTGGCGCCGTTGCTGGGGGCGTTGCTGCTGTGGCTGACCGATCAGGTGATGATTGGGGTGGCGCAGGTGTGGCGTGAGATCCCGACCGGGGCGGCCACCGCGCTGTTCGGCGCGCCGCTGCTGCTGTGGTTGCTGCCGCGTTTGCGCAGCGCCGCCACGCCGCCACCGATGAACCTTGGCGACAAGGTGCCTGCCGAGCGCAGGAATCTGCCTGGCTGGGCAGCGCTGGCCGGCGTCGTGCTGTTGATCGGCCTGACGTTGGCGCTGATGCTGGGCAAAAACGCCGGCGGCTGGCACTGGAGCCTGGGCGAGGAGCTGGACGCCTTGCTGCCGTGGCGCTGGCCGCGGGTGCTGTCGGCGTTGGCTGCGGGCATGATGTTGGCGGTCGCCGGCACGCTGATCCAGAAGCTGACCGGCAACCCGATGGCCAGCCCGGAAGTGCTGGGCATCAGCTCCGGCGCCGCTTTTGGCGTCGTGATGATGCTGTTTATGGTGCCGGGCGATGCCTTCGTTTGGCTGTTGCCCGCCGGCAGTCTGGGGGCGGCCGTTACGCTGCTGATCATCATGATTGCCGCCGGCCGCGGCGGTTTCTCGACCGAACGCATGTTGCTCGCCGGCATCGCGCTCAGCACCGCCTTTACCACCGTCATCTTCCTGCTGCTGGCCAGCGGCGATCCGCGTATGGGGGGCTTGCTGACCTGGCTCTCCGGTTCAACCTATTCGGTGGAGCCGGCGCAGGCGCTGCGCACCGCGCTGATCGCCGCCGGATTGATGATATTGGCGCCGCTGTGCCGCCGCTGGCTGACCATTCTGCCGCTCGGCGGGGCCACCGCCCGTTCGGTGGGGATTGCGTTGACGCCTGCGCGATTGACCATCCTGTTGTTGGCCGCCACGCTGACCGCCATGGCGACCCTGACCGTGGGGCCGCTGAGCTTTGTCGGGCTGATGGCGCCGCACATGGCGCGCATGTTGGGCTTCCGCCGCGCGCTGCCGCAAATGGTGATCGCCGCGCTGTTGGGCGGTTTGCTGATGGTATTTGCCGACTGGTGCGGGCGGATGCTGCTGTTTCCGTATCAGATCCCCGCGGGGTTACTGGCGACCTTTATCGGCGCGCCGTACTTCGTTTATCTGTTGCGTAAGCAGACGTCGTAAGCTTCACCCCTACTTTGCCTTCTTCACCATCAAGGGCCCAGCGTTGCTGGGCCTTTTTTCAACGCCTTGCAAGGCGTTGCGTGTCGCTGCGCAAGAAAGACATTTAACGTGAAAAGGAACGCGGGAAGAGAGGGGGAGGTGAATATACTGCGGGCGGGTGCTCTGGATCTTTGTCTCTGGAGCTTGCGTGAAAGGTACAAAGAGAAAAGCCCCGAGTCGATATCCATCAACCCGAGGCCTACTCTAACGCACGACAACGTTAAGTTAGCCTCTTACCCGCCGCGAGGCAAGGAGAAGAAGGCATGATGCCGAACAAACGGAGCCTGTTAAAATTGGTGGTTATTTGTGCCACGGTAATATCACTGGCATGGATAACCCGCAGCTCGCTGTGCGAGCTGCGTATCCGATCGGGCACTACGGAGGTTGCGGCCATTTTGGCTTACGAATCCGAACGGTAAGGCAACCCGGCTGCGGGGGCTTTGCCTCCGCCGGCCGGCAGTCGATGCGTTGATCCATGAGCACCCATCCGTTCAATAAAAACGGCGAGCCTTGGCTCGCCGTTTTTCATGTTGATGTCGGGGCTTATTTCAGGCCGGCGGCATCGCGCAGCTGTGCAGCTTTGTCGGTCGCTTCCCATGGGAAGTGTTCGCGGCCGAAGTGGCCGTAGGCGGCGGTTTCGCGGTAGATCGGCTGCAGCAGATCCATCATCTGGATCAGGCCGTATGGGCGCAGATCGAAGAATTCGCGCACCAGCAGCGTCAGTTGTTCGGTTGGCACTTTCTCGGTACCGAAGGTTTCCACCATGATGGAGGTCGGTTCCGCTACGCCGATAGCGTAAGACACCTGGATCTCGCAGCGATCGGCCAGGCCGGCGGCGACGATGTTTTTCGCCACGTAGCGCGCCGCGTATGCCGCGGAACGGTCAACCTTGGACGGGTCCTTACCGGAGAAGGCACCGCCGCCGTGGCGAGCCATGCCGCCGTAGGTGTCGACGATGATCTTACGGCCGGTCAGGCCGCAGTCGCCCATCGGGCCGCCGATAACGAAACGGCCGGTCGGGTTGATGTGGTATTTGGTGCCCGCCGTCAGCCATTCCGCCGGCAGTACCGGCTTGATGATCTCTTCCATCACCGCTTCTTGCAGATCTTTCAGCGAAATGTCTTCTGAGTGCTGGGTGGACAGAACGACGGCGTCGATGCCGACGATTTTGCCGTCGTCGTATTGGAAGGTCACCTGGCTCTTCGCGTCCGGGCGCAGCCACGGCAGGGTGCCGTTCTTACGCACTTCGGATTGGCGCTGCACCAGACGGTGCGCGTAGGTGACAGGCGCAGGCATCAGCACGTCGGTTTCATTGGTGGCGTAGCCAAACATCAAGCCCTGATCGCCGGCGCCCTGCTCGAGAGGATCGGTACGGTCAACGCCCTGATTGATATCCGGGGATTGCTTGCCGATGGCGCTCAACACTGCGCAGGAGTTGGCGTCAAAGCCCATGTCCGAATGAACGTAGCCGATCTCGCGCACGGTCTTGCGGGTGATCTCTTCGATATCGACCCAGGCGCTGGTGGTGATTTCACCGCCGACCAGCACCATACCGGTTTTCACGTAAGTTTCGCAGGCGACGCGCGCTTTCGGATCTTGTTCCAGGATGGCGTCGAGGACGGCATCGGAGATCTGATCGGCGATTTTATCTGGATGTCCTTCGGAGACGGATTCGGACGTGAAGAGGTGTTTAGCCATTGTGTTCTTTACCTTGCATAAGACGGGTTAGAAATTACTGCACAGCGCTGGAGATCCGGCATCGAAGCGAAGGGTCTTCCGCTGATGGCGCGAGATGCATCCTGCAACGCCCCTCAGGCAAAGCCGTTAAGCAGTTTATCAGTTAACCAGTATAGATGGATTAACATCTGGACGTCTATTTTAGGTCAGGGTTTAGCCAGATTGCCAGTAATTTTTTGCGCTTTCGCTCTTTTGCGCAAACGGGTTGGCGCCATTTTCATCGCTTGAAACAGTTTTCGGCGAATTTTCATTTTGCTTTTTAACCTGCTTACCGGTATAAACTGCGCGCGCGGTTCATTTGCTGCACAGTACGGCGGTCTGGCGTGGGGGAAGGTACGGTAAACTTCCGCTTTGCATTCGTCGGCATTGCGCTATTATCCGTCGCGGGCGTTCGCCGTGGCGCCGCCGCTTCATCGAACGGTCACGTTCTTACACTATTTTAGAGGCTGGGTCGTTCACTCCGAACGGCGCGCGTGGAGGTGGTTGGATTAATGATCCGTTGTCTACCGGTTGTTGGTTCTCAACAGCAGTGCCGTTCTGGCGCACATTCTTCTGCTATTTCCCGTCTTGTCTCTCTGTCACTTACCAGGTGCGATAAACACTTGGCCGCTACTCAGGATTCTCGGGCCGGCTAACGGTCGTCTGAAGAACTGAACAAGGGTAGCCTGCAGCCTTCCTGTGGGATGTTTCTTGGCCCGATTCACGAGGTTTGAACAGGGTGTCTTACAATTATATGAGTGATAAACCGATCGCTGACCGCGAACGGCAGTTCTCTTCGCTGCCGCCGGCGCGGCTTGTTGGGTTGTTCTCGCGGGTTGTAGCTGCGATAGTGGCTGACGGTTTCGTCAGTACGGAATGTGAGGCGAACCATGTCTGATGATCTGTTGATTCACCGTCCGCCGGTTGCGGGCGAGTCTTTATCTTTGCGCTCCATGCAGGAGGTTGCCATGAATGATCGTAATGCCAGCAAGATGCTGCGTACTTATAACGTCGCCTACTGGGGCAACAATTACTATGACGTCAACGAGCTGGGCCATATCAGCGTGTGCCCGGATCCGGATGTCCCGCAGGCGCGCGTCGATCTGGCAGAACTGGTGAAAACGCGCCAGAAAGACGGCCAACGTCTGCCGGCACTGTTCTGCTTCCCGCAGATCCTTCAGCATCGCCTGCGCTCTATCAACGCCGCGTTCAAACGCGCGCGTGAGTCCTTCGGTTACCAGGGCGGCTATTTCCTGGTGTATCCGATCAAGGTGAACCAACATCGCCGCGTGATTGAATCGCTGGTGAACTCCGGCGAACCGCTGGGGCTGGAAGCCGGCTCAAAGGCCGAACTGATGGCGGTGCTGGCGCATGCCGGCATGACCCGCTCGGTGATCGTCTGTAATGGTTATAAAGATCGTGAATATATTCGTCTGGCGCTGATCGGGGAAAAGCTGGGGCACAAGGTGTACCTGGTGATCGAGAAGATGTCCGAGATCAATCTGGTGCTGGAAGAAGCCGAACGGCTGAACGTCATACCGCGCCTGGGCGTGCGTGCGCGTCTGGCATCGCAAGGCTCCGGCAAATGGCAGTCGAGCGGCGGCGAAAAATCCAAGTTCGGTCTGGCGGCGGTGCAGGTGCTGAAGCTGGTGGAAACCCTGCGTGAAGCGGGCCGCCTCGACAGCCTGCAGCTGCTGCACTTCCATTTGGGCTCGCAGCTGGCCAATATTCGCGACATCGCCACCGGTGTACGCGAATCGGCGCGCTTCTACGTTGAGCTGCACAAGCTGGGCGTCAACATTCAGTGCTTCGACGTGGGCGGCGGCTTGGGCGTCGACTACGAAGGCACCCGTTCGCAGTCCGATTGCTCGGTCAACTACGGCCTGAACGAATACGCCAACAACGTGATTTGGGGCATCGGCGACGCCTGTAACGAACACGGCCTGCCGCACCCGACGGTGATCACCGAGTCCGGTCGCGCCGTGACCGCGCACCACACGGTGCTGGTCTCCAACGTGATCGGCGTAGAGCGCAACGAGTTCAGCGAACCGCAGCCGCCGGAAGCCGACGCGCCGCGCGCGCTGGAAAGCATGTGGGAAACCTGGCTGGAAATGAACGAGCCGGAAAACCGCCGCTCGCTGCGCGAATGGCTGCACGACAGCCAGATGGATCTGCACGACGTGCATACCCAATACGCGCACGGCATGCTGGACCTGACCAAGCGCGCCTGGGCCGAGCAGCTGTATCTGAACATCTGCAACAAGATCCAGCAGCAGCTCGATCCGAGCAACCGCGCGCACCGTCCTATCATCGACGAACTGCAAGAGCGCATGGCGGACAAGTTCTACGTCAACTTCTCGCTGTTCCAGTCGATGCCGGATGCCTGGGGCATCGATCAGCTGTTCCCGGTGCTGCCGCTGGAAGGGTTGGATAAGCCGCCGGAAGGCCGTGCGGTGCTGCTCGACATCACCTGCGATTCCGACGGCACCATCGACCATTACGTCGACGGCGACGGCGTGGCGACCACCATGCCGATGCCGCCATACGATCCGGAGAACCCGCCGGCGTTGGGCTTCTTCATGGTCGGTGCGTACCAGGAGATCCTCGGCAACATGCACAACCTGTTCGGCGACACCGCCTCGGTTGACGTGTACGTGTTCCCGGACGGCAGCGTCGAGACCGAGCTGTCCGACGAGGGCGATACCGTGGCGGACATGCTGGAGTACGTGCAGCTCGATCCGAGCGCGCTGCTGTCCAAGTTCCGCGATCAAGTCAAAGAAACCGATCTGGACAGCGAGCTGCAGGCGCAGTTCCTGGAAGAGTTTGAAGCTGGCTTGTACGGCTACACGTATCTGGAAGACGAGTAACCGCCTTCTTCAGGGGGGCGATATCGGCCCCCTTGAAGCATGAACAAAATGCGGCCATAATCTGCCGTATCGGTAGCACCGAAACACACATCGAATAAATCCCTTTCTCGTCGGGCTAACGACGCGGGAGGGATTTTTTTTTGTCACGGCCCGGCGTCTGCGCCCGGCAACTTGTTGAACTACGAGGGTTTACTATGAGCACCTTAGGCCATCAGTCCGATAATTCATTAGTGTCCAACGCCTTTGGTTTCCTGCGCTTTCCGCTGAACTTCATGCCTTACGACAGCGATGCAGAGTGGGTCATCACCGGCATTCCGTTTGACATGGCGACCTCCGGTCGCGCCGGCGGCCGTCACGGCCCGGCGGCCATCCGCCAGGTGTCCACCAACCTGGCCTGGGAAGGCAACCGTTGGCCGTGGAGCTTCGATCTGCGCGATCGCCTGAACGTGGTTGACTGCGGCGACATCGTGTTCAACTTCGGCGATGCGCAGGACATGAGCGACAAGCTGCAGGCGCACGCGGAGAAACTGCTGAAGGCCGGTAAGCGCATGCTCTCGTTCGGCGGCGACCACTTCGTCACCCTGCCGCTGCTGCGTGCGCACGCCAAGCATTTCGGCAAGCTGGCGCTGGTGCACTTTGACGCCCATACCGATACCTACGCCAACGGCAGCAAGTTCGACCACGGCACCATGTTCTATCATGCGCCGAACGAAGGCCTGATCGATCCGCACCACTCGGTGCAGATCGGCATTCGCACCGAGTTCGATCACGACAATGGCTTTACCGTACTGGACGCCGCGCAGGTGAACGATCGCAGCGTGGACGACCTGCTGACCCAGATCAAAGGCATCGTCGGCGATATGCCGGTGTACCTGACCTTCGACATCGACTGCCTGGATCCGGCGTTCGCACCGGGCACCGGCACGCCGGTGATCGGCGGTCTGACTTCCGATCGCGCGCTGAAACTGGTGCGCGGCATGCAGTCGCTGAACATCGTCGGCATGGACGTAGTGGAAGTGGCGCCGGCCTATGACCAGTCCGAGATCACCGCGCTGGCCGCGGCGACCCTGGGCCTGGAGATGCTGTACCTGCAGGCGGCCAAGAAACACGCCTGACGCCAGACCACGCCTCGCTGAAAAAGCGGCTTCCATTGTATGGGGGCCGCTTTTTTTATTTCATTTGTCGCCATCCGCACTGTGATTTTCAGTCTGTTGCAACGCCTTTGCGCAATTTTGCGCAGAAATGAAACTGAGTCGGAGAAAAGGAACCGGGACAATGGAGAGGATGAATATACTGCGGGCGGGTGCTCTGGATCTTTGTATCTGGAGCCTGCGTGAAAGGTACAAAGAGAAAAGCCCCGAGTCGATATTCATCAACCCGAGGCCTACTCTAACGCCAGCAACGTTAAGTTAGCCTCTTACCCGCCGCGAGGCAAGGAGAAGAAGGCATGATGCCGAACAAACGGAGCCTGTTAAAACTGGTGGTTATTTGTGCCACGGTAATATCACTGGCATGGATAACCCGTAGCACGCTGTGCGAGCTGCGGATCCGATCGGGCACTACGGAGGTTGCGGCCATTTTGGCTTACGAATCCGAACGGTAAGGCAACCCGGCGACGGGGGATGTCCCCCGTCTGCTGGTTGTTGGCGTCCAGATCCATGAGCACCCTCTCAAGGCCATTGGCTTTCTCTGCCGCAACGGTGCGGGAACAGGCTATGCCCGCTTCACCTGGCGCGCCAGCAACATGCGGCCAAACAGTGCGCCGCCCGCCAGCAGCGTCAGCAGCTGCGAGGCGATCAGTACCGCAAAGCCCGAGGATACCTTGCCCTGGCTGGCCATCACCATGCCCATCGCCATCGGCACGAACGCCGAGAACAGATTGCCGATGCCGTTGATCAGCCCATAGGCGCTGCCGACCGCCTCCGGCCGCGCATAATGCTGCAGCAGCGTGGGGATCGCCGCGCCTTGCGCGCCCCAACAGGCGTTGGCCGCCAGCAGGAAGAACGCGATCCAGCCAAGCTGATGGCTGTTCATTACGCCATAGATGCACAGCGCGGTCGCCGCGCCGCCAAAGACGAAGATCAGCGGCGCCTGATAGGGGCGGATACGATCGAGCAGCACGCCGCCGAGGTATTTTGAGGCGATGCTGACGATGAAAGGCAGTGCGGCCATCCATCCCATCTGCTTGATGGAGAATCCTTTTTCATCGGTCAGGTAGGCCGGCAACCAGGCGCTGGACCCCCACAGATAGCTGAGCGTGGCGATCTCGATCAGCAGGATCCAACCGAGCATCGGCGTGCGCCAGGCCAGCGCGAAGGTATGCCAGACGCGGCTCAACACCGGCTGAGGATCGGCGGGGCGTGAAGATGAGGATAAGGCTAGCGGATGAACGAACAGCCGCACCAGCGCCAGGCCCAACAGCAGGTTGAGCAGCGCCAGCAGGTGAAACGACATCGCCCACCCGAAGTGCGCCATCAGAAAACTCACCAGCGGAAAGCCGATCACCAGCCCCAACGAGACGCCCAGCGCGCTGACCGCGTTGGGTTTGCCGCGTTCGTCGGCGGCGAAATGATCGCTGATGTACATGGTCTTGAGCGAGAACAGCGGTCCTTCGCTGACGCCAAGCAGCGCGCGCACCGCGCACAGCAACAGCAGCGATCCCGCCAGCGGCGACGCGGCGGTGAACAGCGCCCACAGCACGACGCTCAGCGTCAGCGCGCGGCGGTAACCCATCAGCGTTTCCAGAAACGGTGTCAGCAACATGGCGGACAGGCCGTAACCGAGTAAAAACACCGTCATCAGCGTGCCCTGATGGGCGCGGTCACCGCCGAGTTGAAAGTGTTGCAGGAAGTCGGGATTGACCAACATCACGGCGATATTAACCCGATCCGCATAGGCGATAACGATCAGAAACAACAGGGCAATCACCCCAAACCAGCGTTGACGTTGTTGCACGGCGCGTTCCTCAGTGCGAGCGGTTGACGAATTCAGGCAGCAGTAAACTCACCTGCGGATGCCATTACGCGCAAACGCGGGGATGAGGCCGATTTATGTAAATTTATTGTTATAAAATTGGGTGTAAAAGACAGCGAGAGCACTCTTTTACGCGCAATGCGCCGCCAGGATCAACGCAATTTTTGCCATAAATTAGCTGAAGAGCGCACAACTGACATAGGTTTTTCATATCGGTGAATTATTTCGTGATCCTTCCCGCATTTGTCATTTTTAAACAACCTTTCATTAACATTTGCCGCGCCGCTCGCTTGACGAAAGTTTCGCCAGACTTATAGTGACTGTATTAAATAAGAAACTGAGTTTCATATATGAAACAATCAGATAGAGGATAAAAGCAATGAGCTGGAAGAATGTGTGCGAAGTGTCTCAGGTGAAAGAAGATTTTCCTTTCTCCGGCAAAGTGGAAGGCAAAGAGATCGGGGTTTACCTGCTCGACGGTAACTACTATGCGCTGGAAGACGTCTGTCCGCATGCTTACGCCTTGCTCAGCCAGGGGTTTGTAGACGACGGCAAGGTTGAGTGCCCACTGCACGAAGCGCTGTTTGACGTGCGCACCGGCCAGTGCCTGCGCGAGCCGGGCGGCCGCGATCTGCAAACCTATCCCACCCGGGTGGTCGACAACCAAATCCAGATCACCTTTATCGCGGAGGAGTAATCATGCAGCACATCACCGATTTCAATCCCTGGCTGCCGGACACCCAACAGGTGACGCCGGCCCGCGAAGGCGGCAACGGTCAAATCCATCAGCCGGGCCAGTTCCGCAACGTTGTGTGGCAAAACCGTGCCCGGGTGCCGGACGGTTTCGAAACCGCGCTGGTGGCGGCGCTGGAAACGATTTTCGATCAGGGCGCGGAAGAGCTGGAACAGATCGTCAGCGCGTTGAATCAGCGCCGCCTGTTCGATCGCAGCGGCCAGCCGTGGAATGAGGCGACGTTCCGCGAATTCCTTCACGTTAACGGTTTCTGATCGACACCCGGGAGAAGACAATGACAGCAAACACAACATCCTCCGAACAGAGCTTGCAGGACTATCTTGACCAGGGGCTGCGCGGCATGTGGTATCCGGTGCTGGCCAGTTGGGAAGTAGGCAACAACCCGGTCGGCATCACCCGCCTTGAGCAACAAATCGTGGTGTGGCGCGACGGTGAAGGCCAGATACACGCGTTGGAAGATCGCTGCCCGCACCGCGGCGCGCGGCTTTCCATGGGGTGGAACCTCGGCGATCGCATCGCCTGTTGGTATCACGGGGTGGAAGTCGGCGGCGACGGGACGGTGAAAGACGTGCCGGCGGTGGATCGCTGCCCGCTGGTGGGGCAAAAATGCCTGCGCGCTTACCCGGCCAAAGAAGCCTACGGCGCGGTGTTCCTCTATTTTGGCGTGACGGCGGATGAAGCGCCGGCGGAGCTGACTTTCCCGCAAGAGCTGGCGGACGAAGCGTCGTACAGCCACTTCTTGTGTACCGCCAGTTGGAACTGCAACTACCAATACGCCCTGGAAAACGTGATGGATCCGATGCACGGCACCTACCTGCACTCTTCCTCGCACTCGATGGCGGAAGGGGATCGCAAGGCGGACATGGGGCTGGAGCCGACCGACAGCGGGTTTATCTTCAAGAAAAACGGCCAGATCGGCGTCAACTTCGACTGGGTGGAGTTCGGCAACAGCGGCGCGTATTGGATGCGTCTGTCGATCCCGTACAAAAAACGTTTCGGGCCGGGCGGCCACTTCTGGATCATCGGCATGGTGGTGCCGGAAGACAAGGATCACTGCCGGGTATTCTTCTGGCGCATCCGTAAGGTCAAAGACTGGCAGCGCGACATGTGGCGCTTCATGTATCGCAATCGCTTGGAATCATTGCATTGGGACGTCCTCGAGCAGGATCGCATCGTGCTTGAAAACATGGCGCCTAACGCCCGTGGCCGCGAATACCTGTACCAGCACGACGTCGGTCTGTCGCGCCTGCGCCGCCTGATGCAGAAAGAGGCGCAGAAACAGCTGGCGACGCTGCACGAGCGGGAGGCGGCGCAGTGAACGGTCTGCTGAACGGCAAGCGCATCATGGTCACCGGCGCGGCGCGCGGTCTGGGCTACAGCTTCGCCGCCGCCATTGCCGCTGCCGGCGCGCAGGTGGTGATGTGCGACATTTTGGCGGATGAGCTGGCGGCGAGCGGCGCTGCGCTGCGTGAGCAGGGCGCTCAGGTGGAAACGCAAATCATCGATCTGGCCTCACCGGATTCGATCCGTTCGGCGTTCGAGAAGATCGCCACAGGCGGCGGGATCGACGGGCTGGTGAACAACGCGGCGCTGGCGACCGGCGTCGGCGGTAAAACCATGATGGAATACGACATCGATCTGTGGGATCGGGTAATGCAGGTCAACGTGCGCGGCACCTGGTTGGTGAGCCAGGCGGCGGTGCCGCTGCTGGCGCGCAACCCGCACGCCAAGATCGTCAACGTGGCGTCGGACACCGCGCTGTGGGGCGCGCCGCGCCTGATGGCCTATGTCGCCAGCAAAGGCGCGGTGATCGCGATGACGAGATCGATGGCGCGCGAGCTGGGCCCGCAGGGCATCTGCGTCAACGCTATTGCGCCGGGCCTGACGCGGGTGGAAGCCACCGAGTATGTGCCCGCCGAGCGCCATCAGCTGTATGAGCAGGGGCGCGCGCTGGCCGGGGCGCAGCATCCGGACGATGTGAACGGCACGGTGCTTTATCTGCTGTCGCCGCTGGCGGATTTCGTCACCGGCCAACTGCTGCCGGTCAACGGCGGCTTCGTATTCAACTGACGGCCCGCAGGGCAGGCGCACAGCGCAGGAGCGAAAGATGGCGGACGAGCAAGCATGTAAGTATCTGATCCCGGGACTGGATCGCGGATTGCAGTTGCTGCTGGCGTTTGGCGAGCAGCATAAGGAAATGACCTTTGCCGAGTTGCATCGCCTGGTCGATATGCCGAAGGCCACCGCCTACCGCGTGGTGCAGACGCTCGAGCACCTGGGCTTTCTGGAGCGCAATCCGCGCACCAATACCTTCGCGCTGGGCATCAAGGTGCTGCGTCTCGGCTTCGAATACATCGCGTCGCTGGACGTCGCGCAGGCCGGCCAGCCGGTGATCGAACAGCTGCGCGATCGCAGCCAGTGCAGCAGCCATCTGGCGATCCGCGACGGGCGCGACGTGATCTATATCGCCCGCGTCAGCGCCGCCGGTTCTCAGATCAATCAGGTCAGCGTCGGCACCCGTTTGCCGGTGCACCAAACCTCGCTTGGCCGCATGTTGTTGACCAGCGCCACCCGCAGCGAGTTCGAACAACTCTATCCGGACGAGCAGCTGCCGGGCAACGCGCCGGGCACCCCGGCGGATCGCGAAACGCTGTGGCAGATGGTGCAGCAAGACAAGGCGCGCGGCTATGTGATCGGCGAATCATTCTTCCGCCACGGCATCTCCTCGATCGTCTACCCGATCTTCAACCGTGAGCAGCGGGTCGAGGCGGTGGTCAGCATCATGGTGCCGTCCGATGAGATCCCGAAAGCGGATCGCGAGCGGCTGCGCATGGAAGTGCGCGATGCGGCGGAGAAAATTTCCGGCTTCCTCGGCGCGCCGCCGCAGGCCAACGTCGGCTAACCGACAGGACCGACTCTTTCACTCAGGCAGGGATAAGGCCCACAGCAAACAGGGGCCGGGGTTCAGTCATGCCTGAAAACCGTATACAGCGAGAACGTGAGGCTGAGCAATGAGCGTAATCGGAATCGAAAAACTGGAGTTTGGCGTCGAAGATCTGCCAACCTGCGAAAAATTCATGCATGACTTTGGCCTGCAGCCCGCCACGCAACATTGGGGCGAACCGCAGCGCGAATTCACTACCCTGAGCGGGGCGCGGGTCGTTCTGCACCCGTTGCAAAGCGCGGCGCTGCCTGCGGCGTTTGAAGGCGGTTCCACCCTGCGCCGCATGACCTGGGGCGTGGCATCGCCCGCGGATCTGGCGCGTCTGCAGCCGCGTTTGGCGTTGATGCCCGGCTTTCGTCAGGTGGGGGAAGAGCTGGAATGCCGCGATCCCAACGGCATGACGCTGCGCTTCGTCGTCAGCCGCCAGCAGGCGGTCGAAGTGCCGGTCACGCCGATCAACCAGTGGGGCGACGTGCGCCGCATCGATCAACCCAGCCCGGTCTACTCGCAGGCGCAGCCGATCAATATCGGCCACGTGGTGTTCTTCGTTGACGATCTGGCGGCGACCGAGCGTTTCTACCGCGAGCTGTTGGATTTCCAGGTTTCCGATCGCTATATCGATCGCGCCGTCTTCCTGCGCACCCAGGCGCGCGGCGGCCACCATAATCTGTTCCTGCTGAAGCTGCCTAACCGCCCACGCGGCCTGAACCATGTGGCGTTCACCGTGCGCGATATCCATGAAGTGATCGGCGGCGGCATCGCCATGAACAAAGAGCAGTGGAGCACCTTCATCGGCCCTGGCCGCCACCCGATTTCCTCGGCGTATTTCTGGTACGTCAACAGCCCGACCGGCGGCGCGTTCGAGTACTACACCAACGACGATTATCTGACGGAAAACTGGCAGCCGCGCGAGCTGGAACATTCGCTGGTCTCCTTCACCGAATGGGCGGTAGAAGGCGGCATCGATCACGATACGCGCCGCCAGCATAAAAAGGCGGAGGCGTTATGAACCGGCCGGAACAGGCGGGCATTGTCATCGTCGGCGGCGGCCAGGCCGGCGGTTGGGCGGCCAAGACGCTGCGTGACCGGGGTTACAGCGGCCGGCTGACGGTGATAAGCGACGAACCCTACGATTTTTACGAGCGGCCGCCGCTGTCGAAAGCGGCGCTGCTGGATGCCGCGGCTCCCCTGAGCCGGCTGTTCAGCGAACAGGCGGTGGCGGAGCTGAACATCGACTGGCGTCGCCCGCTGCGCGCCGAGTCTATCGACGCCGAACAGCAAATCGTCACGCTCAGCGACGGGCGACGGCTGCAGTTCGAGCAGTTGCTGATCGCCACCGGCGGGCGGCCGCGTTTGCCGGGCGCCGCCTGGGCGCAGCACCCGCGCGTGATGACGCTGCGTTCCTGGGATGATGCGGCCCGGTTGCGGCAGGGCCTGCAGAGTTGCCGTCGCCTGGCGATCGTCGGCGGCGGTTGGATCGGGCTGGAGATCGCCGCTTCTGCGCGCCGTCTCGGCGTTGAGGTGACGGTGTTTGAGCGCCAGCCTGCGCTGTGCATGCGCAGCGTCGGCGCCGATGTCTCACAGGCGTTGCTCGAACTGCATCGCCGGCAGGGCGTGACGGTGTTGTGCGGCTGCGGCGAGATCTCGCTGGAAGATCGCGACGGCGCCGCCTGGATCGGCAGCGAAGTCAGCGATCCGCAGGCCTTCGATCTGGTGGTGGTGGGGATCGGCGTCGAGCTGAATCTCGAACTGGCGCGCAGCGCCGGGCTGGCTATCGAGTCCGGCATCGTGGTCGACGGCCAGGGGCGCACCAGCCATCCGGCAATCTTCGCCGCCGGCGATGTGGCGCGCCACCCGACGCTCGGCCTGTGCCTGCAGTCCTGGGCCTACGCGCAAAATCAGGCCATCAGCACCGCCTGCGCAATGCTCGACGCCTTCGCCGCTCCGTATGACGACGTGGCCTGGCTTTGGTCGGATCAATACGACGTCAATATCCAGATCCTCGGCGTGCCGAGCGGCGGCGTGCACCATGTGGTGCGCCGCACGCCGCAGTCGCAGGTGTTCTTCACGCTGAACGCCGATCGGCAACTGGTGCAGATGGTGGCGTTCAACGACGCGCGCACCATCAAACTCGGCAAGCGTTGGCTGGCGAGCGGCCGGGTGCTGGATCCGCAGCAGCTGGCGGATGCGGAGTTTTCTTTGATGGCGTTGAAATAACGCCCGAACCTCGGGAGCGTTTTATGACTACGCAAGACATTGACGCCCGCGCTGGACGGGCGGGGGAAACCGTTGCCGAAAATCCGCAGCAGCGGGTGCGCTGGTCGGTACCGATCGCGCTGTTCGCCTGCGTGCTGCTGGCGTTTTTCGACAAAATCAGCATCGCGGCGCTGTTTTCCGACGCCGAGTTTCAGCAGGCGCTGGGCATCGGTTTTGACCCGGCGCGGCTGGGGTTGCTGATGAGCGCGTTTCTGTTCTCCTACGGCATCTCCTCGATGCTGCTCAGCGGCATCGGCGATCGGCTTAATCCGGTCAAAGTATTGATTGGCATGATGGTGGTGTGGGGCGTGCTGATGGTGTTGATGGGGCTGGTGCGCTCCTATCACGCCATGATGACGCTGCGCATTCTGCTCGGCATCGCCGAAGGGCCGCTGCTGCCGATGGCCTACGCCATTATTCGTCAGGCCTTCCCGCCGCAGCTGCAGGCGCGCGCCACCATGCTGTGGCTGCTCGGCACGCCGCTCGGGGCCGCGCTCGGCTTCCCGGTCACCCTGTACATCCTCAATACCTTCGACTGGCAGGCCACCTTCTTCTTTATGGCGTTTCTGACACTGCCGGTGATGTTGCTGGTGCTGTTCGGCATGCGCCACCTGAACGTGTCGCGTCCGGCGGCGGCGGCCAAGCCGGCGGTGTCCGAACGCCAACAGCATCGCCGCGAGCTGTTGCGCAGCCCGCATTTCTGGATGATTTGCCTGTTCAATATCGCCTTCCTGACCTACCTGTGGGGCATGAACGGCTGGTTGCCGAGCTATCTGATCAAGGGCAAAGGCATTCATCTGGAACATGCCGGTTACCTCTCTTCGCTGCCGTTCATCGCCATGCTGCTCGGTGAAGTGCTGGGCGCCTGGCTGTCGGACAAGCTGGATCGGCGTGCGCTGGCCTGCTTCCTGTCGCTGTGCGGCGCCGGCCTTGGCCTGGCGGTGGTGCTGCACCTGCAGGGCACTTACAGCGTGATCGCCGCCATGGCTTTCAGCACCTTTATGTGGGGCGCCGGCGCGCCGAATATTTTCGCGTTGTTGGCGAAGGCGACCAGCAGCAAGGTCAGCGCCACCGCCGGCGGCATTTTCAATGGACTGGGCAATTTTGCCGGCGCGCTGGCGCCGGTGCTGATGGGGGCGTTGATCGCCGCCACCGGCAATATGGATAACGGCCTGCTGTTCCTGGTGGTGATGGCGTTCGTCGGCTGCCTCATTCTGCTGCCGTTGCTGAGAAAGTACTGAATTAACAATTGCTAAGCCCAATGGATTTCATGCTGTGGCTAGGCGGCAAGTTCGTGAGTCTCCAGGAGCTTACTGCGGTAAGTGACTGGTGCGAACGAATGCAGCCAACAACGCCACAGCGTGAAAGACGAAGGGGATAACCATTTGATTCAACAGAGGAGTGACAACATGTCTCAGGTTGAGAACAAAGCCGGCGTCAAGCCGCAGGATCTGTCGATGGAAAACTGGGTGGAGTCGCGCATCGCCCGTTTCGAAGGCCGCAAATACGACTGGAACGCGCTGAAATTCCAGGCCGATTTCGACCCGAAATACCGCCGCGCGCAGATGCGCTACATCGGCACCGGCGCCACCGGCGTGGCCAGCGACGCCAACACCATTCCGGCGGGCAATTTCACCTTCTCCACCATGGTGTTGCCGTCGAAGTGCGAGGGCCCGTTGCACCTGCACGACGACGTGGAAGAAGTGTTCTTCATGCTGAAAGGCAGCATCACGCTGATGATCCAGGATGGCGAAGAGTATTACGAAACCAGGCTGAAAGAGCGCGATTTGATCTCGGTGCCGGCGGGCGTGTATCGCGGCCTGTTCAACCACGGCGAGGAAGAGGCGCTGATGTGCGTGATGCTCGGCACCGCCAAACCGGAGATCCCGACTTATCCGGCGGACCACCCGCTGTCTAAAGTGAAGCGTAACTGATGAGCGGCCTGTCGCAACGCCAACGGGCGCGCTGCGGGGCGTATACCCTGAGCTGGCGCGAGGCCGGGCAGGGGCGGCCGGTGGTGTTGCTGCATGGCATCAGTTCCGGATCCGCCTCGTGGATCAAGCAGTTTAACGACAGCGGCCTGACGGACGGTCATCGTCTGTTGGCGTGGGACGCGCCGGGCTACGGCGGCAGCCTGCCGTTGGCGGATCCGCAGGCTGACGCCGCCGGTTATGCGGCGGCGTTGGCGGCGCTGATTGATGAACTGCAGCTGGCGCAGCCGCTGATCGTCGGCCATTCGCTGGGAGCGCTGATCGGCAGCGCCTACGCCGCCGGCTATCCGGACGGGCTATGTGGGCTGGTGTTGGCGGATCCGGCGCAGGGCTATGCCGCGGCGCCGGAGGAAAAACGCCGACAGGTGTACGGCCAGCGCCAACAGATGATGGAGACGCTGGGGCCGGTGGGCTACGGCGAGCAGCGGGCGGCGGCCTTGCTGCGCGAAGGTGCGGATCCGCAGGATATCGCCTGGGTGCGTAACGGCATGCAGCAGCTCGATCCCGACGGTTTTCTGAGTGCCGCCTGGATGCTGGCCAACGATGATATTGGCCGCTATCTGGCGCGCTATCGCGGCCCGCTGGAAGTGTGGTGCGGTGAACAGGATCGCATTACGCCGCCGGAGAAGGCGGCCGAGCTGGCGCGTGAGCAAGACGCGACGCTGCGCCTGATTGCCGCCGCCGGTCACGCCAGCTACCTCGATGCGCCGGCGTGTTTCAACCGCTATCTGCGGGATTTTACGGGAGCAATCCAACGATGAATTTTCAGCTTGAGGATCGGGTGGCGGTGGTGACCGGCGGCTCATCGGGCATCGGTTTCGAAACCCTGAAACTGCTGCTGGCCGAAGGGGCGAAGGTGGCGTTCTGCGGCCGCGATCCGGACAAACTGGCCGGCGCGGAGGCCAGCCTGCGCGCGGACTTCCCGCAGGCGGAGATCCTGGCGCTGCGCTGCGACGTGCTGGATGCGCAGCAGGTGGCGCAGTTCGCCGCTCAGGTGACGGCGCGTTTCGGCGGCGTGGATCTGCTGATCAACAACGCCGGTCAGGGCTTCGTCGCCCACTTTGACCAGACGCCGCGCGAAGCCTGGCTGCATGAGGCAGAGCTGAAGCTGTTCGGCGTGATCAACCCGGTGCAGGCGTTTTTACCGGCGCTGGAACGATCGGATATCGCGTCTATCACCTGCGTGAACTCGCTGCTGGCGCTGCAGCCGGAAGAACACATGATCGCCACCTCGGCGGCGCGCGCCGCGCTGCTCAATATGACGTTGACGCTGTCGAAAGAGCTGGTGGGCAAAGGCATTCGGGTTAACTCGATCTTGCTGGGGATGGTGGAGTCGGGCCAATGGCGCCGCCGTTTCGACGATCGCAGCGATAAAGATCAAAGCTGGGAGCAGTGGACGGCGGCGATCGCCGAACGCCGCGGCATCCCGATGAAGCGCCTCGGCAAGCCGCAGGAACCGGCGCAGGCGCTGCTGTTCCTCGCTTCGCCGCTGGCTTCCTTTACCACCGGCGCGGCGCTGGACGTTTCCGGCGGCTTTAACCGCCATGTGTAGCAGGGGCCGAAAAAGATGAAGAAGATCATGATGATTGGCTATGGCGCGATGGCGAAGGAAGTGATCGCCCGTTTGCCTGAAGGCGTGGAGGTCGGCTGGATCCTGGCGCGCGCAGCTCATCATGCGGCGATCGATGAGGCTTTTGCTGGGCGCGTGCAGGCACTGACCCATCCGGAGCAGTGTTCGCAGCGGCCGGATCTGGTGCTGGAGTGCGCCAGCCAGCAGGCGGTGGCGGAGTTTGGCGAAGCGGTGCTGCAGCGCGGCTGGCCGCTGGCGCTGATCTCGACCGGCGCGCTGGCGGACGCCGCATTGCAACAGCGGTTGCAGCAGGCCTGCCGCAGCCATCACGGGCAACTGATCGTGCTGTCCGGCGCGGTGGCGGGCATGGACGGGCTGGCGTCGGCGCGCGAAGGCGGGCTGGAGAGCGTGACCTATCAGGCCAGCAAAAGTCCGGCCAGCTGGCGCGGCAGCCCGGCGGAACAGTTGATAGATCTCGATGCGGTGAGCGAAGCGCAGGTATTTTTTGAAGGGTCGGCGCGTGAAGCGGCGCGTTTATTCCCGGCCAACGCCAACGTGGCGGCCACCATTGCTCTCAACGGCCTGGGGATGGACGCCACTCGGGTACGCCTGCAGGTCGATCCCGCCACCCGACGCAATACCCATCGCCTGCAGGTGTGCGGCGACTTTGGCGAGTTTCACATCGAGCTGAGCGGCACCCCGCTGGCGAGCAATCCCAAAACATCAACCCTGGCGGCGCTGAGCGCGGTACAAGCCTGCCGCCGTCTGGTGGACGGCGGTTTTATTGCCTGAACGGCAGGAGCGGAGCATGGAACGATTGAATATTTTTGTCGCCGGGCGCTGGCGTGAAGGGCGCGGCGAAGAGATGGCTTCGGTATTCCCGGCCGACGGCAGCGTCAACGCGCGGCTGCGCGCCGCTAACGTCGAGGATGTCAACGAGGCGGTTGAGGCGGCGGAAAAAGCCTGGCGCGCGCCGGAATGGCGTGGGCTGGTGCCGCACCAACGCGCCTCAATTCTCTACCGCGTGAGCAACCTGATCCTGGCGCAGCAGGAAGAGCTGGCTGAGCTGCAGACGCGCGACAACGGCAAGCCGCTGGCGGAGACCCGCGGGCTGGTGGCCAGCGCGGCGGCGACCGCGCGTTACTTCGCCGCCACTTGCGAAGTGCTGGAGGGCGAGCTGCCGACCCCGCGCAGCGCCGAAGTGATGACGCTCAGCCAATATCAACCGATGGGGGTGATCGCCGCCATTACGCCGTGGAACTCACCGATCGCCAGCGAAATGCAGAAGGTGGCGCCGGCGCTGGCGGCGGGCAACGCGGTGGTGCTCAAACCGGCCGAAGCCACGCCGCTGATGGCGCTGAAGCTGGCCGAGCTGTTCGAACAGGCGGGGCTTCCTGCCGGGCTGCTCAGCGTGCTGCCGGGCAAAGGTTCGGTGATCGGCGAGGCGTTGGCACGCCATCCGTTGGTGAAAAAGATCGCCTTTACCGGCGGAACCAGCACCGGGCGCCATTTGGCGCACATCGCCGCCGACAAGCTGATCCCCACCTCGCTGGAGCTGGGCGGTAAATCGCCGACCATCGTGCTGGAGGACGCCGATCTGGAGCAGGCGGCGCGCGGCATCTGCTACGGCATTTTCAGCTCCGCCGGCCAGGCGTGCATCGCCGGTTCGCGGCTGTTCGTGCATCGTTCGCTGTATCAGCCGCTGCTGGCACGCTTGACCGAACTGACGGCGGGGCTGCGCATCGGCAACCCGCTGGTGCCGGGCGTGCATCTCGGCCCGCTGATCAGCGCCAAACATCGGCAAAGCGTGGCGGACTACGTGGCGCTGGCGCGGCAGGAGGGCGGCCGGGTGGTCATCGGCGGTGAAGCGCCGGCCGATCCGCAACTGGCGAGCGGCAGCTATTACCTGCCGACCATTATTGAAGGTTTGAACAACGACGCCCGCGTCTGCCAAGAGGAGATCTTCGGGCCGGTGCTGGTGGCGCTGCCGTTCGACGACGAGCGACAGCTGATCGAACAGGCCAACGACTCGGTGTACGGCCTGGCGGCCGGCATCTGGAGCCGCGATTTCCCACGGGCGATGGCGCTGGCGGAGCGGCTGGAAACCGGCACCGTCTGGGTCAACACCTACAAAACGTTCTCGATTTCCACGCCGTTCGGCGGTTTCAAGGAAAGCGGGCTGGGCCGCGAAAAGGGCCTGAACGGCATCAAGGCCTACATGCAGCAGAAAAGCGTGTATCTGGCGCTGAGCCATCAGGTGAACCGCTGGAGCGACTAGGCCGACACCTCTACGCATAACCCTAATAACGACTACCCTAAGAAGGCAGATGATGAGCGATAAAATCACGGTTGGCGAGGCGATAGCCCGGACTCTGGAACAGTACGCGGTGTCGGCGATGTACGGCATCATTTCGATTCATAATCTGCCGATCGCCGATGCGGTGGGGCAGCGCGATAAAATTCGTTTCGTGCCGGCGCGCGGCGAAGCGGGCGCGGTCACCATGGCCGATGCGCATGGGCGCTTCTCCGGCCTGGGCGTTGCGTTGACCAGCACCGGCGCCGGCGCGGGCAACGCGGTGGGGGCGATGATTGAAGCGCTTAACGCCAACACGCCGCTGTTGCATATCACCGGCCAGGTAGAAAAAGCCTATCTGGACGCCGACGCCGGGTTTATTCATGAAACCCGGGATCAGCTCGGTTTTCTGCGCGCCTGCTCCAAGCGCGCCTACCGGGTCAATTCGCCGGAACAGGCGGTGGCGGTGATCCAGCGAGCGATCCTGGATGCGCAAACCGTGCCCTGCGGCCCGGTGGCGGTCGAGATCCCGATCGATATCCAAAGCAGCCTGGTTTCCCGCTCGGTGCTGACCGAAGCGTTGGCGCCGGCGCCGCTGCCGAAGGCGGACGATGCGGCGGTGGAGCGGCTGCATCAGCGGCTGAAACAGGCCAAGCGCCCGTTGCTGTGGCTGGGCGGCGGCGCGTTGGCCTGCGGCGATGCGGTGCGCAAGCTGGCGGACGCCGGCGTGGCGGTGATCTCCAGCACCCACGGGCGTGGCATTCTGCCGGACAGCCATCCGCGCAGCCTGCGGGCGTTCCACAACTCGCCGAGCATCGAGGCTATCCTGACGCAGTGCGACCTGACGCTGGTGGCCGGTTCACGGCTGCGCAGTAATGAGACCCGCACCTGGACGCTGCCGCTGCCGCGCCCGCTGGTGCAGATTGATATCGATCCGGCGGCGGCCAACCGCAACTACCTGGCCGATGAGCAGATCAATGGCGACTGTGCGGCGCTGCTGGCCGCGCTGGCGGCGCGGCTGAGCCCCGGCGAGAAGGTCAACGCCGAGTGGGATGTCGAGATCGCGGGGGCGGTGCAGCAGGCGGAGAGCGCGTTGCGTCAGCAGTCCGGTGAATACGCCAAACTCAACGACGCCATCGACGCCGCGCTGCCGCAGGACGGATTGCTGGTGCGCGATATCACCGTATCCGGCAGCGTCTGGGGCAGCCGTTTGTTCCGCGCGATCTCGCCGCTGTGCAACATTCACTCGCTGGCCGGTGCTATCGGCATGGGGCTGCCGATGGCGATCGGCACCGCGATCGCCAACCCGCAGCGCAAGGTGGTGGGGCTGGTGGGCGATGGCGGTTTGGCGCTGGGCCTTGGGGAACTGGCGACCATGGCGCAGGAACAGGTGAACATCACCCTGCTGATCATGAACGACGGCGGCTATGGCGTGATGCGCGGCATTCAGGACAAGTATTTCGCCGGGCGCCAGTATTACAACGAGCTGCATACGCCGGCCTTTACTCAAATAGCCGAAGCGATGGGGCTGAAAGCCTGGAAGGTCGAGGCGGCGGCGCAGTTCAACGGCGTGCTGGCCGAAGCGATCAACTACCCGGGGCCGTCGGTGGTTGAGGTGGACATGAAGCAGGTCGGGCCGCTGACCTTCGCCGGGCCGCCGCAGAAAACCCTGTATTGATACGATAAAAAACGCCCGGCGGTTGCCGGGCGTTCTCGTTGTTACTTCTCTGCCGCGATGCGATCGCGAATGTGCTGCGCGCGCGCTTGGGAAGACGGGTGATCGTCGAACATGCTGCTCTGACGGCCGGCTTCCATTTGGGCCAGTTTTTCGAAGCTGGTGGCCAGGCCGTTCGGATCGATGCCGCGCTTTTTCAGCAGATCGAACGAGTAATCATCCGCTTCGCTTTCCTGCTTCTGCGAGAACTGGGCGCTGACCAGCTTCTCGCCGATGTCCGCCAGCTGCGACTGCGACAGCGAGCCGATAACGCCGCCGGCGGAGGACGCCGCGGTGCGCAGCGCCACGGTGCCGTAAGCCACCTGCATCGCTTTACGGGTGTGGCCCAGCGCCACGTGGCCCATTTCGTGGCCCAGCACGCCTTCCACTTCGTTGTCGTTCATGATGTCCATCAGGCCGCTGTAAACGCGGATACAGCCGTTGGCCATCGCCCAGGCGTTGACGTCTTTGGTCACGTAGACCTTGTAGTTGGCCGGGGTGCCGTTGATGTTGTCGCCCAGCGCCGCAGCGATTTTGTTGAGACGCTTGGCATAGGTGCTGTCGGCCGGCGCGATTTGTGCCTTGCTGTCCATCTCGGCGCAGGATTTATCACTCAGGGCCTTAACGTCGTTGTTGCTCAGGGTCGCCGCCTGGAACGCCTGCGCGCCGGACTGCATCAGGGTTTCGGTATTCAGGTTTTGACAGCCGGTTGCCAAGGTGGCAATGCCCAACGCAATCAAAGAGGTACGGATCTTCATAACGCCATCTTCCTGTGAAGGTAACAAGGTAAAAGAGTCATTTTGCTTTGAGGCTATCTTGCCGCAAGAGCCTAGTGTACGCCAGACGGGGCGAGAATAGTGTTATTCCGAAAAAGCGTCCAATCGTGCTAATAAGTGGTGAACTCGCTCTCATTTGGCATTAGGGATTGCCGTTGTGATGTGGAGTCTGAGAAAATAGGGAACTTGACTGCTTTTTTTATCCGACCTGGAGTAAAACATGTCCTCTCGTAAAGAGCTTGCCAACGCCATCCGCGCACTCAGCATGGACGCCGTACAAAAAGCAAATTCCGGCCACCCGGGGGCCCCTATGGGCATGGCGGACATCGCCGAAGTCCTGTGGCG
>NZ_JBJNMU010000002.1:0-577778 GCF_052167655.1 Serratia sp. CY55921 | reverse complement strand
ACCACTGGTGTTCGGGTTGTCATGCCAATGGCATTGCCCGGTAGCTAAGTGCGGAAAAGATAAGCGCTGAAAGCATCTAAGCGCGAAACTTGCCTCAAGATGAGTCTTCCCTGGGCCTTTAAGGCCCCTGAAGGAACGTTTAAGACTAAGACGTTGATAGGCTGGGTGTGTAAGTGCAGCGATGCATTGAGCTAACCAGTACTAATGATCCGTGAGGCTTAACCTTACAACACCGAAGGTGTTTTTAGAGAGATTTTCAGCGACGTTCCGAGATTGGTTCTGATGGCTTCATGGAAGTGAGGCGGTTGGAATGAAACAGAATTTGCCTGGCGGCAATAGCGCGGTGGTCCCACCTGACCCCATGCCGAACTCAGAAGTGAAACGCCGTAGCGCCGATGGTAGTGTGGGGTCTCCCCATGCGAGAGTAGGACACTGCCAGGCATCAAATAAAGCCGAAAGCCCTGAACTGACGTTCAGGGCTTTTTGCTGTGCGTAAAACGCAAAAAAGCGCAGCTACGCTGCACTGCTTTCCCCTCCTTATTCTCCATTCTCCGTCAGCGAGCCAGAGAAAAGGCCCCGAAGGGCCTTTGATTAGGGTGTGTTTGCTTTTTTCACTTATTATTCGGTCAATGCGAGCTGCCCTGAGAAATGCCCAGCCCGGTTTGCGAACGAACAAACTGCGCCCGGAAGCGTTCCCGCTCTTGCTGCCCGGCCAGTGAGCTGTCGGTGATCGAGAACAGCCAGGTGCCGACAAAGGCCACGATCATCGAGAACAGCGCCGGGTATTCGTACGGGTAAATCGGTTTCTCATGGCCGAGGATCTGCACCCAGATCGTCGGGCCGAGGATCATCAGAATCACTGCCGTCAGCAGGCCTAACCAGCCGCCAATCATCGCGCCGCGGGTCGTCAAACGCGACCAGTACATCGACAGGATGATGATAGGGAAGTTACAGCTGGCGGCGATGGAGAACGCCAGCCCGACCATAAAGGCGATATTCTGCTTCTCGAACAAAATCCCCAGGGCAATGGCGACCAGGCCTAATACCACGACGGTGATCTTGGAGACCTTCAGCTCATCGCGCTCGGTCGCCTTGCCGTTTTTAATCACGCTGGCGTACAGATCGTGGGACACGGCCGAGGCGCCGGCCAGCGTCAGGCCTGCAACCACCGCCAGAATGGTGGCGAACGCCACCGCCGAGATAAAGCCGAGGAAGAAGTTGCCGCCAACGGCATTGGCCAGATGCACTGCCGCCATGTTGGTGCCGCCCAGCAACGCGCCGGTGGCATCTTTGAACGCCGGATTGGCGCTGACCAGCAGGATGGCGCCGAAGCCGATGATAAAGGTCAGAATATAGAAGTAACCGATAAAGCCGGTGGCGTAGAACACGCTCTTGCGCGCTTCCTTGGCGTCACTCACGGTGAAGAAACGCATCAAGATGTGCGGCAGACCGGCGGTGCCGAACATCAGCGCCAGGCCAAGCGACAGCGCGGAAATCGGATCGGACACCAGCCCGCCGGGGCTCATGATGGCGATGCCTTTCGGATGCACCTTCACCGCTTCGGCGAACAGGGTATTGAAGTCGAAGTTAACCGACTTCATCACCATCAGCGCCATAAAGCTGGCGCCGGCCAGCAGCAGCACCGCTTTGATGATCTGCACCCAGGTGGTGGCCAGCATGCCGCCGAACAGCACGTACAGCACCATCAGGATACCGACCAGGATCACCGCCACATGGTAGTTGAGCCCGAACAGCAGCTGGATCAGCTTGCCGGCGCCGACCATCTGCGCGATCAGATACAACGCCACCACCACCAACGAGCCGCAGGCCGAGAGGGTGCGGATCGGTTTCTGCTGCAGACGGTAAGAGGCGACATCGGCGAAGGTATAGCGGCCGAGATTGCGCAGGCGTTCCGCGATCAGGAACAGAATGATCGGCCAGCCGATGAGGAAGCCGATGGAGTAGATCAGGCCGTCATAACCCGAGGTATAGACCAGTGCGGAGATGCCGAGGAACGAGGCGGCGGACATGAAGTCGCCGGCGATCGCCAGCCCGTTTTGCAGACCGGTGATGCGCCCGCCCGCGGTGTAGTAGTCCTGACGGGAACGGGTGCGTTTGGAGGCCCAATAGGTGATGTAGAGCGTGGCGCCGACAAACAGGATAAACATCACGATCGCCTGGATGTTCAGCGGCTGACGATGCACCTCGCCGCCAATGGCGTCGGCGCAGGCCAGGCCCGGCAGCAACAGCAGCGCGGCGGCGGACAATAAGCGCTTCATTGTTTCACCTCGCGCAGAATCTCTGCGGTGAGGCGATCGAATTCGCCGTTGGCGCGGAAGACATAGATCCCGGTCAAGACGAAAGAGATCACGATCAGCCCGACGCCGACCGGGATCCCGCGGGTAATGGTCGATCCGGCGGCGATCGGCGTGCCGAGCCATTGGGGATCGAAGGCGATCAACAAGATAAAGCCGACGTACAGCGCCAGCGTAATCAGCGAAAGCAGCCAGGCGAACCGGCCGCGTTTTCTCACCAGCTCTTTAAAGCGCGGGTTTTCTTCAATCCCTTGATAAATGGTGTCATTCATCAGAGTGTCTCCAGTAGGTATTGATAGAGTACGCCGCGCCAGGGCCGCTCAACGGCGCGTTATCCGAATGAGCGGCCTGAAGCGGCGTAAATTATGACGGCACTTTCATTGATTGTTTTTCTTCCAACAGCTTGTCGACTACAGCCGGATCCGCCAGCGTGGAGGTATCCCCCAGGTTGCTGGTGTCGCCGGCGGCAATTTTGCGCAGGATACGCCGCATGATCTTGCCGGAGCGCGTTTTGGGCAGCGAGTCTGTCCAGTGCAGCACGTCCGGCGTGGCGATCGGCCCTATCTCTTTGCGCACCCAGTTGCGCACTTCGGCATAGAGCTCCGGCGTCGGTTCTTCGCCGTGGTTCAGCGTGATATAGGCGTAGATCGCCTGGCCTTTGATGTTATGAGGAATGCCGACCACCGCCGCTTCGGCGATTTTCGGGTGAGATACCAGCGCGGACTCGATCTCGGCGGTGCCCAAACGGTGGCCGGAGACGTTCAGCACGTCATCGACGCGGCCGGTGATCCAGTAGTAACCGTCCTCGTCGCGGCGGGCGCCGTCGCCGCTGAAATACATGCCTTTGAAGGTCGAGAAGTAGGTTTGCTCGAAGCGGTCATGATCGCCGAACAGGGTGCGCGCCTGGCCCGGCCAGGAATCGACGATCACCAGGTTGCCTTCGCAGGCGCCTTCCTGCGGCGTGCCGACATTATCAACCAGCGCCGGCTGTACGCCGAAGAAAGGCCGCGTGGCGGAACCGGCCTTCAGCTCGGTTGCGCCCGGCAGCGGGGTAATCATGAAGCCGCCGGTTTCAGTTTGCCACCAGGTGTCGACGATCGGGCATTTGGCGTTGCCTATCTTGTTGTAGTACCACTCCCAGGCTTCCGGGTTGATCGGTTCGCCGACCGAGCCCATGATGCGCAGCGAATCGCGTCGGGTGCCTTCGATCGCCTTGTCGCCTTCGGCCATCAGGGCACGAATGGCGGTCGGCGCGGTATACAGAATGTTGACCTGGTGTTTGTCGATCACCTGAGACAGACGATTGACGCCCGGATAGTTAGGTACGCCTTCGAACATCAGCGTGGTGGCGCCGCAGGCCAGCGGGCCGTACAGCAGATAGCTGTGACCGGTGACCCAGCCGACGTCGGCGGTGCACCAGTAAATGTCGCCGTCGTGATAGTCGAACACATACTTAAAGGTCATCGCGGCGTACACCAGGTAGCCGCCAGTGGTGTGCAGCACGCCTTTTGGCTTGCCGGTCGAGCCGGAGGTGTACAGGATAAACAGCGGATCTTCCGCGTTCATTTCTTCCGGCGGGCAATCGGCGGAAACGCCCTGGGTCAGCTCATGCCACCACAGATCGCGCCCTTCCTGCCAGTAACCCGGTTTGCCGGTGCGCTGGAACACCACGACGTTGGCCACGCTGACCACGCCGGGGTTTTTCAGCGCATCGTCGACGTTCTTTTTCAGCGGCACGGCGCGGCCGGCGCGCAGGCCTTCATCGGCGGTGATCACCAGTTTGGCGTTGGAGTCGATAATGCGCCCGGCGACCGCTTCCGGTGAGAAGCCGCCGAAGATCACCGAATGTACGGCGCCGATGCGGGCGCAGGCCAGCATCGCGACCGCCGCTTCCGGCACCATCGGCATATAGATAGCCACCACGTCGCCTTTTTTCACGCCGAGCTTTTTCAGCACGTTGGCGAATTGGCAGACATCATGGTGCAGCTGTTTGTAGGTCACTTTCTTGGATTGGGTCGGGTCATCGCCTTCCCAGATAATGGCGGTCTGGTCGCCGCGCTCAGCCAAATGACGGTCTAGGCAGTTGGCCGCCAGGTTCAACGTGCCGTCTTCAAACCAACGGATGCTGACGTGGCCCGGATCGAACGAGGTGTTTTTGACTTTGGTATAGGGTTTGATCCAGTCCAGGATTTTGCCATGCTCACCCCAGAAAGCTTCTGGGTCTTGAACCGACTGTTGATAATACTGTTGGTATTGTGTCGGATTAATCAGGGCGCGTTCTGCAATTGCAGAAGGAATAGCGTGTTTATGCAGTTGGCTCATAGCTTTTCTCCTTGAAGTTGTTAATGATATGTCAACTGAAGGTTAAGTATAGTTTGCTACGATTCTTTGTTTCTTTTTTGCGCGGCAGATCACGCAACAAAGATATTGATTTGTAATAGTTCTGTCGCATTTGCAGTACGTATCTATCTATTTGGCGTTTAAATCATCATAAACCCGCTTTTTTAGCCAAAAACACTTATCTAAAGAACAAAAAAGAATAAACAAAGGCGAGGGTGTTTGCCTCGCGCTTAATAAGGGGGGGGAGAGACCGACATTATTTCGCGCTATAAATCTTTTTTGATTATTTTTCGCTATTAATATTCGAAGTTGGTATTAACGCGATATAACGATGGACGGCACATCGTGAAATAACGTTCTATTAACGCTTAATTCCTGATGAAAACTCGGGAAATACCGTGTGGCATTCATCATGCCGAATTGTTCGATTTTTAATCGGAATATAAAACGGCGCTGCATTTATGGGTGAAAATGTCACTCGGTCAATTCCCATTTATTTGACTTTTGAGTAACAAAATATAAACATTTGATGCGGACTAAATATGCAGAATGGACGAAAAATAACGCATTTTAATCGCGTTCAAAAAAACGTCGCCGGCGCGGTTATGTGCTTCATTATATGAAAAATTATGTTTTTAATAACAAGCAATTATGCCATTTGAAATAGTTGCGCGAATTTTTTGTGATTCGATTCAGCGCTCAACCCTGACAAATCAAGGCTTGCAGAGCATGCCGCCCGGATGATACAGATTTATACTGCGTCGCACCCAGGGCAGGTGAACGCTTCCACTGAATTAACATAAGCCTGTAATAAATGATTAAGTATTCTTTTCGCCGTGTTGCGACTTTGTACGGCGCAAAGAGTCTTTGAGGACTTTTTGGGTATGAAAAGTGTAAAAATTAGCCTGGCTTGGCAAATCCTGATCGCGTTGGTGCTGGGTATTATTGTTGGCGCGGTATTGCACAACCAGACCGAATCTCGTGAGTGGCTGGTGAGCAATATTCTCAGCCCGGCGGGTGATATCTTTATTCGTCTGATTAAGATGATTGTGGTGCCGATCGTTATTTCCACGCTGATCGTCGGTATTGCCGGCGTGGGGGATGCGAAAAAGCTGGGCCGCATCGGATTGAAAACCATTATTTACTTCGAAGTGATCACCACGATCGCCATCGTGGTGGGGCTCACCTTGGCCAACGTCTTCCAACCGGGCCACGGCATCGATATGTCGACGCTGACCACGGTGGACATTTCGCAGTATGAGAAAACCACCGAACAGGTGCAAAGCGGTTCGCACAGCCTGGTGGCGACCATTCTGTCGCTGATCCCGTCGAACGTCTTCTCGTCGATGGCCAAGGGCGACATGCTGCCGATTATCTTCTTCTCGGTGCTGTTCGGTCTGGGGCTGTCGTCGTTGCCGAAAGAGACCAAAGAGCCGCTGCTGAAGGTCTTCAAAGCCGTGTCCGAGAGCATGTTCAAAGTCACCCACATGATCATGCGTTATGCGCCGATCGGGGTGTTTGGTCTGATTTCGGTCACGGTGGCGAACTTCGGTTTCGCTTCGCTGCTGCCGTTGGCCAAGCTGGTGGTGCTGGTGTACTTCGCCATCGCGTTCTTCGCCCTGGTGGTGCTGGGGGCGGTCGCTCGGCTGTGCAACCTGCGCATCTGGACGCTGATCCGCATCCTGAAAGACGAACTGATCCTGGCTTATTCCACCGCCAGTTCGGAAACGGTGCTGCCGCGCATCATCGAAAAGATGGAGGCTTACGGCGCGCCCAAGTCGATCACCAGTTTCGTGGTGCCGACCGGTTACTCCTTTAATTTGGATGGTTCGACGCTGTACCAGAGCATCGCCGCCATCTTTATCGCCCAGCTGTACGGCATCGAGCTGTCGTTGGGGCAGGAGATCGTGCTGGTGCTGACGCTGATGGTGACCTCGAAAGGGATCGCCGGCGTGCCGGGCGTCTCGTTCGTGGTGCTGCTGGCGACGTTGGGCAGCGTCGGCATTCCGCTGGAAGGCCTGGCTTTTATCGCCGGCGTGGACCGTATCCTGGATATGGCGCGCACCGCGCTGAACGTCGTGGGCAACGCGCTGGCGGTACTGGTTATCGCCAAGTGGGAGCACCAGTTCGATCGCAAGAAGGCGCTGGCCTACGAAACGGAGTTCCTGGCGCAGAAGGTGAAGCCGGCCAATCAAGGCTAATCACCGGCTAGCGGGATATGAAAACGCCCCGGGCATCCGTGCCCGGGGCGTTTTGTTTTTATGCCCTTTCAGCCTGCCACTTTCTTTTCTCTGCCCCCGTTGCGTCGCTTGCATCCCCGCTTAACAGAATCTAAAGTGTTACCAAATTATTGGAAATGATAATAGATGTTATTATCATTTTCATTTGATGATGTATGGAGACACACAAAAGCCGTTGAACGGCGGGGTATCGCCCGTTCGGCGCTTTTATTCAGGCTTATCAAAGGTAGGTAACATGTCGGACACCGCTTTGGCCTCTGAATGGTTGCCGCTGGCGCCAGCGCAGCTTGATTTCTGGGAAGAATACACCTTGCACCCTGGGCAGACCTTATCCACCGTCGCCCATTGCACCGAACTGTGCGGCGCAATAGAGGAAGCGGCGCTCTGCCGGGCGATCGCCGCCACCCTCGCCGAGACGCAGGCGTTTGCCCTGCGCTTTGGCGAACGGCGTGGCGACCATCCACCGCCGCTACGGCACGAGCCACAGCGCATACCGTCATTGCAACGTATCGATCTGCAAACGCATCGCGATCCCTGGCAGGCGGCGCAAAGCCTGATGCACGAGGATATCGCGCAGCACCGGGCGCTGCACCGCGAACCGTTAGCCGCCGCCTGGCTGCTGAAGCTGGGACCGGAGCGTTACCTCTGGTACGTGCGTGCGCACCATATTCTGGTCGACGGTTTCGGCATGGCGCTAATCGAGCACCGCTGCGCCGCGCTATATGCGCACTACCTCGGCCAGGGGAGCGCGGGCATCCCTTTGGGCGCCTTCGCCCCCTTTCAACAGGCCGAGTTGGCCTACGTCGATTCTGAACGCTGCGAGCGCGATCGGCGCTTTTGGCAGGCCTATCTGCCGCCGTCGCAGGCGCTGCCGACGGTGCGTAAGGGCGGCGGTGAGTATGGCGTGCGACGCCTGAGCGTCAACCGTCGGTTGCCGACAGAAGTCGCGCAACGTCTGGCGCAGCAGTCGGAACGCAGTGGCATCAATTGGCCCGACTTGCTGGTGGCGCTGTCGGCGGCCTGGCTGTTTCAGGTCATGCCGCGCCACGCCCGGCAGGGCGATGCGTTGCCGATGTGGATGCCGGCGATGAATCGCCGCGGGCAAGCCGCCACCAACGTCCCTTCGCTGGCGGTTAATACCCTGCCGCTGCTGGTATCGCCGGCGCCAATGGAGACGCTGGGGAGCTTTCTGACCACCCTGACGCAGCAGCTGCGCGAGCTGCGCAGCCACGCCGGCTATCGTCTGCGCCAACTGGCCGCCGATCGCGGCGTGGATCCGAACTCGCGCTTCTTTATTTCTCCCTTCATCAACGTGCAACCCTTCGACGCGCCCCGTTTTGTCGGCTGTCGCGGCGCCCGGCGCGTTTTGGCCGGCGGCTCGGGCGACGGTTTCAACCTGACGTATCGCGGCCGCACCGACGCCCGCGATCTGCAGGTGGATATCGACATTTATCTGGAACAGTTCCCGACGGAGGATGCGCTGGACTATGGCGAGGCGCTGCAAGAATTTCTGCTGCGCGCGCTGCAGCGGGAAGCCTGGGAACAACCGCTCGCGGCCCTGACGGCATTGCCCGCCTGATAACCTGCGGGCGGGGGATATCCCCGCCCGAGTGATGTGGCTTCAGCTGGTCAGTAACGCCGCCACTTCGCGCGCATTCTTGCACGGCAAGAGCGCACTGCTCACCAGCCGGGTGCCGAAAGCGTCATTGAGGCGCTCCGCCACCTGTTTGATATGCGGCAGCTTCAGCCCCATGGCGATAAACGCCGTCTCTTCTCCCCATTCCGGGCGCGGCGTCACGCCGATCGCCTGCCAATAGATGGTCAGGATCTCTGCGCTGCGCGCCAAAGGCGCGTTCGGCGGCGGGGCTGCGCAGGCGTTCAGCGCCGGCGCGGTTTGCCGCTGGCTCAGGTCGGCGCGGATACGATGGCGGTCGGTTTTGCCGTTGGCAGACAGCGGCAGCGCCTCGGCGTGGATAAAGCGCGTGGGAATATGGGTACAGGGCAGATAGCCGGTGGCAAAGGCGCGGATCTCGGACAGCGGCAGCGGCTTGCCGTCGCGGGTCAGATACAGGGCGCCGAGCGCCGCCTCGTTGTTCTCTCCGCTGGGATAATCCACGACCACCATATCCCGGATCGCCGGATGGCGGCGCAGCACGTCTTCGATTTCCGGCAGCGAGACGCGCACGCCGCGGATCTTCACATAGCCGTTCACCCGGGTGGCGAACATGATGTTGCCGTCCGGACGGTAATAGCCCTGATCGCCGGTACGGAAAGCGCGCAGCGGCTGCCCGTCCGGCCCTGCGAGGGTGACGAAGTCGTGCTGCTTCAGCTCCCCCTGCTCCAGATAGCCTAACGCCAGGTTGACCCCGGCGGTATGGATGCGGCCGACCACGCCGGCCGGGCAGTGGCTGCCGTCGTCATGGCAGATGAAATAGCGGTTGGCCGGCAGCGGGCGGCCGTAAGGCACGGTGCCGCTCTCCTGCGGGGCGATCGGGTGCCAGATGCTCCAGATGGTGGTTTCGGTCGGCCCGCCGAGTGAGAACAGCGCGAGATCCGGGCGCAGAGTGCGCAGGGTTTGCACCGTCGCCGGCTTGATGTAGTCGCCGCCCTGCGCCACCAAGCGCAGCGAGCGCAGGCTGTCGGCCGTTTTACAGGTGAGCAGCATCTCCAGAATGGCGGGCACCGAGCACCACAGGCTGACCCGATGTTTTTCCACCAGTTGGTTCCAACTGATGGCGTCTTTTTCCTGATGCGGCGCCGGCAGTACCAGCGTGGCGCCGGCGCACAGCGAACCGAACAGATCGAACATCGACATGTCATGGTGCGGCGGCGTCACGGAAATAAAGACGTCGTCGGCGGTGACTCTCCAGCGCTGTTGGGTTTGGTGCACGACGTTGGCGGTGGCGCGGTTGTTGAGCACCACGCACTTGGGTTTACCGGTGGTGCCGGAGGTATACAGGTAATAGCTCGCGGCCTGGCTGGCGCTGCGTTCCGCCAACGCCTGTTCATCCGGCAGCGCGGGCGCGCGATCTGTCGGCGTCAGCAGGGTAGCCGGCGTCACGCCGATCGGCGTCTCCAGATCGCCGCCGTGCACCACCAGCGTCGGCCGGCAGTTCTCCAGCAGGTAGGCGGTGCGCTCCGGCGGCGAGTTGATGTCGATAGGCACCCAGATCACCCCCTGCAGGGCGCAGGCGAGGCTGAAGATGATCTGTTCCGGGCTGCGCGGCAAATACAGCGCCACCACGTTGCCCGGCTGTACGCCGCGGCTCTGCAGGTTGGCGATCGCCGTGGCGATCCGCTGGCCCAGCTCGCGATAGGTCAGTGTCTGCTCGCCACAGATCAGCGCGTTGCCGCCGTTATGCGCGCCGAACAGCCGCTCGGCCAGCTGCGCCAGATAAGGATAAGGCGCGTAATTCGCTTCGCTGTCGTTGTGGCGGTAATGCGCCAGATCGATGAAATCTCGCGGGGCGATCGCCAGATCGGCGCGTTGGCAACTGTGCAGGATGCGCCGCTGCAAGGCCGCCAGCATGGCCGCTACCTGCTCGCCGTGCAGCGCCTGCTCGGCGTAATCCACGCACAGCTGCAGGTTTTTTTCGCTGTCCAGCGTCAGACGGATATCAATGGCGACCTGCGGCGTTTGGGTCAGGCCATCGTGGAAGCGCACCGGCGCCTCGGCCGGCAGCGTTTCCCAACCTAAACAGTTGGTCAGGATCACCGGCAGCGCCGGGCCGCCCTGGCTTTGGCCGAGCAACTGACGCGCCAGATCGACGCCGGAAAACGCCAGGTGATCGAGCGCGCCGAGCACATCGTCCTGCAAGGCTTGCGCGCGCTGGATAAAGTCTTCGCCATAGCGCGAATAGCGCACCGCCACGAAGCTGGAGGCGTTGCCCAGCGCGCCGTCGGCGGCGGGGAACGCCACCGGCACCCCGACGCACAGCTCCCCGTCGGTGGTCCAGTGGGCCAGCGTATCAAGGATCAGCGCCGAGAGCAGGCTGTTGCGCAGCAGCGCATGCGGCGATCCCAGGCGGCCCAGTTGTTTGACCGTGTCGTGCGGCAGCGTCAGGGTGGCGCGGCGATAGCGTGATGCGGTGAGATTGGCGAGCGGGGCGCGCCACGGCAACGCCGACGGGGTGGTGACATCCTGCAGCTTCTCGCGCCAATAGGCGGCATCGGCCTGGCGTTGCGCCGCCGATGCCGCAGGGGGCGGCAGCGCGGCGGCGGTCGGCGTCAGAGGGCGATCGTCGAACAGGCGCGCGATCACGGCGGAGATCCCCTGGCCGTCGAGGATCAAGGCATCAAAGCTGGTAAAGATCAGCGTATCGTACGGCGATCCCGTCGGATCCTGCTGTTCGGCAAGTTGGATCACGGCGATGCGCCACAGCGGTTGGCTCGGATCGTGGCGCTGGTGGGAGTAACGCTCGCGCAGTTGTTCCGTCTGGCGCTGCGCCGCTTCGTCATCCAGCGAGCGCAGGTCGTGGCGATCCAGATGCAGCGTGATTTCCGGGCGCACGTGCTGCGTGCCGCGCTGCACATCGATGCAGGTGCGCAACGCCGGGTAGTGCTGTACCAGCTCGGCCAGGCGCGCTTCAAGGCGCAGCACATCCCGCTGCCGGGCGCGGTATTCGCGGAAGTCGTGCATCGCCACGCCGCCGAGCGGCCATCGATCGCTGCGGCCGAGAAGATAGGCCTGCTGCAGTGCGGTTAATGGTGTCTCCATGGTGCTTCCCTATAGTCGCTAACCGATTAAAACGTGCCGGACGTCGCGCGCCCGGAAACCGATCTCAGTGCTGCGGCGCCAGCGCGGCGAGCAGCGTTTTCGCATGCCGTCCTGCCTCGGGCGAGCGTTGGCAGATCAATGCCGCCAGCGCCGCCGGAGAGGGATGCGCCGCCAGATCCTGCACCGTCAGCGCCGCCGCCAGATACCTGTTGAGCACCGTTAGCAGCGCGTTCACCCCAGCATCCGGCAGGGCCAAGCGGTGGATATCGTCGTGGTCGTGCAAGCCGGCCTCGGGAGCCACCCGCTCCAGCAGCCGGTGCAGCACCTGGCGCACCGGCGCCTGCTGCGCCAGCGCGTCGGGGGTACACTGCGCCAGCAGTTGCGACAGCGGGCGATCGAACGCCCCCGCTTGCCGCGCGGCCAGGTGCAGCAGCGCCCGGTAACAGGCCAGCAGGCGTGGCAACACGTGCTCGGGAAACGCGTCCAGCCGCACGTCCCAGTTGATCAGAATGCCGTCGTCGACGTGGGCGACCTGCGCATCCAGCGCGACCTGCGGCCCCTGAGAGATGACCCAGCCGAGAGGGCCGAAGGTGTCGGCGACCCGTTCGGAAAACAGCGTCTTGCCGCGGATGCCGAAACCGGCGGTAAACACCACCGGCGAAGGCTGCAGGCTGCCGTGCAGGCGTGACAGATCGCGCATCACGCTGACGCCGGGATAATCCGCATGCTCGATCAGCTCCGCCAGCTGCGCCATCAGGCGTTGGCAGAAGGCGTTCAGGTTTTCCGTCGGGTTCAATTCCACGCCGAGCAATACCAGATTAGAGAAGTCGCCGACGAGGCGATGCGCGTCTTCCCGTTCGCTCTCGCGGTGGAACAGCGGCACGTTGAGCCGGAAGCGCGTCATGTTCCAACCCTGGCCGACGGCCAGCGCGAACAGCGCCAGAAACAGCGTCGAGAGGGAGGTGTGGTGCCGCTTGGCCACGCTCTCCAACGCGCGGCTTTCTTCTGCATTCAACTGGATGGCCAAACGATCGCTGCGGCAGCGGTCCGGCGTGCGCAGCAGGCGCGGCGCCGGCGGCACCTGCGCCAGGCGAGCACGCCACCAACGCTGGCTGCGTTCGCGCCGCTGGCGCAGCGCCTCGTCGGCGTTGCGTCGTTCGAGGTGATCGAAGTAGGCCGGCGGCGCGTCATGGGAGGGCGCCGCCGGACACTGGTGATAAAACGCCGCCAGATCCTCCATCAGCAGGCGAAAGCTCATGGCATCGCCGGCGATCATGTCGAGATCGACGTGCAAGCGGCTGCGCCCTTCCGGCAGCAGGCTCAGGCTGATATCGCAGGGAACGCCCTGTTCAAGCGGCAGCAGCTGGGTGCTTTTCGCCTGGCGTTTGGCGGCGAGCGCGGCCGCCAGCGTCGCTTCATCGGCGTGTCGCCAGTCGTCGAGATGCAAGGTATGCCGGGGACTGGGGGGCGCGATCGTCTGTTGGCCATCGTCGGTAATGCGCAGGCGCAGCAGCGGATGATGCAGGTACAACATCTCTACGGCCTGGCGGAGCCGAGCGGTATCCAGCTCACCGCCGTCGAACTCCGCATACAGGTGGGCGGCCATGCCGCCCAGAGGGGGAGCGGACTGTCGGCCTACCCAATAGGCGGCCTGCATCGTGGTTAACGCTTTCATCGGGTATCCATTTTGATTCAGCCAACGAGACTGCAAGAATATATCCAAATGTT
Source organism: Serratia sp. CY55921 (assembly GCF_052167655.1). NCBI lineage: Bacteria > Pseudomonadati > Pseudomonadota > Gammaproteobacteria > Enterobacterales > Yersiniaceae > Serratia > Serratia sp. CY55921. Next base: position 564,438 of record NZ_JBJNMU010000002.1, on the reverse strand, counting down.
AATAGGAATGAAAATTATTATTATTTGATCCATTTGGCGCATGGGTGCTATCTATAAGGCGTTTTAGCAATACTGAGCAGAGAGGGCGTTGGGCGTGAGTAATTTATCTATATTATTCTTAGCATTGAAATGATTGCTTGTTATTGCAGCGCTCGTTTTTCCTGCGAAAGCATAAGGGCTTCTGGCAGTTATCTTGTCAGCCCTCACACCTTTATTGATAATGATTTGCATTAGAAAATGCAAAATATTATCATTCTTAACATTATTTTACGTTTTTATACAAGCTGCCGGCCGCTCCGCCGGCGGCTTGGCCGTGGACGGGGCCGCGCCCGTTCGGCCGCGAAAGACATGGGTTTGCCGCAGGGATAAGCAACAGCAAGGCCGGGAAGGCCGCAGCGTCATGATCTGTGTGAGTGTCGATGTAGGTTGTGTAAAAAAAAATCAAATTTTGTGCACCTCTGGGATGAAAGGAGAAGACATCTATGGGCAAGCATTTTGCGGCTCAACGGCATGAAAGCGTAGGAAACGGGGAAAAGGCGGGGTTGAAAGCCATTGGGGCATTTTCCTCCGTATTTTTAGGGGTTTGTTCACTGGCGATCGGTAACGTCAACGCGGCGGAAACGAAGAGCAACGAAACCTACCAGGACGCGGAAACGCTGCTGGTCACCGGTGAGAAGATCAAACGGTCCATTTTCGACACCGGCTCCAGCGTGCAGGTGTTCGACAGCAACCGCATCGCCTCGATGCCCGATGCGGTGCAGATCCCCGATCTGCTGCGCATGACCCCCAACGTGGTGGATCTGGGCATCGGCAACGAACTGCCGACCGTGCGCGGCATCGACGGTTCCGGCCCGAACGTCGGCGCCAACGCTTTCCTTAGCGGCACCCGCCCGCGCCTCAATCTGTCATTGGACGGCCGTTCGCTGACTTATAACGAACAGGCGTTCGGTCCGCAGTCGCTGTGGGATCTGGATCGCGTCGAAGTGTTCCTCGGCCCGCAAAGCTACATCCAGGGGCGCAACGCCATCGCCGGCGCCATCGTCATGGCCAGTAAGGATCCGACCTTCGAGTGGGAAAGCGCCTTCAAGGGCGGGGCCGGCAACCAGCACTCTTCACAGTTGGCGGCCATGGCGTCCGGCCCGCTGGTGGAAGATCAGCTGGCGTTCCGCGTCAGCGTCGATCGCCAGCGCCGCCGCAGCGAAGCCGATCTGCCGGCCTATGCGCCGGTGGGCGATCCGCGCGAAGTGGAAGCCACCACCGCCCGCGCCAAGCTGTTGTTCAACCCGGCCGGCCTGCGCGATCTGACCACCAAGCTGACCTTCAACCACTTCGGCAGCACCGCGCCGCAGAACGAAAGCCTCAACCCGCAGCCGCATCCGACCAACCCGCGCCACGATCCGCGCCGCGCCGTGTTCAAAAGCAACATGAACAGCACCATCTGGGATCTGGCCTGGGAGCAGTCCGACGCACTGACGTTGGAAAACCGCGTTATCTACACCGACTTCAACATCAACCGTCCGACCGCATACAACATCCAATACGCCGAGATCGACGGCCAGGAAGTTCACGTGGAGCCGGTAGTGCGCTTCGGCGGCGCGGACAGCCGCCTGCACGGGCTGGCGGGGCTGCGTTACTTCCACGGCACGCAGGATGAGTTCGTCAACATCTTCGGCGGCTCGACCTTCAAGGATAAGACCGATACCCATTCGGCGTTCGCCGAGCTGACCTATGCGCTGACGCCGCAGGTGGACGTGACCGCCGCCAGCCGTCTGGAGCGCGAACATCGTCGCCGAGACGGCGGCAGCCAGGCGGTGCGCATCGATTTCGATGAAACCTACACCGTGTTCCTGCCGAAGCTGGACGTGGCCTGGAAACCGACGGATACCCAAACCTACGGCGCCAAGATCGCACGCGGCTATAACGCCGGCGGCGGCGGCATCACGATCGGCACGCCGGTGGTCAGCTACACCTACGGTTCCGAGTATGTCTGGAACTACGAGCTGTACACCCGCCATCACCTGAAAGACGCCAATGTGGTGCTGACGGGTAACATCTTCTACAACGATTACAAGGATATGCAGCTGCCGTACTCGCTGGGCGAGAACTCCAGCGTGATCCGCAACGCCGACAAGGTGGAAACCTACGGCGCGGAAATCGGCGCTACCTGGCAGCCGCGCTGGGATTTCGAACTGTTCGGCAACCTCGGCCTGTTGAAAACCGACATCAAGAAGTTCTCGGGCAGCGGCGTGGAAGGGCATGAGCTGGCGCGCGCGCCGGCTTACACCGCCAACATGGGCGCCAAATATCAGTTCCTGAAAGGGTGGGAGCTGAGCAGCAATGTGGCGTTTACCGACTCCTACTATTCGCAATACGACAACGACTCGCGCGGGCGCATCGGCTCCTATTGGACGGCCAACGCCCAGCTGGCTTACACCTTCGACTACGGTCGCGCCACGCTGTATGCGAAAAACCTGTTTGATTCCGACCGCCGCGAGATGGTCAGAAGCAATGACATTTACACGGCGACGCTCCAGCGAGGCCGCCTGGTCGGCGCAGCGGTTGAGCTGACTTTCTAACGCTATCGCGGTGACGGGGGACGAATGTCCCACGTTTTATGCGCTATCCCGGCACGGCCGGGCAAAGGAGATAACGCAGTGATCGGTGATTTTGACAGCATTCTGAGCGATGAAGAGGCCCAGCGGCTGGAGAGCGCGTTTCAGGCGCTGGGCGCGGGGGCGGCGAACGGCGAGCGGCCGGTAAGCGAAGCCGAAGAGCGGGCATGGTTTGCCCATCTGCAGCAGGGTGACGCACGCGGGCAGCGGGCGCTAGCCTGGCGCCTGACGGGAGAGGTGGATATCGCCCAACTGACGGCGGCGCTGCAGGCGCTGGTGCGGGAAACGCCGGGCGTGAACGTGCATTACGTTTTTGATGACGAAAACGGTCTGATTAAACGCGCCGCCGATTCGGCGCCGTTGCCGGTGAGCCTGCGTCAGGTGGCGGATGAACAACACGCCATGGATTGCCTGCTGCAGGCGCAGGCGGCGCCGTTTGAACTGGAAAGCGAAGCGCCGCTGCGCTTCTTGCTGTTGCTCACGCCGGGCGGTGATGTGATGTTGGGCGCGGTATTGCATGACATCCTGGCGGAAACGCTGCCGTGGCGCCACCTGCCGGCGATGTTGTCCGCCCGTTATAACGGAGATGCGATGCCTCTGCCTTTCGCGGCGGAGCCGGTCGAGCCGCCGGAAACCCCGGAGCCACAGCTGCCCTGGGCGCGCCAGGCGGTCGCGCTGCAGGATTATCGCAGCCCGGCGCAGCGTGTTGAAGCGTTGCCACCGGTGGGCGCGCGCGTGGTCACGCGCATTGCGCGCTCGCTGTTGCCCGCCAACGACACGCCGCGGGCGTTGATGGCGGCGGTGGCGGCGCGTTTTGCCGAGTTCGTCGCCGCGCAGGCCGGCGGCCAAGCGGTGCAGCTGTGCGTGCCGGCGGCAGAAACTGCGGAGTGCGTCGGCCTGGAGTTGGGCCTGACGGCAGCGCCGCTGATGCGCCTGACCGTACAACATGGCGAGGGCGACATCGGGCAGCGGCTGCTGGCGCAGGCCGTGGCTGAACAGCCGGATCCGCAGCGGGCGCAGCTGCTGGTGGCCTGGCGCGACGATCTGGCTGCAGAGTGGCGGTTGGAAGGCGTTCACGCCGAACGCCTGTTGCTGCCGCCGCTGCATACGCCGTTTGAACTGGCGCTGCTGTTGAGCTCGCCCGAGGCGGAAACGCTGACGCTGGAGCTGGTCACCGATCCGCGTCTGTCTCCGCACGCGGCGCCTTTCCTGCTGGAGCAGTTCAGCGCGTTCCTGGCCGGGCAGCGGATTGCCGTCGCATTGCCGGCGGCTGAGGCCGTTTCCCCGGCGATGGCCGCGCCGGCGGCGAACGGCGACGCGGACGAAAGCATTGCATCACTGATTTTGCAGGCGTTCCGTGAGGCGCTGGCGGCGCCGGAAATGACCCTGGATGAAGACTTCTTCGATCGCGGCGGCCATTCGCTGGTCGCCACCCGGGTGATCGGCCGCTTGCTGAGCCTGCATCAGATCGAAATCAACATTAACGATCTGTTCAGCCATCCCACGGCGCGCGGGCTGGCGGGGTACGCCAAACGCCTGAACGTCGCGCAGCCGAATGCCGCACCGACGACCGCCGACGATCATGATCGGGCGCAGGCGCCGCTGTCGTTGGCGCAGGAATCGTTGTGGAAGGTGTATGAAGCCTTTGGTCATGACGAGATCTTCAACCTGCCGTTCTCTCTGCGTTTCTTCGATGAGGTGGATGAAACGGCGCTGCGTCAGGCGTTTATCGACGTCATGACTCGCCATACCGTGCTGCGTTCACGCTTCGTCGAGCAGCAGGGCGAGGTGGTGCAGGTGGTGGTGCCGGCTGCCGAACTGTCAGATTACCAATGGTTCCGTTTCTCTCAGGAAACGCCGGCGGGCAACGCCGCCGCCCTGTTGGCCGACGCCGGCCAGCACCGTTTCGATCTGGCCGCCGAGCTGCCGCTGCGCGTCACGCTGCTGCGCGATGCGGACAACGGCCAGCAGCTGCTGTCGCTGCTGTTCCACCACGTGGTATTGGATGAATGGTCGCTCAACCTGATGATGGATGAGCTGGGCGTCGCCTATCGCCATCGCGTCGTCGGCCAGGCGCCGCAGTGGAGCGGACAGCCGCCGCAGTTCCACACCTTCGCCCGGCAGCAGCGGGCCTCCGGGGTGCAGCAGCAACATCTGGATTACTGGCTCGACGCGCTGCGCGGCGCGCCGGTCGGCCAGCCGATCTTCCGGCAAGAACCGTCCACCCATCCGGCGGTGCCGGCGCCGGCGGACGTCAACGGCGGCTGGCTGGAGTTCGAGGTCGATCCCGCCGTGGCGGAAGGCCTGTATCAGCTCGCTCGCCGCAACAACGCTTCGTTGTTTAACGTAGTGTATGCCGGGATTACCTCGGCGCTGCGCCTGCTGGGCGGCCCGGCGGATCTGCTGGTGGGCACCTCGACCTCCGGCCGTAACGACGCCGAGTTCTTCGATACCGTCGGCTACTTCACCACCGTGGTGGTGCACCGCGTGCGCTTCGACGAAGGGCTGACGGTCGCCGGGTTGGTCAGTCAGGTGAAAAACACCATCAATGGCTCGCTGCCATACACCGACATTCCGATCGACCTGGTGGAAGAAGGGCTGTTCGGCGTGGATGCCGACCGCAAAAACCACATGTTCGAAGTGTTCATCCAGATCCACAGCCGCATCAAGCTGAACGGCGAGTTCCGGCTGCAGGACGGCCGTGCGATCGCCTACCGTCAGGTGGAGCCGGAGAAAGCCGAATCGCTGCTCGGCCTGCAGTTTGAGGTGATGGAAGACGATCTGGCCGGGAAGAAATCCCTGCGGGTGATGATGACCTATCGCCAGGATCACTACAGCAGGGAGCAGGCCACTCTGATCGCCGACGGCGTTCAGCATGTCTTTACCCAGTTTGCGCAGCACATCGCTGGTGATATCGCTCTGGCGGCGCTGCCGCCCGGGCCGCAGGCATGACGTTGTTTCACTCTAACCGAAAGCATGATTTTCAAGGAGATAAAAGGATGTCTGGAACCCTAGCAACCCCGCGCGCGTTACTGTCGCTGCTGGTGGCGGCCTCTCTGGTGGTCGCCGGCGCCGCGCAGGCGGACGATGCCGGCATCAAACCGCAGGACATCAAGCGCCAGGCGCTGTCGTCGGCGGTGGTGGAGATGGCCTACAGCACCTCGCAGCAGGCGCTGTTCGTCAGCGCGCCGGACTGGAAGGAAGAAGCGCGCTCCCGCGTGCTGCGGCTGGATCCCAACACCCTGGCGATCAAGGCGGAGATCCCGCTGAAGGTGAAAGGCTTCGGCGTGGCGCTGAACGATGCGGGCAACCGTTTGTACCTGACGCAGGCCTTCAACGGCGAAGTCGGGGTGGTGGACACCACCACCAACCATGCGCTCGACAGCATCAAGCTGCTGGATAAAGCGGTGCTGGAGCAGGCCTACAAGCAGGCGGGCATCAGCGGCAAGCGCCTGGATTTCCTGCTGGCGGAGCTGAAGAAGTTCAAGATCACTGAGGACTACCTGTACCGCATCCGCGAGATTAAATATGACGCGCAAAGCGGCCGCCTGTTCCTGCCGGGGCTGGGCTTCGGCGTCGACAGCGTGCTGTACGTGGTCGATACCAAGGCCGGCAAGCTGGAGAAAGTGATCCCGGGCTTCGGTTACAACGCGGTGGGCATCACGCTGGATGAGAAGGGCCGCAGGGTGTTCGTCTCCAATATGCAGGGGCAGGTGATCACCCTGAACGCCGACACGCTGGCGATCGCCGCCACGCACGAGGTGCAGGCCGATCAGTTGCTGAACCTGGTGTATGACCCGGCGAGCAACCGCCTGTTGGGCGTCGATCAGGGCATCGACCGCGACGACTACCGCAACCATCATCTGGGGCGCGACTACGTGAAGCGCAGCAGCGGCCACCGGGTGTTTGCGCTGGATGCGGACAGCGGCAAGGTGCTGGCCAGCGAACTGACGGATGAAGTGCCGATCGGTCTGCTGCTCGACGAGCGCAGCCAGCGGCTGTATGTCGCCAACCGCAAGGGCGTGCGCGTGGATCACGGCGCCGGGACGCTGACGGTGTTCGACGCCAAGACCCTCAAGCGCCTGCAAACCGTAGACCTGCCGCCGCACCCTAACAGCCTGGCGTTGGATCCGAAAGGCGATGCGCTGTTCGTAACGGTGAAAAACGACGGCGCTGCCACCAAGGCCGGCAAACCCGAAAGCGTGGTGCGCATTCAGCTACACACCAAATAACTGAATGGAAAGATAAAAAAAGGGCGCCGCGGCGCCCTTTCTCGTGGCTGACAAAGGAGGAAAAAGCGTGGTTTTTCCTCCTTTGTGGTTATCAGCCGAAAATCAATGAATTGATTTTCCTTGTTTTCTATCTGTCGCCTAATGAAAGCCCGGCAACGTCATCCGCTTTGTCATTTACCTCAAGGGGTGCAGAGCACCCCTTTGTCGTTGGTTCATGTCATCAGAAGTGGGTGTTGATGCTCATGTAGTAGGTGCGGCCCGGTTCGTTGTAGGTGGCCGCGCCCGCACCGGCGATGTTGATCGCACCGGTGTTCGGGTCGCCGACGTTCTGCGCGTTGCCGGCGCGGAACTGGCGTTTATCGAACAGGTTGTCGATGCCGGCGGTGAGGCTGACGTTTTTGGTCAGATCATAGGTCGCGCTGGCGCCGACGACGGCGTAAGGGCTAACCTCGCGGGTTTCGCCGCCGGTGGCCGGTTTACCCTGGTAGTTGTACTTCTTCGGCTTCTGACGGCCGTACCAGGTCAGGGTGGACTGCATCGACAGATCCTGCGTGGCCTGCCAGCTGAGGGTCGAGTTGACGGTGAACTTCGGGATCACCGACAGGTAATCGCCGGTGGTCTTGTTCTTGTTCTCGATCATGTAGGTGGCGTTGTTGCTCCAGGTGACGGTCTCGCTGACCGGCACGTTCAGCGAGCCTTCCAGCCCTTGCACCACCGCCTTCGGCACGTTTTCCCACTGATAGACCGCCGTGCCGGTGCTGCTGGTGGCGATGCGGGAGTTACCCGCTTCAATCTTGTTGTGGTAATCGTTGCGGAAGTAGGTCACGCCGGCCAGCCAGCCGTCGTTATGGAACTCCAGCCCGATCTCTTTGTTGACGCTGGTTTCCGCCTTCAGATCGTCGTTGCCGAGCAGGTAGCAGCCGTTTCTGGTATCGCTACCGGCGCATCCCTGGCCTTTGCTGTACAGCAGATAGTTGCCGTTGGTCTGGAACAGGGTCGGGGCTTTATAGGAACGCGCGATGCCCATCTTCAGCGTGAAGTAGTCGCCCAGTTCCTGCGACAGGTTCAGCGCCGGGCTCCAGTTGTTGCCGGATTCCGAATGCAGATCGTAGCGCAGACCCGGCGTCAGCATGGTGGTGTCGGTCAGTTCAATGTTGTCTTCGGCGAACAGCGAGAAGATATGCGCGGAAGCGTAAGGGCTGCGCGTACCGGCCGTCATGCCGGGAATGGTGCCGCCCATCAGCGTTTGGCTGGTGGAGGTGCCGTCCTTCATGCGTTGTTGGCTCCACTCGGTGCCCAGCGTAGCGGTTTGCGCGACGCCCAGCTCGAACGGCACGCTGACTTCGCTGTGCGCCAGGAAGTCATCCAGCTTGGTGGTGCCGAAACCGGTGTTCTTGGTATCGAAGATGCCTTCGGTGCCGCCGGCCAAGCCTTCGTTCAGGCGGGTGTTGCGGGTGCGTTCGAACTGCACGTAGTTGTTGGTGCTCACGCCGTTGTCCCAGGCGCCGCGGTGGGTCAGGCCGAAGGTTTCACGGTAGATGCGGTTGGTCTCTTTGCCGTAGTTGCTCTGCACCAGGGCGTTGGTGTTGGTGTTCTGAGTATCGCCGGCGTACAGGTTGCCCTGGCGGCCATAGGCGTATTCGAACTCCAGCGACTGCAGATGAGCGAAATCCCAGTGCAGCAGGGCGTCGATGTTTTTATCGACCACCCCTTCGCGCCCGGCGGGCACGCTGTTGGCGTAGGCGCCGACGCGTTCGGATTTGTGCGATTCGTTAATGTCCCAGGCATCGGCCTGCGTTTTGCTGTAGCCGCCGAACAGGCGGAAGCTCAGGGAATCGCTCAGCGGGCCGGACAGGCTGAAATCGGTACGCTTGGTGGCGCCTTCCTGCTTGTGCTGCGGCACGTTGAAGTAGCCGTTCAGCGAGCCGTGCAGCGCATCGCCGGCCTTCTTGGTGATGATGTTGACCACGCCGCCCGCGGCGCCGTTGCCATAGCGCGCCGCAGCCGGGCCGCGCAGCACTTCGATGCGTTCGATCATTTCCGGCGGCACCCAGGCGGTATCGCCGCGTGAGTCACGTTCGCCGCGCCAGCCCTGACGCACCGAGTTGCGGCTGGAGGCCGGTTTGCCGTCGATCAGAATCAGGGTGTTTTCCGGGCCCATGCCGCGGATATCGATCTGGCGGTTGTTGCCGCGCTGGCCGCTGGTGGAGTTGCCGGTCAGGTTAACCCCGGGCATGGTGCGGATCAGCTCGCTGATGTCGCGCGCCGGCGGGCGTTTCTTGATCTCGTCGGCGGTGATGGTGGATACCCCCGGCGCCTGTAGGTTCTGCCGGGCGGCGGTCACGACGATGGTGTCTTCGCCGCGCGGCTTTTTATCCGCTGTGCCGCTGTTTTCTTCCGTGGTGGGGGTGTCGGTCTGCTGCGCGGCGTTGGCGAACGCGGACGCGCCCAATCCCAAGCCGATAAGAGTGGCCAAAGAATAACGTGATAGCTTGCTTTTCATTTGAGTGCCCTACCTTGCTGCCCTCCCTCGCCGAATGGGGGAAAGGCGGTTGTAGTTTTTGTGTAGTCGGAATAGAAAATCGGCTGCGGCAAGGGATGCCATTGATGTATCCCCGATCCCTGTCCGTTGCGCGCAATACCAGCACGATCTCCAAGCCTTACACACTATTGCAAATGCAAATTATTATCAATAGTATTTGGCCTACAGTGTGTTCGGGCGGTGGCCGGCGATAGGGAAAAGTCGACGTTCCCGGTGCCGCCAACTACAAAATGGGTAGGCGTTGTGAATACAGAACTAGAGTCAGAAAGCAGCAGATTATTGGCCAGCAGCAATGCGGGCAGTCCAGGGTGGTGGTTGACGGTGGCACGACGCGGTACGCCATGGGTAGAACCGGCGGGTAACGGCCGGTGGCGAACCACCTTTTTCTGGCGCGATCCGCAGGGATGCGAATTGACTTCCGCCTACCGCCGGGTGTGGATCAACATCAACTGCCTGACCGACCATCATCAGCCGAATCCGCCGCAAAGCCTGCTGCGTTTGGCCGGTACCGACGTATGGTACTGGCAGACCGAGCTGAACGGCGCCTGGCGCGGCAGCTACTGCTTTATTCCTTGTTTTGACGAGCGGCCGCCGGCGTTCAGCGACGACGACGCGCACGCCAACATGCACAACCTGCGTCACTGGTGGCACCAGGTGTTCGCCTGCGCCACTCCCGATCTGCTCAACCCCTATCGCTCCTGGCAAAGCACCAGCGGCCACAGCGTTTCCGGTCTGCACATGCCGGATGCGCCGCCGCAGCCGGTGTGGCGCTCGTTCGATGAGTATGAGATCGCCAGCGGGCGCTGCACGCCGCCGCTGCCGGCGCGTTTGCAGCGCCATACCTGGCAGAGCGAGCGTCTGGGCAACAGCCGCGATGTCTGGATCTACACCACCGGCGACAGCAAGCCGGCCGAACGCCCGCTCGCGATCCTGCTCGACGGCCAGTTCTGGGCGAAGCAAATGCCGGTCTGGGCGCCGTTGATGCAACTGACCCGCGAGGGGGCGTTGCCGGAAGCGGTGTATGTGCTGATCGACATTATCGATCTGCCGCACCGGGCGCGTGAGCTGACCTGCAAGGACGATTTCTGGCTGGCGGTGCAGGAAGAACTGATGCCGCAACTGGCCGAATGGGCGCCGCACAGCGACAATCCGACCGAGACGGTGGTGGCGGGGCAAAGCTTTGGCGGCCTGGCCTCTCTGTACGCCGGGCTGCGCTGGCCGCAGCGCTTCGGCGCGGTGATCACCCAGTCCGGCTCCTATTGGTGGCCGCGGCGCGACATGCTGCAGCTGCCGAGCATTCCCGACGACGCCTGCTGGCTGATGCAACAGGTCGAACGCCACGGCCTGGGCAACCACGGCGCGCTGAAGGTATTTATGGAAGCCGGTACGCAGGAAAAGCTGGTGCATCAGGTCAGCGGGCAAATGGCGGCGCGCCTGAGCGAAGCCGGCCATCGGGTGCACTACCGGGTGGTGGAAGGCGGGCACGACGCGCTGTGCTGGCGCAGCGGCCTGACCGACGGGCTGCAGGCGGTGTGGGCTTCCGCTTTCGCTACCGCTTATCCGGCATCGGTAACGACAGCGGCACAAGGAACGCAGGATGGAAAGCCTGAATCCGTTCGATGATCAACAGCAGCGCAGCCTGGTGCTGCGCAACGTACAACAACAATACAGTTTGTGGCCGGATTTCCGCGCCATTCCACCCGATTGGACGATCGTATTTGGCCCGGCGGCGCGCACCGAGTGCGCCGAGTGGCTGGAACAGCATTGGCAAGATATTCTGCCGGTCGCAGCACGCAAGGCGTGACCGGCGCCTGGTAATCACGGGAGCAATAAGCAGTGTCACACACCCCTAACTCTCTCAGCGGCCCGGCGCTTGCGGGCGAATGGCCGCTGGTCGCGGCGCAACCCGGCATTTGGGTCGCCGATCAAATCTCCCCGCATCGCAATGCTTACGCGGTGGCGCATGCCATCGAACTCAACGGCCCCGTCGCCGTGGAGCCCCTGCTGCAGGCCATCACCCAGGGCCTCGGCGAGGTGGACATGCTGCGGCTGCGTTTTGCGGAACGCGACGGCGTGCCGGTGCAATGGCTGGACGACGCGCTGGCGGTGCACGCGCCGGAACGGGTCGATCTGACGACGTCGCCGGATCCCGAAGCCGCCGCTCGCGCGCTGATGGACATCGATCTGGCGAGCGATCTGCGCGCCGGCAGCGGCGCACCGCTGTATCGCCATGTGGTGATGCGCCTGGCGGACGATCGCTGGTTCTGGTATCAGCGCTATCACCATCTGTTGGTGGACGGTTTCAGCTTCACCGCCATCGCTCGCCGCGTGGCGGCGATTTATACCCATCTTTGCCGCGGCGACGCGCTGGAGCCGACGCCTTTCACGGCGTTCAGCGACGTGGTGGCGGAATACCAGGCTTACCGGCAGGCACCGGCCTGGCAACGCGACGCCGATTTCTGGCGCGAAAAAGCGCGGCAGCTGCCGCCGCCGGCCACGATCTGCCCGCAGCCGCTGGCCGGGCAAACGCCCACGCCGCGCATCCACCGGCTGGAACAGCGCTGCGATCCGCAGGCCTTCGCCGAACTGGTGCAGCGTGGCGCGCAGCAGAAGCTGAACGCCGCCGATATGGCGGTGGCGCTGGTGGCGCTGTGGGTATCGCGCCTGAGCGGCCAACCGAGCTTCAGCGCCGGTTTTATCTTCATGCGTCGTACCGGCTCGGCCGCCTTGTGCGCCGCCGGCCCGGTGATCAACGTGCTGCCGATGGAGATGCATCTCGAGCCGCAGGCCACGCTGTATGAGGCCGCCGCCCGCATCAGCCGCGAGCTGAAAACGGTGCGCCGTCATCAGCGCTACGACGCCGAACAGGTGCAGCGCGATCTGGGGCGCATCGGCGACGGCGAACCGCTGTACGGCACGGTCTTCAACTTCAAAATGTTCGATTACCAGCTGGATTTCGCCGGCATCGAGGGCATTACCCACGATCTGGCCTCCGGGCCGGTGCGCGATCTGGAGATTGCGCTGTTTATCGATGAACACCACCAATTGAAGGTGGAGCTGCTGGCCAATGCCGAACGTTACAGCCGCCAGGAGCTGCAGGCGCACCTGCAACGGTTGCCGCTGCTGCTGGCGCAGTTCGCCGCGCAGGCAACGTTGCCGATCGGCGAGGCCGATATGCTGACCGCCGACGATCGCGCGCTGCTGGCGCGGATCAACGACACGGCGCATGCGGTGCCGGCGACCACGCTGAGCCAATTGCTGGCGCAGCAGGCGCAAGCCACGCCGGACGCGCCGGCGTTGGCGGATGCGCATTTCAGCTTCACCTACCGCGAAACGCGCGAGCAGGTCACGGCGCTGGCGCGCCAGCTGGTGGCGCAGGGCGTGCGGCCGGGCGACATCGTGGCGGTGGCGCTGCCGCGCTCGGTGTTCCTGTCGCTGGCGTTGATGGCGATCGTCGAAGCGGGCGCCGCCTACCTGCCGCTGGACACCGGTTATCCGGACGAGCGGCTGGCGATGATGCTGGAAGACGCCGCGCCCCGCTTGCTCATCACTCACCCGGCGCAGCAGGCGCGTTTCGCCGACAAGGGTGACATGTTGCTGTATGACGCGCCGCTGGCGGCCGATCACGCCGCCGGGGTGGCGATCGCGGGCCCGACGCCGGACCATGCGGCCTATATCATCTTTACCTCCGGCTCCACCGGGCGCCCGAAAGGCGTGCTGGTCGGCCATCAGGCGATCGTCAACCGCCTGCTGTGGATGCAACACCAGTATCCGCTGGGGGCGGACGACGCGGTGCTGCAGAAAACGCCGTGCAGTTTCGATGTCTCGGTGTGGGAATTCTTCTGGCCATTGATGGTCGGCGCCCGGCTGGTGATGGCGCCGCCGGAGGCGCACCGCGATCCGCAGCAGCTGCAACAGCTGATCGCTCAACACCGCATTACCACGATGCACTTCGTACCGTCGATGCTGGCGGCTTTCGTTGCCGCCCTGGACGACGACGCGGCGGTGGCGAGCTGCGCCGCGCTGCGCCAGGTGTTCTGCAGCGGCGAAGCGCTGCCGGCGGAGCTGTGCCGCCTGTGGCAAAGCCGCACGGCGGTGCCGCTGCACAACCTCTACGGCCCGACCGAAGCGGCGGTGGACGTGACCTGGCATCCGGCCTACGGCGAGGCGCTGGCGAAGGTGACCGGCGCCAACGTGCCGATTGGCCTGCCGGTGTGGAACACCGGGCTGCGCATTCTGGACGCGCGTCTGCGGCCGGTGCCGCCGGGCGTGGCGGGCGATCTGTATCTGACCGGCGTCCAGTTGGCGCACGGCTACCTTGGCCGGCCGGATCTGACCGCCAGCCGCTTTGTCGCCGATCCGTTCGGTGAGGGCGGGCGCATGTACCGCACCGGCGACGTGGCGCGCTGGCTGCCGGACGGCGCGGTGGAATATTTGGGCCGCAGCGACGATCAGCTGAAGATCCGCGGGCAGCGTATCGAGCTGAGTGAAATCGACCACGCCCTGCTGTCGCTGCCGGGCGTGCGCCAGGCGGTGACGCACGCGCGGGTGCTGCAGGGCACGCCGGTGGACGCCGGCGGCGATGCGCGCCAGCTGGTGGGTTATCTGGTGATGCAGCCTGGCGCGAGCTGGGATGCGGAAGCCCTGCGCGCGGCGCTGGCCGACCGTCTGCCGCCGCACATGGTGCCGGTGGCGTTGGTGGAAATGCGCGATTTGCCGCTGAGCGCCAACGGCAAGCTGGATCGCAAGGCCCTGCCGCAGCCGCAGGGCGGTGAGCGCAAGGCAGGGCGTCCGCCGCAGGCCGGGTTGGAAAGCGAGATCGCCGCAGTATTTGCCCGCTTGCTGCAGCGCGAGCAGGTGTTCGCCGACGACGATTTCTTCGCGCTGGGCGGCCATTCGCTGCTGGCGATGCGTCTGGCGGCCGAGCTGCGCCGCGATCTGGGCAAGGCGGTGTCCGTCGGCCAGGTGATGGTGGCGTCGCGCGTCGAGCAACTGGCCGCCTTGCTGGCGGAAGATCGCACGCAGGAAGAGGCCGATCGCAGTGGCTTCGACAGCGTATTGCCGCTGCGCGTCACCGAGGGGCCGACGCTGTTCTGTCTGCATCCGGCGTCCGGTTTCTCCTGGCAGTTCAGCGTATTGCCGCGCTATCTCGATCAGCACTGGTCGCTGGTCGGCATTCAGTCGCCGCGGCCGGACGGCCCGCTGGCGCTGAGCGAAGACATGGACCAGGTGGTGGAGGCGCACCTGCAGACGGTGCTGCAGGTGCAGCCGCACGGGCCGTACCACTTCATCGGCTACTCGCTGGGCGGCACGCTGGCCCAGGGCATCGCCGCCCGGCTGCAGGCGCGCGGCGAGCAGGTGGCGTTCCTCGGCCTGCTGGATACCTATCCGCCGGAGACCCAAAACTGGGACGTAATGCTGGACGACAACGTGTTGAAGGAAGTGCAGCGCGAGCGCGAACAGTTCCTGGCGGTGTCGCAGGATACGCTCGATCCGGCGCTGGGCGAGACGCGCACCATGATGTTCGACAACATCGAAGCCAACTACGCCGATTCGGTGCGGTTGCTGTCGCACACGCGGACCGCCCGCTTCCACGGCCAGGCGACGCTGTTCGTCGCCAAACGCACGCTGCAGGCAGGGATGGACGTGCAGCAGACCTGGTCGCAGTACGTCGATGCGCTGCAGGCGCACGAACTCGACTGCGCGCATGTCGATATCGTTTCGCCGGCGTCGTTCAAAGTGCTGGGGCCGCTGCTGAACCGGATTTTGCGCACGCTGTAATGACGCCCGTCATCTCGCCGCCAGGCACGGGGATTGCCCCGCGTTTGGCGGCGTTTCTTGCGTCCGCTCACAATTGAATATCAATGATTTCTATTATCATTATTGATTTCGTTATCTGTGCTAGCATAGCGCTCCGCAACTGCAGAATCCCCGTTTAAAGATGTGGTGAACAACCGATGAGTAGCAAACCCTCCATCCTGCTTGATTTTAGCCTGCTGAAAACCCACCGGGCCTTTCGCGCGGTATTCTGCGCGCGTTTCATCTCCATTGTGGCGCTGGGGCTGATGGCGATCGCCATCCCGGTGCAGATCCAGGCGCTGACCGGTTCCACCCTGCAGGTCGGGTTGGCGGTGACGCTGGCCGGCGGCGGCATGTTCGCCGGGCTGCTGATGGGCGGCGTATTGGCCGATCGCTATGAGCGGCGCCGGCTGATCCTGTTCGCGCGCTCCACTTGCGGCATCGGGTTCGTCGGCCTGTGCCTCAACGCCCTGTTGCCGTCACCTTCGCTGGCGGCCATTTATCTGCTGGCGGTGTGGGACGGTTTCTTCGGCGCCGTGGGGGTGACGGCGCTGCTGGCGGCCACGCCGGCGCTGGTGGGCCGCGAAAACATCGTGCAGGCGGGCGCCATCAGCATGCTGACGGTGCGCTTCGGCTCGATTCTTTCCCCGGCCATCGGCGGCCTGGTGATCGCCCATATGGGCATCGCCTGGAACTACGGCCTGGCGGCGTTCGGCACCCTGCTGACGTTGCTGCCGCTGCTGAGCCTGCCGCAGCTGATGCCGCCGCCGCAGCCGCGGGAACATCCGCTGCGCGCGCTGGCGGGCGGTTTCGCCTTCCTGTTCCAGAACAAGGTGATCGGCATGGTGGCGCTGATCGGCGCGTTGCTGACCATGGCCAGCGCGGTGCGCGTGCTGTACCCGGCGATGGCGGAAAGCTGGCGCATCGACGCAGCCCACCTCGGTTATATGTACGCCGCCGTGCCGCTCGGCGCGACTATTGGTGCGTTCACCAGCGGGCGCGTGGCGCACGTGGCGCGCCCCGGTTGGGTGATGCTGCTGACGGCGATCGCGGCTTTCGCCTCTATTGGCCTGTTCGGCCTGATGCCGTGGTACAGCCTGGCGTTGCTGTGCCTGGTGGCGTTCGGCTACCTGAGCGCGCTGAACTCGCTGCTGCAATACGGCCTGATCCAGGGCCTGACGCCGGACAATTTCCTTGGCCGCATCAACGGCCTGTGGACGGCGCAGAACGTGGTGGGCGATGCGCTGGGCGCGTTGCTGCTGGGGGCGATGGGCGCCTTTATGCTGCCGGCAATGAGCGCCAGCGGTTTCGGCTTCGGCGCGGCGCTGCTCGGCATCCTGTTGCTGTTCGCCATGACCGGTTTGCGCCAGGTTACGCTGCACAAACCGGAGCCGCAGCCCGCCACAGAAAAGTAGTCGAACGCGTTAAAACAACGCTGTGGGATCAAATAGCAATGCTTATCATCGGCATGCGTAAAACCCACAGCGTTTATGTCATGATTTCGAAATGAAAGAAGTGCTTACGTTTATTGACATAGCAAATATCGGCGAGTAATTTAGCGCGGAATCAACTCAAATGATAATCATTATTATATTGGTTATCACTTCAAATTCTTGAGGGCGAAGCGATGGTTACTGCCGTGAACGACATCAATCGAAAGGAAATGCAGGAGCGCGAAGAACACCGGTTCGCCGCTGATTTTTCTCCGGCGTCGGGCTTCTTCTTTACCTCCCCTTACCGCAGCTTGACCACCACCGGTTGTTTCAGCCGCATTCGCCTGCCGGCCGCGGACGGCGCAGATCTGAACGGCGAGTTCCAGCGCCGCGTGCGGCAGGCGTTTGCCGAGGCCCGTCAGGCCGGCATCAAAAAGCCGCTGCTGTGTGGCGCCATTCCGTTCGATACCCGGCAGCCTTCGGCGCTGTTTGTTCCCCAGCAGAGCCGCTGGTTCGACCGCGCCGCCTTTATGGCCGGCGTTCGGCCTTCGGCGAACGGCCCTGAACTGGCCGGGGTGACGGAGCTGCCGCCGCAGCAGACGTTCATGAACATGGTCAGCGACGCCGTTGCCGCGATGAAGGCCGGTGAGCTGGATAAAGTGGTTTTGTCGCGCCTGCTGGAGATCGAAACGCGCCAGCCGGTGGATCGCCATGCGCTGATGGCGCGCGTGATCGCCCAGAACCCACACGGTTTCCACTTCCATGTGCCGCTGGAGCAGGGCGCGCTGTTGGGCGCTAGCCCAGAGCTGCTGCTGCGTCAGGACGGCGGCCGTTTCTATTCCAACCCGCTGGCCGGTTCCGCCCGGCGGGAGGCCGATCCGCAGCGCGATCGCGAAGTGGGGGAGCGGCTGATGGCCTCGGCGAAAGATCGCCACGAGCACCGCATCGTCACCGAAAGCATGCGCGACGTGCTGGCTGGCCGCTGCCGCTACCTGAACGTGCCGCACACCCCTGAACTGCTGACCACCACCACGCTGTGGCATCTCTCCACGCCGATCGACGGCGAGGCGGCGTCTCCGGACGAAAACGCCCTGTCGCTGGCTTGCCTGTTGCACCCGACGCCGGCGCTGTGCGGTATGCCGACGGCCGAGGCGCACGCCCTGATCGGCAAGCTGGAGCCGTTCGATCGCGGCCTGTTCGGCGGCATCGTCGGCTGGTGCGACGACGAAGGCAACGGCGAGTGGGTTGTGACTATCCGCTGTGGCACCGTTGACGGCAACCGGGTGCGGCTGTTCGCCGGCGCCGGCATTGTGGAAGACTCTTCACCCGAATCTGAATGGCATGAAACAGGTACCAAACTCAGCACCATTCTGCGTGCCTTTGGTATGAATCAAGGATAACGACAAGATGAGCATTGCCTTTACCCCCTGGCCGGCGGAGTTCGCCAGCCGCTATCGCGAGCGCGGCTACTGGATTGACAAGCCGCTGACCGAGATCCTCGACCGCCAGGCCAACAACGACGCTCCGGCGATTATCGACGCCCAGGGCAGCCTGACCTACCGCGAGCTGCAGCAGCGCTCCGATCGCCTGGCGGCCGCTTTGCTGCGCCGCGGCGTGAAATCCGGCGACACCGCGCTGGTGCAGCTGGGCAACGTGGCGGAATTTTATATCGTGTTCTTCGCGCTGCTGAAAATTGGCGTGGCGCCGGTCAACGCGCTGTTCAGCCATCAGCGCAGCGAGCTGAACGCCTATGCCGAGCAGATCAAACCGGCGCTGCTGATCGCCGATCGCCGGCACGCGCTGTTTGCCGACGATCAATTCCTGAGCGCCTTCCGCGATGCGCATCCTTCGCTGCGTGCCGTGGCGCTGCGCAGCCAGCCCGAGGGCGAGCTGGCGCTGGCCGCCTGGCTGGAAGAAGCCAGCGACGGTTTTGTCGCGCAGCCTTCCGCGGCCGATCGGGTGGCGTTCTTCCAGCTTTCCGGCGGCAGCACCGGCACGCCGAAGCTGATCCCGCGCACCCACAACGATTACTACTACAGCATTCGCCGCAGCGTGGAGATCTGCCGTTTCGACGCGCAGACCCGCTATCTGTGCGCGCTGCCGGTAGCGCACAACTACCCGATGAGTTCGCCGGGCGTGCTGGGCGTGTTTTATGGCGCTGGGCTGGTGGTGTTCGCCGCCGATCCGGACGCCGCGCAGTGCTTCCGCCTGATCGAACAGCATCAAATCAACGTGACGGCGCTGGTGCCGCCGGCGGTCACGCTGTGGCTGCAGGCGATCGAAGAGTGGGGCGGCAATGCCCAGCTCGCCAGCCTGAAACTGCTGCAGGTGGGCGGCGCCAAGCTGGGCGAAACGCTGGCGGCGCGCATTCAGAACGAAATCGGCTGCCAACTGCAGCAGGTGTTCGGCATGGCGGAAGGGCTGGTGAACTACACCCGGCTGGACGACGACGAACGCCACATCCTGACGACGCAAGGGCGGCCGATGTCGCCGGACGACGAAGTGTGGGTGGCGGACGACGACGGCAATCCGTTGCCGGCGGGTGAGATCGGGCGGTTGATGACGCGCGGGCCTTACACCTTTCGCGGTTACTACCAGAGCCCGGCGCACAACGCCGACGCCTTCGACGCCGACGGTTTCTACTGCTCCGGCGATCTGATCAGCATTAGCGAAGACGGTTACATCACCGTGCAGGGGCGGCAGAAAGACCAGATCAACCGAGGCGGAGAGAAGATCGCCGCCGAGGAGATCGAGAACCTGCTGCTGCGTCATTCGGACGTGATCAACGCCGCGCTGGTGTCGATGCCGGACGCGCTGATGGGGGAGAAGAGCTGCGCCTATATCATCGCCAACGCGCCGCTGAAGCCGGTGGTGCTGCGTCGCCACCTGCGCGAACAGGGCGTGGCGGACTTCAAACTGCCGGATCGCTTTATTCAGGTGGACAGCCTGCCGCTGACCCCGGTCGGCAAAGTGGACAAAAAACGGCTGCGCGAGCAGCTCGACGCGCAACTACAGACTCAGGCTCAGGGAGATTAATTGATGGCCATTCCAAAACTTAATGATTACGCGCTGCCGACGGCGGACGAACTGCCGCAAAATAAAGTCACCTGGCAGGTAGAACCGCAGCGCGCCGCGCTGCTGATCCACGACATGCAGCAGTATTTCCTCAATTTCTGGGGCGAAGACAGCGCGCTGATTAAACAGGTGGTGGAGAACATCGCCAACCTGCGTCGCTACTGCAAACAGCAGGGCATTCCGGTGTTCTATACCGCTCAGCCGAACCAGCAGAGCGATGAAGATCGCGCGCTGTTGAACGACATGTGGGGGCCGGGCCTGAACAAACACCCCGAGCAGCAGGCGGTGACCGCCGCGCTGGCGCCGGACGAAGACGACACGGTGCTGGTGAAATGGCGCTACAGCGCTTTCCACCGCTCGCCGCTGCAGGAGATCCTGCAGGAGTCCGGCCGCGATCAGCTGATCATCTGCGGCGTGTATGCCCACATTGGCTGCCTGACCACCGCCATCGACGCCTTCATGCGCAACATCCAGCCTTTCATGGTGGCCGACGGCCTGGCGGACTTCTCGCGTGACGAACACCTGATGGCGCTGCGCTACACCGCCGGCCGCTGCGGCCGGGTGGTGACCACCGCGTCTCTGCTGCCGGCGACCGGCATCGCCAGCATCGACGCGTTGCGTCAGCAAATCCTGCCGCTGCTGGACGAAGACAGCGAAGACATGGGCAACGATGAAAACCTGATCGATTACGGTCTGGATTCGGTGCGCATCATGGAGCTGGCGACCCGCTGGCGCAAGATCCGCGGCGATATCGACTTTATCGCGCTGGCGCGCAACCCGACCATCGACAGCTGGTGGGCGCTGCTTTCCGAAGAGAAAGCCTGATTTTAATAATGAAAAGAGGGCTGCCGCGCGGTCGCCCCGTTAGCTCTATAAGGAAATTTCGATGAATGCTTTGATCACCAAGGGAAAACGGGCGGCATTTCCGCTGATGCTGCTGTCCACGCTGCTGTTCTCCAACACCTTGCAGGCGCAGACCGCGCCGGACGTGCTGCGCAAACCGGTCGGCAAGGGCGCCTATGAAATGGCCTACAGCCCGAGCGAGAACGCGCTTTACCTGGCGACGTCGCAGAGCCGCAAGCTGGATAAGGGCGGCATCGTCTACCGCCTGGATCCGACCACGCTGGACGTGACCCAGATTATTCATAACGACATCAAGCCGTTTGGCGCCGCCATCAACGCCAAGACCGGCACGCTGTTCTTCGGCAACACCGTCAATAACTCGGTGACCGCCATCGACGCCAAGACCGGTGACGTGAAAGGCCGCCTGGTGCTGGACGCGCGCCAGCGCTCCGAGACCGTCAAGCCGCTGGCGCCGCGCGAGTTGGTGGCGGATGCCGACAGCGATACCCTGTATATCACCGGGCTGGGTGAATCCAGCGTGGTGTGGGTGGTGGACGGCAAGGATCTGACCCTGCGCGCCACCGTGGCCGACACCGGCAAATACGCCACCGGCCTGGCGCTGGACGCCGCCGCCAAGCGCCTGTACGTCACCAACGCCGACGGTGAGCTGGTCACCATCGATACCCAGAGCAATAAGGTGCTGTCGCGCAAGAAGCTGGATGCGTCCAAAGAGCACTTCTTCCTGAACCTCAGCCTGGATACCGCCACCCATCGCGCCTTCATCACCGATTCCAAGCAGCCGCAGGTGCTGGTGGTGGATACCCGCAACGGCAACATCCTGAGCAAGATCGACGTGCCGGAATCGCTGGCGGTGCTGTTCAACCCGGCGCGCAATGAAGTTTACGTGACGCATCGCCAGGCGGGCGAAGTGAGCGTGATTGACGCCAAGAGCTACAAGGTGCTGAACACCATCAAGACGCCGACCCATCCGAACAGCCTGGCGCTGTCGCCGGATGGCCAGACGCTGTACGTCAGCGTCAAGCAGGCTTCCAGCCGCGAAAAAGAGGCGACCGCGCCGGACGACGTGATCCGCGTAGCGCTGAAGTAATCCCGCGCAGAATAACCCCCCTCGAACAGGCGAAGCGGCGACGCTCCGCCTGTTTTTTTTCGCCGTGCGATCTGCGGTATAAAGTGTGGATTGCCTTATTGATCCGAAGGAACGTTGGTTATGCCTGCCTCACGCACACCGCTGTTGTTGTCCGTTATCACCCTGCTGCTGCTGGCCGCGCTGATCCACAGCGGCATCAGCCCTTACGATCGCACCACCTGGTTGATGGAGGTGGCGCCGGTATTGATTGTTTTGCCGCTGCTGTGGCTGACCCATCGCCGTTATCCGCTGACGCCGCTGCTCTATACGCTGATTTTCTTCCACGCGCTGATCCTGATTTTCGGCGGCATGTACAGCTATGCCCGCGTGCCGCTGGGGTTTGAGGTGCAGCAGTGGCTGGATCTTGGCCGCAACCCGTACGACAAACTGGGGCATTTCTTCCAGGGGCTGGTGCCGGCGCTGGCGGCGCGCGAGATCCTGCTGCGCGGCGGATATGTGCAGGGCCGCAAAATGCTGGGCTTCGTGGTGTGCTGTATCACGCTGGCGATCAGCGCGGTGTATGAGCTTATCGAGTGGTGGGCGGCGCTGGCGCTGGGCCAGGGCGCCGATGAGTTTCTCGGCACCCAGGGCGACCCGTGGGACACGCAGTCCGACATGTTCTGCGCCTTGCTTGGCGCGATAGCCGGTCAATGGCTGTTCGGTGGCTGGCAGGATCGGCAACTGCGGCGTTTAAAGGCGTAAGCCCGGCGGCGGTTGAGCCTGGTGAAAATGGATATTTCTCGTGCCGCCCGGTATTTGCCGGGCGGCATTTTTAATATCGACATGATAAAAATCGACAATCATCAGTTAAATGTTTGGCGCCCTGTGAGACAGCGCAATGTTATTTCCTATATTTATGTTTATTTAGCTTTTTATGCGTTTTTCTAGGAATTTTCTTAACTCATGCCGTGTGCTACTATTCTCATGTTTAACAAGGGCTAATTATTATTAATTAGTTTTTTGAGCGGGGAACAATGAGATACGTAATTAATAATAAGATTAAATATCATGAGGATAGATCAGAGTTGGTGGATCTCAACGCTGAGCTGCCGCCTCAACCGCTCACCGCTACCCTGAACCGCCTGCTGTCCGCCTTGGTCAGAAACAATAACCTGATGGTTTCCCGCGATACCCTGCTGACGCAGGTGTGGGAAGCGCACGGTCAGGTGGCCTCCGGCAATAACCTCAATAACACCATTTCCATTCTGCGCAAGATGTTTGCCGCCCTGGGTGAGGACGACATCATCGTCACGCTGCCGCGCCAGGGATTCATGTTCACCGCCGCTTCGTTGGAGACGGCGGACAGTCTGGCTGAAAGCTTGCTGGACGAGCCGATCCCGGCCGCGGCAGAGAGCGCCTTGCTGGCCGTGCCGCGGCGAATGCAGCGATTTAGGCGCTTCGGGTTGGCCGCGTTGTTGCTGTTGGCGGCAGGGAGCGGCCTGTGGGCCTGGCAGGACGCTGGCTATGCGCCGCTCAGCGCGGTAAGCGTAGGCAATATTGGCAGCTGCGAGGTGAAGTTCGTAGCTTCTTATCATAAGGTGGGCCCCGGCGAGGCCGATCTGGCGCATTTGAAAAATATGCTGGCGCAAAATAAGTCGGTTCGGTGTACGGAACCGGCGACGCTGCTGTACTACGACAGCGGATCGGTGATGTCGGAGGCCGTTGGGCGGGCCCGGGCTTCTTATTACTTCTATTGCCCACAGGCGGAAATGGCCGCGGGCAAAGTGCAATGCGAGAACTATTATGAAAGCCGGGTTAAGTAAGCGCCTCTGGCGCTATCGTTACGCGCTGTTAGGCGCGATGGCGATCGCAGGCTGCGGCGTTTCCGCCTATTTCTTGTTTTTCAAACCGCAAATCCCGGAGTGCCGTGCGGTGCTGCGTTCAACCGATCAGTTGCCTGACCAATTGATGCAGCGCGTGTTGCTGGTCAGCGTCGTGCCTGAGGGCGCGCGGAGCGTGACCCTGTTGCTGAGCGGCAGCTTTTTTGACGGCGATACGCGTTATACCATCGAGCGGGCAATGATCATGGACTATCAGCGGCAAGGGAGTAATTACACGCTGCGCCGTAAGGAAACGGTCAGAAAGTCGCAAGACAATTTGGATAATGAAGCGCTTAACCGCCGTTTGCCTATGTCGGCACCATTGATCCATTGGCGAATTGAAAAAGTCGATGAGCGTCACTATCTGTTCAGTGGTAACCATGCGCCGCTGTTCGTGTGCACCACGGCCTCCTGAGCGGAGAATGTCCCCGGCAACGCCGGGGGATTGTTTTTCGTTGGCCCTGGGGATAAATGGCGCAATGTTATGGTTGTTTATTATTGATGTAATTGTTAATGCAGGGGCTATTGCTCGCCCGCGGGCAATAGGTTAACCACTGTTCGTCCTTTTCTGCGCCCTCATTGCGAATGTTGTCATAGTAATAGACATCCGCCCGGTATTGGCAGTTGAAGCCGGCTTGCCGTATCTCTCGCTTAATGTTTGCCAACTCACCGCTGCCTAACCGCATGGTGTAAATTTGGCAATTTTGCTCATTGCCCAACGGATAAACGCTGATGCGCGTGCTGTTTTGGTAAAGCACAATTGCGGCAAACGGCACTAAACAAGCGGCCATAATCATAATTAAACGCTGTACAGAGCGACGAAAATTCGGCGTCCGAGCAACCGGCGGCGGTGTTGAGGCTATTTCTGTCTTGCTATAATCATTATTATTAATCTCATCGGTATTTATATCCATCTGTTGAATGTTTAAGGCACTAAATTTAAACCCCTGACGGGGGTAGGTAACAATAATATCCTCTACGCCGAACTGCGCCAATGACTTACGTAAACCTGAAACGTAATTATTCAGGTTGTTATTGGAGGCTTTGAGCCCATGTTCAACCCAGACGTCATTAAGCAACCTCTCTCGCAGCAGCAGTTTATCATTATTGCGAATAAACAACGAAAGCAATCTGCTGGTCGGTTTAAGTAACGCTATTTTATTACTGGCATTATCGACATGCGACAGCGTGCCCTCATCCTCATTAAAGAGGATGTCTTCATTTATGATAAAAATCATTTCATTTACCCATCAACTTTCCTGTCGAGGGATTATTCTGAGACCTGATGCGGCTTTTTTCAATCCTTCACCCTGCGTGTAAATAGGATTTTTCTCTCTATACGTATAATTGACATGAAATGTTTATCTGCTTACAAGTTTTTTTATATAAATAGTGATAATTAACTTCTATTTTTTGGGTTTAAAATCTATTTAATTATTATTTTATCGATAAT
This sequence comes from Serratia sp. CY55921, assembly GCF_052167655.1. Taxonomy (NCBI): domain Bacteria; kingdom Pseudomonadati; phylum Pseudomonadota; class Gammaproteobacteria; order Enterobacterales; family Yersiniaceae; genus Serratia; species Serratia sp. CY55921. Next base: position 539,482 of record NZ_JBJNMU010000002.1, on the reverse strand, counting down.
AATCCTGTGTTTTTGTCTTTTTTCGACATAACGTTTCAAACAAAGCTCGGGGAGTGTAAATTTGTTCCCACTGATACGGAACGCGGAAACGCAGCGTATTAGCCACGGATACAACGCTCAGGAATAAAGCTGCTGCATTGCATGCGTGACTTAAGAATTTAATTTACTCCACTTCTTACTAAGGAATGTAAGGGACTTCTATGAAACTGAATAAAATTATGATTGCAGCGGTATTGGCCTTTGGTGCTTCTTCCATGATGGCGCAGGCGGCAAATCAGGGTAGCGGTACTGTCACTTTCACGGGTGAAATCATTGATGCGCCATGCTCTATTGCACCGGGCAACATCGATCAAACCGTTCCACTGGGTCAGATTTCCAACCTGAGCCTGAAAGACGGCCGCGAGTCTGAAGTCAAAGAACCGTTCAGCATTAAGTTGGAAGACTGCACTAATGCTACGGCACAAACCGTCAAGACGACCTTTACCGGTGAGGCCGGTGGTTCCGCCGGTACCGATAAGAAGATGATTGCCCTGGGCAGCGGCAGCACCGCCAAAGGTGCGAGCATTGTTATTACCGATACCCTTAATTCTAACGCCGTTGTAGAGCTGGGCACAGCGACCACCGGGCAGAAGATCGAAATTGGTGATACTGGTGCCGAACTGGCATTCAAAGCCTTCCTGAAAGGGAACGGCGGCACTCTGGATACCATCATTCCTGGTGCATTCACCAGCGTGGTTAACTTCGCGCTGAGCTACCAGTAATCGTTTTACTCCATTAATGCCGGCATGCGGGATATCCCGCATGCTTTTTCCCAGTATGGAATCTTAATTATAATGGACAACGCATATGGCTCCCGTTGAAAAAAATAGAGTGGCGCCTTCCCTATTGGCCATGCTTTTTATAGCTCAGACGATGCCGGCAGCGGCGGCGGTTATTGGCTGGGGAAGAGTCAATATGGAAGGCGCTATTGTTAATGCCGCCTGTGCCATTGAATCGGCAAGCCGTGATCAAACGATTGATATGCAAACATTACCGATAGAACAAATTGCCCGGGACGGCCATGGCTTGACTAAGCCATTCAGTCTGCGGCTTTTAAATTGCAGTTTGGCAGACATGGACAAAGTGCAACCAGGCCGCCAGCATTTTCAAATGACGTTTGATGGTCGAGTCGATAGTGAATTCTTTGGGGTGACGGGGGAGGCAAAAGGAATTGCATTACGTATTTCAGATAGCCTCGGTAATGTGATTTACCCAGGTTTAGCTATGCCAATAGGCGGTACCATCATCAATGAGAGCTACTTAAATTATTCCATGCAACTGGTAGCTAATCGCCAAGTGTTACGTGCCGGGGATTATAGAACCGCTATTCGATTTAAATTGAATTACTACTGATTATAAATAAGTTAAAGGTTGGCGGAGCCATGAAATCGAACGCGAACAAATCGAAAACGCCTCTGTTAAGCCTGCTGGGAATGTGCATTTCTTTGGCGATATATAGTTTGCCTGCTCAGTTGCAGGCAAGTGACGGGGTACAGTTTAACATCGACGTGTTAGATTTAAATGACAGGAAAAATATCGATCTGAGCCAATTTTCGCACGGCGGTTTTATTATGCCTGGGAAATATATCATGTCGGTTAATCTGAACACACTGGTGTTGCCTGAAGAACCTGTCGCATTCTATGCGCCGGAAGATGAGGGCAAGGGAAGCGTGGCCTGTATTTCGCCAACACTGGTTGAAAAACTCGGGCTTAAGTCAGATGCCTTAGCGAAATTACGTTGGTGGCATGACGGGCAGTGTTTGGATCTCGGCAGCCTTAATGGTCTGGAAGCCAAAGGCGATCTGGCGTCATCTACCTTGTATTTGAATATTCCGCAGGCCTACCTGGAATATTCATCGCCGGATTGGGATCCTCCATCTCGATGGGATGAAGGTATTCCAGGGTTGTTGCTGGATTATAATCTAAATTCACAGGTGCAGCGCACCCAGCAGAATAGCCAACAATCCTATAATCTAAGCGGGAACGGAACAGCGGGGGCCAATCTGGGGGCTTGGCGTTTACGTGCTGACTGGCAGATGAATATCAATCATCAAACCGGCACAGGCTTACCAACGCAGCAAGATTTTGACTGGAGTCGATATTACGCTTTCCGCGCGCTGCCTAAGTGGGGTGCTCGCTTGACTATGGGTGAGGATTATCTGGCGACGGATATTTTCGACAGTTTCCGCTATACCGGTTTTAGCGTGACTTCGGATGACAATATGTTGCCGCCCAATCTTCGCGGTTATGCGCCAGAAGTGACGGGGATAGCCAAAAGCAATGCCAAGGTCGTTATTAGTCAGATGGGCCGTGTGTTGTATGAAACCCGGGTTGCGGCGGGTCCATTCCGCATTCAGGATATTAATGATTCCATCAACGGGCAGCTGGATGTTCGGGTAGAAGAGCAAGATGGCAGCGTGCAGGAGTTTAAAGTAGATACCGCAAATATTCCTTATCTGACACGCCCTGGTACGGTGCGTTTCAAATTCGCGGGTGGTAAACCTTCTGATTGGAATCATCATGTGCGTGGTCCTCTGTTCGCTACTGGAGAGTTTTCCTGGGGGGTGAGCAACGGGTGGTCATTATATGGCGGCACTTTGGGTGGGGGCGATTATAAAGCGTTATCTATGGGGCTAGGCCGCGATCTATTGGCATTTGGCGCGCTGTCTTTTGACTCCACGCAATCACGAGCGGAATTACCCCAACAGGGCGGCACCAAAACCGGTGGCTCCTATCGGGTAAGTTATTCGAAGAGTTTTGATGAATATGATAGCCAAATCACCTTCGCTGGTTATCGTTTCTCTGAACAGAACTTTATGACGATGAGTGAATACCTCGACGCTCGTTATGATGAAAGTCGCCTCGGGAAAAGCCGAGAAATGTATACCGTCACGCTGAATAAGCAGTTTCGCGATTTAGGATTAAGTACCTATCTCAACTACAGTCATCAGACTTATTGGGACCAGCCTGTTAGCGAACGTTATAGTTTGGCTCTTTCGCGGTATTTCGATTTGGGAGCCATGAAAAATATCAGTGCGTCGCTCACGGCTTTTCGGAATAAATTTCAGGGGGCCAAGGATGATGGCATGTATTTATCCTTTACCTTACCGTGGGGGGTTAATTCTAACTTCAGTTACAGCAGTTCGTGGAACCGTAATGAAAATACGCAGCGGCTTGGTTATTACGAAAGGCTGGACGAACACAATAACTATCAGTTGAGCACCGGGCTTTCACGCCGGGGCGGTTCAGCAAGTGGCTTTTATACCCATGAGGGTGATAACGCGCGCATCGGCGCCAATGCCAGTTACCAAGGGGGAAGTTACTCATCCATGGGGTTCTCATTGCAAGGTGGGATGACGGCCACCGCCAAGGGCGCGGCGCTACACCGCAACAGCACTTTGGGCGGGACGCGGTTGCTTTTAGATACCGAAGGCGTGGGCGATGTGCCGGTGCGTGGATTTGGTGCGACGGCGCGCACCAATATGTTCGGTAAAGCGGTGGTGGCGGATATCAACAGTTATTACCGCAGCAAGGCGAGTATCGATCTCAACACATTGCCGGATAACGTTGACGCTACGCAGTCGGTGGTACAGGCGACATTAACCGAGGGAGCGATTGGCTATCGGCGCTTTAATGTGATTTCCGGGCAAAAGGCGATGGCGGTGATTAGCCTGGCCGATGGCAGCGCCCCGCCGTTTGGTGCGGTGGTATACAACAGTCGGCAGCAACAGACCGGCTTGGTGAATGATGGCGGGAGTGTGTATCTGAGCGGAATTAAGCCCAATACAGAGATGACGGTGAATTGGGACGGTAAGGCCCAATGCCGGATCACATTGCCGACAATTCGTACGGATATTATGTTGAGCAACTTACTGTTGCCATGCCGAGTGAATACTGAGGCGAGAGCGGAATAAGCCGCCGAGCCCGTGACTATTTTAGTAAGAACAAGCTTTATAAGACGGAACAATTTTATGCAAAAGAACATGGTAAAAATATTCTCAGTCGCCGGTATGTTGTCGGCAATGGTATTGAGCAGCCAGGCCCAAGCCGCTATTGCGCTGGATCGTACTCGTGTAATTTTTAACGGCGCCGAGAAATCGGTAAGTCTGAATATCAGCAATAAAAATACTCAACTGCCGTATCTGGCGCAGGGATGGCTGGAAGATGCCGAAGGCAAGAAGATTAACAGCCCGCTAGTGGTATTGCCGCCGGTACAGCGGCTGGAACCTGGAACACAGAGCCAAATAAAAGTGCAGTCGACGCCGGCAGTGAATTTGTTGGCGCAGGATAGGGAGACGCTGTTCTATTTCAACCTGCGAGAAATACCGCCTAAAAGCGAGAAAGCCAACACATTACAAATAGCGTTGCAGACGCGCATCAAGCTGTTCTATCGCCCGGCGGCGATTACGCCAGGCAAAGGCAGTGCTTTTACGCCGTGGCAGGAGCAGTTAACGCTGACTCGTCAGGGGATGGGCTTCCAGGTGAATAATCCAACGCCTTATTACATCACGCTGGTTGATGCCAGCAACAGCAAGAAGGGAAAAACGGCACAGGGTTTTGAACCGTTAATGGTGCCGCCTAAGGGAAGCATTGCGCTGGGTGCCTCTGGGTTAGGCAATGCACCGGTGCTGACCTACATCAATGATTACGGTGGCCGCCCAGAGCTGACATTCAAATGCGGCGCCAGTGATTGCCAGGTCGTGCCTGACGCAAAAGGATAACAGAAACCGGCGGTACGTTTTACCGGTTGAAGCGAGCGGGGAAGAAGTCATGCAAAAAATGGACAACGGTTACAGCAATCTGAAGGGCAGATCTTTGGCGTGTCAAGCAGGCATGGTCTCCATGCTGTTGTTGGTCTTGCTGGCGGCCAATTCTGCGAAAGCAGAAGACGGAAATCACGGTGTGTTGTTTGTTCATGGTGCATTGACCGAGGGGGCTTGCCGGCTGGATATGGTGTCGGCGCGCCAGGACGTTTGGTTGGGGGAAACGGCGACCGGCAACCTGGCCAAAGTGGGGGAGCGTACAGAACCGGTCGCCTTCCAGCTTCGCCTACGAGATTGCTTGCGTACTGGGGCAGCCATGCAGGACGAACGCAGGGGCAATAAAGTTTGGGATGCTTATCAGCCAGCAGTGAGCGTGAGTTTCAACGCCCCTGCGGATGCGGACAATCCGCGCTTGGTGAAGGTACGAGGCGCTGGCGGGATAGCGTTGCGATTATTGGACAGTGACAAAAAAGATGTACGTCTGGGGCACCGTAGCCGGCCTCAGTTGTTGGCGATAGGAAGCGACGCGTTGAATTTTTACGTGATGGCGGAACGCACGCGTGCGCCTATGGTGGCAGGAGCCTATCAGGCCGCAATTGATTTTCGGATGAACTATGACTGAGGCGAAAGCAATGGGCAAGTTATGGCGCTGTATGTGGCGAAAGGTGGGGACAAGCCTACTGCTCTCTCTCTCCTTAGCGGCCACTATGACGGTAACCTCGGCCTTAACCTTATCGGGAGTGTTGTTGGTGAGCCAGGTTGGTTGGGCAGCGACGGCGACGGTTACAGTCAAAGGTGCCGTGGTTGCCAAGCCCAAGTGTGAAATTAACGGCGGCCAGGATATTTTTGTGTCCTTCAATGAACTGATCACCACAAAAATTGATGGCGAAAAATACGGTAAAAGGCTTATCCCCTACGAGGTTAGCTGTAGCGGCAATATGTCCGGCAACGCCGGGTTGTTGAAAGTGAGCCTGCAAGGATTATCGCCGGACTTTGGGGATGGTTTGCTGCACACCAACAATAACGATTTGGCGATTAAGCTACTGCAAGAGAATGGTCAACAGCTGAGGTTGAATGCCTGGATGAATTTTACTTATCCGCTTACGCCAAAGTTATACGCAGTACCGGTGAAGCGCAGCGGCGCCACGCTGAGAGGAGGGGACTTTTCCAGTTCCGCCACATTGCTCGTAGAGGTTCAATAAAGGAGATGCAAATGAAGATAATGAATATGGAAAAAATGAATATGGTGCGTGGCTCAGGCTTGGCCGCCATGATCTGCGTGGGGTTACTAACCATGGGGGCTGCGCAAGCGGTAAATGTAAAGTTTACCGGAAAGTTGGTTGAGCAACCCACGTGTACGCTGAATGAGGGTAAAGATATTAGCGTGGATTTTGCCAACGTAGCCATCAATAAAATAGACGGCGTCGCGTACAAAAAAATGGAAATTCCGTATAGCGTATCTTGTAACGGCGGTTCTGCGGGATACGGCGATCTGAAAGTCAAACTGGGGTTTGCACCGGTGTCCTGGGGGGACAGCAAACCGCTGCAGTCAAGCGTGGGTAACCTTGGCTTGCGTATTACACAAGGTACAGGCGACACCACTTACGTCAGCGATACCAAATTAATTATTGACGCTGCCAACCCTACTAAGCTTTACGCGGTGCCTATTGCGCGGCCAGGAACCATGCTGGTGGGGGCAGATTTTACTGGAACCGCGACGTTAACGGCGGAGTATGAATAATAAGGGTTTCTGCAACTGGGTGGGCAAAGCCCGGTTGCAGGAAACAAAGGCAGCAGCGTTAAACTAACAAGAAGCCAATACGTTACTTCATTGTAAAATCGGTATGCCGTTGATGGGTAATGTTTTTTATTTCTGTGCTTAACCGAAGATAGCAAGCGCTTTTTTCGTGTGAACTAATGTCATTTTTTTATTATTTTTAATACGTCCATGAGTGCAAAGAGAATTTATGGTTAATTATAAAGCGGTTTTTTTAAAAATAAATTCCCATGGGCGAGACGTGCTATTTTGTCTTCCCTTTTGGTTTTTATTTATATCTGCAAAGCAAATGCAGGTATGGTGTGGGAAACCACCAATGCGCCTATTGTGAATGGGCTTATTAACTCCGGGAATTATGCTGGTGCAGGCGCCTCAGGCCGGCTTGTGAGCATTGATGTTAATGATCAGACGCAGAACCCTTGTTTTCAGCGCTCTTGTATAGTCACTATTGGGGTCTTTACCAATTTCAATCAATTCCTAGCCCCTTATGTAGGGACATCCTTATCTCCTACATGGCAAGCAACTCTTTATCCTGAGATGAACACCGCCTGGACAATGGGGGAGCTATATAAAATTATAACTAAAAAAGTTAAAAACCCCATAGATGTTGGGTTTAATGCACGTGGGTACCCTAATTTTAGTTATTATTGCGATCCTGATTATAGCCCCTCATTTTGTATTATTAAAAAAAAATGGGAGGCCTACTCAAAACTGTGCTATGCGCTTGTTTATCAGTTTTCGTCATCTGTATATTATAATGCTTTCCCTGGGCAAAGCTGCATTGGTCCCACGCCGCCAAATAATGAATGCAACATCGATGCAGGGGCGGTAACACTGGATCACGGTCAGTTAAGTACTGACGAAGTTAATGGCCATAAGAAAAAAGAGAGCGTGAGGCTTTCTTGTACTTATCCGGCTAACGCGGATATTTCTGTGGTGAGCAATAATGCCAGTGAGAAAATAGAGCTAAAAGCTGACGGGAGTCTTTTCTCGACCGTCACTATCGATGGTGTTCCCGGCATCACTGGCAAGAAAATCAACATTCCTACTGGTGGGGTCGCTATTGATCTGGAATCGACCTTGCACACCACCGGAAATGTTGAGGAAGGGCCATTCAGTGGTAATGCCATACTTATCATTAATTCATATTAATTATATGGTTTTTGCGTAATTGGCTAAAGTAAGACGGCCGATTATCCTTTAATTAATTGATTAGGCATTAATAACGACAAGCGAAAGTGCCCTGCAATTTTTGTAGGGCATATCGGCATATGATTTTTTGAGGCAAAGATGAAGGTTATCAATATTATCATCGATGATGACAATCGTTATTTTTCTGCTGGTCTGAAAAGCAGTTTAAATCAGTATGCTCAAGCCAATAATAAGGTGCTTTGTTTTTTAAATCAGGATGCAGTAACCCGACCTGATGTGATATTCGTTTCATCAAGACGAATTGCTCATCGTTGGCGAAGCGCGGCGCATGAAAATGGGTGCACGCCTGTCGTCATGATAAAGGAAAGGCCGATTATTTCTGATGAAGTTTCCCGCGTGCTGTATCGAACGGATAGCATTGATAAATTGTTCGTACTGTTGGCAAAAATACTGAGTGATAGCCGAGCCACAACGCGATTTGTATATCAGCCTCTAACCCGTCGCGAGCGTCAGGTAGTGAACTATCTTAGAAGAGGGTTTGACCAATCGCAAACCGCCAGGGTAATGGGGGTGAGCGTTAAAACGGTGCACAGCCATAAACGTTCGGTAATGGGTAAGCTGATGCTAAACCGCAGCCATGATTTTATTTATTGGCTGCTATCCCCAGAGGCAGAGTATTCCTAACCGTGATGGGGAATAATTTTAGTTGTTCTCATCTGCTATCTTTATAATGCTAAAAGATAATGGATTATGATTAATATTCCCCAAGGGAATATTAAATCTTGTTTTATTCAATTGCTAAATAACACAAAGGGAAAAGTATGAAAAAGACAGCAACTTTGCTTCTCGGCGCCTGCATCATGATGGCGTCTTACGCGCACGCCGGTTTTAACGGTAATCAGAATGTGCAGGGCAATAATGGCAACGCCAGCGGTGCCGGCAATAGCGACTTTGGCCAATGCATCAATGGCCAGGGGAAAATGGCGGGCAATGTGGTGGCAATACCAACTCAAGCGCCAAGCCAAAAGAGAAAGATAAAGGTGATATCGTGAATGCGATCTGCGAATCGCCGTTTATGAAAAAATACTCACCGATATGCCAGTAATATTGATTTTAAATGACAAGCAGGGGTATCCCCTGCTTTTTTTGTGCTCATTGACTAAATGGCCTGTTGTTTCGACTAAGACCATAAGCTCGGTGAATTTTTTCGTTGGCAGTGATGGTGGCTTGCGTCATTTTCGCTGGGCATTATCTACACCAAGGGAAAGGTGAAGTGAATTTGTTTTATTTCGCGATATTTTTATTCTGCTTAAGCATGTATTCATTCTACAAACATGCGCAGCATATGAAGAAAAGGCAGTTGTCTATTCAAGGCTACGGCCATGCTTCCAGGTGGTTGGCATTACGACGTCATCATTGACGTCGCTTCGGAAATGTATGGCGTAGCATTTTTACCAGAGAGTGAGTTCCGCCTCAACGAAATTGGGCACGACTCGCCTGGTGCCGCCACTTTCACGCTTAATGCCGAGAATACGGTAACCCGGTTATCCTTGAAGCCAACGTTTGTGTGGGGGGAGGGAGCCAAGTAGGCAAGGGAACATTCGCCCTATGTCGCTGGCGCCGGGTTGAACAGCGCTTCAGCGCTGGCCCGCAGGGTGAGGCCTTTAGGCCGAATAATCGAACGCAGTTCGATGGAGAGTCCGTATCTCAGAAAGCAAAAAACCCGCCATAGGCGGGTTCTTCTGAAGATGGTGCCCGGACTCGGACAACCGGCGCTGGCGCCGCGTTGAACAGCGCTTTAGCGCTGGCCCGTAGGGTGAGGCCTTTAGGCCGAATAATCGAACGCAGTTCGATGGAGAGTCCGTACCCCAAAAAGTGAAAAACCCGCCATAGGCGGGTTCTTCTGAATATGGTGCCCGGACTCGGAATCGAACCAAGGACACGGGGATTTTCAATCCCCTGCTCTACCGACTGAGCTATCCGGGCAACGCGCAGCATTAAACCGTATTGGCCGAAAGCCGTCAACGGCTTTATGCGTGAAATACGCGAAAATGGCTCCGGTTGCTGGCTTTTCAGGCAAAGGGCGCAAAAAATGCGCCTGTTGGGGCTATCGCCTCGGGTTGGCTGTGCCGTCAACCCTGCCGATTCAGCTCAACGCCCCGTTGCGGCGGCACTGCGCCACCTGCAAGATGTCTTCCGCCAGCCGTTTGGCGACCGATACGTCCTGGAGCTGGCGTTTTACCAGCAGTTTGCTCAGGCAGCCTTCCTGAATCAGCTCCATTTGCTGCGCCACCATGTCGGCGTCGTCGGCGTCCATGTCGCGCAGCAGCTCGCGGGTCAGCTCCAGCGAGGTCAGCTTCTGTTGCTCCGCCAGTTGGTGGATCGGGTGATCCGTTTCCGGGAAGAAGCTGCAGGCGGCGATAAACAGGCAGCCGGGGTAGCGGTCTTGCTGCACGTATTCCGCCAGCACGTCATAGCGCGCCAGCAGTTTTTGCTGCGGGCTCAGGTTTTCGTCCAGCAGCAGCTGGCGGCGCCAGGTGTCGATCTGTTGGCCGTGGTAGCGCAGGCAGTCGTACAGCAGCGCTTCGCGATCCGGCCAGAACCGTTTGAGATCGCCGGGCTGAACGTCGAGTTTTTCCGCCAGCATCTCTAATGTGGCGGTCGCCAGGCCCTGTTGTTCCAACAGGCCCAGCGCGGTATCAAGGACGTGTTCACGTTGCACTTGTGCTTCCTCCCATTCGCTTCCGATCTTCAGTGTCAGTTATCACATCACTTTCTGCAAATGCGCGTTGAAGGCTTCCGCCTTCATAAAACCGGTGACCCGCTCGGCCGTCAGCTCGCGGCCTGCCGGATCGAAGAACAGGATCGTCGGCAGCCCCAACACCTGCAGGTGCTTCAGCAGCGCCGCCTGTTCCGCACCGTTGGCGGTCACATCCGCCTGCAGCAGCACCGCGTTGGCCAGGCTTGCCTGCACCGCGGCGTCGCTGAAGGTGTATTTTTCGAACTCTTTACAGGCCACGCACCAGTCGGCGTACAGATCCAGCATCACCGGCTTGCCCCGCGCCTGTTGCAGCGCGAGATCGAGCTGTTCGACGTTGTTGATGCGGGTAAAGGCCAGGTGCGGCTGAGCCGCCTGCTGCGCCTGGTCGGTGCCGAAAGCCCAGTCCTGCAGCGGCCGTGCGGCGATCACCGCCGCCGCCAGCAACAGAAGTTGCAGGGCGCGTGCCCAGCCGCGCGCGCTTCTCAGGCTCAGGGCGAAGGCCCAGCCGAAGAACGCCAGGCCGAGCAGGCTCCACAGGCGCATGCCCCACAGATCGCCGATCACCCGCTCCAGCAGGAACACCGGCAGCGCCAGAATGACGAAGCCGAAGGCCTCTTTCACGTACTGCATCCACGGGCCGCTGCGCGGCAGCAGGCGGTTGCCGAACAGGGTGACGATCACCAGCGGAATGCCCATCCCCAGCGCGTACAGGTACAGCGTGCCGCCGCCGGCCCACAGATTGCCGCTCTGGGCGATATACAGCAGGATGGCGCTGAGCGGCGCGGTGGTGCAGGGGGAACAGATCAGCCCGGCCAGCGCGCCCATCAGGAACACGCCGGTCAGTGAGCCGCCGCGCTGGGTGTTGCTCCAGTTTGCCAGCCGGGTTTGCAGCCCCGAGGGCAACTGCAGGGAATAGAGGCCGAACATCGACAGCGCCAGCGCGATGAACAGCGCCGACAGGCCAATCAGCACGTAAGGATGCTGCAGCGCCGCCTGGAACTGCAATCCGGCGGCGGCCACCACCAAGCCCAGCAGGGTGTAGGTGAGCGCCATGCCCTGCACGTAAACCAGCGCCAGCGCCAGAATGCGGCCGCTGCTTTGCGGCCGGTCTCGGCCGAGGATGATGCCGGAGATCAGCGGATACATCGGCAGTACGCACGGGGTGAAGGCGATGCCGATGCCGATCAGCAATGCCCACAGCGGCGAGAACGGCAGGCTGGCCGGTGCGGCGGGGGCTTCAGCCGGTGCAGAGGCCGAGAGCGGCGTGGCTGCGGTGGCGCTGACCGCGTCCAGCGGGATGGTTCGGGTTTCCGGCGGGTAGCAGAAGCCGGCCTCGGCGCAGCCCTGATAGGTGACGCTGAGGCTGGCGTTGGCCGCCGCCTGTTGCAGCGGCACCTGCAGATTCAGCTGCTGTTTGAAAATCGCCACTTCGCCGAAGAACTCGTCCTTGTGGCTCAGCCCTTCGGGCAGGGTAAAGGCGCCGAGCGTCGCCTGCTGCGGCACCAGTTTGATCTGCTGGCGATACAGGTAATAGCCGGGGCGGATCTGCCAGTTCAGCGTCACCTGGCCGCCTTGCTGTTTGAAATCGAAGGCGAAGGCCTGATCGACGGGCACGAACTGGCTGCCGCCCTTCGGCGCGAACAGCGAAGCCTGCGCCGCCTGCGGCAGGAAGCACAGGCTGCACAGCAGCAAAATCAGTTTAATGAAGCGTTGATCCATAACAGGTAGTCTTTATCTCCGGCCATCACCGGCAAGACCAGCAGCTCAGGCGTTTGGTATGGGTGATGTTGTTTCAGGGTGTCGAGCAGGGCTTGCTGACGGCGGCGATCGCTTTTGAACAGCATCTGCACTTCGTATTCCTGTTCCAGCTTCCCTTGCCAGTAATACAGCGAGGTGGCGCCGGGCAGCAGCGTGGCGCAGGCCGCCAGCTTATCGCCCAAGACCCGCGCCGCCAGTTCCTGGGCGCTGGCTTCATCGGGTGCGGTACAGAGTATGACGACAGCTTCGCAATCAGACATCTTCAGCCCTCTCATCGGTTCGAATGGGCACTATACCCTGAAGGCGGATTGGCTAGAAGGCGAGTTTATCGCCAGAAAGAAAACCGGGGCCGCAGCCCCGGTCGACGCCTTACAGCATGACGCTGCCGAGCAGGAAGCCGAATACCACCGCGAAAATCACGCCCATGGTGCCGGGAATGAAGAACGGGTGGTTGAACACGAAGCGGCCGATGCGCGTGGTGCCGGTATCATCCATCTGCACCGCGGCGACCAATGTCGGGTAGGTCGGCAGGATGAACAGGCCGGAAACGGCGGCGAAGGAGGCGACGGCGGTCAGCGGCGACACGTTCAGCGCCAGCGCCATCGGCATCAGCGCCTTGGCGGTGGCGGCCTGCGAGTACAGCAGCGCCGAGCAGAAGAAGAAGATCACCGCCAGCAGCCACGGGTGCGCCTGAATGACGCTGCCGGCCGTCTCTTTGATCCAATCGATGTTGGCCTGGACGAAAGTATCGCCCAGCCAGGCGACGCCGAGGATACAGATACAGGCGCTCATGCCGGCCTTGAAGGTGCTGGAGTTCAGCACCATGTCGGTGTCGACGCGGCACAGCAGGGTGGTCAGCGTGGCGACGCTCAGCATGATGATCAGAATGGCGTTGGTGGTGTTCATCAGCGGCTTGGCCACCAGACCCAGGCCCGGGCTGTTGATGATGGCGTAGGCGACCACGCACAGCACGCCGAGCAGGAACAGCAGCACCGAGGTTTTGGCGCGTGGTTTGATCGCCAGCGCGTTGTTGCCGCGCAGGGTGATCAGGCCTTCTTCCAGGCGTTTCAGGTACACCGGATCGTTAGACAGTTTGGAGTCGAACAGCCAGGTCACCAGCAGCGACATCAACAGCACCGCGCAGAAGGTGGACGGGATCACCACCATCAGCAGGTGCAGGTAGCTGACGCCGTGGCCCTCCATCACCGAAGACATGTACACCACCGCGGCGGAGATCGGCGAGGCGGTGATGGCGATCTGGGCGGAGACCACGGCGGTCGACAGCGGGCGGCAAGGCTTGATGCCCTGTTCTTTCGCCACCTCGGCGATCACCGGCAGCGCCGAGAGTGAGATATTGCCGGTGCCGGCGAAGATGGTCAGGAAGTAGGTGACGATAGGGGCGAGAATGGTGATGTGCTTGGGGTTCTTGCGCAGCAGTTTTTCGGTCTGCTGCACCAGGTAGTCCATCCCCCCGGCGACCTGCATGGCGGAGATCGCCGCAATCACCGCCATGATGATGGAGATGACGTCGAAGGGAATGTTGCCCGGTTTGACGCCGATCAGCGCCAGCGCCAATACGCCCAGTCCCCCCGCGAACCCGATACCGATACCGCCCAACCTGGCCCCTAAAAAGATGGCCAGCAGAACGATAACCAATTCTACGGCTAGCATAGTGTTTACTCCTTAAAATGAGATTTCCCGTCATCCTTGAAACTGCATCGGTGTTGGCTGCGAGCGCTCACCCCAGTCACTTACTTGAGTAAGCTCCTGGGGACTTGCGCTCTTGCCGCCTTGATGCAGTCCCAATGATTTAGGGTGTAAATTGAAAATAAAACGTTAAAATTTTGTGGGCGCCTAAAAGTAAAAAGGCACGCTATCCAGAGGATTTAGCGTGCCTTTCAGGGCTACCGGGTAGGTCTGTTATTGTTCATTTTCATCCGTATAGCGTTTGGCTTTATAGGCCGGGTGCATCAGGTTCTCCACGGAGAAGATGTCATCCAGCTCGGCTTCGGTCAGCAGGCCGCGTTCCAGCACCACTTCGCGCACGCTCTTGCCGGTTTCGGCGCAGATCTTCCCGACGATGTCACCGTTATGGTGGCCGATGAACGGGTTCAGATAGGTGACGATACCGATCGAGTTGAAGACGTAGTGTTCGCAGACTTCTTTATTCGCGGTGATGCCGTTAATGCATTTTTCCAGCAGGTTGTAGCAGGCGTTGGTCAGGATGTGGATCGACTCGAACATCGCCTGGCCGATCACCGGCTCCATCACGTTCAGCTGCAGCTGGCCCGCTTCGGCCGCCATGGTAACGCAAGTGTCGTTGCCAATCACCTTGAAACACACCTGATTGACCACTTCCGGCACCACCGGATTCACTTTGGCCGGCATGATGGACGATCCCGCCTGCAGCTCCGGCAGGTTGATTTCGTTCAGGCCGGCGCGCGGGCCGGAGGAGAGCAGGCGCAGGTCGTTACAGATTTTGGACAGTTTTACCGCCAGGCGTTTGAGCGCGCTGTGCACCATCACGTAGGCGCCGCAGTCGGAGGTGGCTTCGATCAGGTCTTCCGCCGGCACCACCGGCAGGCCGCTGACTTCCGCCAGTTTTTGCACCGCCAGCGGCTGGTAGCCTTCCGGGGTGTTGAGCGCGGTGCCGATGGCGGTGGCGCCGAGGTTCACTTCCAGCAGCAGCTCCGCGGTGCGGTGCAGGTTGCGGGTCTCTTCGTTCAGCAGCACGCTGAAGGCGTGGAATTCCTGGCCGAGGGTCATCGGCACCGCGTCCTGCAGCTGGGTGCGGCCCATTTTCAGGATGGTTTCGAACTCTTTCGCCTTGCGATCGAAGCCTTCGCGCAGCTGGTTGATGGCGTCGATCAGTTTCTGGTTGGAGGCGTACACCGCGATGCGGAACCCGGTTGGGTAGGCGTCGTTGGTGGACTGGCATTTATTGAGGTGATCGTTCGGGTTCAGGTACTGGTATTCGCCTTTTTGATGGCCCATCAGCTCCAGGCCGATGTTCGCCAGCACTTCGTTGGTGTTCATGTTCAGCGAGGTGCCCGCGCCGCCCTGGAATACGTCCACCGGGAACTGATCCATGCACTTGCCTTTATCCAGCACCTCGTCGCAGGCCTGGATGATCAAGTCGGCGATTTTGCGCGGGATGGTTTTGAGTTCTTTGTTGGCCATCGCCGCGGCCTTTTTCACCATCACCATGCCGCGAACGAACTCGGGGACATCGCTGATTTTGCTGTTGCTGATGTAGAAGTTTTCAATCGCACGCAGAGTGTGAACTCCGTAGTAAGCGTCTGCGGGGACTTCACGTGTTCCTAACAGGTCTTCTTCGATACGAATGTTGTTTGACATGAGAACCTTCTCTATGTGTTGCTGCCGAATTAATAATTTGTCAGGTCAAGGCTAGTAAGGGCACAGCCTAAATTAATATTGCCGAAGGCTTGGGGCGTGAAACGATTAACCAAATCGCCCGTAGCTGCCCAGATCATATGCTGGTTGGTAAGAAATGACTGAATCCAGATCACCTTATGGTGTTTAAGGATATGCCCTTTTTCGGTTCTGTGACTTCTTTCACGTTTGTGAACTTTAGCAATAAAAACCGGCTCTCGGTTGAAATGGTGGGGGGATGCCCTCATTGTAATAGTGTCGGCCGTTTACGGCCTCTTTTTTCGCGCCGTCGCCCCGTGGCGGCCGTGCCTTACCTACCGATAGGAGAACCAGGTGCGCTGGTTACCGCTACTGCTGATATTTCTGCTGGCTTACATAGAAATATCCATCTTTATCAAAGTCGCCGCCGTGCTCGGCGTGGCTGTCACCCTGCTGCTGGTGGTGTTCAGCTCCTGCGTCGGCATTTCGCTGGTGCGCAATCAGGGCATGAAAACCTTCGTGCAGATGCAGCAAAAACTGGCGGCCGGCGAAAGCCCGGCGGCGGAAATGGTGAAAAGCGTTTCGCTGGTGCTGGCGGGCTTCCTGCTGCTGATACCGGGTTTCTTCACCGATTTCCTCGGCCTGTTGCTGCTGCTGCCGCCGGTGCAAAAATCGCTGACGCTGAAACTGATGCCGCACCTGTCGGTGTATCGCCCCGGCGGTTGGACGGGCGGCGACGCCGCCAACGGCAATACCTTCGACGGCGAATTCCAGCGCAAGGACGACGAACGCCCGGTGCTGGAACACCGCCCGGACGAGGATCGCAAACCTCACGATCGTTAAGCAAACGCGGCTCTGGCCGCGTTTTTCATCTCTGCGGCACTCGTCGGACCAAAAATGCGAAATTTTTTTTTGTTCGCCCCCTTGAAGGGGGCTGGAACGCCCCCATCTCAAATGCCACGAGGCCGGTAATAACAACCATCCGGTGTACAACCCTAAATCTGATAGAGACCTTCTTACAGGAGAGCGTTCAATGAGTATTCGTCCATTGCATGACCGCGTTATCGTCAAGCGCAAAGAAGTTGAATCAAAATCTGCTGGCGGCATCGTCCTGACTGGCTCTGCTGCGGGTAAATCCACTCGCGGTGAAGTGGTTGCAGTGGGTAAAGGGCGTGTGCTGGAAAACGGCAACATCCAACCGCTGGATGTGAAAGTTGGCGATATCGTGATTTTCAACGACGGCTACGGCGTGAAAGCAGAGAAGATCGACAATGAAGAAGTGTTGATCATGTCCGAAAGCGACATTCTGGCAATTGTTGAAGCGTAATTGCGCTTTATCTTCTGAACTGAACGAGTTGAAGGGAAATACCAATGGCAGCTAAAGACGTAAAATTCGGCAATGACGCTCGCGTGAAAATGCTCCGCGGCGTGAATGTTCTCGCTGATGCAGTAAAAGTGACCCTGGGCCCGAAAGGCCGCAACGTAGTGCTGGATAAATCTTTCGGCGCACCGACCATCACCAAAGACGGCGTTTCCGTTGCGCGTGAAATCGAACTGGAAGACAAGTTCGAGAACATGGGCGCACAGATGGTGAAAGAAGTGGCCTCCAAAGCGAACGACGCGGCGGGCGACGGCACCACCACTGCAACCGTACTGGCTCAATCCATCATCACCGAAGGCCTGAAAGCGGTTGCTGCAGGCATGAACCCGATGGATCTGAAGCGCGGCATCGACAAAGCGGTTGTCGCTGCGGTTGAAGAACTGAAAAAACTGTCCGTACCTTGCTCCGATTCCAAAGCTATCGCTCAGGTCGGCACCATCTCCGCCAACTCCGACGAAACCGTGGGTAAACTGATCGCGGAAGCGATGGAGAAAGTGGGCAAAGAAGGCGTTATCACCGTTGAAGAAGGCACCGGCCTGCAAGACGAGCTGGACGTGGTTGAAGGTATGCAGTTCGACCGCGGTTACCTGTCCCCATACTTCATCAACAAGCCGGAAACCGGTTCTGTTGAGCTGGAAAGCCCGTTCATCCTGCTGGCTGACAAGAAGATCTCCAACATCCGCGAAATGCTGCCGGTGCTGGAAGCCGTTGCCAAAGCAGGCAAACCGCTGCTGATCATCGCTGAAGACGTTGAAGGTGAAGCGCTGGCGACCCTGGTGGTCAACACCATGCGCGGCATCGTGAAAGTGGCTGCCGTTAAGGCGCCTGGCTTCGGCGACCGTCGTAAAGCCATGCTGCAGGACATCGCTACCCTGACTGCCGGTACCGTTATCTCTGAAGAGATCGGTCTGGAGCTGGAAAAAGCCACCCTGGAAGACCTGGGTCAGGCGAAACGCGTTGTCATCAACAAAGACACCACCATCATCATCGATGGCGTGGGCGACGAAGCGACCATCCAGGGCCGCGTTGCTCAAATTCGTCAGCAGATCGAAGAAGCGACCTCTGACTACGATCGTGAAAAACTGCAGGAGCGCGTAGCGAAACTGGCCGGCGGCGTTGCCGTTATCAAGGTTGGCGCAGCCACTGAAGTTGAAATGAAAGAGAAGAAAGCCCGCGTTGAAGACGCCCTGCACGCGACCCGCGCCGCAGTGGAAGAAGGCGTGGTTGCCGGCGGCGGCGTAGCGCTGATCCGCGTTGCAGGCAAAATCGCCGCGCTGAAAGGCGACAACGAAGACCAGAACGTGGGTATCAAAGTTGCGCTGCGCGCAATGGAAGCCCCTCTGCGTCAGATCGTGGTCAACGCCGGTGAAGAAGCTTCCGTTATCGCCAACCAGGTGAAAGCGGGCGAAGGCAGCTACGGCTACAACGCTTACTCTGAAGAATACGGCGACATGATCGCGATGGGTATCCTGGATCCAACCAAAGTGACCCGTTCTGCTCTGCAGTACGCGGCTTCCGTGGCTGGCCTGATGATCACCACCGAATGCATGGTCACCGACCTGCCGAAGGCTGACGCACCAGATCTGGGCGCAGCAGGCGGCATGGGTGGCATGGGCGGTATGGGCGGCATGATGTAATCATCCCCCACACGCTTGTGTGCTGAAAGCCCCGGTCAAATGACCGGGGTTTTTTTTAGCTTAAAAATCAATAAAAAGAATGTTTATTTAGCTTGTTATTAGTTCACTGAATGAATTATTGCATTATTTTGCTTTTACCCTAAACCGTTGTCGTTTCGTACCGATATAGCCCTTACCGAGCGGGGAATTTCCCCTCGCCGGTGTGACTGTCAACGGAGACGACTTATGCTGAAAAATATGAAAATAGCCACCTGGCTGATGTTGATGCTGTTGCTGCTGGGCTTGATGCCCATGGGAACCGGCGCCATCGCCTTCTATTTCATGCAGCAAAACGGCCACAGCATCGACAGGATGAGCACCTTCTCCGACGAGGAAGCGGCGCTGAACCGCAGTTGGCGTGCTTTGCTGCAAACGCAGACGCTGATCGACAACATGGCGTTCGAGCGCTGGGCGCAGACCAGCAGAGCCGATATTCAACAGGGTATCGATGAGGCGCGCGGTGAGCTGCGCAGCGCCGACGTCGCGTTCAACCTGTTTTGGGAGACGCCGGGCCTGACGGTATCGCGCCCGGATCTGGGCGAGGCGATGAAAAAGGTCTACCTGGCGCAGCTGGCGGTGCTGAAGCAAGAACTGACGTTGTTGGCCGACACGCCGCAGGCGGCGCTGATCGAGCGGCTGCACGCCATGGCGGCAGAGAAGCGCCAGGTGCGCCAGCGGCTGGATAACCAGTTTGCCGACTACATGCGGGCCACGGTGGCCGCCCACCGTCTGGCAGTGGAAGAGGCGGAGCAGACCCAAAAAGTCTTCGCCCGTCTGCTGAGCGGCACCCTGGCGGCGATCCTGCTGCTGCTGGTCGCCGTGCAGCGTGATTTCCGCCGGCGCTTGATTCTGCCGCTGCGCCAGATCGCCGAACATTTGCAAAAGGTTGGGCGTGGCGATCTACGTAGCGAGATCGCGGTACGCAACAACAATGAGATCGGCATGCTGTTCGCCAGCCTGCGGACGATGCAGCAGGAGCTGAGTGCCACCGTGCAGCAGGTGCGTGACGGTGTGGAGTCGATCAACCACGGTACGCACGAGATCGCCGTCGGCAACGCCGATCTCTCCAGCCGCACTGAAGAACAAGCCAGCGCGCTGACGGAAACCGCCGCCAGCATGGAGCAGATCACCGCCACGGTGCGGCAAAACGCCGATAACGCCACTCAGGCCGCCGGCATGGTCAATCAGACCGCCGCCATTGCCCGCAACGGCGAAACGCTGATGGCCAGCGCGGTCGACAAGATGCGGGCGATCAACGACAGCGCGCGTCAGGTGGGGGATATCACCAGCGTGATCGACGGCATCGCCTTCCAGACCAACATTCTGGCGCTGAACGCCGCCGTCGAGGCCGCGCGTGCCGGGGAGCAGGGGCGGGGTTTTGCGGTGGTAGCCGGCGAAGTGCGCAATCTGGCGCAGCGCTGCGCGACTTCGGCCAAGGAGATCAGCGGTCTGGTCGACGGCGTAACCGGCGATATCGCCGCCGGCGTGCGGCTGGTTGAACAGGCGGGCGAGACGATGAATGCCATCGTCGGCTCGGTGAACCAGGTGACGTCGCTGATGGATAACATCTCCTATGCGTCGGAAGAGCAAAGCAAAGGCGTCGAGCAGGTCGGGGTGGCGGTGACCCAGATGGATCAGGTGACCCAGCAGAATGCCGCGCTGGTGGAGGAGGTGGCGACCACCGCCGTCGGCGTGGAGGAACAGGCGGCCCTGCTGGCGCAGGCGGTGGCGGTATTCAAACTGGCGGAGGGGGAACCGCGTCAGGGCGAAGAGCTGGCGCAGGCATCGGCGGCCGTTGCCGGTTGGGTATAACGCCGCCGCACTGTATTTGATGATATTTTTGCCGCCCGGGGCGATTTAGCTGGTAAACTGGTAAGTCATCAGCTGTCGCTCAAGACGTTGGCCCGCTCGCGTGGCAACGGATGCTTAAGAGATGGCATCGCTTTCTGATATACCCTATGAATTTCAAGTTGTAGCTAGGCGGCCAGCTCGTGAGTCCCCAGGCGCTTACTTGAGTAAGTAACTGGGGTGAGCGAGTGCAGTCAACAACGCTACAGCTTGAAAGGCGACGGGTAGAAGATTTTGCGTAATTCTCAACATCGAATGGGGAACAAGATGCGGATTAAAGCCTTACTGGGTCTTTCGGCAGCGATGCTGCTGGCGGGTTGCAGCACCACTCATGAACTGACCGCTGCGGGTCAGCAGATCAAGTTCACCGACAGCAAGCCGGCGGCGGAATGCCAGCTGCTGGGGGAAGTGACCGGCACCCAGAGCAACTGGCTGTCCGGCAACGGCGGTGAAGGCAGCTCCATGCGCGGTGCGGCCAACGATCTGCGCAACAAGGCAGCGGCGATGGGCGGCAACGTCATTTACGGCGCCAACAGCCCAAGCCAGAACCTGCTCTCCAGCTTCGCGCCGCTGGACAGCAAAATGGTCGGCCAGGTTTACAAGTGCCCGTAAGGCGCTGAGGCCTAACGCCGCGAAGAGATAAAAAAGAGGAATGCCACGGCATTCCTCTTTTCGTTTCGTCGAGCCCTGTGGCGCGCGTCACTCCTGCATCAGGCGCAGGTCGATCGGCGTTTTGCTCGGTTCGCCGCCCACTTCACGCGTCAGGCGCGGCACCAGATAACCGGACACTTTGCTCAGCAGCGCCTGCATGATGACGCGCGCTTCATCGTCGCTGACCATGAAATGCGCCGCGCCCTGCACCTTGTCCAGCACGTGGATGTAATAGGGCAGGATGCCGGCGTCGAACAGCGCGTTGCTGAGCGCCGCCAGCGTATCGGCATCGTCGTTGACGTCGCGCAGCAGCACGCTCTGGTTGAGCAGCGTGACGCCGGCGAGGCGCAGCTGGGCCATGGCGCTCTGCAGCTCGCGGTCGATTTCGTTGGCGTGGTTGATGTGGGTGACCATCAGCACCTGCAGGCGCGAGGCCGACAGCAGGCGGCACAGCGCCGGCGTAATGCGCGCCGGGATCACCACCGGCAGACGGGTGTGAATGCGCAGGCGTTTCAGGTGCGGGATGGCCTCCAGCTCGCCGACCAGCCACTCCAGCTCGCTGTCTTTGGCCATCAGCGGATCGCCGCCGGAAAAAATGATCTCGTCCAGTTCCGGGTGTTGGCGGATATAATCCAGCGCCTGCCGCCAGTTGTTCTTGTTGCCCTGATTATCCTGATAGGGGAAGTGACGGCGGAAACAGTAACGGCAGTTGACCGCACAGCCGCCTTTGACCAGCAGCAGCGCGCGATTGCGGTATTTGTGCAGCAGGCCCGGCACCACGCTGCGCTGTTCATCCAGCGGATCGGTGGTGAACCCTGGGGCGTTGATGAACTCCTCTCTGGCGGTCAGCACCTGGCGCAGCAGCGGGTCGTTGGCATCGCCGGGGCGCATGCGCGCAGCGAAGGCGCGCGGCACGCGCAGGGCAAACAGCCGACGGGCATCGCGCCCCTGCGGCAGTTCCGGGTGCGTATTCAGTGACAAAAGCTGCAGTAATTCATCGGGATCGGTAATAACATCGGCGAGTTGATGCAACCAATCTTCTCTATGTGCCGTACTTTGGGTTATAATGTGTGCCATTTTTTTGGCTAAGCTACCAGTTCAAATATTCAGAGGGCCATCATGGCGACTTATTCTAGCAACGATTTCCGTCCGGGTCTTAAAATCATGTTCGAGGGCGAACCTTACGCCGTCGAAGCCAGTGAGTTCGTTAAGCCGGGCAAAGGCCAGGCGTTCGCGCGCGTGAAAATGCGCCGTCTGCTGACCGGCACCCGCGTGGAAAAAACCTTCAAGTCTACCGATTCTTGCGAAGGCGCAGACGTGATGGACACCAACATGAACTACCTGTACAGCGACGGTGAGTTCTATCACTTCATGCACCCTGAGTCTTTCGAACAGCATCAGGTTGACGGCAAAACCGTCGGCGACGCGGCCAAATGGCTGCAGGATAACGCAGAGTGCATCATCACCCTGTGGGATGGCCGTCCAATCGCCGTTCAGCCGCCGAACTTCATCGAAGCGGAAATCACCGATACCGATCCTGGCCTGAAAGGCGATACCGCAGGGACTGGCGGCAAGCCGGCTACCCTGAGCACCGGCGCCGTGGTAAAAGTGCCGTTGTTCGTCCAGATCGGCGAAGTGATCAAGGTTGACACTCGCTCTGGCGAATACGTCTCTCGCGTTAAGTAAGTTTCAAAACAGAGGAACCCCCGCGGTTCCTCTGTTTTATCCCATCCCCGTTCGTTGGCAGAAAATCCGCATGTTCAAGAAAACGCTGTTGGCCGTGCTCTCCCTGTTGTTCCTTTTCTCCCTCAGCAGTTGCAATACGTTTCGCGGTTTCGGCGAAGACGTTCAGCATCTCGGCGGCGCCATCTCCCGCACGGCCAGCTGATCCCGCCTTTAACCCGATGTATTTGCGCCACAAAGCCGGTCACGATCCCACACCCTCCGTCAATTTTGACTACGCTTAGAAAGCCGTACTTTTTCATCAACGACAAATAAGGACTTTCTTATGCTGAAGAAAAGTATTATCGCGATCTTCTCTTTGATGATTTTGAGCTCGCTGACCGCCTGTAATACCACCCGCGGTGTGGGTGAAGACATTCAGGCCGGCGGCAAGGCTATTCAGCGCAGCGCGGAATAATCCGCATTCCACCCGGCGGCGTTCCGGCTGCGGAGAGCCGCCACATTTCTATCCCTTGCCTGAGCGTTAACGCTGCTGCTATCCTGCCGCAGTGCGGGTGAGGTTACCCGTCATGCATCACCTCGCTAAACGGGACGACCCGTTTACGCGTCATTTTATCGGGGACGACCCCAGTGGTAGGGAGGCCGTCTCATGGCCTGGATTATTCTGCTTATCGCCGGTTTGCTCGAAGTGGTTTGGGCTATCGGTCTGAAATACACCCACGGTTTTACCCGGCTGACGCCGAGCATCATCACCATCGCCGCGATGGTGGTCAGCATGTTGCTGTTGGCCAACGCCATGAAAACGCTGCCCGCCGGCACCGCCTACGCGGTGTGGACCGGCATCGGCGCGGTGGGCGCGGCCATCATGGGCATGGTGCTGTTGGGCGAATCGACCAATATCGCGCGCATCATCAGCCTGTGCCTGATCGTGGTCGGCATACTCGGGCTGAAGTTCAGCAGTCAGTGATCGGCGGACTGCTGCACCCAGATCAGCTTGTCGGTGGCGAAACCGTAGCCTTTGGCTGTCTGCAATAAACGGTCGCGCACGGCGGCGTCAAGCGTCGGCGTGCGCGACAGGATCCACAGATAGTCGCGGTTCGGGCCGCAAACCAGCGCGTAGCCATACGCCGGATCCAGGGCAATCACGTTGTAGCCGCCATAGAAAGGGCCGAAGAACGACACTTTCAGCGCCGCGACCTGCGGTGAACCGATAAAGTAGGCTTTGCCTTCGCTTTCTTGCCATTGCTGTTTCTGCGGATTGAAGCCGCGATTGATGACGTTCAGTCCGCCGTCGGCGCGCGGGCTGTAATGGGCGGTCACCTGCTGCAAACCGCGTTCAAAACGATGATCCAGACGTGCGATCTCATACCAGGTGCCGAGATAGCGCTGGCTGTCGAAATTGTTCACGACCTTGATGTCTTTAGGCGGGGAGACGCTGCAGGCGACGGAGAGCAGGGCGGAAAGCATGACGCAAAGCTTTGACCATAAACGCATCGGTGACTCCTGTTTACCGGGGGCGAGTAGACAGTGTAGCCGATGAGAAAAGGGCGGCCAACGGGCGTTGGCCACCCGAGCGGTTTACAGAGTGACGACGCCGATGACGGTGACGACGCTGAGGATTGCCGCCAGACCGTAGAACACCCACTTGCCGGCCGGCACGTGGATCTTCAGATCGTGCATCGCATGGTGGATGCGGTGCAGGCCGCACCACAGCGGCAGAATGATCATCAGCAGCAGGAACAGGCGGCCGATCAGGCTCTGGCAGAACGCCAGCACGCGCTCGTAACCCAGCGCTTCACCGGGGAACAGCCCCAGCGGCAGCAGGATGCCGACCAGCAGCACGATAGCCGGCGCGACGATCGCGCCCCACATGCCGCCGGCGCCGAACAATCCCCAGAAAACCGGCTCGTCGGAGCGTTTAGGTGCTTGATTTATCATGTTTCCTCCGGATTAGAACAGGGCCACGGCCAGGATGACCACGCTGACGACGATCGTGACGGCCCACAGCCCTTTCACGATGGGGCCCGGTCCCATTTTCTCGCTGTTGACCACGATATTGGCGGCCTTCGGCGCCAGATCGAACCAGGTTTTGGTGTGCAGCGCCGCCGCCAGCAATGCGACGACGTTGATTAACAGCACCAGCGGATTCTGCAAGAAACCGACGAAGCCGGCCCAGCTCTCGGCGCCGCCCTTCAGCGCGAACACGCCGTAGAGCAGCACGATGCTGAACCAGACCGCCAGCACCGAGGTGCCTTCGCGCAGCATGTAGAAACGGTAGAAGCCGAGCTTTTGCCACCAGGTGGGCGTCATGGTGCGCACATAGGGCTTACGTTGAGTTGTCATGGCAATTTTCTCCCTTATTGCGGCTTCAACATGGCGATCATGAAGTCTTTGGCGCTCTCCACCTTGCCTTGCTGGATAGCGGCGGCGGGATCGACGTGTTTCGGACAGACTTCGGAGCAATAGCCGACGAAGGTGCAGCTCCAGACGCCGTTTTGGCCGTTGAGCTGCGGCATGCGCTGTTTCTTGCCGTGGTCGCGGTTGTCCAGGTTATAGCGGTGCGCCAGCGTGATCGCCGCCGGGCCGATAAACTCGGGGTTGAGGCCGAACTGCGGGCACGCCGCATAGCACAGGCCGCAGTTGATGCAGCCGGAGAACTGGTGGTATTTGGCCATCTGCGCGGGAGTCTGCACGTTCGGGCCATCCTCCGGTTTGCGATCGTTGCCGATGATGTACGGTTTGATCGCCTCCAGGCTTTCGATGAAGTGGGTCATGTCGACCACCAGATCGCGCTCGATCGGGAAGTTGCCCAGCGCTTCGACCTTCATGCCGCCGACGTAGTCGCGCAGGAAGGTTTTGCACGCCAGCTTCGGCACGCGGTTGACCATCATGCCGCAGGAGCCGCAGATCGCCATGCGGCAAGACCAGCGGTAGGAGAGGTCCGGCGCCAGGTTATCCTTGATGTAGCCCAGCGCATCGAGCAACGAGGTCTGTTCGTCGTAAGGCACGGCGTAAGTGACGAAATGCGGCTCGGCGTCGCTTTCCGGGTTATAGCGCATGACTTCGATCTTCAGGGTTTGCATCTCAGCCATTTGCCTGCTCCTTATTCTTTTTCTCCTGCGCTTCGGCTTCTGCGCCGTAGACGCGTTTGGCCGGCGGCAGCTTGGTGATTTTCACGTCGCTGTATTCAAGACGCGGCGCGCCCTGCGGATTGTGGAATGCCAGCGTATGCTTGAGGAAGTTGACGTCGTCACGCTCGGTGCAGCCTTCGTCCAGGCGCTGGTGGGCGCCGCGCGACTCTTTGCGGTTAAATGCGGAGTGCGCCATGCATTCAGCGACGTCCAGACCATAACCCAGCTCGATGGTGTACAGCAGATCGGTATTGAACACGCTGGTGTTGTCGGTGATTTTGACGCGCTTGAAACGTTCTTTCAGCTCGGCCAGCTTATCGATGGTTTTTTGCATCAGCTCCGGCGTGCGGTAGATGCCGCAGCCTTCTTCCATCGACAGCCCCATTTCGTCGCGGATCTTCGCCCAGTTTTCGTTGCCTTCCTGCTTCATCAGGTTGCCCAGGCGGGTTTCGACGTCGCGGGTTTGCGCATCCAGCGCGCTGCCGTTGGCCGGCGCGGTTTCCAGCGCGCGGCGCGCCGCGTGCTCACCGGCGACGCGGCCGAACACCACCAGTTCCGCCAGCGAGTTGGAGCCGAGGCGGTTGGCGCCGTGCAGGCCGACGGAGGAGCACTCGCCGACCGCGAACAGCCCCTTGATGCGGGTTTCACAGTTCTGGTCGGTTTCAATGCCGCCCATGGTGTAGTGCGCGGTAGGGCGCACCGGGATCGGATCTTTCACCGGATCGACGCCGACGTAGGCCTTGGCCAGTTCGCAGATGAACGGCAGCCGCTCCAGCAGCTTTTTCTCGCCCAGATGGCGCAGATCGAGGTAGACCACGTCGCCGCGTGGGGTGGCGATGGTGCGGCCGGCGCGCCATTCGTGCCAGAAGGCCTGGGACACTTTATCGCGCGGGCCCAGCTCCATGTATTTGTTCTTCGGCTCGCCCAGCGGGGTTTCCGGGCCCATGCCGTAGTCTTGCAGGTAACGGTAGCCGTCTTTGTTCACCAGAATGCCGCCTTCGCCGCGGCAGCCCTCGGTCATCAGGATGCCGGAACCGGGCAGGCCGGTCGGGTGATACTGCACGAACTCCATGTCGCGCAGCGGTACGCCGTGGTGGAACGCCATGCCCATGCCGTCGCCGGTAACGATGCCGCCGTTGGTGTTGTAGCGATAAACGCGCCCGGCGCCGCCGGTGGCCATCACCACCGCGTTGGCGCGGATCTGCACGCGGGTGCCTTCCATCATGTTGAGCGCCACCAGGCCGCGCGCCTGGCCGTCATCCACCAGGATATCCAGCACGAAGTGCTCGTCGAAGCGTTGGATTTGCGGGTATTTCAGCGAGGTCTGGAACAGGGTGTGCAGCATGTGGAAGCCGGTCTTGTCGGCGGCGAACCAGGTGCGTTCGATCTTCATGCCACCGAAGCGCCGCACGTTGACCGAACCGTCCGGTTTACGGCTCCACGGGCAGCCCCACTGCTCAAGCTGGGTCATCTCGCGCGGGCACTGATGCACGAAGTGATCGACCACGTCCTGCTCGCACAGCCAGTCGCCGCCGGCGACGGTGTCGTGGAAGTGATAGTCGAAGGTATCGTGATCCTGGGTGACGGCGGCGGAGCCCCCCTCGGCGGCGACCGTGTGGCTGCGCATCGGGTAGACCTTAGAGATCAGCGCGATTTTCAGTTGGGGATTGGCTTCCGCTGCGGCTATTGCTGCACGTAAACCAGCGCCCCCGGCCCCAATAATGGCAAGATCGGCGTTAAAGGTTTGCACTGCATTCCTCCAATGTTCTTGTTAAGAAC
Organism: Serratia sp. CY55921; assembly: GCF_052167655.1. Lineage (NCBI taxonomy): Bacteria > Pseudomonadati > Pseudomonadota > Gammaproteobacteria > Enterobacterales > Yersiniaceae > Serratia > Serratia sp. CY55921. The sequence continues at coordinate 511,711 of NZ_JBJNMU010000002.1, read as the reverse complement.
GGCAAGTTAAATATCTATGCTTAAAATTTAGCGAACTCTTCGGGTGCTAACTAATTGAACCGATTAATGTTGCTTAAAGGTTAAGGATAGATATCTCCCACCAATAATGGGGAATTAACTATACCTAAAGTTAAGTAGTCGAAATTTGATGTGATCGATTGTTTTGTCGATTAACGCTTGCCCGGCAGGCTTGTCTGTTTTTTTGCGCGTTCGGCCGGCTTTACCCTTTTTAACGCGCTTTTGCCGCCCTTTTATCGGAAATTGGCGTTATCGCCGGTTGCGCATCCTGAAGAATTTGTTTGGCTGCAAGGATGCGAGTAGACTGCATCCCCTGTTTGATTTCGGAGTTAATTACCATGAGCGAAACGGCAAGCTGGCAGCCTAGTGCACCCATCGCCAATTTGTTGAAACGCGCAGCGATTCTGGCTGAGATCCGGCGTTTCTTCGCCGATCGTGGCGTGCTGGAAGTTGAGACGCCCACCATGAGCCAGGCGACGGTCACCGACGTTCACCTGTTCCCGTTCGAGACGCGTTTCGTCGGGCCGGGGGCGGCAGAAGGCCTGACGCTATACATGATGACCAGCCCGGAATATCACATGAAGCGCCTGCTGGCGGCGGGCAGCGGCCCGATCTACCAAATGGGGCGCAGCTTCCGCAATGAAGAAGCCGGGCGGCATCACAACCCGGAATTCACCATGCTGGAGTGGTACCGTCCGCACTACGACATGTACCGCCTGATGAATGAAGTGGACGATCTGCTGCAGCAGGTGCTGGACTGCGAGAGCGCGGAGACCCTGTCCTATCAGCAGGCGTTCCTGCGCCATCTGGACATCGATCCGCTGTCGGCGGAGAAGGCGCAGCTGCGCGAAGCAGCGGCCAAACTCGATCTGAGCAACATCGCCGATACCGAAGAAGATCGCGATACGCTGCTGCAGCTGCTGTTCACCGTGGGCGTGGAACCGCATATCGGCCGTGAAAAACCGGCGTTCGTGTACCACTTCCCGGCTAGCCAGGCGGCGTTGGCGGAGATCAGCACCGAAGACCACCGCGTGGCGGAGCGTTTCGAGGTGTACTTCAAGGGTATCGAGCTGGCGAACGGTTTCCGCGAGCTTACCGACGGCCGTGAACAACAGCAGCGCTTCGAGCAGGACAACCGCAAACGCGCGGAGCGCGGCCTGCCGCAGCAACCGATCGACTACAACCTGTTGGCGGCATTGCAGCACGGCATGCCGGAGTGTTCCGGCGTGGCGCTGGGCGTGGATCGTCTGGTGATGCTGGCGCTGGGCGCCGAGAGCCTGAGCGACGTATTAGCCTTCCCGGTCGGGATCGCCTGACGTTTCAGGCGGCGAAAAAGCAAAAAGGGGGTCGGCATTTGCCGACCCCCTTTTTTTATCGCGAGAAGCGCTTATAGCCCCCCGGCGTCGCGCTTGGTGTTCGGCGCCGGCGTGGACGGCGGCGTGCGGCCGTTGTTGGTTAGCCGCGACAGCGTCTCGGTACGCACCTGGAACGGCGGGTACGGCAGCGTGATGCCGTGCTCGCGGTAGCCCGCCAGGATCAGTTGGTGGATCTCATGGCGCAGCGGCATACGGTGGCCCATCTCGGCGGCGTAAATACGCATCTCGAAGATCTGAATGCCTTGTTGCAGATCGACCAGATAGACCTCCGGCGCCGGGTTATCCAGCACCAGCGCGCAGCGCTCGGCGGCGTTCATCAGGATCTTGGTCACTTCTTCGCTGTTGGCCTCGCCCGGCGCCGGTACGGTCAGCACCACACGGGTCAGGGTATCCGACAGCGACCAGTTGACGAACTGCTCGGTGATAAACGCTTTGTTCGGCACGATGATCTCTTTGCGGTCCCAGTCCGAGATGGTGGTGGCGCGGGTATTGATCTTGGTGACGGTGCCGGTCAGATTGCGGATCGTCACGGTGTCGCCGATGCGGATCGGTTTCTCGAACAGGATGATCAAGCCGGAGATGAAGTTGGAGAAGATCTCCTGCATGCCGAAGCCCAACCCCAGACTGAGCGCGGTAACCACCCACTGCAGTTTCGACCATTCGATGCCGATCCAGGCGAAGCTGAGCACCGCGCCGAACAGCAGCAGCAGGTACTTGGTGATGGTGGTGATGGCGTAGCCGGTGCCCGGGGACAGATCCAGGTGCTGCAGCACCGCCAGCTCCAGCAGCGCCGGCAGGTTGCGCACCAGCTGCATGGTGATGATCAACACCAGAATGGCGATCAGAACCGCGCCGAGGGTGATCGGATGGGCGGTTTCCACGCCGTTCACCGTCGAGGTTACGTCCCACAGCGAGATGTTTTCCAGGAAGGCGAACGCGGAGTGGATCTCCGACCACAGTACGATCACCGACACCAGCGCGATCAGCGTCAGGATCGAACGCACCAGCCGCAGCGACTGGGCGCTGATGGTGTCCAGATCGAAGTCCGAATCGTCCGGATCGATGGCGCCTTCGGTGCTGTTCGGGGTATGTGAAGTTTCGTCTTCGCCGCGGGCGCGCTGGGCCAGAATGTCGGCGCGGCGCTGCTTGGCGCGATCGAAGGCGATGCGCCGCCGCTGGATCAACATCCAACGGCGGATGATGTGGTAGACGACCAGCAGCAGGAACCAGATCGCCACCGAAGTTTCCAGACGCGCCAACAGCGCCTGCGCGGTGGTGAGGTAACCGACGGTCGAGGCCAGCGCCGCCAGCAGCGGCGCCGACAGCAGCAGCCCCCAGAAGGCGCTGTTGAGCATGTTGTCGCCGGAGCCGTTTTTATCCAGATACAGCGGAATGCCGGCGCGTTTCAGGCTGTGGGTGACCAGCGCCAGCGCCAGACACAGCAGGATGAAGCACAGCCGCCCCAGGGTGTTGGCGAACTCGCGTTCTTTCAGGCTATCGAAGGTGATCAGCGCCATGATCAGCGGCACGATCAGCCAGATCGACATCTTGTAGTAGCGCATGGCGCGCGAAACCTGCTTCGCCGGCCAGCGGAAGTGCACGATGAACAGCCCCTGCGGGTGGGCGAAGGCGGCGCAGATCATGCAGATCCACAGGATCGGCAGCGTGGCGGTTACCCCTTTGCCGATCGCTTCCGCCACCGGGTAGTTCCAGGCGCTTTGCAGGCCGTAACCGAGCGCGGCCCACAGCACCGGCAGCGGCATCGCCACCAGAATCGACCAGAACACGGTGCGCACCGTCAGGAAGAATTCGTCCTGCGTCACCTTGCCGACGCGGCTGCTCGCGCGCTCGAGGAAGGCGTGGTAGTGCTTGCGCGAGCTGATGCTGAAAATCACCAGCAGCAGGGCGCCGAAGATCGGGATCAGCGTTTCGCGGCTGGTCACCATCATCATGAAGGCGCCGCCGAGTTGAGACAGCGTGTCCAGCGACAGGACGCGCGTCAGATCGTGCGCCACGTTGAGCGGGTAGGAGAAGTTGATCGGATTGACGTCCGGCACCCAGAACAGATAGCGGTGGGTGGCGTCGCGAATTTCGTTCAACGCTTCGATCAGCTGGGTGTTGGCCACCTTCAGCTTGGTCAGCTCGAGGATTTGGGTGTCGCACCCGGATAACAACGAGTTGAGCAGCTCGCGCTGGGTGCGCAGCTGGGCATCGACGATGCGTTGCTCCTGATTGGTCAGCGCGCTGCCGTCGTCGCGTTTGAATTCGCGCTGCGACAGTTTTTCCAGCTGGTTTTCAAACTGCAGGCGCTGCACGCGCAGCTGGGCCATGTCGCCGTCCAGCTGTTGCGGCTTGGGCATTTCCGGCAGTGTCGCCACCTGGGCGCGCAGGGTTTCCCCCAGCGCCGACGACGAACCGAGCCACTGGGCCTGCTCGATGATGGTGCTCAGCGCCTGGCGCACCTGCAGCGTCTGCGCCGCCGCCTGCCGCTGCTGCGATGAAATCAGATCCATGCGCTGCGCCTGGCTGTTCAGCGCGGCGGACAGTTCGCGGTTGATCTGCAGCTGCTGGCTGATGCTTTTTGGCAAATCGCCGTTCTGCTCGGCCAACTGCTCGGTTTTTTCCAGCGCCAGCTCTGCTTCGCGTTGGCGTTGGGCGTTGAGGTTATTGCGCAGCGCCTGCAGCTGAACGTCTATTTTCTCGTGGCGCTTTTTATAGACCTCGGCGCGCATGCGCGCCAGCTCCTGACGGTTGTTGGCCGACAGCTGCGCCAGCTCCAGCTCGTCCACTTTGGCTTTGCGCGCCGCGGCTTCGGCCTGCAGCAGGGCCAGGGCGGCCTGCGCATACGGTGTGGTCGGGTTGGCGGGCTGCGCCTGCAGGCGGCGCTGCACTTCCGTCAGCGCACGGCGGGCGTCGGTCTGCTGCTGCGGCAGCTGGCCGAGCGAATCGCTGATCTCCCGCGTGCGATCCTGTTCTTGCTGCAGCAGGCGCGCCTGTTCCAGCAGCAGGCTGCTGGTTTGCAGGATCTGCTGTTCCAGCTCGGCGGCCGGCAGATCGTCGCCGTTAGGCAAGATCTTGTTGCTTTCCAGCACCAGCTGACGGCGCAGCTCCTGCGTCATCTTCGGAAAATCGTCGATCACCCTCTGATACTGTTCGGAGCGAGTCTGCGACTCTTTGCGCTCCGTCAGCCAGTTGAGGGCGCTTTGCAGCGCCTCGGTGGTTTCCGCCTGATTCGGCGCGTTTTTGCTGCTTTCCGCCTGCTTCAGCTCCTGTTTGAGCTGGGTCTCGGTCGGCACGGGGGCGGCCAGCGCCGGTTGCCACAGCAGGCAACCGAGCAAAAGCGTGATGAAAAGGCGCACGGCGTCGATTCCTTTAGAGCGGGGTCTGTGGCGTTTCAGCGGCGGCCGGGATTTCGGCGAAGGCTTCACCCATGCGGGTGACGGTGCCGTTATGCAGCTGCGGCGCAAACTGCACGCTGCCTGCGGTAAACAGGTTGATCACCGTGGAGCCGAGTTTGAAACGGCCCATCTCGGCGCCTTTTTCCAGCGCGATGGCGCCTTCTTCGCCGGCGGCCGGGTAGGTCCAGCGCTTGATGATGCCTTCGCGCGGCGGCGTGACGGTGCCGGCCCAGACGGTTTCGATGCTGCCGACGATGGTGGCGCCGACCAGGATTTGCACCATCGGCCCGATGTCGGTGTCGAATACGCAGATCACGCGCTCGTTGCGCGCGAACAGATTAGGCACGTTGGCGGCGGTGAGCGGGTTGACCGAGAACAAATCGCCCGGCACATAGATCATTTCGCGCAGCACGCCGGCGCACGGCATGTGTACGCGGTGATAGTCGCGCGGCGCCAGATAGGTGGTGGCGAACAGGCCGTTGCGGAACGGCTCGGCCAACAGATAGTTGCCGGCCAGCAGCGCTTCGAGGCTGTAGTGGTGGCCTTTGGCCTGGAAGATTTGATCGTCGCGGATCGGGCCGAGCTGGCTGATGGCACCATCGGCAGGCAGCGCCAGCCAGTTGGCGTCGGCGACGATGGGGCGCGCGCCGTCGCGCAGCGGGCGCACGAAGAAATCGTTGAAGGTGGCGTAAGACGCCAGGTCCGGATTTTGCGCTTCCTGCATGTCCACGCGGTAGAAGCGGGCGAAGGTTTTGACCACCAGTTGGGTCAGCCAGCCGGCCCGTTTGTCGGCGCCCCAGCCCGCCAGGCGGGTCAGCGCCAGCTTCGGCAGCCAATATTGCAGTTTAATCTTGATGCTATCCAGCACGTTAACCTCGTGAATCAGGGTAAAGGGCGCGCATTGTAACGAGGGCTCCGCCGTCGTCAATGCTCGCTCGTCAGTGTCAGTCTGCGGCGTCCGTGAAGTTCTTGCGAACCTTCACCTGCGCCATGCTTTCCAGAATACGGTGATAGTTGTCGAACCGCTCTTGCGCGATATCGCCTTTCTCCATCGCCGCGCGAATGGCGCAGCCGGGATCGGTATCGTGGCGGCAGTCGCGGAATTTGCAACCGCCTAAATAATCACGGAATTCGACAAAACCGCGGGTGATTTGTTCCGGCTCCAGGTGCCACAGGCCAAACTCGCGCACCCCTGGGGAGTCGATCACGTCGCCGCCGTGCTGGAAATGGTACAGCCGCGCGGCGGTGGTGGTATGTTGCCCGAGGCCCGAGACGTCGGAAACCTGATTTACCAGAATTTGCTCTTCAGACGGCGGCAGCAGCGCGTTCAGCAAGCTGGACTTGCCGACCCCGGACTGACCGGCGAAGATGCTGATGCGCCCGGCCAGCGCCTGTTCGAACTCCGCCATGCCTTCCCGCGTTTGGCTGGAGACTTCCAGCACCCGGTAGCCAATCTTGCGATAGATATCCATCATGCCGTCGACCAGCTTGCGCGCTTCGGCGTCCAGCAGGTCAATTTTGTTGAGCACGATCAGCGGCTCGACTTCGAGCGTTTCGCAGGCCACCAGATAACGGTCGATGATGTTCAGTGACAGCTCGGGCAGGATCGCCGACACGATGACGATCTGATTGATATTGGCGGCGATCGGCTTCACGCCGTCATAGAAGTCCGGGCGCGTCAGCACCGAGGTGCGTTCGTGCACCGCTTCCACAATGCCTTTTACCCCTTCATGGGCGCCCAGGCCGGGGCGCCACACCACGCGATCGCCGGTCACCAGCGAACGCAGCGTGCGGCGGATGTTGCAGCGGTGCTGAGTGCCATCCGGCGCCTCAACGTCGGCGTGCATGCCGAAACGGCTGATGACGACGCCTTCCTGCGGCTCGCCCAGCTGGGAATCATCCGGTTCCGGTTTGTTATCGGCGCGCTTCAGACGGCGCTGATGGTTCGCCTGCACGCGGCGTTGCTGACCTTTGGACAGTTTGTTCTTACTCACTGCGCCTCACTTGAATCGGTTTTATACCTTTACGTATACGCACAGCCGCGGCGGGGGACTTGCCCCGGGCGCAGCCTTGAACCCGTCAGGGTATATGTCGCCCATGGCGACCAAAAAGACTATGATACACGCTATTTTATATTAAATAACCGTTGTTAGCCGCCGGCTGCGGCGTGTCGCCATCGGCGGCGGCCGTCGTCTCGTCCGCACAGCGTTTTTCTCTCGGCTTTTAGGCAGGAAACATCATGACAGCAAACGAAAATAACCTGATTTGGATCGATTTGGAGATGACCGGGCTGGATCCCGAGCGTGACCGCATTATCGAGATCGCCACGCTGGTCACCGACGCCAATCTGAACATCCTGGCGGAAGGGCCGGTGATCGCCGTGCACCAATCCGACGAGCAGCTGGCCTTGATGGACGAGTGGAACGTGCGCACCCATACCGGCAGCGGGCTGGTGGAGCGGGTGAAAGCCAGCCGGCAGGACGATCGCGCCGCCGAGCTGGAAACCATCGCCTTCCTGCAGCAATGGGTGCCGGCCGGCAAATCACCGATCTGCGGCAACAGCGTGGGCCAGGATCGCCGTTTCCTGTTCCGCTACATGCCGGAGCTGGAGGCCTACTTCCATTACCGCTACCTGGACGTCAGCACGCTGAAAGAACTGGCGCGCCGTTGGAAGCCGGAAATTCTCGGCGGCTTTAAGAAGCAGGGCACCCATCAGGCGCTGGATGACATCCGCGAATCGGTGGCCGAACTGGCTTATTACCGCGAACATTTCATTCAGCTTTAAGGCGATGGCGGCCTCTGCGGGGAAAAAACGCCGTTTTTAGCCGCTTAATTCGCCAATCTGGCGCTTTAATCGGCAATCAAACAAAAATCGCGTTTTTTTGCTTTCAGGGGCTTGCGACAAAAAGGATTTCTCGTATAATGCGCACCCCGTACCGATGAAGAATTTCGTAACGTTCCACCATCGATACGCCGGGCGGGAATAGCTCAGTTGGTAGAGCACGACCTTGCCAAGGTCGGGGTCGCGAGTTCGAGTCTCGTTTCCCGCTCCAAATTCAACAATGTCGCGATGCGGCATGATGAATAAATAAAGCAGTATCAAGCAGTACCTATGCGACGCGGGAATAGCTCAGTTGGTAGAGCGCAACCTTGCCAAGGTTGAGGTCGCGAGTTCGAGCCTCGTTTCCCGCTCCAAAAATTCAAAGGTCACGCCAGTGTTTGGTGACCGGATGCCAAAAGCATCTCAATGCGGGAATAGCTCAGTTGGTAGAGCACGACCTTGCCAAGGTCGGGGTCGCGAGTTCGAGTCTCGTTTCCCGCTCCAATTTTCTCTTCGTTTCAAACTCAAATCCAACGCCTTCTCCGGCGCGGGTTTTTGTCCCGTTTTACACACCTGCTAAAAACGTTGTGAACAGAGTTATCCACAGCCTCTGTACATAAACCCGCCAGCCTGAAAAATCAACGTCATACAAATTAAATATTTATATATTTGATTTATAAGCTTATTTATTTATCCCAAAACGTTATGCCGATCACTTGCTCTTTTTGTTGCAGTTGAAAGACAACGTGTTTTTATTTTTATGCACAAATCCACAGAGTGAGATTTCGGGCGATACGCCCGCGCGGCGCACCCCGTCAGGCATCCCTTGGCAAACCTTTTTCCACAGCCCGTATCAACCGTTTTTTCTGCGCCGTTTGCACCTCGATGCCCTGTGCTTCACGACGAGCGAGCTGTTGCGCCAGTGCCCAGTGGATATGTTCGTCCAGCATGGCGTCCTGGCCCAAACGCGTGCGCAGCGCGAGCACGATGCTGTCCTCATAAGGCGCATTGCCCAGCGCCACGGCGATATTGCGCAGCCAGCGCAGGTGACCGATGCGGCGTATCGCCGAGCCTTCGGTGATGCGCAGGAATTTTTCTTCCGTCCAACTGAACAGATCGATCAGCTGCGGCGCATGCAGCGCGGCACGCGGGCTGAAATCGTCTTCGTCGGTGAGTTGCGAAAATCGGTTCCACGGGCAGATCAGCTGGCAGTCGTCGCAGCCGTAGATACGGTTGCCGAGCAGCGGCCGGAATTCCTCCGGGATCGCGCCTTCCAGTTCGATGGTCAGATAGGAAATGCAGCGCCGGGCATCGACGGTGTAGGGCGCGACGATGGCCCCGGTCGGGCAAGTGGTGATGCAGGCGACGCAGCGGCCGCACTGCTCTTCCTGCGGCTGATCCACCGGCAGCGGCAGGTCGATCAGCAGTTCGCCGAGGAAAAACCAGGATCCGGCTTCGCGGTTAAGAATTAGTGAGTGTTTACCAACCCAGCCGATGCCCGCCTTGGCGGCCAGCGCGCGCTCCATGACCGGCGCCGAGTCGACAAAGGGGCGGAAATTCAGTTCGCCGCAGTAGGCCTGGATCTGATCGCCCAACTTTTTCAGGCGCTGACGCAACAGCTTGTGATAATCGCGCCCCAGCGCATAGCGGCTGACGTAGCCCAATTGCGGGTTCTGCAGGGTGCTGGCGAACGCCGCCTTGGCCGGCAGATAGTTCATGCGCACGCTGATCACCCGCAGCGTGCCTGGCAACAGCTCGTGAGGGCGTGCGCGCAGCATGCCGTGGCGCGCCATCCACTCCATCTCGCCGTGGTACTGTTTGTCGAGCCAGGCCTGCAGCTTCGGCTCCTCCAGGCTGAGATCGGTATCGCAGATGCCAACCTGCTGGAATCCTAGCGATTGCCCCCATTGCTTGATATGTTGGGCGAGTTGATGGAGATCGAGGGGGTGCGTCATGACGGGCCACAGTGAAAAAGCATACGCTGACAGTTTACCACACTCTGTCTGGCCTGCGGATTGGATCCGTCGTTCGGAACCTGCGGCGGCGGCCTCGCTCGGTCTTTCTCTTTACGATTTAATGCTGCGCGCCGGTCAGGCGACCTACGTACTGGCGCGCGACACTTATCCCTCCTGCAACCACTGGCTGGTGCTCTGTGGCCACGGCAACAACGGCGGCGACGGCTATGTGGTGGCGCGTTTGGCGAAGGCGGCGGGCGTGCAGGTGACGGTGATCGCCTGCGAAGGCGCACGCCCTTTGCCGCCGGAGGCCGCAGCGGCCCGCGAGGCCTGGCTGGCCGCTGGCGGCGATATTCTGCCGGCGAACAGCCGCTGGCCGGCGTCCGTCTCTCTTATTATCGACGGTCTGTTAGGCACCGGCCTGGGCAGTGCGCCGCGCGCGCCTTACGATGCGCTGATCGAGGCCGCCAACCGCCATTCGGCGCCGGTGGTGGCGCTCGATATTCCGTCCGGGCTGCTGGCGGAAAGCGGCGCGGCGCCGGGCGCGGTCGTGCGTGCCGCGCATACCGTCACGTTCATTGGCCTCAAGCCGGGTTTGCTGACCGGGCAGGCGCGCGACTGGGTCGGGCAACTTCATCAGAATACGCTAGGCTTATCGGATTGGTTGGCGAAGCAACCGGAACAGATTCAGCGGCTTACCGCCGAGGCGTTGCCGCGCTGGCTGCATCCGCGGCGCCCCTGCGCCCATAAGGGCGAGCATGGCCGTCTGCTGCTGGTGGGCGGCGACCGCGGATTCGGCGGCGCCATTCGCATGGCGGCGGAAGCGGCGCTGCGCAGCGGGGCTGGATTGGTGCGAGTGCTTACTCACATTGAGCACGTCGCGCCGCTGCTGGCGGCCAGGCCGGAGTTGATGGCGCAGGCGCTGGACGAGACGACCTTGCGGCAGGCGATGCAATGGGCGGACGTGCTGGTGATTGGCCCGGGGCTGGGCCAGGCTGAGTGGGGCAAAAACGCCTTGAACGTGCTGCAAACCAGCGATAAACCGGCCTTGTGGGACGCCGATGCGCTGAACTTGCTGGCATTAAATCCCGAGAAACGGCAGAATCGCGTGATGACTCCGCATCCCGGAGAGGCGGCGCGGCTGTTGAGCTGCAGCACTGCCGACATCGAGAGTGATCGCTTACTTGCCGTGCGTAACCTGACGGCGCGCTACGGCGGCGTGGCGGTGCTGAAAGGCGCCGGCACGCTGATCGCCGATGAGCAGGGCCAGATGGCGATCGCCGACGTCGGCAACGCCGGCATGGCCTCCGGCGGCATGGGCGATGTGCTGTCGGGCATCATCGGCGGTTTGCTGGCGCAAAAGCTCTCGCTGTATGATGCCGCCTGTGCGGGCTGCGTCGTACACGGCGCGGCCGGCGATCGCGTAGCGGAAAGACAAGGAACAAGAGGCATGTTGGCGACCGATTTACTGCCGGACATCCTTCATTTCGTTAACCCTGAGTGGGCAAAATAGACTTTATCGAATGAAAGAACTCGTTTTACCTCTGCCGGACGAGGCAGCGACTGTCGCTTTGGGCACCACTTTGGCCAAGGCCTGCGATCGCGCCAGCGTCATCTATCTCTACGGCGACCTGGGCGCCGGTAAAACCACCTTCAGCCGTGGCTTCCTGCAGGCGTTGGGGCATCAGGGCAATGTCAAAAGCCCGACCTACACGCTGGTGGAGCCCTATGCCTTGCAGCCCTTGGCGGTATATCACTTCGATCTGTATCGCCTGGCCGATCCGGAAGAGCTTGAATTTATGGGCATTCGCGATTACTTCGCGCAAGACGCCATCTGCCTGGTCGAATGGCCGCAGCAGGGCACCGGCGTGCTGCCGGAGCCGGATCTGGCGCTGCACCTCAGCTATCAGGGCGAGGGGCGAGAGGCGAAGATCGAGGCGATTTCTGCTTACGGCAGCCAGCTGTTAGACCGTATTCATGGATCACAGGGATGATGCTGCAATGACGCATGCGTTGAAAAAATTTGCGGTCATCATGCTGATCGCCGTGCTGGGGCCGCTCGGCGCGTTGAACGCGCTGGCGGCGTCCTCGCTGTCCGATATCAAAGTGTCCAACGCCCAGCGCGAAGCGACGGTGTCGGTGAGCTTCAATGGCCCGCCGGACTACGCGTTTTTCCCGCTGCACGGCCCGGAGCGCGTGGTGCTGGACGTCAACCAGAAAGGCAAGGTCGGCGGGCTGCCGCTCAATTTCAGCGGCCAAAACCTGGTGAAAAGCATTCGCTCCAGCGCGCCGAAAGACGCTCAGAGCGTGCGCCTGGTGTTTGATCTGACTCAGCGCGCTAAAACCCGCGTCTCCACCCGCCAGAACGGCGGCGTGCACACCGTGGTATTCACCCTTACGGCCGAAGGCGGCGTCAATACCGTGGCGCGTAAAGCGCCGGTCCAAACGCCTGCGCCGGTCGCCGTCAGCCAACCGCCGCGTCAGGCGCCGGTCGCGGTGCGTGAAGCGCCGGAGCCGCCGCTGCGCAAAGCGCCGACGGGATCGAATCCCTTTACCAATAAACAGAGCGTTGTCGCGGGCACCGCCACTGAGGTGACGCCGCGCAGCAGCCGCGTTTCCGCCGGTTCCGGCGATCGGGTGGTGGTGGCTATCGACGCCGGCCACGGCGGCCAGGATCCGGGCGCCATCGGCCCGAGCGGGTTGAAGGAGAAGAATGTCACTATCGCCATCGCGCGTCGCCTGCAGGCGATGCTGGACGCCGATCCGCAGTTCAAGCCGGTGCTGACACGTAACGGCGACTATTTTATTTCGGTGATGGGGCGTTCCGACGTTGCGCGTAAACAGGGCGCCAACGTGCTGGTCTCCATCCACGCCGACGCCGCGCCAAACCGCAGCGCCAGCGGGGCTTCCGTCTGGGTGCTGTCCAATCGCCGCGCCAACAGCGAAATGGCCGGTTGGCTCGAACAGCATGAGAAGCAGTCCGAGCTGCTCGGCGGCGCCGGCGACTTGCTGGCCAACAGCCAGGCCGATCCTTATCTGAGCCAGGCGGTGCTGGATCTGCAGTTCGGCCACTCGCAGCGCGTTGGCTACGATGTGGCGGTGAAGGTGCTGCAGCAGCTGCAGAGCGTCGGATCGTTGCATAAACGCCGGCCGGAACACGCCAGCCTGGGCGTGCTGCGTTCGCCGGATATTCCATCGCTGCTGGTGGAAACAGGATTTATCAGTAATAGCACGGAGGAGCGGCTGCTGGGCAGTAGCGCGTATCAGGAGAAGATTGCCAAGGCCATTCATAACGGCCTGCGCAGCTACTTCCTGGCGCATCCGCTGCAAGCCGACCCAAAGGTGGAAAACCGACCGCTGGACGTCGCAGCGGCGGTTAACACCTCAACACCAGACGTGCGCCAGCCTGAGCCTATCGTCAGCTCGGCCGGCGCGAGCCGCAGCGTAAGCGGCAAGACCCAGATCCACGTGGTGAAACGGGCGGAGACGCTGTCCGGCATCGCCGACAGCTACGGCACGACCATGGCGGCGCTGCGGGATCTGAACAAACTGAAGAAAGACGGCGTGTGGGTCGGGCAACGCCTGAAGGTGCCGGCGGGGAAAACCGCCGCCGTCACCGCCGTCGCCAAAGCGAAAACGCCGGCGAAGAAGCCGTCTAAACATAAAGTGGCCCGCGGGGACACGCTGTCCTCCATCGCTTCTCGCTACGGGGTCAGCGTCGGCGATTTGAAACGGGTCAATAATCTGAAGTCGGACGTCGCGCCGCTGGATCGGACGCTGACCATTCCGCAGGCCTAGCGCCACCGCTACAGGAGTCAGCATGCCTATCCAGGTGTTACCGCCACAGCTCGCCAACCAGATCGCCGCCGGAGAGGTGGTCGAACGCCCCGCGTCGGTCGTCAAAGAGCTGGTGGAAAACAGCCTGGACGCCGGTGCGACGCGCATCGATATCGATATCGAACGCGGCGGCGCCAAGTTGATCCGCATTCGCGACAACGGCTGCGGCATCGGCAAGGACGATCTGGCGCTGGCGCTGGCGCGGCACGCCACCAGTAAAATCAGCACGCTCGACGACCTGGAAGCGATCGTCAGCCTCGGTTTTCGCGGCGAAGCGCTGGCCAGCATCAGCTCGGTTTCCCGTTTGGCCCTGACGTCGCGCACCGCAGACCAGAGCGAAGCGTGGCAAGCCTATGCCGAAGGGCGCGAACAGGCGGTGACGGTCAAACCCGCCGCGCACCCGGTCGGCAGCACGCTGGAAGTGCTGGATCTGTTTTACAACACCCCGGCGCGCCGCAAATTCATGCGCACCGAGAAAACCGAATTCGGCCATATCGATGAAGTGGTGCGGCGCATCGCGCTGGCGCGCTTCGATGTGGCGATCAACCTCAGCCACAACGGCAAACTGATCCGCCAATATCGGGCGGCGAAGGAAGAAAGCCAGCACGAGCGCCGTTTGGGCAGCATCTGCGGCCCGGCGTTTTTGCAGCATGCGCTGAACATCGACTGGCAGCATGGCGATCTGAGCATCCGCGGTTGGGTGGCGGATCCGGACGGGGCGCGCCAGCTGGGTGAAATGCAGTATTGCTACGTCAACAGCCGCATGATGCGCGATCGCTTGATCAACCACGCCATTCGTCAGGCCTATCAGGATCAGCTGAAAGACGATCAGCAGCCCGCTTACGTGTTGTATCTGGAGGTGGATCCGCACCAGGTGGACGTCAACGTTCATCCCGCCAAGCACGAGGTGCGTTTCCATCAGGCGCGGCTGGTGCACGATTTTATCTACCAGGCGGTGACCACGGTGCTGCAACAGGCCGGGCAGACGCCGTCGCTGCCGCTGGCGGAAGCGCCTGACGAGGCGCCTGCGCCGGTCTGGCAGCAGGAAAACCGCGTCGCCGCCGGCGGCAACCATTTTTCACAGCCGGCGCCGCGTCGCGAAACGCCGCCACCGGCCGGCGCTGCCCGCGAGCGCGCGCCGCAGCCCGGTTGGCAAACGGCGGGCGGTTACCAGAAACGCGAAGGCGAGCTGTACGGCAAACTGATGCGGCCTGCCGCCGAGCCGCAGGCTGAGGCCGCGCCGGAAGCCCCGAGTCGGCCGCCGCTGTTCCCACCGGTGAAAGCCGCCGTGGAAACGCCGTTGGCGAGCGGGCAACACAGCTTTGGCCGGGTGCTTATGATCCATCCGCCGTGCTACGCGCTGATTGAACAGCGCCAGCAGCCGGCGTTGCTCAACCTGACGGTGGCCGAGCGCTGGCTGCGCCAGGCGCAGCTCAATCCGCCGACGGAAGGGCTGCGGCCGCAGCCGCTGCTGATCCCAGTCAAGCTGACGTTGGACAAGAACGAAGCGGCGGCCATCGCGCGGCATCAGGCGCTGCTGACGATGATGGGGCTGGATTTGCAGACGGATCACGGCCGTGTGACGCTGCGCGCAGTGCCTTTACCATTACGCCAACAAAATTTACAAAAACTGATACCCGAACTGTTAGGCTATCTGGCCGAGCATCAGGAGATGTCGCCCGCGGTGTTGGCCACCTGGCTCGCTCGCCGTCTCGGCAGCGAACATGAACAGTGGAACACCTCGCAAGCGATACAATTGCTGACCGACGTTGAACGACTTTGCCCGCAGCTGGTCAAATCGCCACCGAGCGGACTTTTACAACCCGTTGATTTACAGGCCGCACTGGCGGCCCTCAAGCATGACTGAAACTGAAATGACATCACGTCCCCCGGCTATTTTCATTATGGGGCCGACCGCCTCGGGCAAGACCGCGCTGGCGATCGCGCTGCGCGAGCGCCTGCCGGTGGAACTGATCAGCGTCGATTCCGCGCTGATTTATCGCGGCATGGATATCGGCACCGCCAAGCCGAGCGCCGAAGAATTGGCGCAGGCGCCGCATCGGCTGATCGATATTCGCGATCCCGCCGAAGCTTACTCGGCTGCGGAGTTCCGCGCCGATGCGCTGAAAGAGATGGCCGATATCACCGCCGCCGGCCGCATTCCGCTGTTGGTGGGCGGCACCATGTTGTATTTCAAGGCGTTGCTGGAAGGATTGTCGCCGTTGCCGTCCGCCGATCCCGCGGTGCGCGAGCGCATCGAACGGCAAGCGGCGGAGCAGGGCTGGGAGGCGTTGCACCGTCAGTTACAGGCGATCGATCCGGTCGCGGCAGTGAGAATTCATCCGAATGATCCGCAGAGACTGTCCAGAGCACTGGAAGTTTTTTTTATTTCGGGTAAAACTTTAACGGAACTGACTAAAATTTCGGGTGAATCGTTACCGTATCAAGTTCACCAATTTGCGATAGCGCCGACCAGCCGTGAGTTGATCCATCAACGCATCGAGCTGCGGTACCATCAAATGTTGGCGGCGGGTTTTGAGACGGAAGCGCGTGCACTTTTCGCACGGGGTGATTTGCATACGGACTTGCCCTCCATTCGCTGTGTCGGTTACCGCCAGATGTGGTCATACTTGTCTGGTGAAATTAGTTACGATGAGATGGTTTATCGTGGTATTTGCGCAACACGTCAGTTGGCTAAACGCCAGATGACCTGGTTACGGGGTTGGGAGTCGGTCCATTGGTTGGACAGTGAAAAGCCGGGAGAGGCTTTGGACTCGGTGACACAGGTTGTTAGTGCATAGGTTGGGTGATTGTGTACAATTGCTGAGTATTCAGCGCGCAAATTTTTTACGTCGTTTATTTTAGAGCCGACAGGTTCTTAGTTACAAACAACAAGCAAATAAGGAAAAGATAGAATGGCTAAGGGGCAATCTTTGCAAGATCCGTTCCTGAACGCATTGCGTCGTGAACGTGTTCCGGTTTCTATTTATTTGGTGAATGGTATTAAGCTGCAAGGCCAGATTGAGTCTTTTGACCAGTTTGTCATCCTGTTGAAGAACACGGTTAGCCAGATGGTGTACAAGCACGCTATCTCTACCGTTGTCCCGTCACGCCCGGTCTCGCATCACAGCAACAATCCGAGCGGCGGTTCAAGCAACTATCACCATGGTAACAATCCGTCTGCGCAGCAACAGCCGCAGCAGGAAAGCGATGACGCTGAATAAAGCGCGTTGCAAGTCAACCATGACGGGGAGCATAAGCAGCCGCGTGCTGTTTATGTCCCCCAAACTCACGGTGAGTGTCCGTTTGAGAGGTTGCACGCTTGTTTGACCGTTATGAAGCCGGTGAGCAGGCCGTACTGGTTCATATCTATTTCTCGCAAGACAAAGATACGGAAGATCTCAGCGAGTTCGAATCGCTGGTCTCCTCAGCCGGTGTCGAAGCTTTGCAAGTGGTGACTGGTAGCCGCAAAGCCCCGCATCCGAAGTACTTTGTCGGCGAAGGAAAGGCCGAAGAAATTGCAGATGCGGTGAAAGCCAGCGGCGCGTCTGTTGTCCTGTTTGATCATTCCCTTTCCCCGGCGCAGGAAAGAAACCTCGAGCGCCTGTGCGAATGCCGGGTGATCGATCGCACCGGGCTGATTTTAGACATTTTCGCCCAGCGTGCCCGCACCCATGAAGGTAAGCTGCAGGTGGAGCTGGCGCAGCTGCGTCACATCGCCACGCGTCTGGTACGCGGCTGGACGCACCTGGAGCGGCAAAAAGGGGGGATAGGCCTGCGCGGGCCGGGGGAAACCCAGCTTGAGACCGACCGTCGCCTGTTACGCGATCGCATCAGCTTGATTCTGCGCCGCCTGGAGCGGGTAGAGAAGCAGCGTGAACAAGGCCGACGTGCGCGGACCCGCGCCGATGTGCCGACCGTATCGCTGGTGGGCTATACCAACGCCGGCAAATCCACCCTGTTTAACCGAATAACGTCTGCCGAGGTGTATGCGGCGGACCAGCTATTTGCCACCCTGGATCCTACGTTGCGGCGCATTGATGTGCCGGACGTGGGGGATACCGTGTTGGCGGATACCGTAGGCTTTATCCGGCACCTGCCGCACGATCTGGTGGCCGCCTTCAAGGCGACGCTGCAGGAGACGCGCCAGGCCTCTTTGCTGCTGCACGTCATCGACGCGGCGGATCCGCGCGTCGACGAGAACATCGACGCGGTGAACACCGTGCTGGCGGAGATAGACTCGGATGAAATCCCTACACTGTTAGTGATGAACAAAATAGATATGCTGGACGATTTTGTGCCGCGTATCGACCGCAACGATGAAAACCTGCCGATCCGGGTGTGGCTGTCCGCCGCCAGCGGAGAGGGTATTCCGTTGCTGTATCAGGCGTTGACGGAGCGCTTATCGGGGGAGATCGCGCATTACGAATTGCGCTTACCGCCACGGGCAGGCCGTCTTCGCAGCCGTTTTTACCAGCTTCAGGCGATTGAAAAAGAGTGGAACGAAGAGGACGGCAGCATTGGCGTGGTGGTGCGAATGCCGATCGTCGAATGGCGTCGTCTCTGCAAGCAAGAACAGGACCTGATTGACTTTATCGTATGATCATATCCTGTTACATTTATGCTTCGCGAAAGCCTGAAGTACCCAATCACAGAATATGGAGCTAAAACATGGCGTGGAATCAGCCCGGTAATAACGGACAGGACCGCGACCCGTGGGGGAGCAGCAATAACAATGGCGGCAACTCTGGCGGTAACAACAAAGGCGGTCGTGATCAAGGGCCACCTGATTTGGATGATATCTTCCGCAAACTGAGCAAGAAATTGAGCGGTTTTGGCGGGGGCAAAGGCTCCAACAGCAATAGCGGCGGCACCGGGGCCTCCGGTCCGGGCTTCAGCGGCCGCATTATCGGTATCGCGGCGGTTGCCGTGGTGGTGATCTGGGCCGCCAGCGGCTTCTACACCATCAAGGAAGCCGAGCGCGGCGTTGTGACGCGTTTCGGTAAGTTCAGCCACCTGGTGCAGCCGGGCCTGAACTGGAAGCCGACCTTCATCGACGACGTGCGTCCGGTGAACGTGGAGTCCGTGCGTGAGCTGGCGGCGTCCGGCGTGATGCTGACCTCCGATGAAAACGTGGTGCGCGTGGAAATGAACGTGCAGTACCGCGTGACCAACCCGGAAGCGTACCTGTTCAGCGTCGTCAATGCCGACGACAGCCTGAGCCAGGCGACCGACAGCGCCCTGCGCGGCGTGATCGGCAAATACTCGATGGATCGCATCCTGACCGAAGGCCGTACCGTGGTGCGTAACGATACGCAGCGCATGCTGGAAGAGACCATTCGTCCTTACAACATGGGCATCACGCTGCTGGACGTCAACTTCCAGGCGGCGCGTCCGCCGGAAGAGGTGAAGGCGTCGTTCGACGATGCGATCGCCGCGCGTGAGAACGAGCAGCAATACATCCGTGAAGCGGAAGCTTACGCCAACGAAGTTCAGCCGCGTGCGAACGGCCAGGCGCAGCGTCTGCTGGAAGACTCCAAGGCTTATAAAGACCGCACCGTCCTGGAAGCTCAGGGTGAGGTGGCGCGCTTTGCCAAGCTGTTGCCGGAATACAAGTCCGCCCCGCAGATCACCCGCGAGCGTCTGTATATCGAAACCATGGAAAAAGTGCTGGGCCATACCCGTAAGGTGTTGGTGAGCGACAAAGGCAACAACCTGATGGTGCTGCCGCTGGATCAGATGCTGCGCGGCCAAGGCGCGGCGACGGAGAGCGGCAACAAGGATACCAGCCTGATTCGCCTCAATCCGAATCCAGCACCGGCTGCCAACAGCAGCACCCCGCGCACCAGCAGCGGATCGGTTATGGATCAGCGCCGGGCGAATGCGCAGCGTGACGACACCACTCGCGTAGGGAGAGAGTAATCAATGCGTAAGTCTTTTGTAGTTATTGTCCTCGCGGTGCTGGTGGTGCTGTACGCTTCGCTGTTCGTGGTGCAGGAAGGCCAGCGCGGCATTGTGCTGCGCTTCGGCAAAGTGCTGCGCGACGGCGAAAACAAGCCGCTGGTGTATGCGCCGGGTCTGCACCTCAAGATCCCGTTCATTGAGACCGTGAAGAACCTGGATGCGCGTATCCAGACCATGGACAACCAGGCCGATCGCTTCGTGACCAGCGAGAAGAAAGACCTGATCGTTGACTCCTATCTGAAGTGGCGCATCAGCGACTTCAGCCGCTACTATCTGGCGACCGGCGGCGGCGACGTCTCCCAGGCCGAAGTGCTGCTGAAGCGTAAGTTCAGCGACCGTCTGCGTTCCGAAATCGGCCGCCTGGACGTGAAAGACATCGTGACCGACTCGCGCGGCAAGCTGATGTCTGACGTGCGTGACGCGCTGAACACCGGCACCGTGGGTGACGGCGAAGAAGTGGCGACCACCGAAGCCGATGACGCTATCGCCTCTGCGGCGGCGCGCGTTGAGCGGGAAACCACCGGCAAACAGCCGCAGGTGAACCCGAACAGCATGGCGGCGTTGGGCATCGAAGTGATCGACGTGCGTATCAAGCAGATCAACCTGCCGGCCGAAGTCTCCGACGCCATCTACCAGCGTATGCGCGCCGAGCGTGAAGCGGTAGCCCGTCGCCTGCGCTCGCAGGGCCAGGAAGAAGCCGAGAAACTGCGCGCCAGCGCGGACTACGAAGTGACCCGTACCCTGGCGGAAGCCGAGCGTCAGGCGCGTATCACCCGTGGTGAAGGCGATGCTGAAGCAGCCAAGCTGTTCGCCAATGCGTTCAGCCAGGATCCGGACTTCTATGCCTTTATCCGCAGCCTGCGTGCCTATGAAGCCAGCTTCAAGGACAACCAGGACGTGCTGGTACTGAGCCCGGACAGCGATTTCTTCCGCTACATGAAGTCGCCTGATACCCTGCGCAAATAAGCGCGGCAGGCAATCTGATCGAGGGCCCGTTTTCGCGGGCCCTTTCTCGTTTTTGGGGGATGCATGAACTCAACGATTTGGCTGGCGCTCGGGCTGGTCCTGGTGCTGGAAGGATTGGGGCCGATGCTGTTTCCGCAGGCCTGGCGCAAAATGATTGTGGCGATGTCGCAGTTGCCGGACGCGACGCTGCGGCGATTTGGCGGTGGAATAGTGGTTGCGGGCTGCGTGATCTACTACATGTTGAGCGGCCGCACGGGTCTTTAAAGTCTAGCCCAAAATTTATGCAATCGTATGCTAAAAGTGCTGAAAATCGAAAATTACGGTGGTAGAATCCATTTTTAAGCAATCGGTGATTTTGAAAAATGGGTAAGAACGTCGTCGTACTGGGCACCCAATGGGGTGACGAAGGTAAAGGCAAGGTTGTAGACCTGCTGACTGAACGGGCTCAATATGTTGTGCGCTACCAAGGTGGCCATAACGCTGGCCACACTCTGGTAATCAACGGTGAAAAAACCGTTCTTCATTTAATTCCTTCAGGCATTCTGCGTGAAAACGTCACCAGCATCATCGGCAACGGTGTTGTTCTGGCGCCGGACGCGTTGATGAAAGAAATGGGTGAACTCGAAGCGCGTGGCATCCCGGTACGCGAACGTCTGTTACTCTCTGAAGCTTGCCCGTTGATCCTGCCTTACCACGTTGCGTTGGATAACGCGCGTGAGAAAGCGCGCGGCGCGAAAGCGATCGGCACCACCGGTCGCGGCATCGGCCCGGCTTACGAAGATAAAGTGGCTCGTCGCGGTCTGCGCGTCGGCGATCTGTTCAACAAAGAAACCTTCGCCGTTAAGCTGAAAGAGATCGTCGATTACCACAACTTCCAACTGGTCAACTACTACAAAGTTGAAGCCGTCGATTATCAGGCGACGCTGGACTACGTGCTGTCTATCGCCGATATCCTGACCGCGATGGTGGTTGACGTTTCCGAACTGCTGGACGGCGCGCGCAAGCGTGGCGATCTGATCATGTTCGAAGGCGCTCAGGGCACCCTGCTGGATATCGACCACGGTACTTACCCGTACGTGACCTCTTCCAACACCACCGCCGGCGGCGTGGCTACCGGTTCCGGCATCGGCCCGCGTTATGTGGACTACGTGCTGGGCATCGTGAAAGCCTACTCCACTCGCGTGGGTGCAGGCCCGTTCCCAACCGAACTGTTCGATGAAACCGGCGAGTACCTGTGCAAGCAGGGTAACGAGTTCGGCGCCACCACCGGCCGTCGTCGTCGTACCGGCTGGCTGGACGCGGTAGCGGTGCGTCGCGCGGTGCAGATCAACTCCCTGTCCGGCTTCTGCCTGACCAAACTGGACGTCCTGGACGGCCTGAAAGAAGTGAAGATCTGCGTGGGTTACCGCATGCCGGACGGCCGTGAAGTGGACACCACTCCGCTGGCGGCTGAAGGCTGGGAAGGCATTGAGCCTATCTACGAAACCATGCCGGGCTGGAGCGAAACCACCTTTGGCGTGAAAGAGCACAGCAAGCTGCCTCAGGCTGCGCTGAACTACATCAAGCGCATCGAAGAAGTGACCGGCGTACCGGTAGACATCATCTCTACCGGCCCGGATCGCAGCGAAACCATGATCCTGCGCGACCCGTTCGACGCATAATCAGGCTTTGCGGCATTAAACAAACCGGGCGCGTCCCGGTTTGTTTTTATCCTGACTCCCCCCGATTGCGGTTTCACGTCAAAAAATCCTTTCATAAACCCGCCTTAGGGCGCGGGATTCGCTAAATAATTAGCGACGAACTCTCCGGCTGGTTTATTATCCAATGAGTAATCTTTTGAATAGCGCCGAAAAGCGGCGTATCAGACGGGTAAAGTCATACCCAGAGGTAAGAT
Organism: Serratia sp. CY55921; assembly: GCF_052167655.1. NCBI lineage: Bacteria > Pseudomonadati > Pseudomonadota > Gammaproteobacteria > Enterobacterales > Yersiniaceae > Serratia > Serratia sp. CY55921. The sequence goes on along the minus strand of NZ_JBJNMU010000002.1, from coordinate 489,482 downwards.
GTGCAGTTAACAAGTTTTACTGATTATGGTCTGCGGGCGTTGATCTACATGGCCTCGTTGCCGCAGGACAAGATGACCAGTATCTCGGAAGTGACCGAGGTGTATGGCGTGTCTCGCAACCATATGGTGAAGATCATCAATCAGTTGAGCCGGGTCGGTTTTGTCACGGCGGTGCGCGGCAAGCATGGCGGCATCCGTTTGGGCAAACCGGCCGAGAGCATTCGCCTCGGCGATGTCGTGCGGGCGCTGGAGCCGCTTGCGCTGGTTAACTGCAGCAGCGAGTTTTGCCACATCACCCCTGCCTGCCGATTGAAGCAGGTGCTCCAACAGGGCGTACAGAATTTCCTTGAAGAGCTGGATAAGCATACGTTGGCCGACATGGTCGAAGACAATCCGCCGCTCTACAAGCTATTGCTTGTCGAATAAAACGACGTTGAGAAGACAAGGCTCAACGTCATCCTGCTGATGACAACGGAGGAACCGCAATGTCACAAGATCCATTCCTGGAACGAGAAGCAGAAAAATACGAATCTCCCATCCCCAGCCGTGAATATATCCTGGCCCATTTGGCGAAACGAGAAACGCCGGCCAGCCGCGAAGAACTGGGCAACGAATTGGGCCTCAGCGGCGAAGAACAGCTGGAAGCGCTGCGCCGCCGCCTGCGCGCCATGGAGCGCGATGGCCAGTTAGTGTTTACCCGCCGCCAGTGCTACGCGCTGCCGGAACGTTTGGACCTGCTGCGCGGCACGGTGATTGGCCACCGCGACGGCTACGGCTTCCTGCGCGTTGAAGGCAGCAAAGACGATCTGTACCTGTCCGCCGAACAGATGAAAATGGCGATCCACGGTGACGTGGTGCTGGCGCAGGCGCTGGGCGCGGATCGCAAAGGGCGTCGCGAAGCGCGCATTGTGCGCGTGCTGGTGCCGAAAACCAGCCAGATCGTCGGCCGCTTCTTCATGGATGCCGGTACCGGCTTCGTAGTACCGGACGACAGCCGTCTGAGCTTCGATATTCTGATCCCGGCGGACAGCGTCAGCGGCGCGCGCATGGGCTACATGGTGGTGGTGGAGCTGACTCAGCGCCCAACCCGCCGCACCAAAGCGGTCGGCAAGATCGTCGAGATCCTCGGCGACAAAATGGGCACCAGCATGGCGGTGGATATCGCGCTGCGCACCCATGAGATCCCGCATACTTGGCCGCCGCAGGTGGAAAAGCAGGTGGCCGATCTCAGCGAACAGGTGCCGGAAGCGGCCAAGAAGGGCCGCGTCGATCTGCGCAAGCTGCCGTTGGTCACCATCGACGGTGAAGACGCGCGCGACTTCGATGATGCCGTGTACTGCGAGAAAAAACGCGGCGGCGGCTGGCGCCTGTGGGTAGCGATCGCCGACGTCAGCTACTATGTGCGTCCACGCACCGCGCTGGACGACGAAGCGCGCAGCCGCGGCAACTCGGTGTATTTCCCGTCGCAGGTGATCCCGATGCTGCCGGAAGTGCTGTCCAACGGGCTGTGCTCCCTGAACCCGCAGGTCGATCGCCTGTGCATGGTGTGCGAGATGACCATCTCCGCCCAGGGGCGCCTGTCCACGGCCAAGTTCTACGAGGCGGTGATGAGCTCCCACGCCCGCCTGACCTACAACAAGGTGTGGCACATTCTGCAGGGCGATCAGGAGCTGCGCGAGCATTACCACCCGCTGGTCAAGCACCTGGAAGAGCTGCACGCCATGTACAAGGTGCTGGATAAGGCGCGCGCCGAGCGCGGCGGCATCGCGTTTGAAACCGAAGAAGCCAAATTCATCTTCAACGCCGAACGCCGCATCGAGCGCGTGGAGCCGACGGTGCGCAACGACGCCCACAAGCTGATCGAAGAGTGCATGATCATGGCCAACGTGGCGGCCGCGCGCTTCGTCGAGAAACGCAACGAGCCGGCGCTGTACCGCGTGCACGATCGTCCGAGCGACGACCACATCTCTGCGCTGCGCAGCGTGCTGAGCGAGCTGGGGCTGACGCTGGGCGGCGGCAACAAGCCGCAGCCGAAGGACTATGCGGTGCTGATGGATGAAGTGTCCGAGCGCCCTGACCACGAAATGCTGCAAACCATGCTGCTGCGCTCGATGAAACAGGCGATTTACGATCCGGAAAACCGCGGTCACTTCGGCCTGGCGCTGGCGTCTTACGGCCACTTCACCTCGCCGATCCGCCGTTATCCGGATCTGGCGCTGCACCGTGCGATCAAATACCAGCTGGCTAAAGAACACGGCGAGCCGAAAGAGCGCTGGACGCCGACCGGCGGCTGGCACAGCGAATTCGAAGAGATGCTGCAGCTGGGCGAACACTGTTCGATGACCGAGCGCCGCGCGGACGAAGCGACGCGCAACGTCGCCGACTGGCTGAAGTGCGACTTCATGCAGGATCACGTCGGTGAAGTGTTCAGCGGCATCATCTCCAGCGTGACCGGCTTCGGCTTCTTCGTGCGCCTGAACGATCTGTTCATCGACGGGCTGGTGCACGTATCAACGCTGGATAATGATTACTATCGCTACGATAATATCGGCCAGCGCCTGATCGGCGAGTCTTCCGGCACGGTCTATCGCCTGGGGGATACGGTGGAGATCCGCGTGGATGCGGTGCATATGGACGAGCGCAAGATCGACTTCGCGCTGGTGTCCAGCACCCGCAAAGCGCGCGGTGAAGGCAAAACCGAGCGCGATCGCGCCAAGAAGGGCGGCCAGCGCACGCTGCGCGACAGCGGCAATGCGGGGCGCGGCAAGCGCCGCGGCGGCAAACCGCCGGCCAACTTCGAGCCGGACAGCGCCTTCCGCAAGCAGGATGACGCCAAGCCCGCGGACAACGTGAAGAAGGCGAAAAAGAAAGCCAAGAAAGCGTCCGACAAAACGCGGAAAATCGCGGCGGCGACCAAAGCCAAACGCGCAGCCAAGAAGAAAGGTGCCGAGCAGGCTTAACCTGCCGCACATCGTTACCATCGGCCGGTTATCGCCGGCCGCACGACTTTAAAAGAGCATAATGAGCGAAATTATTTACGGCATCCACGCCGTCAAAGCCCTGTTAGAGCGCGATCCGCAACGCTTCCTGGAAGTGTTTATCCTGAAAGGCCGCGAAGATCGCCGCCTGCAGCCGCTGATCGCCGAGCTGGAAGCGACCGGCATCGTGATCCAGGTGGCGAACCGCCAATGGCTGGATGACAAGGTTGAAGGCGCGGTGCACCAGGGGATCATCGCCCGGGTGCGCGAAGGGCGTCAGTATCAGGAGAACGATCTGCCGGGCCTGTTGGAGAGCGTGGAAACGCCATTCCTGCTGGTGCTGGACGGCGTGACCGACCCGCATAACCTCGGCGCCTGCCTGCGCAGCGCCGATGCGGCCGGCGTGCACGCGGTGATCGTGCCCCGCGATCGTTCCGCCCAGTTGAACGCCACTGCCAAGAAAGTGGCCTGCGGCGCCGCCGAAAACGTGCCGTTGATCCGCGTGACCAATCTGGCGCGCACGCTGCGTCTGCTGCAAGAGATGAATGTCTGGGTCGTCGGCACCGCTGGCGAAGCCGACCATACGCTGTATCAAAGCAAAATGACCGGCCCGATGGCGCTGGTGATGGGCGCGGAAGGCGAAGGCATGCGCCGCCTGACCCGCGAACACTGCGATGAGCTGATCAGCATCCCGATGGCCGGTACCGTCTCTTCACTGAACGTGTCGGTCGCCACCGGCATCTGCCTGTTCGAAGCGGTGCGCCAGCGCGGCTGATTCTTCTGACGGGGGCGCCGTGCTCCCGTTAATTCCCCCTCTTGTGATCCCGCCTGCGGCAGAAATCTCTGCGCCGACCATACTTACCCCTGACGCTTTTTTCAGGGAGCACTCTCATGGTCTGGACTACGCACACCGTTTTTAACCAACCCAAGCCGCTGGGCAACAGCAACCTGTTTCTCTCCGATACGCCGCTGCGCGAAGCGTTGCAGCGCGAGCAAGGCGGTTGGGACGCCGAGGTATTGGCTTCGCTGGGCCAGCAGCTCGGCACGCAGGAGTCGCTGGAGCTGGGGCGGCTGGCCAACGCCAACCCGCCGGAGCTGCTGCGCTACGATGCCACCGGCCAGCGGCTGGACGACGTTCGCTTTCACCCGGCCTGGCATATCCTGATGCAGGGGCTGATCGCCAACCGGGTGCACAACCTGCCCTGGCAGGAGGATGCGCGCATCGGTTCCTTCGTGGCGCGCGCCGCGCGCTTTATGCTGCATGCGCAGGTCGAGGCCGGCACGCTCTGCCCGGTGACCATGACCTTCGGCGCCACGCCGCTGCTGCTGCAGGCGTTACCGGCCGAGTTTCGCGCCTGGCTGACGCCGCTGCTGTCGGATCGTTATGACGCTCATCTGCTGCCGGGCGGGCAAAAGCGCGGCCTGCTGATCGGCATGGGCATGACAGAGAAGCAGGGCGGCTCCGATGTCTTGAGCAATACCACCACCGCCACGCCGCTCGGCGCGCGCGGGCCGGGCGAAGCCTACCGGCTGGTGGGGCACAAGTGGTTTTTCTCGGTGCCGCAAAGCGATGCGCACCTGGTGCTGGCGCAGGCCGAAGGCGGGCTGTCCTGTTTCTTCCTGCCGCGCATTTTGCCGGACGGCAGCCGCAACGCCATTCGCCTTGAGCGGTTGAAAGACAAGCTGGGCAACCGCTCCAATGCCAGCAGCGAGGTGGAGTTTCAGGACGCCACTGCCTGGCTGCTGGGCGATGAGGGCGACGGGGTGCGGCATATCCTGAAGATGGGCGGCCTGACCCGTTTCGACTGTTCGCTGGGCAGCCACGGCCTGATGCGCCGCGGGCTGTCGGTGGCGCTGTATCATGCGCTGCAGCGGCAGGCGTTCGGCAAGTTGTTGATAGAACAACCGCTGATGCGCCAGGTCTTGGCGCGCATGGCGCTGCGGCTGGAAGGGCATACCGCGTTGCTGTTCCGGCTGGCCCGCGCCTGGGAGAGCCGCAGCAATGAAGGCGAACTGATCTACAGCCGGCTGCTGACCCCGGCGGCCAAATACAGCATTTGCCGTCAGGGCATGCCGTTCATCGCCGAGGCGATGGAGGTGCTGGGCGGCATCGGTTACTGCGAGGAGAGCGAGCTGCCGCGCCTGTACCGTGAAATGCCGGTGAACAGCATCTGGGAGGGCTCCGGCAACATCATGTGTCTGGACGTGTTGCGCAGTCTGCATAAACTGCCGGGCGCGCTCGAGATGTTGCAGTTCGAGCTGCAGCCGGTGCGCGGCCAGAATCGGTTGTTCGATCACGCCTGGCGGCAGTGGCAGCAGCGTGCCCGGCAACCGAGCGAGGAGATGGGGCGGCTGCTGACTCAACAGCTGTTCGACCTGTGCTGCGCCGCGCAGCTGCTGCAGCACGCCAGCCCGCAGATCGCCGACGCCTGGTGCCACCTGACGCTGGATCACCGCGGCGATAGCCTGCTGTCGGCCGAGGCGTGCGAACTGCTGCTGAACCGCGCCATCGGCGGTTAGGGAAAAGGGTGGCGCCCGGCGGCGAAAACCTTTTTAATTCAGCCTCACTCTGACAGGAAAATGCACATGGATATTCTCAGCGCGTTGGCGGCGTTCGCCTCTTACTTCTTCAGCGGCTTCGCCATGATTTTGGTGTTTCTGTTCGTCTATACCCGCATCACCCCGCACGACGAATGGGCGCTGATCAAGGCCGATAATCAATCCGCCGCCTTCGCTTTTATCGGCGCTTGCCTGGGATATGTGATCCCGCTGGCCAGCGCGGCGATCAACTCGATCAGCCTGCTGGATTACCTGCTGTGGGGCGTGGTGGCGCTGGTGGTGCAACTGCTGCTGTTCGCCGCCGTGAAGATCTACATGCCGCGCATCAGCGACAAGATAGAAGCGAATCACCTGGCCGCCGGGATTTTCCTGGGGGGCGTCTCCGTCAGCGGCGGGGTGTTGAATGCGGCTTGCATGAGCTACTAAAGGTATAAGATGGCCGAGGCGCGCCAGCCAAGCGGGTGCGCCTGCTCTTCCATCCGCAGGATGCGGTAATAGCTGGCTCCGTGTTGGTCGGCGGTGCGGGCGATGGCCAGTTCCGCCTCCTGCGGTGAGCCGGGCAAATCGTTGAAGGTGATCTCGGCGATTTCACTGAGCGGCGTCACGCGATCGGCGGGCGCCAGCTCGGCGGACTGTGCGCCGGTGCTGAGCAATCCCATGGAAAGCAAGAGGGAGGTGAGTGCGGTGGAGCGTTTCATGGCGTTCCCCTTCGTCAGATCCTGAATCGACACCCGCAACATGCGGCATGCTGTCCCTCAGTGTGCAACACCCTTCTTCAGCCAGTGCAAAGCCAGTGTAAAGCTGCTTAAAAAATCCCCGCCTTAACGATACAGGATCGCCTGGGAATACCATTGGCCCGGCACGACGGTTTCGCTGTTCATGATGATCACGTAATAACGGGCACCGGCGGCGGTGGCCTTGCGTTGGATCTCCGCTTCCACGTCCATCGGGCTGCCGCGCACCACGGCGGTGACGGTGCCCATTTTCACCAGCTCGGCGGTCTGCGCGCGGACGATCTCCTGCGCCTGAGCGGTGGGGGGCGGCGGCGGTTTCGGCGTAGTGGTCATGATGCCGCAGGCGGAAAGCTGTGCGGCCAGCGTCAGGGTAATGAGTGTGCGGGCAATCGTCATGGTGACCTCGTAAGCGCCGGTGCGATGGCTTCAGTGTAACGCAATATAAGCTGTAACAGATTGAGCTAACGCTGCTTCGCGCAAGTTTGTCATGATGAATGCCAACAGGTGAGTTGAGGATGAACGGATGATCGAAATTCATGACGAGCGGGTTGGCGATATCGCGGTGATCCATGCTGTGCCGGCGGGGCAGTATCATCGGCCGCTGCCGACGGTGTTCTTCTGCCATGGCTATACCTCGTCGAAAGAGGTGTACGCTTATTTCGCCTATGCGCTGGCGCGCGCCGGTTTTCGGGCGGTGTTGCCGGATGCCGATCGGCACGGCGAGCGATTCGACGGCGATGAGGCGCGGCGCCTGGCGTCATTCTGGGAGATCCTGCGCAGCAATATCGATGAATTGCCGCAGATCAACGCGCATTTTGAGCGGCTTGGCCTGATCGCCGACGGCCGCATCGGCGTCGCCGGCGCCTCAATGGGCGGCATGACCGCGCTTGGCGCCTTCGCGCGCTTTCCGTGGATCCGTGCGGCCGCCAGCCTGATGGGTTCCGGCTATTACCGTGCGCTGGCGCAAACGCTGTATCCGCCGTTGGGCGAGACGGGCGAGGCGCTCTCGCCGACGGCGTTTGCGGCGCGCACCGCCGTGCTGGCGGAGTATGAGCTGGAAGGACGTTTGGCGCAGATTGCAGGGCGGCCGCTGCTGCTGTGGCACGGCGAGACGGACGACGTGGTGCCGGCGGCGGACAGCCTGCGTTTGGCGGCTGAACTGCGGCAGCAAGGTGCGGACGGCCGTTTGACATCGCTCGTCGAGCCGGGCGTGAAGCATCGCATCACGCCGCTGGCGCTGTCCGCCACCACCGATTTCTTTCGCCGCGAATTGTAATGCGCCTCCGGGCGCGATGCGTGGAATTGCGGTGCTCTCTGTAGGCTGTTTCGGTCATTGTTTGACGCATGGCGGAGGAGAATGTCAGCGTGAATTCTTTCAGGGGCGGCAAGGAGCGGAGAGCATGATAAAGGGTATCAGCAATACGGCCGAGACAGCGCGCGGGCTGGCGGGAACGATGAAAGCGCGCGCCGATCTTAACTCAATGGCCTTCAGTGAGATGCTGGGGGCAGCCGACGGCAAGGCGCGGCAAAACAAGGCAAATCCGCTGTCGCGCATCACCGCGCATACGGTGCAAAACATGACGGCGCTGTTCGCCTCCGCGCCGAAAGCGGCGGCCGCGCAAACCGCGAAGGCCGGCTCGCTCTCCTTCGAGCAGCGGGCGACGCTGGAGGAAAGCGCCGAACTGCTGCAGGTACGGACAAACTATATGCGGATGGCGCTGCAATTGCACAATCCGGGCAAGGCGTTCAGCGCGCCGACGTTGCTCAAACTGTGATGGGTGAGGAAGTGGAGCGCCCGACAGGCGGCGCTCCGATGCGGACTGAACGGGCTTTCTGATGAAGCCCTGGGGATTTCCCTGGCGTGGCGCGTCTTTTTAACGGTACAGCTCGGCGCTAACGTGCATCGTGCTGTTGTCGCCCGGTTCATGCAGGGCGATGATGCGATAAGAGCTTGCACCGCGTTGATCGGCGATTTTACTGACCTGGCTGCTGGCGTCATCCGGCGAGACCACGTTCTGGTTCAGGGTGACGAAGCCAACGCTCTGGCGTTGATCGGCCTGGTGCGAGGAGATCTCCGTCGCGGCCATCACGTTGGCGGAGAACAGGGCGGCAAGCGCCGTCGCTAGAATGATGCGTTTCATAGTGCCTCTCTTACTTTTTGCCGTTACGGCCTGACAGCGAGTGTCGCTGCGGCAAAAAGTCATTTATCTGCATTGAATAACCTGGAATCTTTTTCGTCGCGCTGTCTGCGGCGGATAAGGTTAATTTTAGTCGGTTGCGGCGGATTAAAAAGCGGGGCGTTTTGATGGCCTTTTTCAAAAAAAATGAAATAGATTTGTGACTCAGCGCTGATTTCATTGAAAGATTTTTGAAACTGATGGATCGGCGTACATAGGTTCACCCGCGAGCAAATCGTGCTATTTCCCATACCCCCTCTCAATAACGCGAATAAAACCCACGCAGTCCTTGAGTTTCCCGCCCTGCGTCAGTATGATTACGCGTCATTTTTCAGCCGCACACTAAACACGTTCCTTGCTTCCATGGGCCGCGGTTGACCCTGACAGGAGGCTGAATAATCCGTAAGGAGCAATTCGATGCGTCATTACGAAATCGTTTTTATGGTCCATCCTGACCAAAGCGAACAGGTTCCGGGCATGATCGAGCGTTACAGTGCTACCATCACTAACGCGCAAGGTCAGATTCACCGTCTGGAAGACTGGGGCCGCCGTCAGCTGGCTTATCCGATCAACAAACTGCACAAAGCTCACTACGTTCTGCTGAACGTTGAAGCGCCGCAGGAAGCGATCGATGAGCTGGAAACTAACTTCCGCTTCAACGACGCCGTTATCCGCAGCATGGTTATGCGCGTTAAGCACGCGGTAACTGAAGCATCTCCGATGGTTAAAGCGAAAGACGAACGTCGTGGCGATCGCCGCGAAGACTTCGCTAACGAAACCGCAGATGATGCAGATGCTGGGGATTCTGAAGAGTAATTGCCGCCGTGACGGCTAATCGTCTGGTTTTGTCGGGCACTGTGTGCAAGGCGCCGGTTCGAAAAGTGAGTCCTTCCGGGATACCGCACTGCCAATTTGTGCTAGAGCACCGTTCGCAGCAGATGGAAGCCGGATTCAGCAGACAAGCATGGTGCCGAATGCCCGTGGTTGTCAGCGGACAACAGTCACAAGCACTAACTCAAAGATTAACGGTCGGCAGTCAGATTACCGTGCAAGGCTTTGTAAGCTGCCATCAAGGGCGCAACGGGCTGAGCAAATTGGTTCTGCATGCCGAGCAGATTGAATTGATAGATTCTGGAGACTAGCCAAATGGCACGTTATTTCCGTCGTCGCAAGTTCTGCCGTTTCACCGCGGAAGGCGTTCAAGAGATTGACTATAAAGACATCGCTACGCTGAAAAACTACATCACCGAAAGTGGTAAAATTGTACCGAGCCGTATCACCGGTACTCGTGCAAAATATCAGCGCCAGCTGGCCCGTGCTATCAAGCGCGCGCGCTACCTGTCTTTGTTGCCGTACACTGATCGTCATCAGTAATCGGCCACTGTCCATTAACGACTTTGAGAGGATAAGGTAATGCAAGTTATTCTGCTTGATAAAGTAGCAAACCTGGGCAGCCTGGGTGATCAAGTTAACGTTAAAGCGGGCTACGCTCGTAACTTCCTGGTACCACAGGGCAAAGCTGTTCCTGCTACCAAGAAAAACGTTGAGTTCTTCGAAGCACGCCGTGCTGAACTGGAAGCCAAACTGGCTGACGTTCTGGCTGCTGCTGAAGCTCGCGCAACCAAGATCAACGAACTGGGTTCAGTGACCATCGCTTCCAAATCTGGCGACGAAGGTAAACTGTTCGGCTCTATCGGCACCCGCGACATCGCTGACGCAGTGACTGCGGCAGGCGTTGAAGTTGCCAAGAGCGAAGTTCGTCTGCCGAACGGCGTTCTGCGTACCACTGGTGAGCACGAAGTGCACTTCCAGGTACACAGCGACGTGTTCGCACAGCTGAATGTAGTAGTGGTTGCAGAAGCGTAATTTACGCTGCTGTTAACCCGGTTAAAACGCCAGCCTCGCGCTGGCGTTTTGCTTTTCTGCGCCCGGCAAAACGCGCTACGCTAGAAGACGGGATGAAAAGGGAGAGCGTGTGATGGCAACGATTACGCTACAGCGGGTTTACGACTTCAGCGCGCCGGCGCCGGCGCATTGCTATCTGATAGACAGGCTATGGCCGCGCGGCATCAGCAAGGAGAGGCTGGCGGGCGTGCAGTGGTTGAAACAGGTGGCGCCGGATGACGAGCTGCGCAAGTGGTTCCATCAGCATACCGACCAGTGGGAAGCCTTCGAGGCGCGTTACCGCCAACAGCTGGCGGCCAACGACGCCTGGCAGCCGCTGGTGGCGCTGTTGCGGCAGGGGGAGGCGCTGACGCTGCTGTATGGCAGCAAAGATACCGCGCACAACCAGGGCGTAGTGCTGCGCGAGTTTCTGCTGGCGCAGCTTTAGCGATTAACGTTCCCGGCGGTAGCTGCCGTCGGCCTGGCGGCGGAACAGCGCCTGGCTGTTGTCCACGGTGGTGACCGATAGCGCGTTAATCACGCCGTTGGCGTCGCGTTCGATGCGCACTTCCTGACCGGCTTTCATGTTGCTCAGCGGCTTGTCGCCGCCTTCCACCTGCGCCATGGCGAACACCTCATTCACCGGCAGATTGTTGTCGCGAAACAGCTGGGCCAGCGTCTGGCCGGGCTGGATCTGATAACGCTGCCAGTTGCCCGCCGGCGTCGGTTCGTTGGCCGGCGTGGCGGCGCCACCGCCGTTTTGCAGCTCAGCCTGCAGCGGCACGCTGGTTTCCTGCTGAGAGACCGGGAACGGCTGTCTTTCGGGCGAGTAGGGCCACAGCAACGCCAGCAGCAGGATGATGCCGAAGATCAGCACCCAGCGGCGGTGAAAGTAGGGCAGTGGTTCCATCCAATGGAAACCGTCCGGCAGATGCCAGACTTTGGCCAGCAGCGCTTTGACCCGCTGCATCTTGTCGTTGGCCGACGGCGGTTCCGATGGCGACTCCGCGTCTTCCTGCGTGGGTGCGGCGCCGGGTTTCAGGCGCTGGCTGATGTTCAGCCAGGTGCGCAGCAGCGGCTGGTAGATGCGGGTGGTTTTCCTTTTCCTGGGCGCGATTCTGCCCATGGTGACCTCTCTTCGACGGCGTAATAATAAGCGCGGCGCGGCAAGCGCGTCGCCTGCCCGATATCCTGCTTTCAGTATAGTCCGCTAACTGATTGAAGTGAAAGGCGGCTGAGCGGCAGGGCCGGGGTTTGCGGCTGCGGGCGTTAACAGAAGGTTATTGTTTCTTTTTCTACGACAAAAGTCATCATTCTCCACACAAGATTTTACCCGGCATTGACGCGCTGTTATGCTGCGCTTTCGACTTTTTACAGACTTAAGGAAAACCCCATGACAACCCCTTCTTTTGACAGCGTTGAAGCGCAAGCAAGTTACGGGATTGGTTTACAGGTCGGCCAGCAGCTGCAAGAGTCCGGGCTGGAAGGTTTGCAACCGGAAGCTTTGCTGGCGGGTCTGCGCGACGCGCTGGAAGGGAATGCCCCGGCGGTTCCGGTAGACGTGGTGCACCGTGCGCTGCGTGAAATCCACGAGCGTGCGGATGCGGTGCGCCGCGAGCGCCAGCAGGCGATGGCCGTTGAAGGCCAGAAATTCCTGGACGACAACGCCAAGCGCGACGACGTGACGCTGACCGAGTCAGGCCTGCAGTTCTCCGTACTGGAGCAGGGCAACGGCCCAATCCCGTCCCGTCAGGATCGCGTGCGTGTGCACTACACCGGCCGTCTGATCAACGGCGACGTGTTCGACAGCTCGGTTGAACGCGGCCAGCCGGCAGAATTCCCGGTCAGCGGCGTGATCCCAGGCTGGATCGAAGCGCTGACCCTGATGCCGGTCGGTTCCAAATGGCAGCTGTATATCCCGCACAACCTGGCCTACGGCGAGCGTGGCGCAGGCGCGTCCATCCCGCCGTTCAGCGCGCTGGTGTTCGACGTCGAGCTGCTGGAAATCCTGTAATCCCACCGAGGATTACTCTGGGCGCCTTCGTGGCGCCCTTATTTTATGCGCCTCGCAGACGGGCGATGAATGGCCGGGCGAGCCGGCCAGTGACAGTGAGTTACTTACCGCTTAAATCGATGCGATAAACCGCGAAGCCGATGCTGTCGCTGCCTGCGGCGCTCATCGGGTATTGGGCGTGCTCTTTGATAAACTTCGTCGCTTTGTCCGAAGGCGAGGTCTCGAAGCGGATATCCAGCGGCTGCTTGCTGCTGAAGTTAGCCAAACGCCAATTGTTGTCCGCCTGCGGGCGCACCGCGCCATGCCGCTGGGTTTCGGCGGTGATGTAGGCCGCCAGCACCGAGCGGTTTTCATCCGGCGAAGCGAAGGCGATATGTTTGTCGCCGGTGCCGGCAAACTTGCCGCCGTAGGCGCGGTAGTTGTTGGTGGCAACCAGGAAGGTGGCGTTCGGATCGATCGGCTTGCCGTTGAAGGTCAGCTGCTTGATGCGCTCCGCCTTAGCGTTGATCAGCTGGCATTCGCCGTCGTAGCGCGCCGGTTGGCTGACGTCGATCTGGTAGTTGACGCCGTCGATCACGTCGAAGTTATAGGTGCGGAAGCCGTCCCAGTTGATCAAGCCTTGCGGCTTGGCGCTGTTGACGTCGATCTGGTTGAACTGGCCGGCGGAGCACTCCAGCCACTCTTTCACCTCTTTGCCGCTGGCCTTCACCACTACCAGCGTATTGGGATAGAGATAGAGATCGGCGGCGTTGCGGAAGGTGAGCTGGCCTTTTTCCACTTCGACGAAGCTGGCGGGGTCGTTCTTGCGGCCGCCGACCTTGAACGGGGCCGCCGCGGACAGCACCGGCAGATCGGCCAGGTCCGGGTCGCCCTGGATGTAATGTTCGACGTAGGCCTTCTGCGCATTGTTGACGATCTGCACCGTCGGATCGTCCTGCACCAGCGCCAGGTAGCTGTACATGTTGCCGTCGGATTTACCGATCGGCTGGCTGACGAACTCGCGCGTGCCTTTGTGATCGTCCGCCAACACCTTCACCAGCGCGGCATCTTCCGCCGCCAGCGATTTCTTGTTCTCTTTGTCGTAGATCGGCCGCGCTTCCGCTTTGGCGGCGGTCACTTTCCAACTGCCGCCATCGTTGTTGAGCTGCAGATCGACCACGCCGAGATGGTCGCCCCATTGGCCCGGCATCACCGCCGGTACGCCATTCAGCAGGCCTTTGTCGATATCCGCGCCTTTGATGTTGGCGAAGTCCTTGCTCGGGAACACCGCGTGGGCGTGGCCGAACATGATGGCGTCGATGCCGGGCACCTGGCTGAGGTAATAGACCGAGTTTTCCGCCATCGCCTTGTAAGGCTCGCTGGACAACCCGGAATGCGGGATCGCCACCACCAGATCGGCGCCCTGTTTACGCATCTGCGGCACGTAGCGCTTGGCGGTGGCGGTGATGTCGTCCACCGTCACTTTGCCCTGCAGGTTGGCTTTGTCCCACACCAGGATCTGCGGCGGCACGAAGCCGATGTAGCCGATGCGCAGCGTATGCGCCTTGCCATCGCGATCCTTCACCGGGGTATCGACGATGATGTATGGCGTGAACAGCGGTTTTTGCGTTTTGGCGTCGATGACGTTGGCGTTGATGTACGGGAATTTGGCGCCGGCGATGGCGTTCTTCAGGTAGTCCAGCCCGTAGTTGAACTCATGGTTGCCGATGTTGCCGACCACATAGTCCAGCGTGTTCATCGCCTTATAGACCGGGTGCACGTCGCCCGGTTTCAGCCCCTTGGCCGCCATGTAATCCCCGAGCGGGCTGCCCTGAATGATGTCGCCGTTATCCACCAACACCGCGTTGGCGGCCTGCTGGCGCGCCTGTTGGATCAGGCTGGCGGTGCGCACCAGGCCGAACTTGTCGGTCGGCGTGTCCTTGTAATAATCGAAGTCCATCATGTTGCTGTGCAGGTCGGTGGTTTCCAGCACGCGCAGGTCGACGGTGGCCGCCTGCGCCGAGGCGCATACCAGCAGCGCAAGCGCGGACAGCGTCAGGGGATGCTTCATCATTTTGGGCTCTCTCCATTCCATTATTCGAGTGTTATCGCAGAGGGAAATGTAATTAACATTGCTTGCCACAGCAAACTGTGAAGTGTGGCAGAAAACGGCGGCAGGTAACGCGGGGAAGTTCACAGTTGTGCCCAACAAGATCTGAGGAATTCCCGGGGGTTAGCCGGTTGAGATGGATATTCGGCGTAAAAAAAACTAGTCTGCTAGCAGAGACAGAGGGAAATTTCCCACGGAGATGCAGAGTTGAGGTGCATGATGTTAGAGCGAATTTGCCAACTGTCCCGCGAGGCGGGGGCGGCGATCATGGCGGTGTACGACGGTGAACAACCGCTTGACGTCGCACAGAAAAAAGATGATTCACCGGTGACGGCGGCCGATCTGGCGGCGCATCACATCATCAAGCGCGGCCTGGCGGCGTTGACGCCGGAGGTGCCGCTGCTGTCGGAAGAGGATCCGCCGGCGTGGGAAGAGCGCCGCAACTGGACGCGCTACTGGCTGGTCGATCCGCTGGACGGCACCAAAGAGTTCTTGCACCGCAACGGCGAGTTCACGGTCAATATCGCCCTGATTGAAGACGGGCAGGCGGTGATGGGCGTGGTGTACGCCCCGGCGATCGACGTGTTGTATCTGGCGGAGCGCGGCAAGGCCTGGAAAGAAGAGAAGGGCGTGCGGCAGGCGATCGGCGTCAGCAACGCGCATCCGCCGCTGGTGGTGGTAAGCCGCTCGCATATCGACGACGAGCTGAAAGACTATCTGCAGCAGCTGGGCGAGCACCAGACCGTGTCCGTCGGTTCCTCACTGAAGTTCTGCCTGGTGGCGGAAGGTAAGGCGCAGCTTTATCCGCGCTTCGGGCCAACCAACATTTGGGATACCGCTGCAGGACACGCGGTGGCGGTGGCCGCCGGGGCGCAAATTCACGATTGGCAGGGCAAGCCGTTGCTCTATACCCCGCGTGAATCTTTCCTCAACCCCGGCTTCCGGGTGTCGCTGTTCTGAATCAGTTCGCCAACAGCTGGTGCAGTTTGGACATCACCTGCTGCACCTCTTCCGGCGTCAGCGCGCCGTCTTTAGCAAACTGAATGCGCCCTTGTTTATCCAGCACCACGATGGCGGAGCCTTTCGGCTGCAGATCCCAGGCCTTACGCACATTGCCGTCGCTATCGACGATAAACTGCGACCACGGGAACTCTTTCTTGCTGTCTTCGATACTGCTGCGCACGAACATCGCGGTGCCCATCAGGGCATCGTCGGTGTTGACGATTGTCGTCGTTTGGTAACGATCGTGTGGTAGCTTCGCCTTCTTGATCGCTTCAATCAGTGGGTCGTTCATGTCTTTGGCGGAGCTGCGACCGGCAATATGTTGTATCACCCGCACTTTTCCACTGAGCTGCGCGCTGTTCCAGTTTTGGTAGCTAAAATTACCGTCAGCGTAGTTGAGCTCTCCTTTGTCGCTGACGCCGACCGGCGCCACGCGCTGCTGGAGCTGGAAGTTGTGCGCGGAAGCGAAAAGCGGGGCGAGCAGCAGGGATACCATCAGCATGCGACTTGTTTTCATGCTTTCTCCTTGTAATGGGGGGAATTTGTGCGACAGCACTTCGACAGCCTAAAGCATAGGATGTGATAAGAGGTCTGTCCTGTTAACCGGATCGCAGATTTTCCCTTGGTTCGCTAATCATCAGATTTTGAAGGGATATCCTGAAAACGTTATAAATTATCATATACAATTCTGTCAAAAAGTGTAAATCCAGCGTAGATATCCGGGCAGAAGTGAACGTTCTGGTCTTTACTGGGTCTACTACATGCAATCAAGTTGCGTTCTGAATTTCGAGGCTGCCACCTTTGGCGGCTCGCTGAGCGCATGGATCAACGGGAGGAGCGTAAAAGAATGAGAATCTTCCAGCGTTATAACCCTTTGAAAGTGGCAAAGTACGTTAAGACCCTGTTTCGCGGAAGGCTGTATATCAAGGACGTAGGCGCATTTGAATTCGACGAGGGGAAAATCCTGCCGCCGAAGATTCGTGACAAGCGCCATTTCAGCGTGATGTCTGAAGTGAACCGTCAGGTGCTGCTGTTGCAGACCGAGATGGGGTGAACACCTCGCTGACAGCGGTAAAAAAATGCGGCCCCGATGGGGCCGCTGATGTTTTTGTCCTTCGCGCCGTCAGGCCGCCGGAGTGTCGTCCGGCGCTTTCGGCAGCACCGCCGCCGGTTTGTCGCTCAGTCGGGTGACCAGCAGCTGGTCTATCTTGTAGCTGTCGATATCCACCACTTCGAACTTGTAGCCGGCGTATTTGACGAAATCGGTGCGTTTCGGGATCTTGCGCAGCATATACATCATAAAGCCGCCGATGGTCTCGTAGTTGCCCGCCTGCGGGAACTCGTCGATATCCAGCACGCGCATCACGTCGTCGATCGGCGTGCCGCCTTCAATCAACCATGAGCTTTCGTCGCGCGCCACGATCTGCTCTTCCTGGCCCTGGCCGACCAGATCGCCCATCAGCGTGGTCATCACGTCGTTAAGGGTGATGATGCCCACCACCAACGCATATTCATTGAGGATCACCGCGAAGTCTTCGCCGGCGGTTTTGAAGCTTTCCAGCGCTTCGGACAGCGTCAACGTGTCCGGCACAATCAGCGCCGAGCGGATCTGCACGCCGCTGCTCAGCACCAGGCTCTGGTTGCCCAGCACGCGGTTCAGCAGGTCTTTGGAATCGACGTAACCCACCACCTGATCGATATGGCCGTCGCACACCAGGAACTTGGAGTGCGGATGGGTCGAGACCTTCTCCTTGATGCTCTCTTCGCTTTCGCGCAGATCGAAGTACACCACGCTTTCGCGCGAGGTCATCGAAGACGGCACGGTGCGCGATTCCAGTTCGAACACGTTTTCAATCAGCTCGTGCTCCTGCTTGCGCAGCACGCCCGCCAGGGCACCGGCTTCCACCACCGCGTAGATGTCATCGGAGGTGATGTCGTCTTTACGCACCATCGGCAGCTTGAACATGCGGAAGATCAGGTTGGCCATGCCGTTGAAGAACCACACCAGCGGGCGGAAGATCATGATGGAGAAACGCATCGGGTTGATGATCCGGACGGCGACCGTCTCTGGTGCAATCATACCGATGCGCTTCGGGGTCAAATCGGCGAACAGGATAAACAGGCTGGTCACCAGCACGAAGGAGCAGATGAAGCTGACCTGTTCCGCCAGTTCGGGCGACAGGAAGCGAATAAAGAACTGTTGGAAGGTGCCGGAAAACGCCGCGTCGCCGACGATACCGCCGAGGATGGCCACGGCGTTCAGGCCGATCTGCACCACGGTGAAGAAGATGCCTGGGGTTTCTTGCAGTTTAAGCACTCTGGCGGCGTTGATGTTGCCTTCGTCCGCCATCAGCTTCAGTTTGATCTTGCGCGAGGCGGCCAGAGAGATTTCCGACAGTGAGAAAAACGCACTCACCGCGATCAGAAAAAGAATCAGTAAAATACTGTTTAACATAATCTATCCATACGTGCCGACGGGATGCCGGCGCTCTTGAGGAAGGGTAGTACATAGTAAAAAAAGCAGCGATAACAACCAGAAGGGAAGCTATCGGGCCGCAGAAGCGGCCCGCACAGTATAGCAGTTGCCCCACAGGGGCCGCCAGCGGTTAAAAAAGTGCCGCCGGCCGGCATCGGATCAGCCCTGCGGCGGCAGGCAAACGCCGATGCCGCCCAGCCCGCAGTAACCTTCCGGGTTTTTGAACAGGTACTGCTGGTGATCGTCTTCCGCATAATAGAACGGCAGCGCCGGCGCGATCTCGGTGGTGATGACGCGCTTGTCGCCCGCCGCCGCCATCGCCTGCTGGAAGCGTTGCAGGCTGCTTTCCGCCTCGGCCTGCTGCTCTGGGCTCAGCGTGTAAATCGCCGAGCGGTACTGCGTGCCGACGTCACCGCCCTGGCGCATGCCCTGCGCCGGATCGTGATTTTCCCAGAACACCTGCAGCAGCTGCTTGTAGCTGACGACCTGCGGATCGAACACCACGCGCACCACTTCGGCGTGGCCGGTCTGGCCGCTGCACACTTCGCGGTAGGTCGGGTTCGGCGTGTAGCCGCCGCTGTAGCCGGCGGCGGTGCTGTAGACGCCCGGCTGTTGCCAGAACAGACGCTCAACGCCCCAGAAACAGCCCATGGCGAAGATCGCCACTTCCATGCCGGCCGGCACCTGAGTCATCGAGTGTTCGGTGACGACGTTGAGCGTTGCGACAGGCATTGGCGTGGTGCGGCCAGGCAGCGCGCTTGCCTTATCGACGGTTTGTGATTTATCAAAAAATGGCACCACGGTTGACTCCTGTTGTCACAGTAAGAATTGACCCTACATGGCGGCGGTTCGGTTGTATCTCACCGCGTCTTTGCCCACAATAAGCGGCAAGTGGGATTTTGTATAAGCTTAACGCAGTATTTTGAGCGCCAAAAGTGAAGAATTCGCCTGTTGCGCGGCGGCAAAGCGCGGCGGGCGGCGTCCGGAAGAAGGTTGAAGAGGGCTGCCGTCATGATAGCGCGGAGTCTGCCCTGGCCCCGGAGCGAACACCATAACAGGAAAGTAAAATCAATAAGGAGAACACGTGCCAAAGTACCCGGTCATGTGCTTGATATCTGTGTTGCTTGCGGCACCTGCAGCCTATGCGGCCAACGTGCGGCTGCAGGTGGAGGGGTTAAGCGGAGAGTTGGAAAAAAACGTCCGGGTGCGGCTGTCGTCGATCACGCCTGAAGAGGTCGGCACCGACGGTCGCTTCCGCGCACGGGTGGATGAGGCGGTGCGCCAGGGGCTGCGCGCGCTCGGCTATTACCAGCCGACCATCGAGTTTACGCTGGACGATCGGCCGGGGATGTCGCGTCCGGTGCTGCATGCCAAGGTCAATCCGGGCGAACCGGTGCGCATCGCCGGCGCCAACATCGTGCTGGAAGGCGGCGCGAAGACCGATGAGGACTACCTGGCGCTGGTAAAGAAGGATCGGCCGACCATCGGCGAGATCCTCAACCACGGCAAGTATGACAGTTTCAAAGGCTCGCTGACCGGCCTGGCGCTGCGCAAAGGTTACTTCGACGCCGATATGACCAAAAGCCAACTCGGCGTGGCAGAAGATCTGCACAAGGCGTTTTGGGATATCGATTTCAACAGCGGCGAACGTTACCGCTTCGGCAAGGTGAAATTCACCGGTTCGCAAATCCGCGAAGACTATCTGCAAAATCTGGTGCCCTTTCATCAGGGGGATTACTACAGTTCGGAGGATTTGGCCGAGCTGAACCGCCGTTTGTCCGCCACCAACTGGTTCAACTCGGTGGTGGTGTCCCCTGATTTCAACGATGCCAAAGAGAACAAGATTTTGCCGTTGGACGCGCTGGTAACGCCGCGTACGCGCAATACCATCGAAACCGGTATCGGTTACTCCACCGACGTCGGCCCGCGGGTGAAAGGCACCTGGAAAAAGCCCTGGCTCAACGATCGCGGCCACAGCCTGGAAACCAGCGCCAGCGTGTCGGCGCCGGAGCAGCAGCTGGATCTGACCTATAAGATCCCGCTGCTGAAGAATCCGCTGGAGCAGTATTACCTGCTGCAGGGCGGGCTCAAGAATGTCGACCTTAACGACACCAAATCCGTGACCTCCAAAGTGGTGGCCTCGCGCAACTGGGATCTCTCCAGCGGCTGGCAGCGGGCGATCAACCTGACCTGGCGCTGGGATAACTTTACCCAGGGCAACGTCAGCAACACCACCATGCTGCTGTACCCCGGCGTCAGCTTCAACCGCACCCGCTCGCGCGGCGGCCTGATGCCGACCTGGGGCGACAGCCAGCGCTACTCCATCGACGTATCCGACACCACCTGGGGCTCGGGCGTGGACTTCGCGCTGATGCAGGCGCAGAACGTCTGGATCCGCACGCTTGCCGACAAGCATCGTTTCGTGGCGCGCGGGCAGGTGGGATGGATAGAAACCAACGACTTCGACAAGGTGCCGCCGGATTTGCGCTTCTTCGCCGGCGGTGACCGCAGCATTCGCGGCTACAAGTACAAAGACATTTCTCCGCGCGGCGACGACGGCAAGCTGACCGGCGCCTCCAAGATGCTGACCGGCTCGCTGGAGTATCAATACAACGTGACCGGCAAATGGTGGGGGGCGATGTTCGTCGATTCCGGTGAAGCGGTGAACGATATCAAGCAGAGCAACTTCAAGACCGGCGCCGGCGTAGGCGTGCGCTGGCAGTCGCCGGTGGGGCCGGTGAAGCTGGATATCGCCGCGCCCGTGGGAGACAAGGACACTCACGGGATGCAGTTCTACATCGGTTTGGGGCCTGAACTATGAGCCTGGTTAAAAAGATTTGTCTCGGATTTCTGGTCGTTCTGCTGCTGCTGATCGGCGGACTGGCCTTTCTGGTGGGGACCACCACCGGTTTGCATATGGTCATCAACGGCGCGGCGCGCTGGGTGCCGGGGCTGGAGATCGCCGGCGTCAGCGGCGGCTGGCGCGATCTGACGCTGAAGGGCGTGAAGTATCAGATGCCGGGCGTGACGGTCAACGCCGGGCAATTCCATCTGTCCCTCGATCTCTCCTGCTTTAAACGCAGCTCGCTGTGCGTCAACGCCTTGACTGCTCAGGACGTGGACGTGGCGGTGAACACCAAAGAGATGGCGCCCTCCGCGCCGGTGGAGGAGAGCAGCGAGCCGACCACCAATCTCAGTACGCCTTATCCGATCACCCTGCGCCTGTTGGCGCTGAACAACGTCAAGGTCACCGTCGACGACACCGCCATTTCTCTGGCCGAGTTCCGCACCGGCGCACAGTGGCAAGAGCGCGCGCTGACGCTGATGCCGACCAAGATCGGCTCGTTGCTGATCGCCTTGCCGAAAACGCCGCAAAATCCGTTGCCGGAAGCGGTGCAACCGGCGGTCGAGGTGGCGAAAAAGGTCGGTGAGCAGGTTACCGACGCGGCGAAACCGGCGCCGCAGCCGGAAGAGAAGCCGCTTGGCGAAACGCTGAAGGAACTGTTCGCCAAACCGCTGTTGCCGGATCTGCCGGACATCCGCCTGCCGCTGGATATCACCGTGAAAGAGATCAGCGGCGAACAGCTGCGCTTGACCGGCGATACCGACGTGCTGATCACGAGTCTGTTGCTGCAGGCCAGCACGCAGGATCAGCATATCCAGCTGGACAACTTCGACGTGAAGTCGCCGCAGGGTACGCTGTCGGTGCAGGGGCAGGCGACCCTGACCGGCGATTGGCCGGTGGCCCTGACCGCCAACAGCGCGTTGAACATCGACCCGTTGAAGGGCGAGAAGGTGAAGCTGAACATCGGCGGCGGGTTGCGTGATGAGCTGAAGGTCGCGCTGAACCTGTCCGGCCCGGTCGGCGCCCAGCTCGATGTGCAAACCCGGCTGGCCGAAGCCGGCCTGCCGCTGGCGCTGACGCTGCAGAGCAAACAGCTGAAATGGCCGCTGAGCGGCGAGGCGCAGTACCAGGTTAACGATTTCCGCCTGCGCTTTAACGGCAAGGCGACCGACTATGCGTTGTCGACGCGCGCTAATCTGAAAGGTCAGGATCTGCCGCCGGCGGTGCTGACGCTGGACGGCAAAGGCAACGTCGAGCAGTTCAAGCTGGAGCGTCTGCGGCTGGCGGCGCTGCAGGGCAATACCGATCTCACCGCGCTGGTGGACTGGAGCAAGGCCATCAGCTGGAACTCGCAATTGACGCTGAGCGGCATCAATACCGCCAAGCAGTGGCCGGAATGGCCGGCGAAACTCGACGGCAAGATCACCACGCGCGGCAGCCTGCACGGCGGCAGCTGGCAGCTGCAGGTGCCGGTGCTGCAGCTGGACGGCAACGTGAAGCAGAACAAGGTCACGGCGCGCGGCACGCTGAGCGGCAACGCCGCCGGGCAGTGGAAAATCCCCGGCATCGATCTGACGTTGGGGCGCAACCAGCTGAACGTCAAAGGACAGCTGGACGAGAAGAGCTGGAACCTGGACGCCAACATCGACGCGCCGCGTCTGGACGGCGCGCTGCCGGGCCTGGGCGGCACCGCCAAAGGGCTGCTGAAGCTGCGCGGCAATCTGCAGGCACCTCAGCTGCTGGCGGATTTGACCGCCTCCGGTTTGCAGTGGCAGGCGCTGCGCATCAACCGGGTGAAGATCGACGGTGACGTGCGCTCCACGGATCAGATCCAGGGGCAGTTGGCGGTTCGCGTCGAGCAGCTGAAGCAGGACGCGCTGGAAGTCAGCCTGCTGACCCTGGACGCCAAAGGCAGCGAGAAGCAGCATCAGCTGCAGTTGAAGATCGACGGTAAGCCGGTCTCCGGCCAGCTGGCGCTGCAGGGCAGCTTCGATCGTCAGCAGCAGCGCTGGCGCGGCAATCTGAACAATACCCGCTTCGATACGCCGGTGGGGGAGTGGCGCCTGACGCGCGCCATCGCGCTGGACTACCTGAACACCGCGCAGAAAATCAGCATCGGGCCGCACTGTTGGCAGAACCCGAATGCCGAGCTGTGCGTGCCGAAGACCATCGAAGCCGGCCAGAGCGGCCAGGCCAGCGTGGTGCTCAACCGGTTCGATCTGGCGATGATCAAGCCGTTCCTCGGCCCGGAGACCGCCCTGAG
The DNA here is from genome assembly GCF_052167655.1 of Serratia sp. CY55921. Lineage (NCBI taxonomy): Bacteria > Pseudomonadati > Pseudomonadota > Gammaproteobacteria > Enterobacterales > Yersiniaceae > Serratia > Serratia sp. CY55921. Next base: position 466,461 of record NZ_JBJNMU010000002.1, on the reverse strand, counting down.
CGGCGTGTTCACCGGCCGGGCCGACGTCAGCTGGAAACCGGGCGGCGCGCTGCCGGAGGCGAAGGTCACGTTGGCCGGCAACGGCGTCAAGGTGGTGCAGCAGGTGCAGGGCAACGCGCTGCCGATCGCCTTCGATACGCTGACCCTCAACGCTGGTCTGAACAACGGCCGCGCGCAGGCCGACTGGCGGATCAAACTGACCAACAACGGCCAGTTCGACGGCAATATCCAGGTGGCGGATCCGCAGGTGCGGCGCACCATCAGCGGCAACGTCAATATCACCAACATTTCGTTGGCGCTGATTAACCCGGCGCTGATGAAGGGCGAAAGCGCGGCGGGCATGCTGAACGCCAACCTGCGTCTGGGCGGCAGCGCGCAGAAGCCGCTGGTGTTCGGGCGTCTGGCGTTGGATCGGGCGAAGGTGCAGGGCCACTGGATGCCGTTCGATATGACCGACGCGCGGCTGGCGGTGAATTTCAATGGCATGACCTCGACGCTGGAAGGGCTGCTCAGCACCACGCGCGGCCAGCTGAATCTGGCGGGCGATGCCGACTGGCGTGACATCAACGCCTGGCGTGCGCGCATTGCCGCCAAGGGCGACAAACTGCGGGTGACGGTGCCGCCGATGATCCGCATCGACGTGTCGCCGGATCTGGTGTTCGAAGCCACGCCGCAGCTGTTCTCGCTCAACGGCAAGGTCGACATCCCTTGGGCGCGCATCACGGTGCAGGAGCTGCCGGAAAGCGCGGTGGGCGTCTCTTCCGACGAAGTGATGCTGGACGACCAGCTGAAGCCGATTCAACCGAAGACCGCCTCGATTCCGATCAACAGCAACCTGATGATCCACGTCGGCAATGACGTGCGGCTGGACGCCTTCGGCCTCAAAGCCCGCCTGAAGGGTGATTTGAAAGTGGTGCAGGACAAGAAAGGGCTGGGCCTCAATGGCCAGATTGACATCCCTTCCGGTCGCTTCCATGCTTATGGTCAGGATTTGATCGTGCGTAAAGGGCAGCTGATGTTCTCCGGCCCGCCGGATCAGCCGCTGCTCAATATCGAAGCGATCCGCAACCCGGAATCCACCGAGGACGACGTGACCGCCGGCGTGCGCGTGACCGGCCTGGCGGATGCGCCGAAGCTGGAAGTGTTCTCCGATCCGGCCAAATCGCAACAGGAAGCCTTGTCTTATCTGCTGCGCGGCCAGGGCTTGAACAGCTCAGGCGCCGACGGCAACGCCATGACGTCGATGTTAATCGGCATGGGGGTTGCACAAAGTGGTCAACTTGTGGGTAAAATCGGCGAGGCATTCGGCGTGAGTAATTTGGCTCTGGACACTCAAGGGGTTGGCGACAATTCCCAGGTTGTCGTGAGCGGCTATGTCCTCCCAGGCTTACAAGTAAAATATGGGGTGGGCATTTTCGACTCGCTGGCCACGCTGACGTTGCGTTATCGCCTGATGCCTAAGTTGTATCTTGAAGCGGTGTCTGGTCTCGACCAGGCATTAGATTTGCTCTATCAGTTTGAGTTTTAGCGATGCGAATAATTGTCTACGGCAGTTTACGACGCAAACAGGGAAACAGCCATTGGATGACCAACGCCCAATGGCTCGGCGAGCACGAGCTCGAAGGCTATCAGATTTACAATCTGGGCCATTACCCGGCGGCGATCCCTGGAGAGGGCACGATACATTGCGAGGTGTATCGTATTAACTCATCGATTCTGGCAGAGCTGGACGAACTGAAAAGCAACACCAAGGACTATAAGCGCGAGCTGATTCAGACGCCTTATGGGAGTGCGTGGATCTACCTGTACAAACACAGCGTGGACGGTTACCCGCGAATTACCAGCGGTGACTGGCTGAAGCGTCTCGAAGAACAGTAAGAAAAAAAACACCGCTCAATGAGCGGTGTTTTTTCATCGGACGGCGGCTGGAATTACTTCTTGGCAGCGCGTTCGAAGGAGGCGATGATTTCCGCTTTAGCCGCGGCAGCGTCTGCCCAGCCTTCCACTTTCACCCATTTGCCTTTTTCCAGATCTTTGTAGTGCTCGAAGAAGTGAGCGATCTGGGCTTTCAGCAGTTCCGGCAGGTCGTTCACGTCTTTCACGTGATCGTACTCTTTGGTCAGCTTGCTGTGCGGCACCGCAACCAGCTTGGCGTCTTCACCGGCTTCGTCGGTCATTTTCAGCACGCCAACCGGACGGCAGCGGATCACGGAGCCCGGCTGCAGCGGGTATGGGGTTGGAACCAGCACGTCAACCGGGTCACCGTCCAGAGAGAGGGTGTGGTTGATGTAGCCGTAGTTGCACGGGTAGAACATCGCGGTGGACATGAAACGGTCAACGAACAGCGCGCCGGTTTCTTTGTCGATTTCGTATTTGATTGGATCGGCGTTGGCCGGGATTTCGATTACTACGTAGATGTCTTCCGGCAGGTCTTTGCCAGCAGGGACCAGATTCAAGCTCATGTCGGTTTCCTTTAATCATCAAACCAGAAATGGAGTGGCGGCTATTATAGCGGACTCTTTTGCGATTTCCTGCCCTTTTCATCGTCGAAAACCCCGCGCGCCGACGCAGGGATAATTTCCAGATTAATCCCGCCGCGGCATGAAGTTTTGCCTCCGCCTGCCGATAACTTCAACAAACAATAATGAGCCAGCAAAGCTGGCTCCGCGTTTTGCCACCCCTACTACGTCTGATCTCACTATTCTGAAGCCGGGAAGAACTCATGCTAAAAAAGATTACGGTGAAGGCTGGGCTGATCGCCCTGCTGAGCCTGATGACCATGCTGCTGATCATGGTCAGCGTTATTGGCGTCAACGCGATTAACGAAGGATCGCGCTCGATCCATACCTTGAACCAGATCCTCGGCGAAGAGCTGGGCTCGCTGGCCAACAGTTCCAACCTGACGCTGCGCGCCCGAACCGCCGCCTCGCTGGCGGTGCGCCAACGGGAGATCGGTCAGATCGATGTCTCTGACGCCACCGTGGGCCGCATCTACGGCTACCTCGAGCAGTCGAACAAGGAAATGGCGCGCTTTGTCGGCGTCGGCACCGTGACCGAGCGCGGCCGCGAACTCTCCAGCCGCCTGCAAAACAGCTATCGCGCCTATCTGGAGCAGGGCGTGAAGCCGATGGCCGCCGCCATCAAGGCCGGCAAGATCGATGAGTATTACCATATCCAGGAGACGCGCATTTCCGCCTTGAGCATCGCGTTTGAAAAGGATCTCACCGATTTCCGCAGCTTCGCCATGAAGCTCGGCGAGAAGCAGGTGTATGAGGCGGAAAGCAACGCCAGCACCAAGATCTCGCTGATCGTGGTGGCGGGCCTGCTCAGCGTGCTGTTGGCGTTGCTGGCCTGGTTCGCGCTGCGCGTGATCATTTTGCGTCCGCTGGATGAGTCCATCGCGCAGCTGGAACACATCGCCGGCGGCGATCTGACCCACGAGATCCGCGGCGAGGGCGATACCGAGATGGGGCGCCTGGTGCGGGCGATGCAGCGCATGCAGCAGGCGCTGGCCAGTTCGGTCAGCAAAGTGCGCGACGCCAGCAGCCAGATCGACACCGGTTCGCGCGAACTGGCGGCCGGCAACCTGCATCTGGCGCAGCGCACCGAAGAATCGGCCGCGTCGCTGGAAGAGACCGCCGCCAGCATGGAACAGCTGACCTCGACGGTGAAAATGAACGCCGAGAACTGTGAACAGGCCAACCAGCTGGCGCTGAGCGTGTCCGATATCGCCAACCAGGGCAGTGAGGTGGTCAGCCAGGTGATGAGCAAGATGCAGGCGATCACCGACAGCTCGCGCCGCATCGCCGATATCATCAGCGTGATGGACGGCATCGCCTTCCAGACCAACATCCTGGCGCTGAACGCGGCGGTGGAAGCCGCGCGCGCCGGCGAACAGGGCCGCGGTTTCGCGGTGGTGGCCGGTGAAGTGCGCAACCTGGCGCAGCGCAGCGCCCAGTCGGCGAAAGAGATCAAAGGGCTGATCGAAGCGTCGCAAAACCGGGTGCAGGAAGGCGAACAGATGGTGGAGTCGGCGGCGCAGACCATGAGCGGCATCACCGGTGAAGTGGGCCGGGTGACGGCGTTGATGCGTGAGATCTCGGCGGCGACGCGCGAACAAAGCAGCGGTATCGAACAGGTGAACCTGGCGGTGGCGCAGATGGATCAGGTGGCGCAACAGAATGCGGCGCTGGTGGAGGAGTCTGCGGCGGCGACGCGCTCGCTGGAAGATCAGGCTCAGCTGCTGGCGCAGAGCATGGCGGCGTTCAAGCTGTAAGGCAATAAGGGTTCGGCAAGGCGCCGAACCCTGGCAAAGAACGCGTTACTCGTCCGGGTTTTCGGCGATGAAGCGTTCTGCGTCTTCCACCATCGACTTGGTGCCGACGAAGAATGGCGCGCGCTGGTGCAGTTTCACCGGCGTGATGTCCAGAATGCGGTTTTTGCCGTCGCTGGCCTTGCCGCCGGCCTGTTCGGCCAGGAACGCCATCGGGTTGCATTCGTACAGCAGGCGCAGCTTGCCTTGCGGGTGGCTGGCGGTGCTTGGGTAGATGTAGATGCCGCCTTTCAGCAGGTTGCGGTGGAAGTCCGCCACCAGAGAACCGATGTAGCGCGAGGTGTAAGGGCGCTGTGTCGCTTCATCCTGCTCCTGGCAGTACTTGATGTATTTCTTCACGCCGAGAGGGAACTTGATGTAGTTGCCTTCGTTGATGGAATACATGTTGCCGCTCGCCGGGAAACGCACTTTCTCGTGAGAGAGACAGAACACGCCCAGAGACGGATCGTACGTGAAGGCGTGGACGCCGTAACCGGTGGTGTACACCAGCATGGTGGACGAACCGTAAACCACGTAACCCGCTGCGACCTGGGCGCTGCCCGGCTGCAGGAAGTCTTCTTCGGTCACCGGCGTGCCGACCGGCGTGATGCGACGATAGATAGAGAAAATCGTACCGACCGAGACGTTGACATCGATGTTGGACGAACCGTCCAACGGATCCATCAATACGACATACTTGGCATTTTCAGCTCGCTCGCCGTCGAATATCACGATTTCATCTTCTTCTTCGGAAGCGATACCCGCAACTTCACCACGCGCTTTCAACGCCGCTTTCAGTTTTTCGTTCGCGTACAGGTCCAGTTTCATCTGAACTTCGCCCTGTACGTTGGACACCCCGCTGGTCCCCAGAATATCAACCAGGCCGGCCTTGTTGATGTCGCGGTGAATGATTTTGGCGCCCAGTTTAATGGCAGAAAGTAACGCGGTCAGCTCGCCGGTGGCGTGCGAGAAGTCGTGCTGTTTCTCGACGATAAATTCGCCTAACGTTTTCATGACACAATCCCTGAATCTACGGATGGATAGCGGCCTGTTAACAAACCGCCAACGTTTTCGCGAGCAGTGTAGCCCAAAGATGCGCGCCATTCATAGGCAAATCCATTTCTTCTGGACGATTCTGAGCGTTAGAATATGCCGACATTCGATGCACTCACATGAGAAACCTATGCGCATTCACATTCTTGGGATCTGTGGCACCTTTATGGGCGGGCTGGCGATGCTGGCGCGCTCACTGGGGCATGACGTCACCGGTTCGGACGCCAACGTCTATCCGCCGATGAGCACGCTGCTGGAGAACCAGGGGATCGATCTTATTCAGGGTTATGATCCGGCCCAGCTGGATCCGGCGCCGGATCTGGTGATCATCGGCAACGCCATGACGCGCGGCAACCCGTGCGTGGAGGTGGTGCTGGAGCGTGGTATCCCTTACGTTTCCGGCCCGCAGTGGCTGCACGACGCCGTGTTGCGCGATCGCTGGGTACTGGCGGTCGCCGGCACCCACGGCAAAACCACCACCGCCGGCATGGCGACCTGGATCCTCGAAGCCTGCGGCTACCAGCCGGGCTTCGTCATCGGCGGCGTGCCGGGCAACTTCGACGTCTCGGCTCGCCTCGGCGGCAGCCCGTTCTTCGTGATCGAGGCCGACGAGTATGACTGCGCGTTCTTCGACAAGCGCTCCAAGTTCGTGCACTACAGCCCGCGCACGCTGATCATGAACAACCTGGAGTTCGACCACGCCGATATTTTCGACGATCTGAAAGCCATTCAGAAACAATTCCACCACCTGGTGCGCCTGGTGCCGGGCAAAGGCAAGATCATCCTGCCGGACAACGACAGCCACCTGAAGCAGGTGATGGCGATGGGCTGCTGGAGCGAACAGGAGCTGGTGGGCGAAGAGGGCACCTGGCGCGCGCAGAAGCTGACGCCGGACGCCAGTCATTACGCGGTGTTCCTCGACGGCGAGCAGGTTGGCGAAGTGAACTGGGCGCTGGTGGGCGAGCACAACATGCATAACGGCCTGATGGCCATCGCGGCGACCCGTCACGTTGGCGTGCAGCCGGCGGACGCCTGCCGCGCCTTGGGCGACTTCATCAACGCCCGTCGCCGCCTGGAGCTGCGTGGCGAAGCCAACGGCGTCACGGTCTACGACGATTTCGCGCACCACCCGACGGCGATCCTGGCCACTCTGGCCGCGCTGCGCGGCAAGGTAGGCGGCACGGCGCGCATTCTGGCGGTGCTGGAGCCGCGATCCAACACCATGAAAATGGGCATCAGCAAAAACGATCTGGCGCCTTCGCTCGGCCGTGCCGATGAAGTGTTCCTGTTCCAGCCGCATCACATCCCGTGGCAGGTTGCGGAAGTGGCGGATGCCTGCGTGCAGCCAGCGCACTGGAGCGCGGATCTCGACACGCTGGTGGAGATGGTGGTGAAAACCGCACAGCCGGGCGACCACATTCTGGTGATGAGCAACGGCGGTTTCGGCGGCATTCACGATCGCCTGTTGGACGCGTTGGCGAAAAAGCAGGAACCGAAGGTGACCTACTGATTGTTCAGCCGCATAAGCCAACCTAAGGGCCGCATTCGCGGCCTTTTTTACGCCCATAAAAAAGCCCTCGCGAGCGAGGGCAACGGGGTTCGTCGGATAGGACGACGAGAGGGTCTCTGGGAAATCGGCGTTTGCGTCAGAACTCGGCAGTGGCAGTGACGAGGGTAATCAGCTCTGCAAAGCCGTTCCCAGAGTTGTTATTTGTAAATCTCGGCGGTGGCGTGGTAGTTGCCTTCGTTACGCGCTTCGATCACGCGGTAGGCGGTCGCGCCTTTAGCATCGGCTTTCTCCGACAGCGCCTGGCGAATGTCGGTCGGTGCGCCGTCGATACCGCTGACGGTAATGGTGCCGATAGATTGCAGATTGGCGGTCTGATCGTTAGTCACCAACTGGGCGGCAGACGCGCCAAAGGAGATGACAGACAGCAAACCGAGTGCAGCGAGAGTAGTTTTCATGTTCATGATAGCGATCCTTGGTCATAACAGCCTGGAAGGGCTTGGCAGCGATTTTTATTCTTGAAGGCCGTTATGACAGCGTTTGATTCCAGAGATGTATTGCCCGTTGCCGGGTAATGCCGGTACTTATTTGTAGATTTCAGCGGTCGCGTGGAAGTTGCCGTCGTTGCGCGCTTCGATCACGCGGTAAGCGGTTGCCCCTTTGGCGTCGGCTTTATCGGACAGCGCCTGACGAATGTCGGAAGGCGCAGCGGCGACGCCGCTCACGGTGATCACACCGGCGGGCTGCAGTTTTGCGGCCTGGGTTGCGTCAACAGATTGTGCTGCGAATGCGCCAAAGGAAAGCATGGACAGAACGCTCAGGGTTGCAACGGTAGCTTTAATTTTCATCATCTCACCTCATCGTATTCTTTTATCAGTTCCAACGAACTGTGATTCAGTTCACGGAAATGAGTATACAGCTAGTAACGTGAAAAATTAATAGTTCGCTAACAGTTGCTAGTGAAACTTTAAACCGATGAACCTTATTTTTTATAACTACAAGGAATAAAAAACGCTCATAAAACGATCTTTCGATGTTAAATTTATGTAATTTCAATAAGGTAAGTGCTTTTGACCAAAAGTGCGGAAGATCACAGTGGGTACTGCTGGTTACATGGATATGTCATGGAAATGTGTTGTTGCGGGATAAAAAAGCAGTGTTAAACGCGGTTGAAGGCTGAAAAGGTAACGCGAGGGTTAAAGAAGCGCTAACAAAATGCGGGCGGTAGCCGCACTTTGTTAGCGCCAGGTTTCACAGCTCTTGCTCGAACACGCCCAGGATCGCTTCATGCAGCTTCTGAGCGGTAAAGCCGCTGGACGGCGTGACGAAAATCGTGTCGTCGCCGGCGATAGTGCCGAGGATGCCCTGGGATTTGCCCAAGGAGTCAAGCAGGCGGGCGATCAGCTGTGCGGCGCCCGGACTGGTGTGGATCACCACGACGGCGTCGTTATGGTCGACGTCCAGCACCAGGTTCTTCAGCGGGCTGGTGGTGGTCGGCACGCCGAGTTCGGCAGGAAGGCAATACACCATTTCCATTTTGGCATTGCGCGTACGTACCGCACCGAACTTGGTCAGCATGCGCGATACTTTGGATTGGTTAATGTTTTCGAAGCCTTCTTCTTGCAGCGCCAAAACGATCTCGCCTTGAGAACTGAATTTTTCTTCTTTCAATAACGCTTTGAACGTCTTGATCAGATCTTCCTGTTTTGCGGGATTACGCATTTTGCACCGTGGAATGTTGATAATGGAAGTCATGATTATGCATATAGATGAATTTTTATGCAACAAAGGCCGACCCAAAGAAAATAAACATGACCGGGCGGCGAGGAAAGGGCGGCATTTTAACAAAATCCGGCCGTGATGAATATGCCCTTTTGACGTCGGAAAATCGGCCTGCGCTGGTAAATAAAATGTTATTAAAATGATGTTGTTCTGATGTTGCGTAAGGGTGTAATGTAACGGCCGGTTAACTTGCTCGTGAATAACCTCGCACTATTTTTGATTAGTGTGCGCTATGCCCTTCATGCGTAAGCGATTTAATCTAAAATGGGCGCGACAGCGGTCATTTTATTGCACCTGCAGGCAACAATTAGCTAATTTATTGTTTTTAAAGGTGTAATAATTTAAGGTCCGTCACCAACACATTCACGGCGCTTTATATATTTAAGACAATAAAGGAGTATAGGATGAAAGTTGCAGTTCTCGGTGCTGCTGGCGGTATCGGCCAGGCCCTCGCCCTTCTACTCAAAACCCAGCTTCCTTCAGGTTCTGAACTCTCTCTCTACGACATTGCCCCCGTTACCCCAGGCGTTGCCGTCGACTTAAGCCACATCCCAACCGCAGTTAAAATCAAAGGCTTCAGCGGCGAAGACGCGACCCCGGCTCTGCAGGGTGCGGACGTGGTGCTGATTTCCGCCGGCGTGGCCCGTAAGCCAGGCATGGATCGCTCTGACCTGTTCAACGTTAACGCCGGCATCGTGCGTAACCTGATTGAGCAAGTGGCGAAAACCTGCCCGAAAGCCTGCATCGGCATCATCACCAACCCGGTTAACACCACGGTCGCCATCGCGGCGGAAGTGTTGAAAAAAGCCGGCGTTTACGACAAGAACAAACTGTTCGGCGTGACTTCGCTGGATATCATCCGTTCCAACACCTTCGTGGCCGAGCTGAAAGGCAAGCAGCCGGAAGAGTTGAACGTGCCGGTCATCGGCGGCCACTCTGGCGTGACTATCCTGCCTCTGCTGTCGCAGATCCCTGGCGTGAGCTTCACCGATCAGGAAGTGGCGGATCTGACCAAACGCATTCAGAACGCCGGCACCGAAGTGGTGGAAGCCAAAGCCGGTGGCGGGTCTGCTACGCTGTCCATGGGCCAGGCGGCCGCGCGTTTCGGTCTGTCTCTGGTGCGCGCACTGCAGGGCGAGAAAGGCGTTGTGGAATGCGCTTACGTTGAAGGCGACGGCAAATACGCTCGCTTCTTCGCACAGCCGCTGGTGCTGGGTAAAAACGGCGTTGAAGAACGCAAGGATATCGGCACGCTAAGCGCCTTCGAACAGAAAGCGCTGAATGAGATGCTGGACGTGCTGCACAAAGATATCGAACTGGGCGAGAAGTTCATCAATAACTGATCGTCGCCGATAGTCAGCCGATAAACGCCGCCGGACGCTGTTCCGGCGGTTTTTTTTTGCCCCGCGTTCACGATTTGATGCGGGCTTTTCGATCCAGCAGGCAATCGCTGTGCGGATCATAATAGCGGCTTGGCCAGATCTCCGATGGGTGGATGCCGATTGCTTCGGCGATCAGCCATTCCCCCTTCGGCCAGGGACGCGATAGCGCGTTGGCCAGCGTTGATGAGCTTAATCCGGCCTTGCGCGACACCGCCGCCAGCGTGGTGCCCTGTTTGCGTAACGCCGCGATGATATCTGCCGGATGCCAATCTGGGTTCCTTGAATTCATGTTTACATTCCTTTTCTGATTAGCCAAAGTTGCGTTAGTGGTATAACTAACGGATCAGGGTTAGGCGTTTGAACAACGTGAAACGCTTATTCGGAAACAAGAATACCATTAAATTTCCTAAAAAATACCCAAGTAATTTCCAAAAATGACTTTGCCCACTATTGCCCAGAGATGATGGCTATGAAAAACGAGTGGTTTGCCGCCAAGGAACTGACAGGCATCGCAGGATTACCTTCCTCACCACAGGGAATCAATCTGATGGCCCGGCGCGAAGGCTGGATAAGCCGCAGGCGTAAAGGCGTGCAGGGAAAAGCGTTGGAGTATCATATCGACAGCCTGCCGCCTGGCGCGCGCAACCTGCTGATGCTGAAAGAAGATGGGGCGGCGTATGACGTAGAACGCCAGGATCCGTTAGCGGTATGGATCGAGTATTACTACCATTTGACGGAGAGCGAGCGCGAGAAAATGGTGGCTTTCCTGATGCGGGAAGGGATAGGCGGCCTGCTGGCGCGCATTGACGAAGAGAATAATACCTAGACAGGCCCGCCTCAGCGGGCCTGATAAGAACGTTAAGAAACTTTTGTTTCTTAAAAGTCGCGTTGCACTGCCAGATGCGCCAGGCCTTCCAGCGCCGTGCGGTGCTCCGAGGCCGGCAAGACCTGCAGCGCGGCGATCGCCTTGTCGGCTTCTTCCTCGGCGCGTTGGCGAGTGTATTCCAGCGAACCGCATTGTTGCATCGCCTGCAATACCGGCTCCAGCAGATGACGACCGTTGCCTTGCTCAATCGCGCCGCGGATCATCTCACGCTGTGCGTCGTCGCCGTTGTGCATCGCGTGCAGCAGCGGCAGGGTCGGTTTCCCTTCATTCAGATCGTCACCGGTGTTTTTGCCCAGGGTGCTGCCGTCGGCGCTGTAGTCGAGCAGATCGTCGATCAGCTGGAAAGCGGTGCCGAGGTAGCGGCCATAATCTTGCAGCGCCTTCTCTTGCTCGGCGTTGGCGCCGGACAGGATCGCCGACGATTGCGCCGCCGCCTCAAACAGACGGGCGGTTTTGCTGTAGATCACCCGCATATAGCTTTCTTCGCTGATGTCAGGATCGTGCACGTTCATCAACTGCAGCACTTCGCCTTCGGCGATGACGTTGACCGCCTCCGACATCAGCGCCAGCACGCGCAGCGATTCCAGGCTGGTCATCATCTGGAAGGCGCGGGTATAGATAAAGTCGCCGACCAGCACGCTGGCGGCGTTGCCGAACGCGGCGTTGGCGGTGGCTTTGCCGCGGCGCATGTCCGATTCGTCGACGACGTCGTCATGCAGCAGCGTGGCGGTATGGATGAATTCGATCAGGGCGGCGACGGTGACGTGCTTGTTGCCTTCATAGCCCAACGCTCGCGCCGCCAGGACGGCGATCATCGGCCGGATGCGTTTACCGCCACCGCTGATAATGTAATAGCCAAGCTGATTGATGAGCGTGACATCGGAATTCAGCTGTTCGAGAATTGTTGCGTTCACGGCCGCCATATCTTGCGCGGTTAACTCGGTAATTTGCTCTAGGTTCATTGTGTTTTTTTCAGCTGTGTTTCTCTTCACCGCGTTGAGATCGCTGCTCACATCGGTACATGGCGGTAACTGTCCCTATGATTGTACTTGAAAAACGGTTCAGATAAACGCCACGAAAGAAACTGTGTTTTTTTTCTTCTTTTTTGTACATCTGGTCTTATTCTGCTCTTGTCATGCGCCGCTTTTTTGCGTAGAATTCGCGCCCTATTGTGAATATTTATAGCGCGCTCTGAACTAACACAGTCGGGCACGCGGAAAGCGGAGTTTTATATGTACGCGGTTTTCCAAAGTGGTGGTAAACAACACCGAGTAAGCGAAGGTCAGACCGTTCGCTTGGAAAAGCTGGACATCGCAACTGGTGAAGCGGTTGAGTTTGACCAGATTCTGATGATCGCTAATGGCGAAGATATCAAAATCGGCGTTCCTTTCGTCGATGGCGGCAAGATCAAAGCTGAAGTCGTTGCTCACGGTCGTGGCGAGAAAATTAAAATTGTTAAGTTTCGTCGTCGTAAACACCACCGTAAGCAGCAGGGCCACCGTCAGTGGTTCACTGACGTTAAAATCACCGGCATCAGCGCTTAAGTTAGGAGAGCGGATTAATGGCACACAAAAAGGCTGGCGGCTCGACTCGTAACGGTCGCGATTCAGAAGCTAAACGTCTGGGCGTAAAACGCTTTGGCGGCGAAGCAGTACTGGCAGGCAGCATCATCGTTCGTCAGCGCGGCACCAAATTCCACGCTGGTACCAACGTGGGTTGCGGCAAAGACCACACTCTGTTTGCTTTGAAAGACGGTAAAGTCAAATTCGAAGTTAAAGGCCCGAGCAATCGTAAATTCATCAGCATCGAAGCTGAATAATTTTTCGAGCCTTACGAAATAGATGTAAGCCCCGCAATTCGTTGCGGGGCTTTTTACATTTATGGGTTGCCTGCGGGCAGCCCTGTCAGCGTTGGCGAAGGTAATATGGATACGAAGCAGCAGGTCGGCGTGGGTATTTCCCTGGCGTTAACCACGGCGGTTTGCTGGGGCGCGTTGCCGATCGCGATGAAAGAAGTGTTGGCGGTGATGGAGCCGTTTACCATCGTTTGGTATCGCTTTACCATGGCCGCCATCGGTTTGGGCGTGATCCTCGCGGTGCGCGGCAAGCTGCCGCCGCTGAAGATGTTCCGTCAACCGCGTTGGCTGCTACTGTTGGCGATCGCCACGGCGGGGCTGTTGGGCAACTTTGTGTTCTTCAGTTCCTCGCTGCAATACCTGAGCCCGACGGCGTCGCAGGTGATTGGCCAGCTGTCGCCGGTGGGCATGATGTTCGCCAGCGTGCTGATTTTAAAAGAGCGCATGCGCATCACCCAGGTCATTGGCGCCTTGATGCTGATTTGTGGACTGATGTTGTTTTTCAACGTCAGTCTGATAGAGATCTTTACCCGGCTGACGGACTACACGCTGGGCGTCATGCTGGGCGTGTGTGCGGCGATGGTCTGGGTGAGCTACGGCGTGGCGCAGAAGGTATTGCTGCGACGGCTGGCTTCGCCGCAGATCCTGGTTATGTTGTACACTTTATGTGCGATGGCGTTGTTCCCTCTGGCCAAACCCGAGGTGATTTTCCAGCTTAGCGGCTGGCAATTGGCGTGCCTGCTGTTTTGCGGCGCCAACACGTTGATCGGCTATGGCGCGCTGGCGGAAGCGATGGCGCGCTGGCAGGCGGCGCAGGTGAGTGCGTTGGTGACGCTGACCCCGCTGTTTACCCTGCTGTTTTCTGATTTATTGGCGCTGGCCTGGCCCCAGGCGTTCGCCGCGCCGACGTTAAATCTCGTCGGCTATGTTGGCGCGTTTGTGGTCGTGGCGGGCGCTATGTTTTCCGCAATTGGTCACCGGTGGTGGCCGCGACGGGCAGAACCCCCCCAGGTTGCTCCTTTGAAGCAGCCCGGTGAATGATTTACGGAGACGGTAAATGAAGTTTGTAGATGAAGCAGCGATTCTGGTCGTTGCAGGCGATGGCGGCAACGGATGCGTCAGCTTCCGCCGCGAAAAATATATCCCTAACGGTGGGCCTGACGGCGGCGACGGCGGCGACGGCGGCGACGTCTACCTGCTGGCGGACGAGAACCTCAATACCCTGATCGACTACCGCTTTGAGAAGTCTTTCCGCGCCGAGCGCGGTCAGAATGGCCAGAGTCGCGACTGTACCGGTAAACGCGGTAAAGACGTCATCATCAAGGTGCCGGTCGGCACGCGCGTGAAGGATCAGGGCACCGGCGAGATCCTCGGCGACATGACCCGTCACGAGCAGAAACTGATGGTCGCCAAAGGCGGCTGGCACGGTCTGGGTAACACCCGTTTCAAATCGTCGGTCAACCGTGCGCCGCGTCAGAAGACGCTGGGCACCGCCGGCGAAGCGCGCGATCTGTTGCTGGAGCTGTTGCTGCTGGCCGATGTGGGCATGCTGGGGCTGCCGAACGCCGGCAAATCGACCTTCATCCGCGCGGTGTCCGCCGCCAAGCCGAAGGTGGCCGATTATCCGTTTACCACGCTGGTGCCAAGCCTGGGCGTGGTGCGCATGGACCACGAGCAGAGCTTTGTGGTCGCCGACATTCCGGGGCTGATCGAGGGCGCCTCCGAAGGCGCGGGCCTGGGCATTCGCTTCCTGAAACACCTGGAGCGTTGCCGCGTGCTGTTGCACCTGGTGGACATTGCGCCGATCGACGAATCCGATCCGGTGGAAAACGCCAAAGTCATCATCAACGAGTTGAACCAATACAGCGAAAATCTGGCACAGAAGCCACGCTGGCTGGTGTTCAACAAAATTGATGTGATTGGTGAGGAAGAAGCTGCCGAACGCGCCAAGGCGATTGTGGAAGGCATGGGCTGGGAAGGAAAGTACTACATGATCTCCGCCGCCAACCGCGAAGGCGTCAACGCGCTGTGCTGGGACGTGATGAACTTCATCAATACCCAGCCGAAAGCGATGGCGATCGAAGAAAGCGCGCCGGAAAAAGTCGAATTCATGTGGGACGACTATCACCGCGAACAGCTGGCGGAGATGGAATCGGAAGCGGATGACGACTGGGATGACGACTGGGACGAAGACGACGACGAAGGCGTCGAAATCATTTACCAGAAGTAATTCGGTGATAAAGGGCTCAGCAACGCTGGGCCCTTATTATTTGAGCGCCTTTTCCGGCAGCCAACACTGGGCATTCAGGCCGCGCGCATCGCGGCGGTTTTCCAGCCTCAAGCGCCCCTGGTGCAGCTGCACGATGCGGATCACGATATTCAAGCCCAGTCCGCTGCCGCCGTAGCGTTGATCCATGCGGCGAAACGCCTGCGTCAGCTCCCCGACCATCTCTTCCTTGATCCCCGGGCCATCGTCGATGACCTGCAGCAGATAACCGCGGTCTTGCGGCGTTAACCGCACCTGTATCGCGCCGCCTTCCGGGCCGTATCGGTGGGCGTTTTCGACCAGGTTGCGCAGCAGCAGCCGCAGCAGCACCGGATCGCCGTTCACCGCGGCGGCGGCCGGCAATTGCCAGGCCAGCGTTTGCCCGCGTTGGGCGGTCATTTCGTCGAGCTCTTCACGCAGCGGCTGGATCACATCGGCTACCCAATCGAAATGCTGGTAATGGCCGCTGGCAAAGTCTTGCCCGGCGCGCGACAGCATCAGCAGTTGCTCGACGGTGTGCATCAGTTGATCGATGCGGGCGATCAGCGCCTGGCTGCCCTTGACGCCCTGTTTTTCCATCAGTTCCAGATGCAGACGGATGCCGGCCAGCGGCGTGCGCAGCTCGTGGGCGGCGTCGGCGGTGAACAGGCGTTCCTGCTGAATGGTGTTGTCCAGCCGCGAGAACAGCTGATTGAGCGCATTGGTGACCGCCACCATTTCCTGGCTGTCGCTGGTGATCGGCAGCGGCGTCAGGTTATCGGCAGAGCGCTTTTCCAGCCGCTGCTGCAATTGGTTGAGCGGGCGGGTGATCCAGCTGATGGCCCAGAAAGACGCCAGCAGGGTCACGATCATCATGATCAGCGAAGGCGCCAACAGCGAGGCGATGGCTTCGGCGATCTCGGTATCGACGCGCTCGCTGCGCACTTTGGCGGACAGGGTTTCGTCCACCAGGAAGCTGATCTGTTCCTG
This sequence comes from Serratia sp. CY55921, assembly GCF_052167655.1. Taxonomy (NCBI): domain Bacteria; kingdom Pseudomonadati; phylum Pseudomonadota; class Gammaproteobacteria; order Enterobacterales; family Yersiniaceae; genus Serratia; species Serratia sp. CY55921. The sequence goes on along the minus strand of NZ_JBJNMU010000002.1, from coordinate 450,449 downwards.
GCTTTCGTGCCACAGCCAGAAGGCGCTGATGAGCTGCGTGACCAACAGGATCAGCGCCAACATCAGCAGCAGGCGGCGGCGCATGCTGATCATGAGGAAGGTTCCAGGCGGTAGCCGATGCCGCGCACGGTGCGGATGCGATCCTTGCCCAGTTTACGGCGCAGGTTGTGGATGTGCACTTCCAGCGTGTTGGAGCCCAGGTCGTCTTGCCAGGTGTAGAGATCTTGTTGCAGGAGCTCACGGTTGACCGTCTGCCCGGCACGCATGATCAGGCGCGACAGAATGGCGAACTCTTTTGGCGTGACTTCCACCGGCTGTTGCTGCAGGTAGACCTGCTGGCTGGAGAGGTTCAACTGCAGGTCATCCACCTGCATCAGATTGTCGCTGTGGCCCTGGTAGCGCCGCAGGAGGGCGCGCACGCGCGCCTGCAGCTCAACCAGCGCGAAGGGTTTGACCAGGTAGTCGTCGGCGCCGGCGTCCAGCCCGTCGACGCGATCTTCCAGGGCGTCGCGGGCGGTCAGGATCAGCACCGGCAGATCGATCTGCTGGCGGCGCCACTGCCGCAGCAGCGCCGCGCCGTCCATGTCCGGCAGGCCGAGATCCAGGATCACCATGCTGTATTGGCTGGTGATGAGCAGGCTGTTGGCCTCCGCCGCCGTGGCGGCGCAGTCGCAGACGTAACCCTCGCCGGTCAGCGCCAACGCCAGCCCCTGTTGCAGCAGTTCATCATCTTCAACGACCAGCAGCTTCATGATGACCCTCAGTTGTTTTGGTAAATATCCCGATACAGGCGGCTTTCGAAGCGCACCAGCGGCGCGCGGCGCTGTTTCTGATCTTCCGGCGGCACGGCGTAGCCGGAGAGATACTGCACGAAGGCCATGCGCTGGCCGCTGGCGGTCGTGATGAAGCCCGCCAGGTTGTAGACGCCCTGCAGCGCGCCGGTCTTGGCCGACACCTTGCCGTCGACGCCGGCTTCATGCAGGCCGCCGCGGTAGCGCAGGGTGCCGTCATAGCCGGACAGCGGCAGCATCGAGATAAAGTTCAGCTCGTTGTCGTGCTGCGCGATGTACTGCAGCGCCTGCATCATGGTCGCCGGGGCCAGCAGGTTGTGGCGCGACAGGCCGGAACCGTCGGCGATGATGGTATTGCCCAGATCGATGCCGGCCTTTTGGCGCAGCACCTGGCGCACCGCATCGGAGCCCGCTCGCCAGGTGCCCGGCACGCCGAAGCGCTCATGGCCGATGGTGCGGAAGACGGTATCGGCAATCATGTTGTCCGACTTTTTCAGCATGATCTTCAACAGATCGTGCAGCGGTGCCGACTGGGTTTGCGCGATCACCGTGCCGGTAATGCCGGGACGCGTCTGGCGTTTCAAATGCCCGTCGATCTGGATGCCGGCCTGCGTCAGCTCGTCTTTCAAGATGGCGCCCGCATAGCTGGCGCCGTCCTGGATGGCGAAGGCCAGCGGCAACGGCTCGCTGCGCTGCGTCAGGCAGCCGGTCAGGGTAAAGCGGTTCAGCTCGCCCGGCACCACGTCCAGCTCGCAGTACTGCGCGTCTGCCGAGCCGCGCGCCAGGGTGCGTACCTGGCTAAACATATTAACCGGATAATAGGAGGCGACGCGGATAAACGCCATGTCGCCCGGATTCGGCGCGCTGTACAGCGAGACCGAGAAACAGTTGCGATCGACGATGGCGGCGGCCGGCGGCGCGCTGAAGCACTGCGTCAGATCGTTCCACGGCCAACCGGGCGCTTTGTCATGGCTGGCGAAGACCGAGGTATCGACCAGCACATCGCCGCTGATTTGGCGCACGCCTTGCTTTTTCAGGACGGCCACCATATTGCGCAGGCTCTGGCGTTTGAAGGTCGGATCGCCGCTGAAGCGAGCGATCAGGTTGCCGCGTAGCACGCCGTCGCGGATATCGCCCTGGCTCTCCAGCGTGGTGGTGAAACGGTAATCGGGCCCGAGTTGCAGCAATGCCGCCAGCGCCGTCAGCACTTTTTGGGTACTGGCCGGCAGCGCCATTTGCTGAGAGTGGTAATCGATCGTCGGCGAGCCGGCGCCGATCTTCTGAACGACCAGGGCAAGGTTGGCCCCATCAGGCAGATATTGTGTGTACTCTTCAACCGGGGCCGCATTCGCATTCAGAATAAATGCGCAAGCCAATGCACTGACAATTCGTGAAAAACGCATAATCTCGGGATAACAGCTGGATAACGTGCCGTCATACTACGGTGCAATCAGGGAAAAAGTAAACGATGACCCTCAAGGAACTCTAGGCTAAAATGCGTATCAAAATGCAAAACCGATCTTGGCTTGGGCTCCGTTCCGAGTCAGGTTTCTTTTGTTTGTCGCCTGGAGGCGGGGGGCGGTATGCCAACCGTGTTTTCATACGAATACGTCAGGATGACGGTTATTTGAACAGGAAAGATTTAGAGGTATTTATACGATGAACCAAATTCCGATGACCTTGTTTGGCGCTGAAAAACTGCGCGAAGAGCTCGAATATCTGAAAAGCGTGCGCCGCCCGAAAATCATTGCGGATATCGCTGAAGCGCGTGAACACGGCGACCTGAAAGAAAATGCCGAGTACCATGCCGCCCGCGAACAGCAGGGTTTCTGTGAAGGCCGCATTCAGGAAATCGAAGCCAAGCTGTCCAATGCTCAGGTGATCGACATCACCAAGATGCCGAACACCGGTCGGGTGATCTTCGGCGCCACCGTATCGGTGATGAATCTGGACAGCGAAGAAGAAGTGACTTACCGCATCGTTGGCGACGATGAGGCCGATTTCAAGAAAAATCTGATTTCGGTAAACTCGCCGATGGCGCGCGGCCTGATCGGCAAAGAGCAAGACGATGTGGTGGTGATCAAAACCCCAGGCGGCGACGTGGAATACGAGATCCTGAAGGTCGAGTATCTCTGATCGGGACCGTTGGTCATTAATGCGCCAACGTTTTGTAAAGATAGGAAAAAGGCCGCAAGCGGCCTTTTATCTTGGTCAGGCGCATGGCACCTTTTCGTTAACCTGATGGTTATTAACGCGGTAGACTGATCTTGCGCTCTTTCGACGGGCGGTAAAGAATAAGCGTACTGCCGATAACTTGCACATTGCAGGCGCCCGTTTCACGCACGATAGCGTCGGCGATCAGGGTCTTGGTTTCGCGATCTTCAGCGGCGATTTTTACCTTGATCAGCTCATGATGCTCCAGAGCCTGTTCAATTTCAGCCAGCACCCCTTCGGTAAGACCGTTATTGCCCAGCATCACCACCGGTTTTAACGGATGCGCCAGGCCTTTCAGGTGCTGTTTTTGTTTATTATTCAGATTCATTGTCTTTTTTGCTTAAGTTGGGATTGAAAACGGTACATTCTACCGCCATCTCATGTATATCACCAAATCGGTCTTCACCGGTGTGAGTCTACGTGAGCAGCGACCCTGACATAAGACTCTTTTTATGATAGTTGGAAAACGAGATGGCTAATAAAAAGCGTTCGGCTAGCTCCAGTCGCTGGTTACAAGAACACTTTAGCGATAAATATGTACAGCAGGCGCAGAAAAAGGGACTGCGTTCCCGTGCCTGGTTTAAACTTGATGAAATACAGCAGAGCGACAAACTGTTCAAACCGGGCATGACCGTGGTTGATCTGGGCGCCGCACCGGGCGGCTGGTCGCAGTATGTGGTCACCCAAATCGGCGGTACCGGGCGCATCATCGCCTGTGATATTTTGCCAATGGATCCTATCGTTGGCGTCGATTTCCTTCAGGGCGATTTTCGTGATGAACTGGTGCTGAAGGCACTGTTGGAACGAGTAGGCGAGAGTAAGGTTCAGGTGGTCATGTCCGATATGGCCCCGAATATGAGTGGCACCCCGGCGGTCGATATTCCAAGGTCGATGTATCTGGTGGAGTTGGCGCTGGATATGTGTCGTGATGTCCTCGCACCAGGCGGAAGTTTCCTGGTGAAGGTGTTCCAGGGAGATGGCTTTGACGAGTACCTACGGGAAATTCGCTCCCTGTTTACGAAGGTTAAGATTCGTAAGCCAGACGCTTCCCGCGCCCGTTCGCGCGAAGTGTACATTGTAGCGACAGGGCGCAAACTGTAGTACCCTAACGCTGTTTGTTAACACAGTTGTAAGATGAGGTTAATCCCTTGAGTGACATGGCGAAAAACCTAATTCTCTGGTTAGTCATCGCGGTAGTGTTGATGTCTGTATTCCAGAGCTTTGGGCCCAGCGAGTCGAATGGCCGTAGGGTGGATTACTCTACCTTCATGTCCGAACTGACCCAGGACCAGGTTCGCGAAGCGCGAATCAACGGACGTGAAATTAACGTTACCAAGAAAGACAGTAACAAATACACGACCTACATCCCTGTCAACGATCCTAAGTTGCTGGATACGTTGTTAACGAAGAATGTGAAAGTTGTCGGCGAGCCGCCTGAAGAGCCGAGCCTGCTGGCTTCTATCTTTATCTCTTGGTTCCCGATGCTGTTGCTGATCGGGGTCTGGATCTTCTTTATGCGGCAAATGCAGGGCGGCGGCGGCAAGGGCGCGATGTCCTTCGGCAAGAGCAAGGCCCGCATGCTGACGGAAGACCAGATCAAGACCACTTTCGCCGATGTCGCCGGGTGTGACGAAGCGAAAGAAGAGGTGAGCGAACTGGTGGAATACCTGCGCGAACCGAGCCGTTTCCAGAAGCTGGGCGGCAAGATCCCGAAAGGCGTGCTGATGGTTGGCCCGCCGGGGACCGGTAAAACGCTGTTGGCGAAAGCGATCGCCGGCGAAGCGAAGGTACCGTTCTTCACCATTTCCGGTTCCGACTTCGTCGAAATGTTCGTCGGCGTGGGTGCATCCCGCGTGCGCGACATGTTCGAACAAGCGAAGAAAGCCGCGCCGTGCATCATCTTCATCGATGAAATCGACGCCGTCGGTCGCCAGCGTGGCGCCGGCCTGGGTGGCGGTCACGATGAGCGCGAGCAGACCCTGAACCAGATGCTGGTTGAGATGGACGGTTTCGAAGGCAACGAGGGCATCATCGTCATCGCGGCGACCAACCGTCCGGACGTGCTTGATCCCGCGCTGCTGCGCCCGGGCCGTTTCGACCGTCAGGTCGTGGTCGGGCTGCCGGATGTGCGTGGCCGTGAGCAGATCCTGAAGGTGCACATGCGCCGCGTGCCGTTGGCGGCCGACATCGACGCCTCCGTCATTGCGCGCGGCACGCCGGGCTTCTCCGGTGCCGATCTGGCCAACCTGGTCAACGAAGCGGCGCTGTTCGCAGCCCGCGGCAACAAGCGCGTGGTGTCGATGGTGGAGTTCGAGAAAGCCAAAGACAAGATCATGATGGGTGCGGAACGTCGCTCCATGGTGATGACTGAAGCGCAGAAAGAGTCGACCGCGTATCACGAAGCGGGCCACGCCATCATTGGCCGCCTGGTTCCTGAACACGATCCGGTGCACAAGGTCACCATCATTCCTCGTGGTCGGGCGCTCGGCGTGACCTTCTTCCTGCCGGAAGGGGATGCGATCAGCGCCAGCCGTCAGAAGCTGGAGAGCCAAATCTCCACCCTGTACGGCGGTCGTCTGGCGGAAGAGATCATCTACGGGCCGGAAAAAGTCTCTACCGGTGCGTCGAACGACATCAAAGTGGCGACCTCCATCGCCCGCAACATGGTGACCCAATGGGGCTTCTCCGAGAAGCTGGGGCCGCTGCTGTATGCGGAAGAAGAGGGCGAAGTGTTCCTGGGCCGTTCCGTGGCCAAGGCGAAGCACATGTCGGATGAAACCGCGCGTATCATCGACCAGGAAGTGAAGTCGCTGATCGAACGTAACTACACGCGTGCTCGCTCGCTGCTGATGGAAAACATGGACATCCTGCACTCGATGAAGGATGCGTTGATGAAGTATGAAACCATCGATGCGCCGCAGATCGACGATCTGATGAACCGCAAAGACGTGCGTCCGCCGGCGGGCTGGGACGATGCGAACAAAGGCAACAGCTCCGACAACGGTGGCACCCCGAAAGCCCCGACGCCGGTAGATGAGCCGCGCACCCCAACGCCGGGCAACACCATGTCCGAACAGCTCGACAAGTAACAGCGGCTGTGTAATAACATCAAACCCCGGCATGCCGGGGTTTTTTTTGCCCGGCGGGCAGTGAACCAGGCAACAGTAAGGTGGACCAACCATGCAGTTAACCGTGCGCGACATGACGCTCAATCTTTCCCATCCGCAGGTGATGGGCATCCTCAACGTGACGCCGGATTCGTTTTCTGACGGCGGCCGCCACAACACCCTGAACCAGGCGCTGGTACATGCGCATGCGCTGATTTCGGCCGGCGCCACGATGATTGATATCGGCGGCGAATCGACAAGACCGGGGGCGGCGGAAGTGAGCGAAGAGGAGGAGCTTGAGCGGGTCGTGCCGGTGGTGGAAGCGCTGGCGCAGCGTTTTGAAGTCTTTATCTCGGTCGATACCTCGAAAGCGGGTGTGATCCGCGAATCGGCGCACGCCGGCGCACATTTGATCAACGACATCCGTTCGCTGCAGGAGCCGGGCGCCCTGGCGGCGGCGGCGGAAAGCGGTTTGCCGGTCTGCCTGATGCACATGCAGGGGCAGCCGCGCACCATGCAGCAGGCGCCCCACTACGACGATCTGATCGCCGACGTTCAGACGTTTTTCGAGCACCATATCCGGCGCTGTAACGAGGCGGGGATAACAAATCAGAAATTGCTGCTCGACCCAGGCTTCGGTTTCGGTAAAAATTTGGTGCACAACTATCAGCTTCTGGCCCGGTTGTCGGAATTTCATCGTTTCGGTTTGCCGCTGTTGGTCGGCATGTCGCGCAAATCGATGATTGGACAACTGCTGAACGTGCCGCCGGATCAACGGGTTATCGGCAGCGTGGCCTGCGCGGTGATCGCGGCGATGCAGGGGGCGCAGATTGTCAGAGTGCATGACGTTAAAGAAACCGTCGAGGCGATGCGTGTCGTCGAGGCAACACTTTCAGCTAAAGGACAGTAGAGACATGAGCGAGCGCAAATATTTTGGCACCGACGGCATCCGAGGCAAGGTCGGGGACAGCCCCATCACGCCGGACTTCGTGCTGAAGCTGGGCTGGGCGGCCGGTAAAGTGCTGGCGCGTCACGGTTCCCGCAAGATCATTATCGGTAAGGATACGCGCATCTCCGGATATATGCTGGAGTCAGCTCTGGAAGCCGGCCTGGCGGCCGCCGGATTGTCCGCCTCCTTCACCGGGCCGATGCCCACGCCGGCGGTGGCCTACCTGACGCGCACCTTCCGCGCGGAAGCGGGCATTGTCATCTCCGCTTCGCACAACCCGTTCTATGACAACGGCATCAAGTTCTTCTCGATCGACGGCGCCAAATTGCCGGACAACGTCGAAGAGGCGATCGAAGCCGAGATGGAAAAACCGCTGACCTGCGTGGAGTCCGCCGAGCTGGGTAAAGCCAGCCGTATCATCGACGCCGCCGGCCGCTATATCGAATTCTGCAAAGGCACCTTCCCGAGCGAGCTGAGCCTGAAGGGGCTGAAAATCGTGGTTGACTGCGCCAACGGCGCGACTTACCACATCGCGCCGAGCGTGCTGCGCGAGCTGGGCGCCACGGTGATAGCCATCGGCGTTGAGCCGGACGGGATGAACATCAACGAAAAATGCGGCGCTACCGATGTGCGTCAGCTGCAGGAGCGCGTGTTGCAGGAAAAAGCGCACGTCGGCCTGGCGTTCGACGGCGACGGTGACCGCGTGATGATGGTGGATCACCTGGGCAACAAGGTGGACGGCGACCAGATCCTGTACATCATCGCCCGTGAAGGCCTGCGTCAGGGCCAGCTGCGCGGCGGCGCGGTCGGCACCCTGATGAGCAATATGGGGCTGGAGCTGGCGCTGAAACAGCTGGGCATTCCGTTCGCTCGCGCCAAAGTGGGCGACCGCTACGTGCTGGAGAAGCTGCAGGAGTTGGGCTGGCGCATCGGCGCGGAAAACTCCGGCCATGTGATCCTGCTGGACAAAACCACCACCGGCGACGGCATCGTGGCCGGGCTGCAGGTGCTGACCGCCATGGTGCGCAACCACATGAGCCTGCATGACCTGTGCAGCGGCATGAAGCTGCTGCCGCAGATCCTGGTCAACGTGCGCTTCGCCGGCGAGCACAATCCGCTGGAGTCTGATGCAGTGCGCAAAGTCACCGAGCAGGTGGAGGCCGAGCTGGCCGGCCGCGGCCGGGTGCTGCTGCGCAAATCGGGCACCGAGCCGCTGATCCGCGTGATGGTGGAAGGCGAAGACGAGCAGCAGGTGACCGCGCTGGCGCATCGCATCGCCGACGCGGTGAAATCCGCAGGTTAAAACAGACAGTTAGCCGCCGGGCTTGGCATCGCTGAGCCCGAACAGGCGATTGTTGGCGTTTTTTTCCGCAAACGCGCCAGCGGCTGCAAATTGCCCTTGCGCGGGTTGGCGGCTTTGGTTAGTATTCACACCCGCTTCAGTAGGCAGTTTATAAAAAACGCCTGCTTGATGAGTGTGAAGCATTTGGCATGCGGTAAGGCCGCAAGGATACGGGTACTACTATGTACGAAGCTCTTCTGGTAATTTTCCTGCTGATCTCAATCGGGCTGGTTGCTCTGATTATGTTGCAGCAAGGTAAAGGCGCTGATATGGGAGCCTCTTTCGGAGCAGGTGCATCAGGCACATTGTTCGGTTCGAGTGGTTCCGGTAACTTTATGACCCGCATGACTGCTGTGCTGGCGACGCTGTTCTTCGTCATCAGCCTGATTCTGGGCAACCTCAGCAGCAACCAGAGCAAGAAAGGCAGCGAGTGGGAAAACCTGGGTCAGCCAGTGAAAACTGAGCAGACGACCGCGCCGGCGGCACCAGCCAAGCCGAGCAGCGATATCCCGCAGTAAGCCGCAAAAAAGTTTGAAAACGGTGGTTGTGAACTCGAAAGAACAACGGCCGTTAGCAGTAAGAATCAGTACCGAGGTGGTGGAATTGGTAGACACGCTACCTTGAGGTGGTAGTGCCCTAACGGGCTTGTGGGTTCGAGTCCCATCCTCGGTACCAAATCCCAGAGATAACTTGCAATTTTGCGATTATCGGCGTAGTATTTGCCACGTTTTCGGACGCGGGGTGGAGCAGCCTGGTAGCTCGTCGGGCTCATAACCCGAAGGTCGTCGGTTCAAATCCGGCCCCCGCAACCACTTTCCTTTAAGTGTTTATTTTCAAATACACTTTTCGATTGAAACCCGCTTTTCTCGATCAACATTTGAAAATGACACTTGCTCGAAAGTTGTACCGAGGCCGCCTAGCGGCAAACAGGGTCCAGTTGCATAAAGCCCCGATTTTTCGGGGTTTTTTGTTATTTGGCAACAGAATCACTGGGCTATTTAGCCCTTTTTTTATGTCTTGGGGGTGGGCTTGTCCACATTAGAGCAAAAGTTAACAGAGATGCTTTCGGCACCGGTAGAAGCGTTGGGCTTTGAGCTTGTAGGCATCGAATTCATTCGTGCGCGCCAATCGACGCTCCGCATCTATATTGATAGTGATAACGGCATCAATGTTGATGATTGCGCTGATGTCAGCCACCAGGTCAGCGCTGTATTGGACGTCGAAGATCCAATCACGGTCGCTTACAACTTGGAAGTCTCCTCTCCTGGCCTTGATCGCCCGATGTTCACCGCAGAACACTATACGCGTTACCTCGGTGAAGAAGTCAGCCTGGTCCTGCGCATGGCGGTACAGAACCGTCGCAAGTGGCAGGGTATTATCAAGTCTGTCGAAGGCGAGATGATCACGGTTACTGTGGAAGGGAAAGATGAAGTGTTCGCGCTGAGCAACATCCAGAAAGCGAACCTGGTACCCCACTTTTAAAGTTTGGAAGAGGCAACTAGGATGAACAAAGAGATTCTGGCTGTTGTTGAAGCAGTTTCCAATGAAAAATCCCTTCCGCGCGAGAAGATTTTCGAAGCGCTGGAAACTGCATTAGCCACCGCAACCAAGAAAAAATACGAGCAGGAAATCGACGTGCGCGTCAGCATTGACCGCAGAACCGGCGATTTCGATACCTTCCGCCGTTGGGTCGCCGTAGACGAAGTGACTCAGCCGACGCGTGAAATCACGCTGGAAGCCGCTCAGTTTGAAGATCCGAGCATCGAGCTCGGCGGATACGTCGAAGATCAGATCGAATCCGTGACCTTCGACCGCATCACCACCCAAACCGCCAAGCAGGTTATCGTGCAGAAAGTGCGCGAGGCCGAGCGCGCGATGGTGGTCGACGCTTTCCGTGAACACGAAGGTGAGATCGTCACCGGCGTGGTGAAGAAAGTGAACCGTGACAGCATCGCGCTGGATCTGGGCAACAACGCCGAAGCGGTCATTGGCCGTGAAGACATGCTGCCGCGCGAAAACTTCCGTCCGGGCGACCGCATTCGCGGCGTATTGTATGCCGTACGTCCCGAAGCTCGCGGCGCGCAGCTGTTCGTCAGCCGTTCCAGCCCGGAAATGCTGAAAGAGCTGTTCCGCATCGAAGTGCCGGAAATCGGCGAAGAAGTGATCGAGATTAAAGCGGCAGCCCGCGATCCAGGCTCCCGTGCGAAAATTGCAGTGAAAACCAACGACAAGCGCATCGATCCGGTCGGCGCCTGCGTAGGTATGCGCGGTGCGCGCGTTCAGGCCGTGTCGAGCGAGCTCGGCGGCGAACGCATCGATATCATCCTGTGGGATGATAACCCTGCGCAATTCGTCATCAATGCCATGGCGCCGGCCGACGTCGCGTCGATCGTGGTAGACGAAGATAACTGCACCATGGATATCGCCGTTGAAGCCAGCAACCTGGCGCAGGCGATCGGCCGTAACGGCCAAAACGTGCGTTTGGCTTCCCAGCTGCTGAAACAACACCGCGGCGACGATCGTTGGGAACTGAACGTGATGACGGCGGACGACCTGCAGGCCAAGCACCAGGCCGAGGCTCATGCCGCTATTGATACCTTCACCAAGTATCTTGATATCGACGAAGATTTCGCCACCGTACTGGTTGAAGAAGGCTTCTCCACGCTGGAAGAGCTGGCCTACGTGCCGATCAAAGAGCTGTTGGAAATCGACGGTCTGGATGAAGATACGGTTGAAGCATTGCGCGAACGCGCCAAAGCTGCATTGACCACGCTGGCCCTGGCACAAGAAGAAAGCCTGGGCGACAACAAACCGGCCGACGATTTGCTCAACCTGCCGGGTCTTGAGCGCAGCATGGCCTTTAAACTGGCCGCGCGTGGGGTTTGTACGCTGGAAGATCTTGCCGAGCAGGGTGTTGACGATCTGGCTGATATTGAAGGGCTTAGCGATGAGCAAGCCGGCGAGCTGATCATGGCTGCACGCAATATCTGTTGGTTTGGCGACAACGCGTAATAACTGTAGCAGGAAGGAACAGCATGACGACAGATGTAACCGTAAAATCGCTGGCAGCAGAGATTCAGACTCCGGTTGATCGCCTGGTACAGCAGTTTGCTGATGCAGGGATCAACAAGTCCGAGTCGGACTCTGTTACCCAGCAAGAAAAAGAAACATTACTGGCGCACCTGAACCGTGAACACGGCAGCGCGCCGGGTAAACTCACTTTGCAGCGCAAAACGCGCAGCACCTTGAATATCCCGAGCACCGGCGGTAAAAGTAAATCGGTGCAAATTGAGGTCCGCAAGAAACGCACTTATGTAAATCGCGATACGCAGGAAGCCCAGTTGGCTGAAGCGGCAGAGCAGGCACAGCGTGAAGCGGAAGAGCAGGCACGGCGCGAAGCGGAAGAGCTCGCAAAACGCGAAGCGGAAGCGAAGCGCGCAGCCGAAGAGCAAGCCAAACGTGAGGCCGCGGAGATTGCTAAGCGTAATTCAGCGGAAAAAGAAAAAGTGACCAATCAACATACCGACGAAATGACCAAGCCAGCTCAGGCGGAAAAAGCACGCCGTGAAGCCGAAGCCGCTGAACTGAAACGTAAAGCGGAAGAGGAAGTGCGCCGCAAGGTTGAAGAGGAAGCCAAGCGCGTGGCGGAAGAAGCCCGTCGCATGGCCGAAGAGAACGGCGAGAAGTGGGCCCAGGCCGACGCGGCTAGCGCTGCGGTTGAAAGCGCCGACTATCACGTGACCACCTCTCAGCACGCCCGTGCCGCTGAAGATGAAAACGACGCCAAAGTTGAAGGCGATCGTCGCAGCCGCACCCGCGGCGGCAAAGCCACCAAGCAGAAGAAAGGCAACAAGCTGTCCGAATCCAAAGCGGATCGCGAAGAAGCGCGTGCCGTTACCCGTGGCGGCAAAGGCGGCAAACGCAAGCCTAGCGCTCTGCAGCAGGGCTTCAACAAGCCGGCGCAGGTGGTTAACCGTGACGTGGTGATCGGTGAAACCATCACCGTGGCCGAGCTGGCCAACAAGATGGCGGTCAAAGGTTCTCAGGTCATCAAAGTGATGATGAAACTGGGCGCCATGGCCACCATCAACCAGGTTATCGACCAGGAAACCGCACAGCTGGTTGCCGAAGAGATGGGCCACAAAGTTATCCTGCGTCGTGAAAACGAGCTGGAAGAAGCGCTGATGAGCGACCGTGATACGGGCGCTGCGGCCGAGCCGCGCGCGCCGGTCGTGACCATCATGGGCCACGTTGACCACGGTAAAACCTCTCTGCTGGACTACATCCGCTCCACCAAAGTGGCGGCGGGCGAAGCTGGCGGCATTACCCAGCACATCGGTGCCTACCACGTAGAAACCGAGAACGGCATGATCACCTTCCTGGACACCCCGGGCCACGCCGCGTTTACCTCGATGCGTGCTCGCGGTGCTCAGGCGACTGACATCGTGGTTCTGGTGGTGGCGGCCGACGACGGCGTGATGCCACAAACCATCGAAGCTATCCAGCACGCGAAAGCGGCGCAGGTGCCATTGGTGGTTGCGGTGAACAAAATCGACAAACCGGAAGCCGATCCGGATCGCGTTAAGCAGGAACTGTCTCAGTACGGCGTTATGCCGGAAGAGTGGGGCGGCGAAGCGCAGTTCGTTCACGTGTCCGCGAAAGCCGGTACCGGTATCGACGAGCTGCTGCAGGCCATCCTGCTGCAGGCCGAAGTGCTGGAGCTGAAAGCGGTTCGCAGCGGCATGGCGAGCGGCGTAGTGATCGAGTCCTTCCTGGATAAAGGCCGTGGCCCGGTTGCTACCGTGCTGGTTCAGGAAGGTACGCTGAACAAGGGCGACATCGTCCTGTGCGGCTTCGAATACGGCCGCGTGCGTGCGATGCGTGACGAGCTGGGCCGTGAAGTGACCTCCGCCGGTCCGTCTATCCCTGTGGAAATCCTGGGTCTGTCCAGCGTGCCTGCAGCGGGTGACGAAGCGACCGTGGTGCGTGACGAGAAGAAAGCGCGTGAAGTGGCGCTGTACCGTCAGGGCAAGTTCCGCGAAGTCAAACTGGCGCGTCAGCAGAAGTCCAAGCTGGAAAACATGTTCGCCAACATGACCGACGGCGAAGTGTCCGAGCTGAACATCGTGCTGAAATCCGACGTACAGGGTTCTTGCGAAGCGATCAGCGACTCGCTGCTGAAACTCTCCACCGACGAAGTGAAGGTGAAGATTGTCGGCTCCGGCGTAGGTGGGATCACCGAAACCGACGCGACGCTGGCTGCGGCTTCCAACGCCATCATCCTGGGCTTCAACGTGCGTGCCGACGCTTCTGCGCGCCGCGTGATCGAAGCGGAAAGCCTGGATCTGCGTTACTACTCCGTGATCTATAACCTGATCGACGAAGTGAAGCAGGCGATGAGCGGTATGCTGGCGCCGGAATACAAGCAGCAGATCATCGGCCTGGCCGAAGTGCGTGACGTGTTCAAATCACCTAAGTTCGGCGCTATCGCCGGCTGTATGGTTACCGAAGGGACCATCAAGCGTCACAACCCAATCCGCGTACTGCGCGACAACGTGGTTATCTATGAAGGCGAGCTGGAATCCCTGCGTCGCTTCAAAGATGACGTTAACGAAGTCCGTAACGGCATGGAATGTGGTATCGGCGTTAAGAACTATAACGACGTGCGCGTCGGCGACATGATCGAAGTGTTCGAAATCATTGAGATCCAACGCACCATCGCTTAACGATTGCACATCTGCTTATATCTGTTTACGGGGGGCCTTTGTGCCCCCCGATTTGTCTGGAGAATCCAAAATGGCAAAAGAATTCAGCCGCGGTCAACGCGTGGCGCAAGAGATGCAGAAAGAGATTGCGATCATTCTGCAGCGTGAAGTGAAAGATCCGCGCGTCGGCATGGCGACCGTTTCCGGCGTGGAAGTGTCCCGCGACCTGGCGTATGCCAAGGTTTACGTCACCTTCCTGAACGTGCTGACCGAGAACCACGATCCGGATCTGGTCACCAACGGCATCAAAGCGTTGCAGGACGCTTCCGGCTATATCCGCACCCTGCTGGGCAAAGCGATGCGCCTGCGCGTGGTGCCGGAGCTGACCTTCGCTTACGACAACTCCCTGGTGGAAGGCATGCGCATGTCCAACCTGGTGACCAACGTGGTGAAGAACGACGCAGAGCGCCGTTCCGCCTCAGGCGATGACAAGGAGGATTAATGAGTCGCCCTCGTCGCCGCGGCCGTGACATCCACGGCGTTCTGTTGCTGGACAAGCCGCAGGGATTGTCGTCCAACGATGCGCTGCAAAAAGTAAAACGTCTGTACAACGCCAACCGAGCGGGCCATACCGGCGCGCTCGATCCGTTGGCGACCGGCATGTTGCCTATCTGCCTGGGCGAAGCGACCAAGTTTTCGCAATACCTGCTCGATTCCGACAAGCGCTATCGGGTGATCGCCAAGCTGGGGCAGCGTACCGATACCTCCGACGCCGACGGGCAGATCGTGCAGGAACGCCCGGTGAACTTCACCCAGGCGCAGCTCGACGCGGCGCTGGACACCTTCCGCGGCGACATCCAGCAGGTGCCGTCGATGTATTCGGCTCTGAAATACCAGGGCAAGAAACTCTACGAGTATGCGCGCCAGGGCATCGAAGTGCCGCGCGAAGCGCGCAGCATTACGGTGTACGAGCTGCAGTTTATCCGCTGGGAAGGGGATGAACTCGAGCTGGAGATTCACTGCTCGAAAGGCACCTACATCCGCACCATCACTGACGATCTCGGCGAGCTGCTGGGCTGCGGCGCGCACGTGATCTATCTGCGCCGCCTGCAGGTGGCGACTTATCCCATCGCGCGCATGGTGACGCTGGAACAGCTGAACGCCTTGGTGGCGCAGGCGCAGGAACAAGCGATCGCGCCCGGCGAGCTGCTCGATCCGCTGCTGATGCCGATGGACAGCCCGGTTGAGAACTATCCGGAAGTGAATTTGCTGCCGGTGGTGGCGGGTTACGTCAAGCAGGGGCAACCGGTGCAAGTGGCCGGCGCGCCGGCATCCGGCCTGGTGCGCATCACCGAGGGTGAAGAGCGAAAATTCATCGGCGTTGGCGGCATCGCCGAGGATGGTCGCGTGGCGCCGCGCCGCCTGGTGGTCGAGCATTTCGACTGACGGCGGGGCACTGCGTCGCCTTGCGATCGCACTGCGCTAAGAGTAGAATGGCGCAGCTTATGCATTGGGTTGCTGAATTAGAGATCGGCGCCTGTTTTTATTATCTATAATCTGGAGTATTACAATGTCTCTAAGTGTTGAAGCTAAAGCTCAAATCGTAGCTGATTTCGGTCGTGGTACTAACGACAGCGGTTCTACCGAAGTTCAGGTTGCCCTGCTGACTGCGCAGATCAACCATCTGCAAGGCCACTTCTCCGAGCACAAAAAAGATCACCACAGCCGTCGTGGTCTGCTGCGTATGGTTTCTCAGCGTCGTAAGCTGCTGGACTACCTGAAGCGTAAAGATGTAGCACGTTACACCAGCCTGATCGAGCGTCTGGGTCTGCGTCGCTAATCTAGCAAGTTTCAGTGGAAAGGGGCCTATTTTGGCCCCTTTCTTCTAGGAAGCATAAGCAAATCAGGTTAATGTATTACTGATGTTTCCAAACAGGTTCTTCCGTTACAGAGG
Source organism: Serratia sp. CY55921 (assembly GCF_052167655.1). Taxonomy (NCBI): domain Bacteria; kingdom Pseudomonadati; phylum Pseudomonadota; class Gammaproteobacteria; order Enterobacterales; family Yersiniaceae; genus Serratia; species Serratia sp. CY55921. The sequence goes on along the minus strand of NZ_JBJNMU010000002.1, from coordinate 434,387 downwards.
TTCGCGCGGCTAATGAGAGGCTTTATCTCCCGCCTGAGATAAGGATTGTCATTAGTCGCGAGGATGTAGTGAGAAGGCAAATCGAGTCACAGGCGTGTCGAGTCGTCAATGCGATTGCGCGCCGTTAATCAAGGATATAATTTTGCTGACACCGATCATTCGCAAATTCCAGTATGGCCAGCATACCGTCACCATCGAAACCGGTATGATGGCGCGTCAGGCCACCGCCGCCGTTATGGTGAGCATGGATGACACCGCCGTATTCGTTACCGTCGTTGGCCAGAAAAAAGCCAAGCCGGGCCAGAGCTTCTTCCCGCTGACGGTGAACTACCAAGAGCGTACCTACGCCGCCGGCCGTATCCCGGGCAGCTTCTTCCGCCGCGAAGGCCGTCCGAGCGAAGGCGAGACCCTGACTTCCCGTCTGATCGACCGCCCGATCCGTCCACTGTTCCCGGACAGCTTCCTGAACGAAGTTCAGGTGATCGCGACCGTGGTTTCCGTTAACCCGCAGGTGAACCCGGACATCGTTGCGATGATCGGCGCCTCTGCCGCCCTGAGCCTGTCCGGTATTCCGTTCAACGGCCCAATCGGCGCCGCGCGCGTAGGTTACATCAACGATCAGTACGTACTGAACCCAACGACCGACGAGCTGAAAGAAAGCCGTCTGGATCTGGTGGTTGCCGGTACCGCCGGCGCGGTGCTGATGGTGGAATCCGAAGCTGACGTGCTGAGCGAAGATCAGATGCTGGGCGCCGTGGTGTTCGGCCACGACCAGCAGCAAGTGGTTATCGAAAACATCAACGCGCTGGTTGCCGAAGCCGGCAAGCCGAAGTGGGATTGGCAGGCGCCTGCGGTCAACGAAGCGCTGCACGCGCGCGTGGCTGAACTGGCCGAAGCTCGCCTGGGCGACGCTTACCACATTACCGAAAAACAAGAGCGTTACGCTCAGGTTGACGCGATCAAAGACAGCGTGGTTGAAACCCTGCTGGCGCAGGACGAAACGCTGGACGCCGGCGAAATCCAGGACATCCTGGGCACCGTCGAGAAGAACGTGGTGCGCAGCCGTGTACTGCGTGGCGAGCCGCGTATCGACGGCCGTGAAAAAGACATGATCCGTGGCCTGGATGTGCGCACCGGCGTACTGCCGCGCACCCACGGTTCCGCGCTGTTCACCCGTGGCGAAACTCAGGCGCTGGTTACCGCGACCCTGGGCACCGCGCGCGACGCACAGAACCTGGACGAGCTGATGGGCGAGAAGACCGACAGCTTCCTGTTCCACTACAACTTCCCTCCGTACTCCGTAGGCGAAACCGGCATGGTCGGTTCTCCTAAGCGTCGTGAAATCGGTCACGGTCGCCTGGCGAAACGCGGCGTATTGGCTATGATGCCTAAACCGGAAGATTTCCCGTACACGGTTCGCGTGGTGTCTGAAATCACCGAATCCAACGGTTCTTCTTCCATGGCTTCCGTGTGCGGCGCGTCTCTGGCGCTGATGGACGCCGGCGTGCCAATCAAGGCTGCCGTTGCGGGTATCGCGATGGGCCTGGTGAAAGAAGCCGACAACTATGTGGTTCTGTCCGACATTCTGGGTGACGAAGATCACCTGGGCGACATGGACTTCAAAGTGGCCGGTAGCCGCGACGGTATCACCGCGCTGCAGATGGACATCAAAATCGAAGGCATCACCCGCGAAATCATGCAGGTGGCTCTGAACCAGGCCAAGGGCGCGCGTCTGCACATCCTGGGCGTAATGGAACAGGCTATCAGCACTCCGCGCGGCGATATCTCCGAATTCGCACCGCGTATTCATACTATCCGCATCAACCCGGATAAAATCAAAGACGTGATCGGTAAGGGCGGTTCCGTTATCCGCGCGCTGACCGAAGAGACTGGCACTACCATCGAAATTGAAGATGATGGTACAGTTAAAATCGCTGCGACCGACGGTGAGAAAGCGAAATTCGCTATCCGTCGCATCGAAGAGATCACGGCAGAGATCGAAGTGGGCCGTATCTACCAGGGTAAAGTGACCCGTATCGTTGATTTCGGCGCATTCGTCGCTATCGGCGGTGGTAAAGAAGGCCTGGTGCACATTTCTCAGATCGCCGACAAGCGCGTTGAGAAAGTGACCGACTATCTGCAGATGGGTCAGGAAGTGCCGGTTAAGGTACTGGAAGTTGACCGTCAGGGCCGCGTGCGTCTGAGCATCAAAGAAGCGATGGCGCCGGAAGCAGGTTCACCTGCGCCTGAAGCAGAATAACTGTATAGATAGTTTTACAGCTCCCCGCCACGGGGTTGGGAGCTGTTCGTATCGCGCGGGTAGGATGCCCGCGTTTTAGCAAACGGAGGACAGGACGTTCATCCAATGTTTGTCTTCGGGAGTGGGAAATGAAGCCTTTCTTGCGCTGGTGTTACGTTGCGACAGCACTCATGCTGGCAGGATGCAGCAACCATGATTGGCGTAAAGACGAAGTTTTGGCAATCCCGTTGCAGCCTACGTTGCAGCAGGAAGTGATCCTGGCGCGCATGGAACAAATTCTTGCCAGCCGGGCACTGACGGATGACGAACGCGCACAGCTTTTATATGAGCGCGGTGTGCTGTATGATAGCCTCGGGTTACGTGCATTAGCGCGCAATGATTTCTCGCAGGCGCTGGCGATACGTCCCGACATGCCGGAAGTTTTCAACTACCTGGGCATTTACTTAACGCAGGCAGGCAATTTTGATGCTGCCTATGAAGCGTTTGATTCTGTACTAGAGCTTGATCCAACTTACAATTACGCGCGTTTAAACCGGGGCATCGCACTGTATTATGGCGGCCGCTTCCCGTTGGCGCAGGATGATCTGCAGGCGTTTTATCAAGACGACCCAAACGATCCCTTCCGTTCGTTATGGCTGTATCTGGTGGAGCGAGAAATCGATCCCAAGAAGGCCGAGGTAGCGCTTCAGCAGCGCTATGACAAAGCGGACAGAGGGCAATGGGGATGGAATATTGTCGAATTCTACCTGGGCAAGATCAGCGAAAAAACGCTGATGGAACGCCTCAAGGCAGATGCAACGGATAACACTTCGCTCGCTGAGCATCTCAGTGAAACTGACTTCTATTTGGGTAAACACTACCTGAGTCTGGGGGACAAGGACACCGCTTCGGCGCTGTTCAAACTGACGGTGTCTAACAACGTTCACAACTTCGTTGAGCACCGCTATGCATTGTTGGAATTGGCGCTTTTGGGCCAAGAGCAAGACGACCTATCGGAATCGGACCAGCAATAGCTGACGAACACCTATCAGCCTGATGAACATTGGTTTTTAACCAAAGTTATCGCCTTAACGGGCGAGGGCTTTTTTGTTCGTTTTATAATCTAATTTGAGCCGGTTCACACTTTTCAATGAAAATGACTGAAAATTTTCTCGACGAGTTATGTAGACTGGCTGCCATTATTAATGAGGCACGTGTACATGACGACTGAGTTTGAAACCTCTTTTGCTGATCTGGGGCTGTCTGCTCCAATCATTTCCGCCCTGAACGATCTGGGCTATGAAAAACCATCTCCGATCCAGGCTGAGTGTATTCCTCACCTGTTGAACGGCCGCGACGTGCTGGGCATGGCACAGACCGGTAGTGGTAAAACTGCAGCGTTCTCGCTGCCGCTGCTGCACAACCTGCAGGCAGACCTGAAAGCACCTCAGATCCTGGTGCTGGCACCGACCCGCGAACTGGCGGTTCAGGTTGCTGAAGCGATGACCGATTTCTCCAAACACATGAACGGCGTTAACGTGGTAGCCCTGTACGGCGGCCAGCGTTACGACGTGCAGCTGCGCGCTCTGCGCCAGGGCCCGCAAATCGTTGTGGGTACCCCAGGCCGCCTGCTGGACCACCTGAAGCGCGGCACCCTGAACCTCTCCAACCTGAGCGGTCTGGTGCTGGATGAAGCCGACGAAATGCTGCGCATGGGCTTTATCGAAGACGTAGAAACCATCATGGCTGAGATCCCGGCTGAACATCAGACCGCGCTGTTCTCCGCCACCATGCCGGAAGCGATCCGTCGCATTACCCGCCGCTTCATGAAAGAGCCGCAGGAAGTGCGCATCCAGTCCAGCGTCACCACCCGTCCGGACATCAGCCAGAGCTACTGGTCGGTCTACGGCATGCGTAAAAACGAAGCGCTGGTGCGTTTCCTGGAAGCCGAAGACTTTGACGCGGCGATCATCTTCGTTCGTACCAAGAACGCGACCCTGGAAGTGGCCGAAGCGCTGGAGCGCAGCGGTTACAGCAGCGCCGCGCTGAACGGCGACATGAACCAGGCGCTGCGTGAGCAGACCCTGGAGCGCCTGAAAGACGGTCGTCTGGATATCCTGATCGCCACCGACGTTGCGGCCCGTGGCCTGGACGTTGAGCGCATCAGCCTGGTTGTCAACTATGACATCCCGATGGACTCCGAGTCTTACGTTCACCGTATCGGCCGTACCGGTCGTGCGGGCCGCGCCGGCCGCGCGCTGCTGTTCGTGGAAAACCGCGAACGCCGCCTGCTGCGCAACATCGAACGCACCATGAAGCTGACCATCCCGGAAGTGGAGCTGCCGAACGCAGAACTGCTGGGCGAGCGTCGTCTGGCCAAGTTCGCCGCGAAAGTTCAGCAGCAGCTGGAAAGCAGCGATCTGGATCTGTACCGCGCGCTGCTGACCAAACTGCAGCCGGAAGAAGAGCTGGATATGGAAACCCTGGCCGCAGCGCTGCTGAAAATGGCTCAGGGCGAACGTCCGCTGATCCTGCCACCGGATCCGGTCTTCAAGCCGCGTCAGCGTCGTGAGTTCAACGACCGTGACGATCGCCGCGGCGACCGTCGTGACAGCCGCGACAGCCGTGACGGCGATCGTCCGCGTCGCGAACGTCGTGACGTTGGCGAAATGCAGCTGTACCGCATCGAAGTGGGCCGTGACGATGGCGTAGAAGTCCGTCATATCGTTGGCGCTATCGCTAACGAAGGCGACATCAGCAGCCGTTACATCGGCAACATCAAGCTGTTCGCTTCCCACTCCACCATCGAGCTGCCAAAAGGCATGCCGGGCGAGATCCTGAATCACTTCACTCGCACTCGCATCCTGAACAAGCCGATGAACATGCAGCTGCTGGGCGATGCGCAGCCGTTCGAACGTCGCGAGCGTCGTGACGGCGGCAACGGCGGCGAGCGTCGCGGCAACGGTCGTCCGTTCAACGGCGAACGTCGCGAAGGCGGCCCACGTCGTTCCTTCGGCGAACGTCGTGAAGGCGGTAACGGCGGCGAGCGTCGTGGCGGTAACTACAACCGTGACGGCAAGCCGGCGCCACGCCGTGATGACGGCGCCCCGGCGGCACCACGTCGTCGTTTCGGCGACGCGTAATCGCCGATTCACCGTTCGCGGTGAGCGCTCTGAAAAACCAGCCTGCGGGCTGGTTTTTTTATGCCTGAAAATTGCCGTCAAACGCCCCTGAATGGCGTATCATTCATAAGGTTTTTTCTTACGGATGATATGCACGGGAGATGCCATGAGTTGGCAGCAGTTCAAATCTCAATACCTGGTGCGCTTTTGGGCACCGCTGCCGGCGGTGATCGCCGCCGGGATCCTCTCTACCTACTACTTCGGCATGACCGGCACCTTCTGGGCAGTGACCGGCGAATTCACGCGCTGGGGCGGCCATGTGCTGCAGTGGTTCGGTCTGCACCCTGAGCAGTGGGGCTATTTCAAGGTGATCGGTTTGCAGGGCACGCCGCTGGAGCGCATCGACGGGCGCATGATCATCGGCATGTTCGCCGGCTGCATCGCCGCCGCGTTGTGGGCCAACAACATCAAGCTGCGTCAACCGCAGCATCGCATTCGCATCGTCCAGGCGCTGCTGGGCGGCATCATCGCCGGTTTCGGCGCGCGCCTGGCGATGGGGTGCAACCTGGCGGCCTTCTTCACCGGCATTCCTCAGTTCTCGTTGCACGCCTGGTTTTTCGCGCTGGCGACCGCCGCCGGCTCTTACTTCGGCGCCAAATTCACGCTGCTGCCGATGTTCCGCATCCCGGTCAAATTGCAAAAGGTGAAGGCCGCCGCGCCGCTGACGCAGAAGCCTGAGCAGGCGCGCCGCCGCTTCCGGCTGGGCATGGCCGTCTTCGGCCTGGCGGTGGCCTGGTCGCTGTGGACACTGTTCGATGCGCCGAAGCTCGGCATCGCCATGCTGTTCGGCATCGGCTTTGGCCTGCTGATCGAGCGCGCGCAGATCTGCTTCACTTCGGCGTTCCGCGATCTGTGGATCACCGGCCGCACCCACATGGCGAAAGCCATCATCATCGGCATGGCGGTGAGCGCCATCGGCATCTTCAGCTATGTGCAGCTCGGCGTGGCGCCGAAGATCATGTGGGCCGGCCCGAATGCGGTGCTGGGCGGTTTGCTGTTCGGCTTCGGCATCGTGCTGGCCGGCGGCTGCGAGACCGGTTGGATGTACCGCGCCGTGGAAGGGCAGGTGCACTACTGGTGGGTGGGGCTGGGCAACATCATCGGCGCTACGCTGCTGGCCTATTACTGGGACGACCTGGCGCCGGCGCTGGCGACCGACTACGACAAGATCAACCTGCTCGATACCTTCGGCCCGATCGGCGGCCTGCTGGTGACTTACCTGCTGCTGGCGCTGGCCTTCGCCGCCATGCTGTGGTGGGAGAAACGCTTTTTCCGCGCCCGGCCTGAGGCGCAGGTGGTGAATTTGAGGAGCATGCCATGAAAGCGACAACGATAGTGCCGGACTACCGGCTGGACATGCTGGGCGAGCCTTGCCCATACCCGGCGGTGGCGACGCTGGAGGCGATGCCGCAGCTGAAACCGGGGGAGATCCTGGAGGTGATCAGCGATTGCCCGCAGTCGATCAACAACATCCCGCTCGATGCGCGCAACCACGGCTACAAGGTGCTGGATATCCAGCAGGACGGGCCGACCATTCGCTACCTGATCCAGCGTTAACGCCAAGGCGGTGGGGATCCCACCGCCTCTTCGCTTTTTAGCCCTTCACGATGTCGCCCTTCACGCCAGCGACGATCTCGAACGAACGCAGCCGCGCCTGATGATCGAAAATCTGGCCGTTGACCATGATCTCGTCGGCATCGGTTTCACGCAGCAGCGTTTGCAGCCCGTGGCGCACCGTTTTTTCATCGCCGACGATCGACATCCGCAGCGCCTGCTCGACGCCGTATTGCTCGCCGGCGGTCCACAACGCGTGAATGTTATCCACCGGCGGCGGCAGCGGGCCGGGCGAACCGCGACGCAGATTGATGAACTGCTGCTGCATCGAGCTGAACAGGAAGCGCGCATCGCGGTCGCTGTCGGCGGCGATCACGTTGACGCACACCATGGCGTGTGGCTGCGCCAGCTGTTTGGACGGTTTGAAGTTCTCGCGGTACAGCTGCAGCGCCTGGAACAGCATATCCGGGGCGAAGTGTGAAGCGAAGGCGAACGGCAGGCCAAGCTGCGCCGCCAGCTGTGCGCTGTAGAGGCTGGAACCGAGCAGCCAGAGCGGCACATGCAGCCCCTGGCCCGGCACCGCCTGCACCGGTTGCCCGGGCTGCGCGTCGCAGAAGTAGTTTTGCAGTTCCTGCACGTCGCGCGGGAAAGTATCCACGTCGCTGGACAGGTGGCGGCGCAGCGCCATCATGGTGCGCTGATCGGTGCCGGGCGCGCGGCCCAACCCCAAATCGATGCGCCCCGGGTAGAGCGACTCCAGCGTGCCGAATTGTTCGGCGATCACCAGCGGCGCATGGTTTGGCAGCATCACGCCGCCGGAACCGAGGCGAATGCTCTGGGTGCCGGCGGCCAGATAGCCCAGCAGCACCGAGGTGGCGGCGCTGCCGATGCCGGTCATGTTGTGGTGCTCGGCCAGCCAGTAGCGCTGGTAGCCCCAGCCTTCGGCGTGCTGCGCCAAATCCAGCGAACAGTGGAAAGCGTCGCGCGCCTTGGCCCCTTGCGGGATTGGCGATAAATCCAGTACCGAAAGCGGTACGGCAGTGTGTTCAGTCATGACATCGTCCATCAGAGAGTGGATCGCTTAAAGGGCGATTGCAGGAGTCTGCATACTAAAAGGCCGAAAAAAAGATGCTTTTTAGTGTTAAAAGCATAATCCAATTTATAGTTATAAAAGAGGAGATATGTGCTTGTGATATCCTCATGAGTGCAATGGTGTTTTTTGGAGCAATTTGAGACATGGAAATGATTATCCCCGCCCGCCGCTTACCGTTCCGGGAGCTGACATAATGAAAAAAAAGACGCTGTTTACCCTGTTGCTGATGTTGGCGGCGATCGCATTGGCGATCCTGTTCCGCGCGCACAATCAGGATCTGTTGCTGCAGGGTGAAGTGGATGCCCCCGAAGTGATCGTCGCATCCAAGGCGAAAGGCCGGGTCGTTGAACGCCTGATCGAACGCGGCGACGACGTGAAAAGCGGCCAACTGATCATTCAACTTGATAGCCCCGAACTGATGGCGCAACTGCGTTCCGCACAGGCGACGCGCGACGAGGCCAAGGCACAGCTCGAGCTGTCGCTGCACGGCACCCGTGAAGAGAGCATCCGCAACCTGCGCGCCAACCTGGCGCAGGCCGAGGCGCAGTACCGCAATGCGCAAAACGACTACAACCGGAACCTGAGCGTGGCCGGCAAGGGCTATATCTCGAAGTCCGAGCTGGACGCTTCGCGCCGGTCGCGCGACACCGCCTTCCAACAGGTGCAGGCCGCCAAGGCCAATCTGGATGAAGGCATCAACGGCGACCGCGTTGAGCAGCGGCAGCAATATGCGGCGGCGCTGCGGGCGGCGGAAGAGAACCTGCTGCAGATCCAGGCGCAGAGCGACGATCTGCAGGTGAAAGCGCCGGTAGACGGCGAAGTGGGGCCGATCCCGGCCGAGGTGGGCGAATTGCTGAACGCCGGCAGCCCGCTGGTGACGTTGATCCGGGTGCCGGACGCCTACTTCGTGTTTAACCTGCGTGAAGACATCCTGGCCCACGTGCGCAAAGGCGACAAGGTCAAGCTGCGGGTGCCGGCGCTGAAGGACAAAATGATCGACACCGAGGTGCGCTACATTGCGCCGCTGGGGGATTACGCCACCAAACGCGCCACCCGCGCCACCGGCGACTTCGACCTGAAAACCTTCGAAGTGCGCCTGTATCCGTCACAGCCGGTGGACGGCCTGCGTCCGGGGATGAGCACCTTATGGCAATGGAAAGAGTAAGGGCCGGCTGGCGCTGCTTCAGTCACGCGTTCGACAAAGAGTGTCGCGTCGCCTTTCGCAGCCCGGTGGTGCACTGGCTGAGCTGGATCTTTCCGCTGATCCTGTTTGCGCTGATCAGCAGCAACTTCTCCGAAGGCACGCTGCTCGATCTGCCGGTCTCGGTGGTGGACAGCGATCACAGCCCGCTGTCCAAATCGCTGACGCGGCGGCTGGACGCCGGTTCGCACGCCCACGTCGAGGCTTACGGCGGTGGGTTGCCGGAGTCGCTGAGCCGCCTGCGCAGCGCGCAGGATTACGCGTTGCTGTATATCCCGCCGGACCTTGAGGCCAACGCGCTGTCGGGCAAACAGCCGAGCGTGGTGATGTACTACAATGCGTTGTTCTACGGCGCCGGGCTGTACTCCACCCAGGACTTTGGCGGCCTGATGAACGAAATCAACGCCAGCACCCGCAGCATCATCGCCACCGAGATGGGCAAGACGCTGCCGCCGTTGGCGGACGTGACGCTCTCCTACGGCAGCCTGTTCAACGCCAGCGGCAGCTATATCTATTACCAGCAGTTCGCCGCCACCATCCATCTGCTGCAGCTGTTCGCGGTGACCTGCATGATCTACGTGCTGGCGCGCAGCAAGTCGCTGCTGCAGGCCAAGCCGTTCAGCCTGGCGCTACTCGGCAAGCTGGCGCCGTACACGCTGTGTTTCACCACCCTGCTGATGGTCGAGATCGCGGCGCTGGTGGGCATCTTTGACGCCCGCGTCAGCGGCAACCCGCTGTTTATGCTGATGATTGGCCTGTTCTACGTGATGGCGGCGCAGAGTATCGGCCTGCTGCTGTACACCTTTACCGGCAGCACCATCACCGCCTACAGCCTGATCGGTATTTTGGTCAGTATCGCGATGACCTTCTCCGGCATGGCGGTGCCTGAGCTGTCGATGCCGCTGCCGGCGCGCATCATTTCCAACATCGAACCGCTGACCCACGCGCTGTACGCGATGTTCGACGTGTTCCTGCGGCAGGTGCACGCCAGCGCCATCTTCAGCGTGTGCGCGCTGCTGGCGGTCTATCCGCTGGTGGCCGCGCTGCTGGTGCGCAATCGCCTGCCGGCGCGGTTGGCAAAAGAGGGGAACGCCGGATGAAGCTCTATTGGCAAACCTTCGTTAAGGTGCTGCTCGGCATGCTGGAGCGGCCGGTGTGGCTGATGCTGATCCTGTCGCTGTGCATCATGAGCCTGGTGTACGCCAACCGCACGGTGTGGGATCTGCCGGTGGGGGTGGTCGATCAGGATCACAGCACCGCCAGCCGCCAGCTGATCCGCCAACTGGACGCCACCTCCAAGATCGCGATTGAAACCTACGACAGCCTGGAACAGGCGCAGCGCGATCTCAGCTGGCGCAAGCTGTTTGCGGTGATCATCATGCCGGTGGATCTGGAGAAGAAAATTCTCAGCGGGCAAAACATCGTGGTGCCGGTCTACGGCGACGCCACCAACCGCCTGGCCAACGGCCAGATCCAACAAGACGTGGTGGCGGCCTATCAGCAACTGCTGACGGAGTACAACAACGGGCTGCTGCTGCGCAGCGGCTTCAGCGAACGGCAGGCGCAGATACTGCTGACGCCGATACTGGGACAAACGCTGGACGTGTTCAACCCCGGCATCAGCTTTGCGGCGATCATCTTCCCCGGGCTGTTGGTGATGCTGTTGCAGCACTCGTTGCTGATCGCCTGTATCCGCGTCAATATCGCCATGAAAAGCATGCCCGGCGGCAAAGCGCCGCTGGCGGCGCACCTCGGCGGGCTGACGGCGCTGCTGCCGATCTGGCTGTTCCTGTCGATCGTGCTGTTCGTGCTGTGGCCGTGGGTATTGGGCTATAGGCAGACGGCGAACATCGCCGAACTGCTGCTGCTGACCTTCCCGTTCCTGCTGGCGGTATTGGGGCTGGGCAAGCTGGTGACCGAGTGCCTGCGCAGCGTCGAGATGATCTACCTGACGCTGGCGTTCATCACTACGCCGGTCTTCTACCTGTCCGGCACCATCTGGCCGCTGCAGTCGATGCCGGCCTGGGTGCGCGCCATCTCGTACAGCATTCCCTCCACCTGGGGCACCAAGGCGATCGCCGGCGTCAACCAGATGGGGCTGTCGCTGAATGAAGTGTGGGGCGACGTGGTGATGATGCTGATACTCGGCGTGGTCTACACCCTGCTGGGCTTCGGCGTGGCCTTCTTGCGCAACAGCGTGGCGCTGCGCGGGATGTTCAGGAAGCGGCGGGCGTAAGGGGAGGCATTGATGCCTTTCCCGGTGACGTCAAAAGATAATTAATCCAATGGGTTATTGCGTTATTCCCGCGGCCGGCGGGGATAACGCAAAGCGACCACAACCCGGCAATCGGGTTTCGGCCGCGCATAAACTCTCCTCGCTAACGACACGCAGCAACCCCTTCTTGAAATTCGGTCTGGCCCGCCGACAATCACGCACGCCTTCAATCACGCCTGTTTGTGTTGCAGTGTTATGTTCTCTTTTTGATAAGGCTATTCCTAATTCTTTCAACCTTATCATCCCTAAAAAATAACCCTTCGACTATTTAGCCAAAAGTGATATTTGCCGGGATAGAACATTGCTTATCCAATTTTAATTGTTATATTTCTATTTCGCTCAAAATGATTAGATCTTCTTAATTGTTGGTGTGTGTGATGAACTCCTCGGGATTTACGATCTTAGCGTGCGGAAATCATTAATTGTAGGGTAATTAAATGGATTGCTCGCTCATAGTCATGAGATTGGTCTGTAAACGGGATGTTTCAGATAGGTGCCGTTATGTAATAAATATGAAGGAGCATGATGTATGACGGGTAAGTTAAGCGTTCAAACGGTTCTGTTTGAATATCATGGACAAAAATATAAGGTCTTCCTGGCATGCGATAAACGGCATGTTGGGTGCAACGAATTAAATCCGTTGTATTTTTTAGATGCCAACAGACACTTTGAGACCCTAATTAAGGCGGGTTATCACGGTGATGATGTATCCCCTGTGCTTTATATTGGAATCGGTTATCAGGAGGGGGTCGATATTAAGGCGGCTCGCACATTTGACTATACGGTGAGCGATGGCAGCGAGCGCTTTAAAGACGGGGGCGGAGCGGAGCAATTTTATCGATTTATTCAGGATGTCGTCAAACCGTGGGTCGAATGTCGTTTTAAGGTCAATAAGCAAATGCAAACGCTGGCGGGGCATTCGTTTGGCGGGCATTTCACCTTATACGTGGCGTTTCATCATCAAACGGCTTTTCAGCGCTATGTTGCCGCCAGTCCCGCGCTCTGGTGGGCGAATGGCGCAGTGCTGCCCGAAGGCGACGTTAAGCTTGCCGCAAGCATTGATTGGTTATCGCTGCTCTTAGGCAGCCGCGAGGAGCGGGCGGAGCCGGACAGTACCGATCTTGAGAAAGAGATCTTCCAGCGCATAGGGGATAACCCAAGGTTGAATGTCAGGAATCTGGCGTCGCAGTTAGTGAAAGACGGCGAGCGCTGCAGCTTCGAGTTTCTTCCCGGGCGCAAACATCCGGCGGTGGCAAAAGATTATGCACGCATAGCGAATTTCGTTGCGAGCCAAAAACCACTGCCAACAGGGCTGTGACAGGAGAGGTTAAATGGATTTTAAAGTGACGAGAGGGTTGCTGCTTTTGGCTGGATTATTTTTCTCTATCACGGCGGTGGCAAAGCCTATTCAAACCGACGAGACCGCCTCATTGATTAACCAGCGATTGTCTTACATGAAAGACGTTGCCGGGTATAAGGCAAACAACCATCTGGCCATTGAGGATTTGCCTCAGGAAGCCAACGTATTGGCCAACTCAGTCCGCGAGGCGGAAGCATTGGGATTGGATGGCAAGTCGGTGGCTCCTTTTATACAGGCGCAAATGGATGCGGCCAAAGCGATTCAGTATCGCTACCGGGCAGACTGGCTGTCGGCGCCGGAAAACGGCTGGCAGCCTGAATCGCTGGACAGTGTGAGAGCGAAAATCAGCCGGTTGAATACCCAGATTTTGACCAGCGTCAGCAATAAATTGAAGAAAGGCGAGCGCTTTAATGACAGGTTTGTTTTTATGAAATCCCTGGAACAAACCCACCTGAAAGTTGGCGATAAAGAACGCCTGTGGCAGTCATTAAAGCGAATTGCGTTGAAAAGGTAATCGCCTGCCGTTGTTCTGGCTGAATGCGCCCGATGTGTGGTTTCGGGCGCATTCTCCTCGCGGGCGGCCAGCCGAATAATGGCGTTGAAAGGCCCCTCAGGCGAGGGAAAGCCCGGCGCCGGCCTCAATCACCCCACCAACGCCAACCCGGCCACGCGGCGCCAGTAGCCGTTGCAGTCGGCGTGGTCGGTCAAGGCCAGCGGCTGCTCGCCGCGCTCGTTGGCGCGGAAGGCATCGATCTGCGCCAGCGTCTCGGCGCCCTGCGGCGACAGCCGCACGATGTCCACCAGCCCCTGCATGTTCGGCAGCTCGTTACCGAGGTTATAGCAGTAACCGCTCATCGTCTGGATGCCGTTGAGTACGAACACCTGCTGTTGTTCCTGCGAACGCATCATGCGGCCCTGCGGATACTTGATGCAGCAGGTTTCGCACTCGTCCTTGCCGCGGTTCTCCGAGCGGGCGGTGAAGCAGCGCGCGGAATAGGCCAGCGGCAGATGGCCGTAGCTCAGCACCTCCACCTCGAAGTCGTGGCGGAAGCCCAGCTCGTCGCACTGCGTCAGCAGATTGGCCAGCCAGTCGCGCGACAGCTCGACCGGCATGCACCAGCGGATCATGCCCTGGCGGCGCAGCAGGCGCAGGGTATAGGCGTTGTAACAGTTCAGCGCATGGCCGGCGACGAACGGCAAGCCGCGCTCCGCCGCCATGTTCACCGCGCCCAGATCGTTGGCTTCAAACAGGAACTCGCCGTTTTCCACATAGCGTTTCAGCTCATTCAGTTCGGACGGCGCCTGCAGCAGCGCCAGCGTGGAGATCACCACCTGTTTACCGCTGCGGGCGATTTCGCGCGCCAGCGCCAGCCAGTCGCCGACCTTCATCTCGCGGCGCTTGGCGCAGACGCTCTCGCCGAGATAAATGATGTCGGCGCTGCTGTCCGCCGCCTGTTGATAGAACGTTGCGATGTCGTTTTTCGGCCAGTAGTAGAGTACCGGCCCGAGTGCGTATTTCATGTTTCCTCCGGCTACTGCCATTTGCGGTGATAGGCGCCCAGCGTGGTTTGGGTGCCTTCGGACATCGCGCCCAGCGTCTCCATCCAGGCGGCGTCGGCGCGGTAGGCGGCCGGATCGGCCTGGCAACGGTCGATCGCCTGGCGCCAGACGCGCGCCACCTGGCTGACGTAAGCCGGGCTGCGCTGGCGGCCTTCGATCTTCACCGAAGCGATGTTGGCGGCCAGCAACTCCGGCAGCAGCTCCAGGGTATTGAGGCTGGTAGGCTCTTCCAGCGCGTGGTAGCGCACGTCGTCCACCAGATAGCGGCCCTTGCACAGCGTCGGGTAACCGGCGTTTTCGTGGTCCTGATAGCGGTCGATCAGCACGTCGTTCAGGCGCGACTCCATGCCCTGTGCGGTTTGCTGCCAGCGCACGAAACGCGCCGGCGAACAGGCGCCGACGGTGTTCGGCGACTCGCCGGTCAGGTAGGAGGAGAGGTAGCAGCGCCCCTCGGCCATGATGCACAGGCTGCCGAAGGCGAACACTTCCAGCGGCACCGGGCTGGTGCGCGCCAGCTGTTTCACCTGGTGCATCGACAGCACCCGCGGCAGCACCACCCGGCCGACCTCGAAGTTGCGCTGGTAGAAACGGATCGCCTCCTCATTGGTGGCGGAAGCCTGTACCGAAACGTGGCGCTCCAGCTGCGGGTAGCGTTGGGCGGCGTATTCCAGCATCGCCAGATCCGCCAGAATCAACGCGTCGGCGCCCAGTTGGGCGGCCATATCCACCGCGCGCTGCCAGCGGGCGTAGCCGTCGGGATGGGCGAAGGTGTTGATGGCGATATGCAGTTTGCGGCCGTGGCGATGCACGTAATCGACCGCTTCCTGCAGCTTTTTCTCGGTGAAGTTGAGGCCGGCGAAGTGGCGCGCGTTGGTATCGTCTTTCAGCCCGATGTAAACGGCATCGGCGCCGTTATCCACCGCGGCCTTCAGGGCCGGCAGGTTGCCGGCGGGACAAAGCAGCTCCATAGATTTATCCTGGCTTAGCCGTACGCCCGGCCGGGCGCACGCTGTCTTTAAAGGTTGCCGACGACGGTGTTCCGCCGGCAAACGCGAATCGGGGAGGCCATTTTAGGCAAAGGGGCGCGCACGGGTTTTGATTTGAGGCAGCTTATGGCGTATTGATAAACATGGCGGTGAAATGCACTATTTGTTGATATAGACCGCTGAAGCCGCGCGTCAGTGTGGCAAAATAGCGGTAGTCCGTATTGAAAGGAGTGGATGACCGTGTTGGAACAACTACGAGCACGTCTTGTGCGCCAGGGGCCGTCGCTGCTGCGCATCCCGCTGAAATTCACGCCGTTCGCTCTGCAGCGCCAACTGCTGCAACAGGTGCTGAGCTGGCAGTTCCGCCAGGCGTTGGCGGATGGCGATCTGGAATTTCTCGAATCGCGCTGGTTAAAGATCGAAGTTCGCGATCTGGCGCTACAATGGTTTATGACGGTAGAAAACGACAAACTGGTGGTCAGCCAGCACGCCGAAGCGGACGTCAGCTTCAGCGGCGACGCCAACGATCTGATCCTGATCGCGGCGCGTAAGCAAGATCCGGATACGCTGTTCTTTCAGCGTCGGCTGCAGATTGAAGGGGATACCGAATTGGGCCTGTATGTGAAAAATTTGATGGACGCCATTGAGCTGGAAAGCATGCCTGCGCCGCTGCGCATGGGGCTGTTGCAGTTGGCTGATTTTGTCGAAGCAGGGCTGCAGGAGGGCACGGCGTCGGCTTCCCGTGTGGCGGCATCATGCTGATCCGCGTAGAGATCCCGGTAGACGCGGCGGGCATCGATGCCTTGCTGCGCCGCGCCTTTGGCCGCGACGACGAAGCCGACCTGGTGCAGCAGCTGCGCGAAGACGGCCTGCTGACGCTGGGCGTGGTCGCCACTGACGACGAAGGCGGGGTGGTGGGGTACGCCGCGTTCAGCCCGGTAGACGTGGCCGGCGAAGACCGCCAATGGGTGGCGCTGGCGCCCCTGGCGGTAGACGAAAGCCTTCGCCGCCAGGGGCTGGCTGAAAAGCTGGTGTACGAGGGGTTGGATTCGCTGAACGAATTCAGCTACGCCGCGGTGGTGGTGCTGGGCGATCCGGCCTATTACGGCCGCTTCGGTTTCAAACCGGCCGCCGCCTATGGTCTGAATTGTCGCTGGCCGGACACGGAAAGCGCATTCCAGGTGTATCCGCTGGCGCAAGACGCTCTGAATGGCGTCAGCGGTGAAGTGGCTTTTTCTGCGCCGTTTAATCGCTTTTAACGGCCGGCAATAGATACGCCAACGACAGCGGCGGGTGATTCACCAGCCGCTCTTTTTGTATTTTGCTCAGCTGTTTGACGCGGTATTCCAGCTTCAGCGCCGTTGAGCGATCCCCCACCTGGCAGTGAAACGCCAGCGTCAGCTCCCCTTTACCGCGCAGCGCCTTGGCGCCTTTGCCGGCTTGATGTTGCGCCAGGCGGCGCGCCACGTCGGTGGTGATGCCGGTATACAGCATGCCGCTCGGTAAACGCAGCATGTAGAGGTGCCAGGGAGTGGGGGTAGTGTCGGTCATCGTACGCCGTTTCGGTGGCCAGGGTCGGCGTATGATGGCATGTTCGCCGTCACAATCCCATCCCCGGCCGCCGGAGCCTTACCGCTTTACCCCTTTTTTCCCGCCAGCTCGAAGCGCGGCGAGACAATGCCGTACAGCGTCCAGCCGAGGAAGGTGGCGATGGCGCCCCACATCATCGCTTCCTCACCGGAGCTGTAAAGCGCATAGAAGCTGTACAGCGCGCCGATGCCGGCGATGATATTGGCGATGCGCGCCTTGTTGTCCGGCACCTTCGCCACTTTCTGAATAATGACCAGCGCCGCCATCGACAGGATGTAAGGGATGATGTTGGTCACCACCGCCAGGTTCACCAGCACGTTGAACTGCTTGTTCAGCGACGGGCTGATGGTCATCAGAGACAAACCGCTCTGGATGACGACGATGGTCAGCATGCCTTTGACCGGCGCGTCGGCCTTGCTCAGCTTGGAGAAGATTTTCGGGAAGAAGCCGCTGTCGGCGGAGGATTTGAACACCTGGGCGATGGTGAACTGCCAACCGAGCAGCGAGCCGACGCAGGACATCACCATCAACGCCATGATGATCTTGCCGACCGTCGGATTGAACATGTGGGAGAACGCCAGCCCGAACGGGGCGGTGGAGTTGGCCAGATCCATGTTTGGCACGATGCCGGCGATCACGTTGGTCGAAACGATATAGATCACCGCCGCGCTGAGTGTGCCGCCCAGTACGGCGATCGGCACGTTGCGCTCCGGATTTTCCACCACGTCGGTGTTGGCGCAGGCGGATTCCAGCCCCAGGAACGCCCACAGGGTCATTGAGATCGAGGCGCCAATGGCTTCGAAGGTCGGCACCTGATGCGGGTTCCAGGCGGCGACGTAGGCGCTGCCGCTGAACCAGTACCAGCCGATGACCGAGATGCCCACCACCGGAATGATCACGCCCCAGACGGTGATGCCGCTGATTTTGCCGGTGATGCGCGCGCCGCCGAAGTTGGCGACGGTCGCCAGCCACAGCACGCCGATGGTGGCGATACAGATACCGAGCGGGCTGAGCGTGGTGTCGAACAGCTCGGTGCCGTAGCCGACGGCGGAAATGGCGATGGCGATATTGGCGATCAGCAGCGAAACGCCGTAGGTGTAGTTCGCCATGAAGTTGCCCGACTTACCGAAGGCGTATTCGGCGTAGCCGCCCATGCCGCCGGATTTACGGCTGAACATGCCGCATTTGGCGAACGCGTAGGCCAGCGCCATCGAGCCGACGGCGGTCACCAGCCAGGAAACTATCGAAATCGTGCCCACTTCGGCCAGCTTGGTCGGCAGCATAATTATGCCGGAACCCATCATATTCACGGCGGTCAGGATCGTTAATTGCACGACCCCCATTTTATTGTTGGACTTACTCATGATCATTTTCTCTTTTAGGATGCGATCCGGGCGGCGAGAATAATCGCCGCCCCGTAAGGTGATTAATTTTTCATGACGTAGCCGTAAGCGCGGTTCCAGCCGTCCTCATCCTGTTGGATATAAACGCCCTGCAATTCCGGCGCGAATCCCGGCAATAAGTTGATGCCTTCTTCCAATGCCAGGAAATAACGCTGCGCGGCGCCGCCCCAAATTTCACCGGGCACGACGCACAGCACGCCAGGCGGGTAAGGCAGGGCGCCTTCGGCGGCGATGCGCCCCTCGGCCTTGGCCAGCGAGACCAATTCCACGTTGCCGCGTACAAACTCGGTATTGGCGTCCTGCGGATTCATCACCACGCGCGGGAAATAACTTTTGCGGAACATCTCTTTTTGCAGTTCTTTAACGTCGTAGCTGACGTAAAGGTCGTGCATTTCCTGGCACAGCTGGCGGATGGTGTAGTTTTTGTAGCGCTGCTGGTGGTTTTTATAGACCGCAGGCAGCACCTCGCTGAGCAGGGAGTTTTGCTCGATGTGCTTCTCGAAGCGGGCGATCAGGGCCACCAGGTGTTGCATCTTGGCGATGTCTTCCGCCGGCGTCAGCAGGAACAGGATCGAGTTGAGATCGCATTTTTCCGGCACGATGCCGTTTTCGCGCAGGTAGTTGGCCAGAATGGTCGCTGGGATGCCGAACTCGCTGTAGCTGCCGGTGGCGGTATCGATGCCCGGCGTGGTGAGCAGCAGTTTGCACGGATCGACGAAGTACTGCGATTCGGCATAGCCCTCAAAAGCGTGCCATTTTTCGCCGGGCACGAAGTTGAAGAAGCGCAGATCGTTGGCCATCGCCGCGGTGTCATAGGCTTGCCACGGCTTGCCGTCGATCTGATCCGGCACGAACGGTTTGATCATCGTGCAGGTATCCAGCAGCATTTTGCGCGCTTCGATGCCCACGCGCACACATTCTTGCCACAGGCGCTGGCCGCTCTTGCCCTCGTGCATCTTGGCGTTGACGTCCAGCGCGGCGAACAGCGGATAGAACGGGCTGGTGGAGGCGTGCAGCATAAAGGCGTTGTTGAAGCGCTTGTGGTTGCAGTACCGGCTCTGCCCCTTAATATGCTTGTCTTTTTTGTGGATCTGCGAGGTCTGCGAGAAGCCGGCCTGCTGCTTGTGCACCGACTGGGTGACGATGATGCCGGGATCGTTCTCGTTCAGCTCCAGCAGCAGCGGCGAGCAGTCTTTCATCATCGGAATGAACTGCTCATAGCCCACCCAGGCGGAGTCGAACAGGATGTAATCGCACAGGTGGCCAATCTTGTCGACCACCTGACGGGCGTTGTAGATAGTGCCGTCGTAGGTGCCGAGCTGGATGATCGCGAGGCGGAACGGGCGGGCTTCGTTGGCGCGTTCCGGAGCCACTTCGCGGATCTGTTGGCGCAGGTAGCGCTCGTCGAAGCAGTGCGCGTCGATGCCGCCGATAAAGCCGAACGGGTTGCGCGCGGTTTCCAGATAAACCGGCGTGGCGCCGGCCTGGATCAATGCGCCGTGGTGGTTGGATTTATGGTTGTTGCGGTCAAACAGCACCAGATCGCCGCGCGTCAGCAGAGCGTTGGTCGCCACCTTGTTCGAGGCCGAGGTGCCGTTGAGCACGAAGTAGGTCTTGTCGGCGTTGAACACCTTGGCGGCGTGCTGCTGCGCCGCGCAAGGCGCGCCTTCGTGGATCAACAGATCGCCCAGTTTGACGTCGGCGTTGCACATGTCCGAACGGAAAAGCGTTTCGCCGTAGAAGTCGAAGAACTGGCGGCCCGCCGGATGTTTGCGGAAGAACTCGCCGCCCTGATGGCCGGGGCAGGCGAAAGTGGCGTTGCCCATTTCCACGTACTGCGTCAGCGTGTTGAAGAACGGCGGCAGCAGCTCGCTCTCATATTTTGCGGCGGCGGCCTCCAGCTGTTTACCGTAGAACTGGGTATTCTTGCCGCACAGCTCAAACACGCCGTGCAGCGCCGGCAATACGGCGTTATCCAGCTCTTCTTCGCAGCAGACGGCGACGAACAGCGGAATGTTCAGGCCGTGCTCTTCGATGCGCGCCACCATGCCTTGCGCGACGTCGTCTACCGACAGCACGATGGCGGCGACGTCATTGAAATCGCTGTGATGCACATCGACGATGTCGCGTTCAGTTTCAAAGCAGCCGAGGGTTTGGGTGTTGGCGGCAATTTTTAATTTTTTCATTTTTCTCATTCTTCAGGCAAAGGCGCACCGTCGGCAAATAATTCCATTTGCCGCTAACGCCTTCACGAAAATAAAGGTGTACGAGAACCCAGCGATGCCCTAAGGCATTAACTGTGTTCTTTGTTTTATTTTTCTTGGAGGCTCTTTGACGGTATTAAAAATGTATTGCGCGCCCTTCCCGGTTTGCGGGGGAAAGACATTATCACCGGAGTGCGGAGAATAAAGTGAAACGCAAAGACACTCTTAACAACGGCGTAAGAGCGAGGGGGTGAGGGTTATCTGTAGTTGAAGAATGCGAAACTAAAGCAGCTGCGATGAGCCATCATCATAATATGGGTTGTGCGCCTGATATGCGCCATTTTTCGGTTATTGTTTTCCATTTTCTAATCCACCTTGCTGAGTGAAAAGATGGCGCTATTTTAACGCAAGATGGGCAGGAAATCGTGATTTTCATCACATAAATGCCGGTGTTTATAAATAACTATTCATTGATTATGCAGTGAGTTGCATAAACTGCGGCCAGGCAGACAAATGAGCATGTAAATAAATTGCTAATCGGCGCCGGGCAGACGCGCTAAATTTGCGTGCCGTCAGGATGGGAATAAAAGAATGGCGCAATTAATCGGTTGCCTAACGATCAAATAAATCCGGTTTGTTTTTTTTATGTTATAAACCCGTCTGACGCTGAAATGAGTAAAAATACAGATATTGTGATTTTATATTCGCATGGGATTTTTGGTGATTATCGTTATTTGTGACTCGCTTCAACAACGCAGGGTAAGATGAAGTGAGTGAACCGGGAGGCGAGTAACCTTGAATACCCCAGAACAACGGCAACAGATTGCGGATTTCATCGGCAAGCAACATGTCTTAACGCTGTGCGCCGGCGACGGCCTCGACATGTGGTGCGCCAACTGTTTTTACGTGTTCGACGCCGCGACGATGGCGCTGTGGCTGATGACCGAACCGCACACCCGCCACGGTGGGCTGATGCTGAACAACGGCCGGGTGGTCGGCACCATCGCGCCGAAACCGAAAAGCATCGCGCTGATCCGCGGCGTGCAGTACCGCGCCGAGGCGGTGCTGCTGAGCGGCGAAGAGGCCGAGGCGGCGCGCGCGCGTTACTGCAAGCGCTTCCCGATCGCCAGGGCGATGAAGGCCTCGGTATGGCGGCTGGATCTGCACGAGGTGAAGATGACCGACAACACCCTCGGCTTCGGCAAGAAGCTGCATTGGGCGCGGTCTATACTTTAAGTCGACGTATTGATTACAACGGGAGATTGCATGGCGCGAGCACTGTTAGTCGGCGCAACCGGGCTGGTGGGGCGCGAGTTGCTGCAGCTGTTGCAAAGCGATCCGCAGGTAACGGCCATCGTGGCGCCGACGCGCACGCCGCTGCCGCCGCACGGCAAGCTGACCAACCCGGTCGGCGATGCGCTGTTCGAACTGCTGAGCGGCCTGCAGCAGCCGGTCGATCTGGTGTTCTGCTGCCTGGGCACCACCCGCCAGGCGGCGGGCAGCGCCGATGCCTTCCGCTACGTCGATTACCAACTGGTGGTGGAGAGCGCGCTGACCGGCCGCCGGTTGGGGGCGCAGCACTGTCTGGTGGTGAGTGCGTTGGGCGCCAACGCGCATTCCACCTTCCTGTATAACCGCACCAAAGGCGAGATGGAGCAGGCGCTGCGCGAACAGCGCTGGCCGCGCCTGACGCTGGTGCGGCCTTCCATGCTGGTGGGGGATCGCCCTGCGCCGCGCCTGATGGAGCGCCTCTCGCTGCCGTTGTTCAGGCTGCTGCCCGGTAAATGGCGCGCCGTCTCCGCCAAAGACGTGGCGCAAACGCTGCTGCAGCAGGCGTTCACGCCGGGCGAAGGGGTCAGGGTGCTGGAGTCGGATCGGCTGCACTGCTACCGAGGCTGACGCTGAGGTGGTCGAACGCCAGCTCCAGCCCGGCGGGCAGTTCATTGTCCAGCAGCCACAGATCGAGATGATGGCTGATGTGCGTCAGCAGCGTGCGTTTGGGCTGCAGCAACCGCTGCGTCTCCTGCGCGCGGGTCAGATCGTTGTGGTTGCGCGGCGCCTGCGGCTGAGGCGGCAGGCTGCAATCGAGCACCAGCAGATCCAGCGCCACGTTCTGCAAATAGTCGGCGGTGGCCGGCGGCAGGCCGACGGTGTCGGTCAGGTAGGCCAGCGCAGCGCCCGCCGCCTGGATCAGGTAGCCGTGGGTCAGTTTGGAGTGTTGCAGCGGCAGCGGGGTGATGCGCATGCCGCCCAGTTCGACGGTGGCGAAGGGCGCCAGCGGCGGCTGAAACGCCAGAATGCCCGGGTGTTTGAACAGGTCGTCGCAGCCCTGTTCATCCGGTGGGCCATACACCGGAATGGAATTTCCGCACCCCCAACGCAAAGGAAATAACCCCTGAACGTGATCCATGTGGTAATGTGTCAGTAAAAAACGTTGAATTTGCCCCGCCGAAAATCGCCGCTCCAAAGCCGGCAATCCCGCATCCAATAAGGTCGTTTCCCCCTGATAGTTAAGCATGGCGCTGCACGCGCGCCGCCGAAATGCCGGCTCGCGCCGCGCCCGTTGGCAGATAGGGCAGTCGCAGCCGAACACCGGCACCTGCTGCGCGCCGCCGGTGCCGAGAAAGGTCAGTTGCATCGCTCCCCCTCCGTTAAAGGTACTTCTGCGCAAAGCGGTTGATGTCGCGAAAATCCGCCAGCCGCGCCTGCAGCGTGGCGTGATCCCAGTGCCACCACTGGCTGCGTTCGATACGCTCTATCAGCGCATCGTCGAAGCGCATGCCGATCTTCTTGGCCGCCACGCCGGCGACGATGCTGTAAGGCTCCACGTCCTTGGTGACCACCGCTGCGCTGCCGATCACCGCGCCGTTGCCGACGCTGACGCCCGGCATCAGGATGGCGTTATGGCCGATCCACACGTCGTGGCCGACGGTGACGTGGTGCTCGCGCCGCCAGTCGAAGAACGCCGCGTCGTCTTCCCCCAGCCCGTATTCGGAAGCGCGATAGGTGAAGTGGTGCTGCGCGATGCGCTGGTAGGTCGGGTGGTTGCCGGGATTGATGCGCGCATAGGAGGCGATGGAAACGAACTTGCCGATAGTGGCGTAAAAGATCTGGTTGTGCCCGGCGGTGTAGGAGTAGTCCCCCATCTCCACCTCTTCCAGGATCGCATCGTCGGCCAGATGCACATACTGGCCGAGCCGGGTGCGGTTAAGGGTCACGTTGTCGCCGATTTTCGGCTGGGCAAAGTCGTTCATGGCATCGCATCCTGAGCTTGTCGGGTGGCGGTAGGCAGCAGCGCCAGCAGCGCCGCCAGGGTATCGTCGAGTGGGCCGTCGTTGTGCAGCACCCGGCAGCCGGCGGGCAGACTCTGCTGATATTCCGCCGCCCGCGCCAGCCGCTGCTCGATCTGTTCAGCGCTTTCCCGTCCGCGATCCTGCAGGCGCCGGCGCAGGATCGCGGCGTTGACCTGCAGGCATACCGGCAGCAGCTGCGCACCGTAGCGCTGCTGCGCCTGCGGCAGGTGGGCGCGTGAACCGTTGACCGCCACGTCGATCCCCTGCAGCAGCCAAAGATCCACTTCGATCCCGAACGCGTAGCGCTGCTGATGGGCCTGCCAGTCGAGCGCGAACAGCCCCTTGGCGCGGCGGCGCAGAAATTCGGGTTCGCTCAGCGCGATGTGATTCTCGCAGCCGGCGTCTGCCGGCCGGGTGATGTAACGGTGCGCCACCAGCGGCGCGCGGTCGGCGTCGGCCCGCAGCGCGGCCAGCAGGCTGTCCTTGCCTGCGCCGGAAGGCCCCATCAGATAGATGAGCCGCGCCATCAGAACACCTGCCTGCCCTGGCGCCACACGTTCTGCACGTAAACGTGCTCGCCGTGCGGCCGTGCCAGCACCAGATCCGCCCGCAATCCTTCGGCGATGGCGCCGCGATCCTGCAGATCCAGCGCCCGCGCCGGGTTGCGGGTGATCATGCGCACCGCCTGGGGCAGATCGTAGGCGTTGCGCTCGTCCGCCGCGAGGCGAAACGCCGCGTCCAGCAGGCTGGCCGGGTAATAATCGGAAGAGAGGATATCCAGCACCCCCAGCGCCGCCAGGTGGTGCGCCGCCACGTTGCCGGAGTGGGAGCCGCCACGCACGATGTTCGGTGCGCCCATCAGCACCTGCAGGCCCTGCTGGTGCGAAGCGCGGGCGGCCGCCTCGGTGGTGGGGAACTCGGCGATGGCGCTGCCCAGCGCGCAGGATTCGGCCACGTGCGCGGCGGTGGCGTCGTCATGGCTGGCCAGCGAGATGCGGCGCGCGCGGCAGTGGGCGGCGATCGCCTCGCGGTTCGGCGCGGCCCAGCGGGCGGACAGGGCGACCTGCTGCGCCTCGTACTCGCTCATCTGCTGATCGTTGAGGTGGTATTTGCCCTGATAATATTCGCGGTACTTTTCGCGCGAGGCGAACTGGCGCTGGCCCGGCGAATGGTCCATCAGCGACACCAGCGACACGCCCGGCTTGTCCATCAGCTGTTCGAACAGCGGCAGCGTGCTCTCGTGCGGCAGCTCGCAGCGCAGGTGCAGCCGGTGCTCGGCGCGGTTCACCCCGGCGCGCTGGCTGTGGATCACCGCATCGATCATCTTCTGCAGGTTTTCCAGCCGGTGGCCGCCGTCGCGCACGTCGCCTATCGCCACCGCGTCCAGCACCGTGGTGATGCCGTTGGCCACCATCAGCGCATCGTGGCTGCTCATCGCCGAATGGGCCGGCCAGTCGACGTTCGGGCGCGGGGTGAAAAACTTGTCCAGGTTGTCGGTGTGCAGCTCGATCAGCCCCGGCAGCAGCCAGCCGCCGTCGCCGTCCAGCGCCTGCGGCAGCCGGCTCGGGCCGTCGGCGAAGCTGCGGATCACGCCGTCCTGCATCTCCAGCGAGCCTTGCACCACCTGGTCATCCAGCACCAGCTTAACGTTATTGACGATCATCAGAGGGCCTCCAGCGCCTGTGGCGCCTGCATGTCATAAAGCCGGTCGGCGACCTGTCGGCGGACGCCTTCATCATGGAAAATGCCGACGATCGCCGCGCCGCGCGCCTTGGCGCGTTCGATAAGCTGTACCACCGCCGCGCTGTTGCGGCTGTCGAGCGAGGCGGTCGGTTCGTCCAGCAACAGAATGGGGTAATCGACGATAAAGCCGCGCGCGATGTTCACCCGTTGCTGTTCGCCGCCGGAGAAGGTGGACGGCGCCAGCGGCCACAGGCGATGCGGCACGTTGAGCGCGGCGAGCAGCGCTTCGGCGCGGTCGCGGCATTCGGCGCGCTCGACGCCCTGTTCCAGCAGCGGCTGCATCACCACCTCCAGCGCGCTGATGCGCGGGATCACCCGCAGGAATTGGCTGACCCAGCCCAGCGTATGGCGGCGCACCGCCAGAATCTGGCGCGCGTCGGCGCTGACCAT
The DNA here is from genome assembly GCF_052167655.1 of Serratia sp. CY55921. Taxonomy (NCBI): domain Bacteria; kingdom Pseudomonadati; phylum Pseudomonadota; class Gammaproteobacteria; order Enterobacterales; family Yersiniaceae; genus Serratia; species Serratia sp. CY55921. The sequence goes on along the minus strand of NZ_JBJNMU010000002.1, from coordinate 408,314 downwards.
GTCCAGCCAGTCGCCCTGGTGGTTGATCCAGATATGGCCGCTGTCCGGCAGGTAGTTGGCGTACAGCGAGCGCAGCAGGGTGGACTTGCCGCTGCCGGAGTGGCCGTGCAGCACCACGCATTCGCCGCCGTGGACCGTCAGGTTGGCGTCGTGCAGCACCGGCAGGCGGGTGCCGTACTGCTGATGCAGCACAAAGGTTTTACTGAGATGTTCAACTCGGATTTGCATAGTCATCTGTTATCGCCTTGGGTTACGACAGCACCGAAGAAACCAGCAGCTGGGTGTAAGGATGGTGCGGATCGTCGAGCACCCGATCGGTCAGGCCGCTCTCCACCACTTCGCCCTGTTTCATCACCAGCAGGCGGTGGGCCAGCAGCCGCGCCACGCCGAGATCGTGGGTGACGATCACCGCCGCCAGCTGCATTTCCACCACCAGGTTGCGCAGCAGATCGAGCAGGCGCGCCTGCACCGACACGTCCAGCCCGCCGGTCGGCTCATCCATAAACACCAGCTTGGGGTGGGTGACCAGGTTGCGGGCGATCTGCAGCCGCTGCTGCATGCCGCCGGAGAAGGTGGTCGGCAGATCGTCGAGGCGCGACAGCGGGATTTCGACGTCTTCCAGCCACTGGCCGGCCTGGCGGCGAATGTCGCCATAGTGGCGCTGGCCGATGGCCATCAGCCGCTCGCCGATGTTGCCGCCGGCGGAGACCTGCGGCCGCAGCCCGTCGAGCGGGTGCTGGTGCACCACGCCCCAGTCGGTGCGCAGCAGGCGGCGGCGATCGCTCTCCGCCATGGCGTACAGGTCGTGTTCCCGGTCCGCCTGCGGGCGGTAAAGGATCTGCCCGCGCTGCGGCGCCAGCCGCGCCGAGATCGACTTCAGCAGCGTGGTTTTGCCGGAGCCGGATTCGCCGACGATGCCCAGCACTTCACCGGGGTAGATATCGAACGACACGTCGCTGAAGCCCTTGCCGGGGGCGTACAGGTGGGTGAGCCGGTTCACCGACAGCAGCGGGGTGGTGCTCAAAGGGGTGGAAGTCATCAGTGCTGCGCCTCTTGCGAAGATTGCGCCAGCTGCTGCCGGCAGTAGTCGGTGTCCGAACAGACGAACATGCGGTTGCCCCGATCGTCGAGCACCACCTCGTCCAGATAGCTGTGGCGCGAGCCGCACAGCGCGCAGGGTTCGTCCCACTGCTGCACGCTGAACGGATGGTCGTCGAAGTCCAGGCTCTCCACCTTGGTGAACGGCGGCAGGGCGTAGATGCGTTTCTCGCGCCCGGCGCCGAACAGCTGCAGCGCCGGCATCATGTGCATTTTCGGGTTGTCGAATTTTGGGATCGGCGACGGATCCATCACGTAGCGATCGTTGACCTTCACCGGGTAGGCGTAGGTGGTGGCGATATGGCCGTAGCGCGCGATGTCTTCATACAGCTTCACCTGCATCACGCCGTACTCCTCCAGCGCGTGCATCTTGCGGGTCTCGGTTTCGCGCGGTTCGATAAAGCGCAGCGGCTCCGGGATCGGCACCTGATAGATCAGGATCTGGTCTTCGCGCAGCGCGGTTTCCGGAATGCGGTGACGGGTCTGGATCAGCGTGGCCTCCGGCGTGCGTTCGGTGGTTTCCACCCCGGCGACGCGCTGGAAGAAGCGGCGGATCGACACCGCGTTGGTGGTGTCGTCGGCGCCCTGGTCGATCACCTTCAACACGTCGGCGCGGCCGATGACGCTGGCGGTGAGCTGAATGCCGCCGGTGCCCCAGCCGTAGGGCATCGGCATCTCGCGGCCGCCGAACGGCACCTGATAGCCGGGGATCGCCACCGCCTTCAGGATGGCGCGGCGGATCATGCGCTTGGTCTGCTCGTCCAGATAACCGAGGTTATAGCCGGTCAATACTTCACTCATCGCGGGCCTCCTGACGCTCGCTGTATTCCTGCCGCAGCCGCTTGAGCAGTTCCAGTTCAGCCTGGAAGTCGACGTAGTGCGGCAGCTTGAGATGGGAGACGAAGCCGGCGGCCTCGACGTTGTCGGCGTGGGCCAGCACGAACTCTTCGTCCTGCGCCGGGCCGGCGACGCCTTCGCCGTAGTCGGGGCTCTGCAATGCGCGATCCACCAACGCCATCGCCATCGCCTTGCGTTCGGCGCGGCCGAACACCAGCCCGTAACCGCGGGTGAAGTGCGGCGGATGGTCCTTGGGATCGACGAAGCCGTTGACCATTTCGCACTCGGTCAGCAGGATTTCGCCGATATCGATGGCGAAACCGAGCTCTTCAGGCACGATCTCCACCGAAACGTGGCCGGTGCGGATCTCGCCGGCGAACGGGTGGTTGCGGCCGTAGCCGCGCTGGGTGGCGTAGCCGAGCGCCAGCAGAAAACCTTCGTCGCCGCGCACCAGCTGCTGCAGGCGCGCCGAGCGCGAGCAGGGGTAAACCGGCGGATTGCGGGTGATGTCGTCCGGCGCGCTGCCGTCGTCCTGTTCCTCCCGCGCCAGCTGCTGGCGGCACAACAGATCGAACACGTGGCTGCAGTTGTCCGGCAGCGGTTCGTCGGCCTGCGGCGCACGTGGCGCTTCGCCCTCCGCCAGCAGCGCGAAGTCCAGCAGCCGGTGGGTGTAGTCGTAGGTTGGCCCCAGCACCTGCCCGCCGGGCAAGTCCTTGTAAACCGCCGAGATGCGCCGCTCCAGCCGCATGTTTTCGCTGGCCAGCGGCTCGCTGACCGCTAGGCGCGGCAGGGTGGTGCGGTAGGCGCGCAGCAGGAAGATCGCCTCCACCAAATCGCCGCTGGCCTGTTTGATGGCCAGCGCCGCCAGCTCGCGATCGTAGATGCCGCCTTCGGTCATCACCCGATCCACCGCCAGCCCCAGCTGCTGTTCGATGTGTTCCGCGCCGATCGCCGGCAGCGCCTCGTCGCCGCGCCGCAGCTGTTCCTGCAGCTGATGGGCGGCCTCAATGGCTTTTTCGCCCCCTTTTACCGCTACGTACATCAGCACACCTCCACGCGGGTGGTCCGCGGGATCGCCAGCAGGCGATCGCCGCAGGTCAGCAAAATATCCAGCCCCAGCGGGAAGCGCTGCGGACGGTTGACCAAGTAATCGAGCAGCGCCGGCGGCAGGCGCGGCGCAATCAGGCGTTGGCTCTCGATGCCGGGGCCGGTCAGGCGCAGCGCGGCGCCGTTCTCCAGCTCAGCAAGCTGCACCACCACCGTGGCGCCGCATTCCGGCGAGATTTCCGTGCCGTGCGGTAAGGCCTGCAGATCGGCGGCCTGCAGTTGTTCATCGAACAGGGCAAAACAGACCTCCTGCGCCGTGGTGGCCAGCGGCGCGCCACTGTGAAAACGAATGTTTGTTAGCACTTGCTCACTTTTAAGCACCGCACACAGCTGCAGCGGCGTTTCCTGATCGGCCAGCGTCAGCAGCGCGGCGGTGCTGGCGGCGTTCAGCGGCGCCCAGGCCGGGCCGGCCGGCAGCGTCACCCGGTGGCCCGGTTCGCTCAAGGCTTTAAGAATCAAACGAAAAGCGTGCTGCGATTGGTCTATCGGTTGTTCAAAACCGGTCAATAAACTCATGGCTTAATCCCCTCGCACCAGCGTAAAGAAGTCCACCCGGCTGGCGGCGATCGCCCGGGCGCGCAGCTGGCGCTGTTCGTGCTGCAGCGCGGCCAGCGGCGCGATCAGCTGTTGTTGCAGGCGTTCGCCGTGTTCCGGCTGTTGCAGCAGCGCATCGGCCAGCGCGCACAGCTCGGCGTGCGCCTTGTCGCGCCCGGCGATATAGCTGTAGCCGTAGCCGCCGTTGTCCAGCTGCACCACCGCGCGGGTGACCGTCATGTCCCCCAATACGAAGCGGCGGCCGGTGGCGCCCATGCGCCCCTGCAGCTGGGCCAGACCGATCTCCGGCGCGCGGATGCTGCGGTAACCCGGGCTGAGGTTCAGCGCCTGCCAGTGGCTGCGCAGCTGCTCGGGCCGGCTGTGCGCCAGCACCGACATCCAGCGTTGTCTCGACTCTAAGGCTTGCATTCAGTGCTCCATCGTCAGTTCAATCATGTCGGCGCGGGCCAGGCTGACGGAGTATTCCGCCACGTCTTCGCCGCCGCTGCGGACGTTAAGGGTGCGCACGCACAGCAGCGGCGCGTGGGTGGCGATCTCCAGCAGCCGGCTCTCTTTAGCCTGCGCACGGCGCGCGCTGATGCGCGTCTGGCGGCGGGTCAGCGGCTGCTGCAGGTGCTGTTCGATAAACTGGTGCAGCGAACCGCTGTGGAACTGCTGCAGCGCCGGCCACCAGTCCAGATCGGGCAGATAGTGGTCGATGACGCTCATCGGCACGCCGTTGACCCGGCGCAGAGTGCGCAGGTGGATTACCATTTCGCCTTCTTCACGCGAGAGTGCGCTGGCGACATGCCCATTGCACGGGCGCAAGACAGCGAGTAAGCGCTCACTGGTGGGATGGCTACCCTGCTCGAACAGGTTCTGGCTGAAGCGGGTATTGGCGTGCAGCGGGTAGTCGTAAGGCCGCATCAGCACCAGAATGCCGACGCCGTGGCGGCGCTGCAGCCAGCCGCGCTCCACCAGCTGATCCACCGCGCGGCGCAGGGTGTGGCGATTGACCTGATAACGCTCGGCCAGCTGCTGTTCCGAAGGCAGGTAGTCGCCGCAGCGGTATTGCGTGCGCAGCTCCTGTTCCAGCTGCGCGGCGATCTGCTGATAGCGCGTGGGGTAAGTGGTCGGATGTCTAGATAACTCCATCATAATAAAAACCTCGTCATACCGATGGCTGTGCGATGAAGGCGAAAGCGGTGCGTTTCATCGGGCGTCTACCCTGTGGTTTTCAAGTTGGCATCATGGTGCCGGGCGCAGATGACAATCGCGTTACGCGTCGGTGGCGAACAGATGAACTATTTAGGACAGCCCGGGCGTGCACGGGCGGCGACGGCGCGCTATGCTGGCGCCTCTGTTGACTGACTCTGGCCGCGACCATGCCGCAACCTCTAAACGCCCCTGAACACGCCCCACGCGCCTGGCCGCTGTGGAAACCGATCCTGTTTCTGCTGGTGGTGGCCGTTGGCCTCTACTATGTCAAATGGCAGCCTTACTACGGCAAGGCGTTCGTGGCGGCGGACAGCCACTCGATCGGCAAATCGATCCTGGCCGACGGCGCCGCGAGCCCCTGGCTGGCGGCCTGGCAGTACGCGCTGGTCTACTTCACCGCGGTATGGAAGGCGGCGCTGCTCGGGGTGCTGTTAGGTTCGCTGGTGCAGGTGCTGATCCCGCGCGACTGGCTGGCGCGCACGCTCGGCCACCGGCGTTTTTCCGGCACCGTGCTGGGGGCGCTGATCGCGCTGCCGGGCATGATGTGTACCTGCTGCGCCGCGCCGGTTGCCGCCGGCATGCGCCGCCAGTCGGTGTCCAGCGGTGCCGCGCTGGCCTTTTGGCTCGCCAACCCGGTATTGAACCCGGCGACGCTGGTGTTCATGGGGTTTGTGCTCGGTTGGCCGTTCGCCGCCATCCGCCTGGTGGCGGGCGTGGTGATGGTGCTGGGCATCGCCTGGCTGGTGCAGCGCGTGACCGCCAACGATCCGCAACCCGCCGCGCCGCAGCCTTTGGTGCTGACGGCGCAGAGCGATGAGCGGCCGTTCCTCGCCCGCTGGGGCAAAGCGCTGTGGGCGCTGTTTTGGTCGACCATCCCGATCTACGTGTTGGCGGTGCTGGCGCTGGGGGCGGCGCGGGTCTGGCTGTTCCCGCATGCCGACGGCGCCGTCGACAATAGCCTGCTGTGGATCGTTGCTCTGGCGATCGTCGGCTGCCTGTTTGTTATCCCCACCGCGGCGGAAATTCCGATCGTACAGACCATGATGCTGGCGGGCATGGGCGCCGGCCCGGCGCTGGCGCTGCTGATGACCTTGCCGGCGGTCAGCCTGCCTTCGCTGCTGATGCTCAACAAGGCCTTCTCCGCCCGCGCGCTGTGCCTGACGGCGGCGCTGGTGGCGCTGTGCGGCATGCTGACCGGCGTGGTGGGGATGGGGTTGGTGTAATTTACCGTTGCTGTCTCAAGAAGGAGACGGCAATGGCCACGTTTAACAACCGGTAAAGCGGACCAATGGCGTCAGTGAGTTAACGCTTCTCCTGTCGGATATCATGACATCACATTGAATGCACTATTGTGAATTTAAATTCACTATAGTAAATTTGCGTGGACTAATTTTGTATGTAAATACACCCAGTAATGACCACGGTAAGGTAGAAGAATGTTAAAAATCAGAATGTCACGTCCATCTGAAGCGCCAGAAATTATACGAATCTGGAAAAATTCTGTAGATGCTACGCACGACTTTCTCACTGCGCACGATCGACAAGAGATCGAAAAAGAGGTTGTCGGTTTTTTTTCTGAAACCCCCGTGTGGGTTGCCGCCGATCGGGAAGACCATCCGCTGGGATTTATGTTTTTACATGATGGTCATCTGGAGGCGCTTTTTGTCGATGCTGCAGCTCGCGGACATGGCGTCGGCAAGCAGTTGATATCACATGCACTGGCGCTTCATCCTGATTTAAGCGTCGATGTGAATGAACAAAACCAACAGGCCGTCGGGTTTTATCAACATATGGGCTTTGAAGTTTCAGGGCGTTCCGAGTTGGATAATCAAGGCAGGGCCTATCCCCTATTGCACCTAAGCCGCTCGGCGGGAATGTAGCCGTCGTGGCAGTGGCGCATTATTGATTTTTTTGGCTAAAAGCAACGACATATGCACAACCCTGCTCACTGTCGGGATTGCTCATTTGGTACTCGCTGGCAAAGGTCAGGGCAAAGCAGTCACCGGCGCGTAAATGATGGGTTTGATTATTGACCCGAAAATCAAGGCTGCCACTCAACACCCACAGCGTTTGGCCGGAAAGATGCTCACTGGCGGAAGCGGGTATCGTAAGTTGACCCAGAGCAGGAATTTCAACTTTGATAAGTTCGGGGCATGCGCCCGCTGGGGACAGAGACCAGCGGGTAATGCCCGACTTTTCATCTGTCCAATGCTGCTGCTGATGAGCAAAGAGCACCAGTGAGTTCTGGTGTTGCTCAAGTTCTGCGAAAAGTTTTGATAGCGTAATATTCATGGCATTGGCTAAACGGCCGAGGATCGTGGCGCTGGGACTGGAAGCCCCCCGTTCAACCTTGCTGATCATGGCCTGACTGACGCCCGACCGTTGGGCAAGCTCTGCTACCGTCCAGTTGCGTGCCTTTCTATGTTTAAGCAATAAACGCGCAATATCGCTGTCTACTATCTGATTTTTAGATGTTTTATCCATTCTCACCCTCACTTTCGCCAGCCTGATTATGCCATTACCGCAATGAGGCTGAAATCACTGATTTTACAAGTTTAAAAAATCAGTCGCCCTCTCAGTCAATCATAACCTCTGTAGAACCTACGGCATCATTAGAGCAAGGTTTGCAACCCTAACATCCGCTCTTGGCACAGAGCCACCTGTCAGATGACTCTATGCTGCCGATGCGTCAGGTCGAGTTTGGATGAATACCCATTGATATGTGTGTTGCTGGCTCAGCGCAACCTATGCACCACCTGGTTGCTGCTGCCGCGCCAGATCAGTGCCGGGTCTTTCAAATCCTGCACGAACTTGCCGTCGATCAGCACGTTGATTCTGTCCACTATCTGCATTTGCTGTGCGTCCAGCTCCGCCAGCCGGTAGCCGGTCCACAGCCAGATATCCTTGCCGGGGCATTCGGCGCACATCCGTTTCACCAACTGCAATATGCTCGGCACGTTGGCCGGGTGCAGCGGATCGCCGCCGGAGAGCGACAGCCCCTGGCGCGGCACGCGCGTATCGTTCAGATCGGCGATGATGCGGTCTTCCAACGCCGGGGTAAATGGCTGGCCGGAGTTGAGCCGCCAGGTGCTTTTGTTGTAGCAACCGGGGCACTGGTGCACGCAGCCGGCGACAAACAGCGTGCAGCGGGTGCCGGGGCCGTTGACGACGTCGATCGGGTAGTACTGGTGATAATTCATGTGAGGCCTGCCCATCAGGCTATTTTACTGGCCATTTTGCCTCCGGCAGGGCTCCCAATCCTCACGTACTGCGTGTACGCTGCGGTTGGTGCGCGCTGGCCGAAGGCAAACCGGCTGCGACAATCACGCCTGATGAACAGGCTTTTGCCTAGGTTGCACGGCGTTTCTCAGCCGAGCTGCCCGTTGCCGAGGTGTTTCACCCGGCGTTTCACCTCTTCCTGCTTGCCGGCGTTGAACGGCCGGGCATCGGGGCTGCCGAGATAGCCGCACACCCGGCGGGTGACCGAGACCTTGGCCGAGTCGTGGTTGCCGCATTTCGGGCAGGTGAAGCCTTTGCTGGTGCAGGAGAATTCACCGGTAAAGCCGCATTCGTAGCACTCGTCGATCGGCGTGTTGGTGCCGTAGTAAGGCACCCGGGTGTAGCTGTAGTCCCACACGTCTTCCAGCGCCTTCAGGTTGTGCTGCAGGTTCGGGTATTCGCCGTAGCAGATGAAGCCGCCGCTGGCCAACGGCGGGTAGGGCGCTTCGAAGTCCAGCTTGTCGTACGGATTGACCTTCTTCTCCACGTCGAGGTGGAAGCTGTTGGTGTAATAGCCCTTGTCGGTGACGCCCGGCACCACGCCGAAATCGGCGGTGTCCAGCCGGCAGAAGCGATCGCACAGGTTTTCGCTCGGCGTGCTGTAGAGGCTGAAGCCGTAGCCGGTCTCGTCTTTCCAGGCGTCGACGGCGGCGCGCAGCCGCGCGACGATCGCCACTGCTTTGGCGCGTAGCGCTTCGTCGTCATACACGTGGTTTTTGCCGCCGAACAGCGCGTTGATGGTCTCGTGCAGGCCGATGTAGCCCAGCGAAATCGAGGCGCGGCCATTCTTGAAGATATCCGCGATGTTGTCGTCGGCCTTGAGCCGTACGCCGCAGGCGCCTTCCATGTACAAGATTGGCGCCACCCGCGCCTTGATGCCTTCCAGCCGGGCGATGCGCGTCATCAGGGCCTTTTTCGCCAGCTGCAGGCGCTGATCCAGCAGCGCCCAGAAGCGCGACTCATCGCCCATCGCCTCCAGCGCGATGCGCGGCAGGTTGAGGCTGATGACGCCGATGTTGTTGCGGCCGTCGTGCACCAGCTCGCCGTCCTGCTCGTAGGTGCCGAGGAAGCTGCGGCAGCCCATCGGCGTTTTGAACGAGCCGGTGACCTTCACCACCTGATCGTAGTTGAGAATGTCCGGGTACATGCGCTTGCTGGCGCACTCCAGCGCCAGCTGCTTGATGTCGTAGTTCGGATCGCCGTACTGGTGGTTGAGGCCGTCGCGGATGGCGAACACCAGCTTGGGGAATACGGCGGTCTTGCGGTTTTTGCCCAGCCCGGCGATGCGGTTTTTCAGGATCGAGCGCTGGATCAGGCGCGATTCCCAGCTGGTGCCGAGGCCGAAGCCGAAGGTGACGAACGGCGTCTGGCCGTTAGCGGTGTGCAGGGTGTTGACCTCGTACTCCAGCGACTGGAAGGCGTCGTAACACTCTTTCTCGGTGCGCGCCATGGCATAGCCTTTGGCGTCCGGGATCTGCCACTCTTCCGCCACCTGCAGGTGTTTGCGGAAGCTCTCGTCGACGAACGGCGCCAGAATTTCATCGATGCGGTTGATGGTGGTGCCGCCATAAATATGGCTGGCAACTTGGGCGATGATCTGTGCGGTCACGGCGGTGGCGGTGGAGATCGATTTCGGCGGCTCAATCTCGGCGTTGCCCATCTTGAAGCCGTTGGTCAGCATGCCTTTCAGATCGATCAGCATGCAGTTGAACATCGGGAAGAACGGCGAGTAGTCGAGATCGTGGTAGTGAATTTCGCCGCGTTCATGGGCCAGCACCACGTCGCGCGGCAGGATGTGCTGCTTGGCGTAGTGTTTGGCGACGATGCCCGCCAGCAGGTCGCGCTGGGTGGGGATCACCTTGCTGTCCTTGTTGGCGTTTTCGTTCAGCAGCGCGCGGTTGCTTTGCTCGACCAGGCCGCGAATCTCCTGATTCAGGCGGCCGCGCAGCTCGCGCGCCACGTCGCGATCGTGGCGGTATTCGATATAGGCGCGCGCCAGCTGTTTGTATTCGCCGGCCATCAGGTGGTTTTCCACCGCCTGCTGGATCTCGTGGATATCGACGCGCGGCTGCTGCTCCATGCGCTGAGCGACCACGCGGGCGACGGTGGCGCAGTAGTCGGCATCGACCACGCCCACCGCCAGCGCGGCGCGCTCGATGGCCTGCGCAATGCGCGCTTCGTCAAAAGGTACCTGGCAACCGTCCCGCTTAATCACTACTGGTTTCACATTGTACTCCTTGTTCCCCGAGGGAGCGTTCATACCCGCCTGGCGTGGCGAGCAACCGTCAAATTTCGCTTATCCACAGGGCAAAGCCGCAGCGCGCAAGGGCTGTGGCGGCGTGTGGATGATTTTGTGGATAACTACTATATATAGGTGTTCGCAATTCTTAATGCACTATATATAGATATCGGCGCGATTCTTTTGATGTAGAACAAGGAAAACGAAAGAGCGTGCGCAAGCTGAACAGTCGTCAATCGCCCGCCGGCCGATCGCGAAAATGTTCCAGCAGAAAATCCACCCAGACGCGCACCCGCGGCGGCAGATCCGCCGAAGCGTAATAGAGCCACAGCTGCACCGGGCGCGGCCAGCATTCCGCCAGCACCGGCCGCAGCGTGCCCTGCTCGAAGTGTTTCTCGACGTACCAGCGCGCCAGGTTGACGATGCCCAGCCCGGCCAGCGCCGCATCCAGCAGCATTTCCGGGCGGCTGGCTACCAGCCGGCCGTTCAGATCCAGCGCCAGCGTTTCGCCCTGATGGCGCAGCTGCCATTTGACGTGGCGGCCGTTGGCCGGGTTGCGGTGCAGCAGGCAGTCGTGCCGCAGCAGATCGTGCGGCGTTTGCGGTTCACCGCGCCGCGCCAGATAGTCGGGCGACGCCGCCAGCACCATGTGCATCGGGTAGAGCGGGCGGGCCACCAGCCGGCTGTCGGGATCGACCCGGCTGCCGATGCCGACGTCGAAACCTTCGCCCACCAGATTCACCACCCGGGCGTCCAGCGACAGATCGAGATCGATCTGCGGATAGCGCGCCAAAAATTGCGGGATCAACGGCATCAGCATCTGGCGGCCGAAGCCGGGGATCATCGTGACGCGCACCACCCCGGCAGGCGCCTGCCGTTCGCCGCCGGCGCTTTCCAGCGTCGCCGCCAATGCCTGCCACAGCGGCGCTACCTGCGCCAGCAGCGCTTTGCCCTCGTCGGTCAGCAGCACGTTGTGGGTGTTGCGCTGAAACAGCCGCAGCGCCAGCTTCTCTTCCAGCGCGCGGATGTTTTTGCTGACCGCCGCCGGCGTCACGCCCAGCTGGCGAGCGGCGGCGGAGAAATTTTGCGCCTGCGCGGCGGCGAGGAAGGCCGGCAACAGGCGGTGTACGTCAAAGGGCAGCGACATAGTGGTTGATACTTTCAGTTGAAATTGAAATGACCTCTAACAGCCTACACCCGCAGCGGCGGAAATGGAAAAATGCCCACATCTTCTTATGACCGAGGAATCATGTATGTCGCGCATTTTAGTGTTAACCGCCCACCGCACCCCCGACGAGTCGCGCATTAATAAGGCGCTGATCGAGGCCGTACGCCCGCTGCCCAACGTGACCGTTCACGAACTGATCCGCGCGTATCCGGATTACCGCATCGACGTGGCGCGCGAACAGGCGCTGCTGCAGAGCCATGATGCGGTAGTGATGCTGTTCCCGTTTTACTGGTACAGCTCGCCGGCGATCCTCAGCGAATGGCAGGATGCGGTATTAACCTACGGTTTTGCCTACGGCAGCGAAGGCACCCAACTGCACGGCAAGCCGCTGCAGCTGGTGGTGAGCACCGGCGGTAACGCGCAGGCTTATACGGCGCAAGGGTATAACCGTTATCCGGTGCAGGATCTGCTGCTGCCGTTCCACGCCATGGCCAACCTGACCGGCATGGATTATCTGCCGCCGCATCTGGTGCAGGGCGTGAGCGACATGAGCGATGAGCAGTTGGCGCAAGAGGCCGCCGGCGTGGCGGCGCTGCTGGGGAAATGGTAGGGCGCAGCGTTCGCCGCGCCCTGCGGGGTCAGTCTTCGAGCAGCCACCACACCGCTTCGAACGGCCGCAGCGTCAGCGCCTGCGGCTGGTCCGCCGAATCGGCGTAGTTGCTCATCAGCGGGCGCCATTGCGCGGAAGCTTCCACGCCTTCCGCCGCCCAGGCCAGCGGTTCGCGGCTCAGGTTGGCCGCCACCAGCAGGCGCTGGCCGTTCCAGCTGCGCTGATAGCACCACAGCGCCGGGTGTTCCGGCGCCAGATCCTGATAGTCGCCGTGGGTCAGCAGCGGATACTGCTTGCGCAGGGTGATCAGCTGGCGATAGGCGTAAAACACCGAGTCGAGATCGGCCAGCGCCGCGTCGGCGTTGATCTGCGGGTAGTTCTCGGCGCAGCCGATCCACGGCGTGCCGGTGGTGAAACCGGCGTGCGGTGCGGCGCTCCACTGCATCGGCGTGCGGCCGTTGTCGCGCGATTTGTCGGCCAGGATCGCCAGCAGCTCGGCGTCGCCGCGGCCCTGGGCGCGCAGTTCGGCGTACATGTTCAGGCTTTCCACGTCGCGATACTGCTCGATGGCGCGGAAGCCGGGGTTGGTCATGCCGAGTTCTTCGCCCTGATAGATATAAGGCGTGCCCTGCATGCCGTGCAGCACCATCGCCAGCATTTTGGCGGCCGGCACCCGCAGTGCGCCTTCATCGCCGAAGCGCGACACGATGCGTGGCTGATCGTGGTTACACCAGAACAGCGCGTTCCAGGCGCGGTTATGCATCCCTTGTTGCCAGTGGCGGAAGATCTGCTTCAGTTCCACGTAATCCGGCGCCGCCCGCGTCCATTTTTCACCGCCGGCGTAGTCCACCTTCAGGTGATGGAAGTTGAAGGTCATCGACAGCTCTTCGCCGCTCTGCGCCGCGTAGCGCTGGCAATGCTCAAGCGTGGTGGAGGACATCTCGCCCACCGTCATCAGGCCGCGCGGCTGAAACACGTCGCGGCTCATCTCCTGCAGGAACTCGTGGATGCGCGGGCCGTCGGTGTAGAAGCGGCGGCCGTCGCCCTGGCTGTCGGATGGGAAGTCCTGCTGTTTGGACACCAGGTTGATCACGTCGAGACGCAGCCCGTCGACGCCTTTGTCCGCCCAGAACTGACACACTTTCTTCAGCTCTTCGCGCACCGGCGGGTGCTCCCAGTTGAGATCCGCCTGCTCGGCGGCGAACAGGTGCAGGTAGTACTGGCCGCTGTCGGCGTGCCACAGCCAGGCGTTGCCGCCGAACTTGGAGCGCCAGTTGTTCGGCGGCGTTTCACCCTCGCCGTCGCGCCAGACGTAGAACTGACGATACGGGCTGTGGCGATCCTGCGCGGCCTTGAACCACGGGTGCTCGGTCGAGGTGTGGTTGAACACCATGTCCATCACGATGCGGATGCCGCGCTGGTGGGCGGCGGCGACCAACTGCTCGAAGTCTGCCATCGTGCCGTAAGCCGGATCGATGGCGCAGTAGTCCGCCACGTCATAGCCGTTATCCACCTGCGGCGACACGTAGACCGGCGTCAGCCAGATCGCGTCCACGCCCAGCTCCTGCAGATAGTCCAGCCGCCGGGTCACGCCGGCCAAATCGCCGTAGCCGTTGCCGGTGCTGTCCTGAAAACTCTTCGGATAAATTTGGTAGATGACGCCGTTCTGCCACCAGGGGGTTGGGTTGCTCATAGATCAATACCTTTGAATCGTGACCACGGGCCTGCGCAAGCAGGCCCCTACATTCATCTTGCGTCAATTAAACCGGCAGCTCGCCGCGGGCGGCCTTGCGTTTGTAGACCATGATGGTCAGCACCAGCGGGATGACGATCGCCACCAGAATCGCCAGCGAGTAAATCAGCCAGAACTGCGGCTTGATAGACAGGATGCCCGGCAGGCCACCGACGCCGATGCCGTTGGCCATCACGCCGTCCAGCCCGCAGATAAGGCCGGCGATCGCGGAGCCGATCATCGCGCACAGCATCGGGAAGCGGTATTTGAGGTTGATGCCGTACATCGCCGGTTCGGTCACGCCGAGGTAGGCGGAGATCGCCGCCGGCACCGAAATTTCACGCTCGTTGGCCTTGCGGCTGATGATGATGATGCCGAGCACCGCCGAGGCCTGCGCGATGTTGGACAGCGCAATCAGCGGCCACACCGGGGTGCCGCCCATGCTCTGGATCATCTGCATGTCGATAGCCAGCGTGGTCTGGTGCACGCCGGTGATCACCAGCGGCGCATACAGGAAGCCGAACAGCGCGGCGCCCACTGGCGCGAAACTGCCGGTCATCACCGATTTCACCGCCCAGGCGACGCCGTCGCCGATCATGCGGCCGAACGGCCCGATCAGCGCGTGCGCCAGGAACACCGCCAGCAGCAGCGAGACCACCGGCACTACCACCAGATAGAGATAGTCGGGAACGATCTTTTTCAGCCGGGTTTCGATCCAGCCCAGCGCCATGCCCGCCAGGATCGACGGGATCACCTGCGCCTGATAGCCCACTTTCTGGATCACGAACCAGCCGAAGTTCCACACTTCCGGCGTTTGCTGGCCGAGCAGGTAGGAGTTCATCAGCTGCGGCGACACCAGGGTGACGCCCAGCACGATGCCGAGTACCGGGGTACCGCCCATCTTTTTCACCGTCGACCAGCAGATGGCCACCGGCAGGAACATGAAAATCGCTTCACCGAGCAGCCACAGGAAGTCGTAAACGGTTTTCCACGCCGGGTGCATCTGCGCCAGCGTTTGGCCGCCGGACATCGGGATGTCGCCGATCACGTTGCGGAAGCCGAGGATCAGACCGCCGCTGATCAGCGCCGGCAGCAGCGGGAAGAAGATCTCGGCGAAGTGGGAGATGGTGCGCTCGGTCCAGGTCATGTTCTGGCGTGCGGCCACCTTGGCCTGTTCCTTGTCGGCCTCGTTGACGCCGGTGCTGGCGATCAGCGCCTGATAGTAGTCGCCGACGTCGGTGCCGATCACCACCTGGAACTGCCCGGCGTTGGTGAAGCAACCCTTGACCATCGGCAGCTCTTCGATCTCTTTCGGTTTCGCCTTGTTGGGATCGTTGAGGACGAAACGCAGCCGGGTAATGCAATGGCTGACGGTGGCGATGTTCTCGCGGCCGCCGACCAAAACAATCAGGCGATCAATATCCTGCTGTTTTACTTTGCTCATTATGGGATACCTGCAGAGGTGTTGACTGAGTAATGATCAAAGCTTAGCCACTCGGCATTTTGAATGAAATGGGAACGTTCCCGGTTTGGGGCGAGGATCACAAAATGACGAAAAATGGTCAACTTCCGATCAGGAAAGTTTGCTGGGCACCACCAGGCGGCGGATCCCCTGTTCGCCGCTGAGCTGCGCCAGCAGCTGCTGCGCGGCCAGCAGGCCGGCGCTGCCGTAGCCGAACTCCACCGACAGGGTGTCGGGGAACAGGAAGCTGAGCAGCGGGGTGTTGCCGATGGCGCATACCTGGATGGCGCGCGTCGGCTGTTGTTGCAGGTATTTGATCGCCCCCAGGGCGATGCTGTCGGAGGCGCAAATCAGCGCGCTGGTGTGCGCGTCAATCACTTCGGCGGCGTGCTGGAAACCGCTCTGGTAGCTCAGTTCGCCCAGCGTAGCGCGCGGCGTGAGCGTGAGGCGTTCACAGGCGTCGAGATAGGCCTGATAGCGGCGCTGGCCGGTGGTGGCGTCGCTGAGCTGCACCCCCAGATAGCCGATATGCCGATGTCCTTGCTGATACAGGCGATCCATCAACAGGTTCACCGCGCCGGCGTCGTCGTAGCAGACGGACGAGAAGCCGTCGTATTCGCGCACCATCACCACCATTTTTTCCTGCCACGGCTTGAG
Source organism: Serratia sp. CY55921 (assembly GCF_052167655.1). Taxonomy (NCBI): domain Bacteria; kingdom Pseudomonadati; phylum Pseudomonadota; class Gammaproteobacteria; order Enterobacterales; family Yersiniaceae; genus Serratia; species Serratia sp. CY55921. The sequence goes on along the minus strand of NZ_JBJNMU010000002.1, from coordinate 392,373 downwards.
CATCGCCGCGGTCAGGCCGGTGAAGCCGAACAGGATCACGCCGTCGACGTTGCGCTGATGCAGTACGTGCAGATGCTCCTGCACCAGGCGGGTTTCGAACTGGCTCTCCATCACGATCGGATCGAAGCCTTGCTGATACAGCAGCGGCAGCATGGTGCGCACCGCCTGGTTTTCCGACGGCGAGTCGAGACGGGAAACGATGATGCCCACCACTTTGTCGCTTTGGCCGCGCATGGCGCGCGCCGACTTGGAGGGCGTAAACCCTTGCTGACGGATCACCGCTTCCACCCGTTCACGGGTTTGCGGGCTCACGCTGCCTTCATTGTTCAGCACGCGTGAGACGGTGGATTTGCCTACGCCGCTCAGGCGCGCGATGTCCTTGATGGTCAGCCGGTTTTGCATGGTTTACTTTTCGTTGAGGTGGACAGGCGTAACATAAAGGCCTGTAAAACAATGCCCGTCAGCATAGCTCATTTTCCGACGCGGATCTTGATGCAAAACGGGATTGTGACATTGCGATGAACGGCCGCTCCTGCCGCTCTGTTTTTCCCTTTACAGGAGGTTATTCCCCATATGGACCCCGACCCGACTGCTTTAGACACTCACTCGGTTCTCCGGTAAAACCTCTCCGCCTGGCGCTGCTGTTTTACCGGTGAAGTACATCACGGTAACCGGTAGCGCGCGCTTCGTCGTTCGCTCCTGCTGCTGAAAAAAAGAATAAGGATCTGCGTTGGCAGAGGCTTTTTGGCGCACCCGCCATTCGCCCGGCCGATGACGATCCCCGTTTACCCGCTGCCGTGAGGCACCGGGCGACGAGGTGCGAACCATGAAACTGAAAAAACTCCCCCGTCAGCTGCTGGGCCTGTTCGCCCGCGGCCTCCCGCGCCGTTTGGTGCGCCGCGACAGCCTGCTGGACAGCGTCGGCGGCGCTGCGCGCGACATGCCGGCCGGCCTGGCGCAGCAGCGGCTGGAATGCGCCGCCGCAGAGACGATGCAGCTGTTTGAGCGTTTTCACAGCCACCCGGAAGGCATCACCGCCCATGAGGCGGAACAGGTGCGCCAGCGCTGCGGTGAGAACGTCATCGACGATCAGCAGAAAGAGGCCTGGTGGCAACACCTCTGGCACTGCTACCGCAACCCGTTCAACCTGCTGCTGACCGCGCTCGGCATGATCTCTTACGCCACCGAGGATCTCACCGGCGCCTTGGTGATCGCGCTGATGGTGCTGATCTCCACGCTGCTGAACTTCATCCAGGAGGCGCGATCCAATCGGGCGGCCGACGCGCTGAAGGCCATGGTGAGCAACACCGCCACGGTGATCCGCAGCGATGCGCTCACCGGCAAGAGTGAGCACGTGGAGCTGCCGATCGCGCAGCTGGTGCCGGGCGATATCATCAAACTGGCGGCCGGCGACATGATCCCGGCGGATCTGCGCGTGCTGTCGGCCAAGGATCTGTTCATCAGCCAGGCGGCGCTGACCGGCGAATCGCTGCCGGTGGAAAAATCCGCCGCGCCGCAGTTGCCGGCGGCCGATCCGCTCGACTGCCAGAACCTGTGCTTCATGGGCACCAACGTGGTCAGCGGCACCGCGCTGGCGATGGTGATCGGCACCGGCGGCGGCACCTATTTCGGCCAGCTGGCGCAGCGCGTCACCAGCCAGGATGAGCAGCCGAACGCCTTCCAGAGCGGCATCAGCAAGGTCAGCTGGCTGCTGATCCGTTTTATGCTGGTGATGACGCCGATCGTGCTGCTGATCAACGGCTACACCAAGGGCGACTGGTGGGAGGCGGCGCTGTTCGCGCTGTCGGTGGCGGTCGGGCTGACGCCGGAGATGCTGCCGATGATCGTCACCTCGACGCTGGCCAAAGGGGCGGTGAAGCTGTCGCGCCAGAAGGTGATCGTCAAACGGCTGGACGCCATCCAGAACTTCGGCGCGATGGACATTCTGTGCACCGACAAGACCGGCACCCTGACCCAGGACAAGATCGTGCTGGAGCGCCATACCGACGTGTTCGGCGCCAGCAGCGAGCGGGTGCTGCGCTACGCCTGGCTGAACAGCTTCTACCAGACCGGGCTGAAAAACCTGCTCGACGTGGCGGTGCTGAGCTGCGCGGAGCAAAATCAGCAGCCGCAGGCGCTGCAAAACTACCGCAAGGTGGATGAGATCCCGTTCGACTTCGTGCGCCGCCGCATGTCGGTGGTGGTGGCCAAAGACAACGAGTATCACGAGCTGGTGTGCAAGGGCGCGCTGGAAGAGATGCTGGCGATTTGCAGCCACGTGCGCCACGAAGACGAGGTGATCCCACTCAGCGAGGCGCTGCTGGCGAGGATCCGCCGCATCACCGACGATCTCAACCAGCAGGGGCTGCGGGTGGTGGCGGTGGCCAACAAGATCCTGCCGGCGCAAACCCATGAATACGGCGTGGCGGACGAGTCGGATCTGATCCTCGAAGGCTACGTCGCCTTCCTCGATCCGCCGAAGGAAAGCACCGCGCCGGCGCTGTCGGCGCTGAAACAGAACGGCGTCACGGTGAAGATCCTCACCGGCGACAACGAGCTGGTGGCCGCCAAAGTGTGCCGGGACGTCGGGCTCGAGGCCGATCATCTGCTGCGCGGCAGCGAGATCGAGCAGATGGACGACGAGCAGCTGGCGCAGGCGGCGGCGCGCACCACGGTGTTCGCCAAGCTGACGCCGCTGCACAAGGAGCGGATCGTCAAACTGCTGCGCCGCCAGGGGCACGTGGTGGGCTTTATGGGCGACGGCATCAATGACGCGCCGGCGCTGCGCGCGGCCGATATCGGCATCTCCGTCGATTCGGCGGTGGACATCGCCAAGGAAGCGGCGGACATCATCCTGCTGGAAAAAAGCCTGATGGTGCTGGAGCAGGGGGTGATCGAAGGGCGCCGCACCTTCGCCAACATGCTGAAATACATCAAGATGACCGCCAGCTCCAACTTCGGCAACGTGTTCAGCGTGCTGATCGCCAGCGCCTTCCTGCCGTTTCTGCCGATGTTGCCGCTGCACCTGTTGATTCAGAACCTGATGTACGACATCTCGCAGATCGCCATCCCGTTCGATAACGTCGACGACGATCAGATAACCCAGCCGCAGCGCTGGAACTCCGCCGATCTGGGGCGGTTTATGGTGTTCTTTGGGCCGATCAGTTCTATCTTCGACGTGCTGACCTTCAGCCTGATGTGGTGGGTATTCAAGGCCAACACGCCGGAAATGCAGACGCTGTTCCAGTCCGGCTGGTTCGTGGAAGGGCTGCTGTCGCAAACGCTGATCGTGCACATGATCCGCACGCGCAAAATTCCGTTTATCCAGAGCCGCCCGTCCTGGCCGCTGTGCATCATGACGCTGGCGGTGATCGCCACCGGCATCGGCCTGGTGTTCTCGCCGCTGGCTGGCTTCCTGCAGCTGCAGGCGCTGCCGCTCGGTTACTTCCCGTGGCTGGTGCTGATCCTCGCCGGTTACATGGTGCTGACCCAGTGCGTGAAAGGCTGGTTCGTGCGCCGCTACGGCTGGCAATAACCCGTTCGCCCCCTCCGGCCGGGAGGGGGCAACTGTGATCCCGTCCGCTTTTTCACCGCAACGGTTGGACATCTGTTCTGTGCTAAGTCTTTATCTACAGCGTTGGCTGTTTTCCCCTGCGCCTTTCAAACCAACGCGTTGTTGTTTATCGCCTAGCGGTGGTTTGAAATTCATTGGGGATATTTTGTTTTTTTCCTCTGAGGAATTTCCGATGCACAGACCTTTCCGTTATACGCTACTGGCTTCATCGTTATGGTTTTCTTGCGGCGCGCTGGCGCAGCCGGCGGGTGATTTGCCGCTGATGCCCTGGCCGCAGCAGGTGGAAGTGACGCAACCGGCGGGCAAACTGATTTTGGATCACCGGCTGTCGTTAAGCCTCCAGGGCGATGATTTGGGCGACGCGCTGCCGCGCTGGCGCCAGCGCATCGAGTTGCAGACCGGCTGGACGCTGGCGCCGAGGGAAGAAGCAAACGGCGCGGCGATCAAGGTGGTGATCAAGGATCGGGTGGCGGCGCAGCCGCTGCCGGGCAGCGATGAGAGTTACCGGCTGGCGGTCACGCCGCAGGGCGCCACGCTGACCGCCAACACCCGCTTTGGCGCGCTGCGCGGCATGGAGACCCTGCTGCAACTGCTGCAGACCGATGGGCAAAACACTTTCCTGCCATTGGTGGATATTCGCGACGTGCCGCGTTTTCCGTGGCGCGGCGTGCTGCTGGATTCGGCGCGCCATTTCCTGCCGCTGCCGGACATTTTGCGCCAACTCGACGGCATGGCGGCGGCCAAGCTCAACGTATTCCACTGGCACCTGACCGACGATCAGGGCTGGCGCTTCGCCTCCGAGCATTACCCCAAATTGCAGCAGCAGGCCAGCGACGGCCAGTTCTACACCCGTGAGCAAATGCAGCAGGTGGTGGCTTACGCCACGGCGCGCGGCATTCGCGTGGTGCCGGAGATCGACATGCCGGGGCATGCCTCCAGCATCGCGGTGGCCTATCCCGACCTGATGAGCGCGCCGGGGCCGTATCGCATGGAGCGCGAGTGGGGCGTGCATAAGCCGACGCTCGATCCGACCCGCGACGAGGTGTATCAGTTTGTCGATACGATCGTCGGCGAGCTGGCGGCGATCTTCCCCGATCCTTATCTGCACATCGGCGGCGACGAAGTGGACGCCAGCCAGTGGCGGGCGTCGCCGTCGATTCAGGCGTTTATGCAGCAGAACGGGCTGGCGGATACCCATGCGCTGCAGGCCTACTTCAACCAGAAGCTGGAAAAGGTTCTCGAGAAGCACCAGCGGCAGATGGTCGGCTGGGACGAGATCTATCATCCGTCGCTGCCGCGTTCGATCGTCATTCAGTCCTGGCAGGGGCAAGACTCGCTGGGCGCCAGCGCGCAGGATGGCTATCAGGGCATTCTCTCCACCGGTTTCTATCTCGATCAGCCGCAAAGCACCGCCTATCACTACCGCAATGAAATTCTGCCGCAGCCGCTGGGGATCGAAACGGCGGTGCAACCCGGCGAGCAGGCGCAAAGCTGGCGTTTCAGCATGCCGCGCCTGAAGGGCAGCGCGGTGGAGGGCCGTTTCACGTTGATCGAGGGCAAGCAGGGCTGGCGCGGCTTTATCGATTTCAACGGCAAATCGCGCCGCGCGGTGCACGATATCGTCTGGCGCACGCCGCAGCAGGTGACGTTCCGCGTCGATACCTGGATGGGCGACACGCGGCCGGTGTTTACGCTGCAACAGGACAAGCTCAGCGGCTATACGTTGGTCGGCAACGTGCGTTACCCCACCCAGGGCGAGAAACTGGCGGCGGCGCCGGCGGGCAAGATGCCGGTGGTGCCGGATGAGAAGGGGCAGGCCAAGATCCTCGGCGGGGAAGCGGCGCTGTGGGCGGAAAACGTGCGCGCGCCGCTGATCGATCTCAAGCTGTGGCCGCGCGCCTTTGCGGTGGCGGAGCGGCTGTGGTCGGCGCAGGACGTCACCGATGAGAACAACATGTACCGGCGGCTGGCGGCGATCGACGCCTGGTCGGTGGTGTCGGTCGGCCTGCAGCAGCACGCGGAAACGGCGCGCGAATTCACCCGGCTGAGCAACAGCGTGCAGATCATGCCGCTGCAGATCCTGGCCGAGGCGGTGGAGCCGGCGCAGTATTACACCCGCCAGCACCTGAAGTTCCAGGCCGGCAACTATCATCAGTTCGAACCGCTGAACCGCTTTGCCGATGCGCTGCCGCCGGAGAGCGAGGCGGTGCGCGCCATGCATGCGCAGGTCGCGGCTCTGCTGAAGGATAAGCGCGATAAGGCGACGGCGCAGGCGCTGCGCGAACGGCTGCAGCGCTGGCAGGCGAACGGCGCGGCGTTGCAGACGGCGATCGCGGGCAACCGCACGCTGCGGGAGCTGGCGCCGGTGGCGCAGGACGTCGATGCCCTGGCCGCATTGGGGTTAACGCTGCTGGAGCGCTATCAGCAGGATAAACCGCTGAGCCGAGCAGAGGCAGAACAAGCGCAGCGCCGGCTGGATGCGGCGGCGCAGACGCGCGACGAAGTGGTGATTGCGGCGGTGTACCCGCTGGAGGCGTTGCTGCGGGGGTTACAAACGGCTCCGTAAGGAGAGGTGGCGAATAAACTGCGGGGCGTATTCCATATCTCGACATTGCGATGTGGTTGAAAGAGCAGAAACGACGGGCTGGTTGTAAAATCCAGCCCGATTTGTTCATTCAATACGGTTTACGCATTCAAAGGATTGATAATGCCGCAGGTTTTTAATGTCCGATTGATTGGAGAACGCGCACTGGCTGCAACCAATGACCTCTTTGCTGAGGCCGGGTATGGCGTCCGGGTGCAAATGATGAAGGCTGAAGATTTTGAGTGGTGCGTTGCGTTGGCTCGCCAACAACCTGAAGAGCGCCGTATTCCCTGGGCGTTGAATGGCGCCGCGTTGGACGATCCTGACGGTTTTACGTTTAGTTTTAAGATACAGGGCATCGATGACCGGCCGGCAGGCGCCTGTATCTGCCGATTTTGTCCGGCGGCTGGCGAGCAACTGGCGATGTTAAATATTGAGATGCTGCAAAACTTTCGGATTAGAGACTCGAGCCTTGATGGCAATACGCTGCGTTTTGCGCTCTATGTCGCCGTGCTCTTTATGGTGGATACGGCATGCGCAGGTTTGCGTTTAATATCGCCGATTAATACGGAGTTGGCTGATTATTATATAAATTATCATCAATTTGTTGACCTCACCGGGGGGCTCAAACAGATACTTTATCGAGATGCTGAGGCGCTTTTCCTGTGGTTCCAGGAAGGTTTTTTGCCGCCGGCCTCATAATTGAAGGTGGATGAAATTTGCGCAATAATGACGAAATGCCGGTGGGGTCACAGGAGGTTCGCATGGTGATAAAGTCAACAAAACGTCAGGTAACACAACCTGCCTCTTATGAGCTGAAGGTGTATAAATTCGGCATGGAAGGTGTAGATGCAGTGAACACCTATACATCTGAACAGATTGACCGCATAACGCCTCGCGGCAAACCGATTACGGCTTCGCGAGAAGAGGTTATCGCCGTTTTAAAACAGGCGGTAAAACAGGTTAACGCTTCATCCTCTCCAGCAGCGGAAACTCTGGGTTGTGTCCGTCGGCGCCCAGCATTCAAGTAATGTAAAAACGGCCAGTCTGCACTGGCCGTGATGCGCGTGACCGTCGATTAACGACGCACGGCGATGGCTTCGATTTCGATCTTCACGTCTTTCGGCAGACGCGCCACTTCCACGCAGGAACGGGCCGGGAACGGCGCGCTGTGCTCGGTGAAGAAGGCTTCGTACGCGGCGTTGACGGTGGCGAAGTCGTTCAGGTCTTTCACGAACACGGTGGTTTTCACGATGTCGGCAACGATCAGGCCGGCGGCTTCGACGATCGCTTTGACGTTTTCCAGTGACTGGCGCGCCTGAGCGGCGACGTCGTCGGCGACGGCGCCGGTTTTCGGATCAACCGGGATCTGGCCGGAAGTGATGATCATGCTGCCCAGATCAACGCCCTGCACGTAAGGACCAATGGCTGCCGGGGCGAGTTCAGTGCTGATGTTACGTGACATGTTTTCTCCTGATAAACCCGTTGTCTTTCACGCCGCCGCGCGGTCGGCCGCAGCGTAAAATTCGGTGGGTAGCAACGTGGGTAGAGTGATTTTCAGAGGACCCATTATAGGGCGTCACCGGGAGAATAACAGCGCCATCTCCCGGCGCCCATGCCGGGATTAGTCCGCCTGCAGCACCACCTGATGCTCGAACTCTTTTTCGCAGTAGCGGCACTTCAGGTGTACTTCACCGTCGCGCGATTTGACGCTGAAGCTCGACGCCACCGGCTCGCTGCGGCTGATGCAGTTGCCGTTCGGGCAGGTCAGCACGCCGTCGATGTGGTCCGGCAGGCTGAGGGTCAGCTTGCGCACCACTTCATAGTTGTCGATGCGGTTTACCGTGGCCTTCGGCGCGTACATCGCCAACTGGTTGGCCTGCTGCTCGGTCAGGAAGGTGTTCTCGATCTTGATCAGATCCTTGCGGCCCAGCTCGTTGGAGGGCAGGTTCAGGCCGATGGTGATGCGCTGGTCGGTGGCGGTCAGCTTGAACAGCGTCAGCAGTTTGAAACCAATCTGCGCCGGAATGTGGTCGATCACCGTGCCGCATTTGATCGCTTCAACCTGCAGTTTATTGTCGTGAGTCATGGCGGTTCCCCCTTAAAGAGCCAAATCTGCGTTGAGCACCAGCGCCAGCAGCGCCTGACGGGCGAAGATGCCGTTGCCCGCCTGCTGGAAGTAGTAAGCGTGCGGCGTTTTATCCACGTCGGTGGCGATCTCGTCGATGCGCGGCAGCGGGTGCAGCACCTTGAGGTTGGCGCGCGCGCCGGCCAGATCCGCGGCGCGCAGCACGAACTGCGCCTTCACGTTGGCGTACTCGGACGGATCGAGGCGCTCTTTCTGCACCCGGGTCATGTAGAGAATATCCAGCTCCGGCACCACTTCTTCAATGCTGCCGTGCAGGCTGTACTCGATGCCTTTCTCTTCCAGCATTTTCAGGATGTAGGCCGGCATCGCCAGCGCGTCCGGGGCGATGAAGTAGAAGCGGTTGCCTTCGAATTTGGCCAGCGCCTGGGTGAGCGAGTGCACGGTGCGGCCGTACTTCAGGTCGCCGACCATGGCGATGCTGAGGTTGTTCAGGCGGCCCTGGGTTTCCTGGATGGTGAACAGATCCAGCAGGGTCTGGGTCGGGTGCTGGTTGGCGCCGTCGCCGGCGTTGAGCACCGGCACGTTGCCGGAGAACTCCGAGGCCATGCGCGCCGCGCCTTCCTGCGGATGGCGCATCACGATGGCGTCCACGTAGGTGCTGATCACCGAGATGGTGTCGGCCAGGGTTTCGCCTTTTTTGCCGAGCGAGGTGTTGCTGCCGTCGGCGAAACCGACCACCGAGGCGCCGAGGCGGTGCATCGAGGTTTCGAACGACAGGCGGGTACGGGTCGAGGCTTCAAAGAAGCAGCTGGCGATCACCTTGTGTTTCAACAGTTCCGGCTGCGGGTTGGCTTTCAGACCGGCGGCGGTGCGCAGCACCAGCTCCAGATCCTCGCGGCTGAGATCGTTAATAGAGATGATGTGTTTGTGATACAGCGGGTTGGCCATTTTTCACTCCTCCTCGACGCGTGCCCGTGGCGCGGGACTTTTTAAGGCAAAAAAAAGCCCCTCAATGAGGGGCTTGAAACGATCGGTTTAGCAACAGGAGAAACAACGGCAGCTGGCCGCCGATAGGCAGTCGGTTTTGTCGATTGCGGCTAACAAAACAAACGTCGTTTTTCATGCTTTCTCCTGGCAAATTGTGGCGCATTATACTCGCGCTTTTCGCCACTGCAAGCGTTAAAACGCCGTTTTTTGCCGCCCCGCAATCGATTGGCCGGCGATGGCCGCCTGCGGGCTATTTGCTGACGCGATCGTAGTAGACCATGTCGGCGTTCAGCCCCTGCTGGTAGCCTTTGACGTTGTCGCGCAGCACCACTTCGGTTTTGGCCTGATCGATAAACACGTACGGCGAACTGCGCTGCAGCTCCTGCTGCATGGCGGTGTACAGCGCGCGGCGCTTGGCCGGATCGGCTTCGGCCAGTGCCGCCAGCGTCTGCTTATTCAACTGCGGGATCTGCCAGCCGTTCAGCCCGGCCACCGTGCTGCTCTTGCCGTCGTTGTAGGCAAAGGCGCTGGCGTTGGAGTGGGCGTCGAAGTAATCCGGGATCCACAGGCGGATCGCCGCCTGATGCTGCCTGGCGCGCACGCGGGAGTAAACCTGGCTGCCCGCGGCCGGCAGCAGCTCGACCTTCACGCCGGCAGCGGCGAAGCTACCCTGCAGCGCCTGCGCGATGGTGATGAACGGCGGTTTGTTCTCTACGTCCAGCGTAAAGGCGGCGTGGGTGATGCCCGCCTTGGCCAGAATGGCTTTCGCCTTGGCCGGATCGTAGCGGAACGGGTTGGTCTCCAGCGCGCCCGGCAGCCCGACCGGCAGGAAGCTCTGATGCACGAAGTATTGGCCCTTCAGCAGATCCTGGGTGATGCCCTGATAATCCACCAGGTAGCGCGCCGCTTCCCAGAAGGCCGGGTTGTTCAGCAGCGGATTGGCGCCGTTGCCGGTGTTGAACACCAGGTAGTTTTGTTCGGCGGACGGGATCTCCAGCACCTTAACCCCCGGCTGGTTCTTCAGCGTGTCGGTCTGGTCGGCGCCCAGTTCGCGGGCGATATCGGCGTCGCCCTGCTGGACCAGCAGGCGGCGGGTGGCCGGATCCGGCACGTTCTTGATGATGATGTTTTTCAGCTGCGGCTTGTCGCCCGGCGTCGTGGGGTTGGCGTCCAGCACGATCGCCTGATGCGGCTGATAGACGCGCATCTTGAACGGGCCGCTGCCGGCGGAGTGCATTTTCAGCCAGGCGTTGCCGAAGTCGCCGTCTTTGACGTTGGCCAGCGCCGCCTTGCTGTCGACGATCGAGGCGATCGGCGTCGAGAGGATATTCAGCGCCACCGCCGGGCTGACGTCCGCCGTCCAGCGCAGCTGCACGGTATGGTCGTCGATCTTCTTCAACTGCGCGTCGATGTTGTCCGGCTGCCAGCCGAGCACGTTGAGGATGAACGCCGGCGACTTGTTCATTTTCACCGCGCGGCTGTAGGAGAAGATCACGTCGTCGGCGGTCAGCGGGTTGCCGGAGGCGAACGCCGCCTGCGGCCGCAGTTTTACCGTCAGCGTTTTGGCCGCCGCATCGCTCTGCCAGCTTTCTGCCAGCACCGGTGCCACCTTGGCCGGATCGTCGCGATCCGCCTGCACCAAGCGCTGGTACAGGCTGGGCACCGTCTGGATGCTGGAGAGTTCGTTGGCTTCCGCCGGATCGAGGCTGACGATGTCATCCAGCGATTGCACCACCACCAGCGTATTCGGCGGCGTGGCGGCTAACGCGGCGGCGGGCAGGGCGGCGAGCAGGAACAGCGGCAAGAGTTTGGTTTTCATCGGTGTGTATCCCCTGAAGGCGCCGCAAGGCGGCGCTGAGAACGGTTTGTTATCGTTGGTTTTTACGGCGCGGGCGCCGTCGGCCTGTCACGGTAGAACCTTTGTCCGCGGCGGGCAAAGGCCAATGCGCTATTTGATATTCCAGGAATATATTAGCCGCCCTGGCCGGGGGCGCCAGGGCGGAGGGAGAGGCGTGTCAGAGCGTTGCGCTCAGCGTGGCGACCAGCACCGCCTTGATGGTATGCAACCGGTTTTCCGCCTGATCGAACACCACGCTGTGCGCCGACTCGAACACCTCGTCGGTCACTTCCATACCGCCGTGCAGATCGTACTGCTGCGCCATCTGCTTGCCGAGCGTGGTTTGATCGTCGTGGAACGCCGGCAGGCAGTGCAGGAACTTCACGTTCGGGTTGCCGGTCAGTTTCAGCATCGCCATGTTGACCTGATACGGCCGCAGCAGCGCGATACGCTCCTGCCAGGTCTCTTTCGGTTCGCCCATCGACACCCACACGTCGGTGTAGAGGAAATCGGCGTCTTGCACCCCTTCGGCGATGTCTTCGGTCAGGGTGAGTTTCGCGCCGGTTTGCTGCGCCAGCGCCTGGCATTCGGCCACCAGCTCCGGCTGTGGCCAACAGGCCTTCGGCGCCACCAGCCGCAGATCCATGCCCGCCAGCGCGGCGGCTTCCAGCAGCGTGTTGCCCATGTTGTTGCGCGCGTCGCCGACGTACGCCAGTTTCACTTCACTCAGCGCCTTGCCCGGCAGGTGTTCCTGCACGGTGAGCAGATCCGCCAGCAATTGGGTGGGGTGGAACTCGTCGGTCAGGCCGTTCCATACCGGCACGCCGGCGTATTCCGCCAGGGTTTCCACCAGCGCCTGGCCGTAGCCGCGATACTGAATACCGTCGTACAGGCGGCCCAGCACCCGGGCGGTGTCTTTCATCGACTCTTTATGGCCGATCTGGCTGCCGCTCGGGCCGAGGTACGTGACCTGCGCGCCCTGATCGAATGCGGCAACTTCGAAAGAGCATCGCGTGCGGGTTGAGTCTTTTTCGAAGATGAGCGCAATGTTTTTGCCCTGCAGCCGGCGCTGTTCCTGCCCCTGCTTCTTGGCCTGCTTCAGATCGGCCGAAAGCTGCAGCAGCGCCTGCAGCTCGGCGGGGGTGAAATCCATTAACCTCAGAAAGTGACGTTGGTAGAACGTATTGCCGGTGCTCATAGTCCGATTCCCTGATTGCTCAATTGAATTAAAATTCACTTTATATGTATGAATATTCAATTTCAACCCCGGCGAGGAAATCTTTCATGTTTATCGTGGAAGCAATGTCGGCGGTGTGTGAAAATAGAAGGAATGAAGGCCATTTGACTTGAGGATATAGGCATGGCAAACCGCGAATTGCTGGAAGAACAACGTGAAGAGACCCGCCTGATCATCGAAGAGCTGCTGGAAGACGGCAGCGATCCGGACGCGCTCTACACCATCGAGCACCATCTGTCCGCCGAGAAATTTGAGGTTCTGGAGCAGGCCGCCGTTGAAGCCTTCAAGCTGGGCTACGAAGTGACCGACGCCGAAGAGCTGGAAGTGGAAGACGGTTCGATGGTGATGTGCTGCGACGTGATCAGCGAAGTCGGCCTGAACGCCGAGCTGATCGACGCTCAGGTCGAGCAGCTGGTGGCGCTGGCGGAGCGCTGCGGCGTCAACTACGACGGCTGGGGCACCTACTTCGAAGATCCGAACGGTGAAGACGGTGAGGATGACGAAGACGGCGACTACATCGACGAAGACGACGACGGCAAACGCCACTAATTAACCCCGCTTATTCACATGGGCCGGCTCTCGCCGGCCCCTGATAAACGCTATGACATACCAATCCCTGTTAGCCCCGATTTTAAGCTTCCTGCACTGTGAAACTCCCGACGCCTGGATCGACGCCGCGCGCCGTCCGGAAAACCTGCAGCTGTTGCTGACCGACCACCTGGTGTGTGAGCTGAAAGCCGCACAGACCGGCATGTGGTTGATCCGCCGCTACGTGGCGGACAAAGAGAGCGGCGACGCGCTGTTGGCGCTGCTGCGGCCCTACGAGGCGTTTCTGCACGAAGCGCAGGGCGCGCCCGACACATTGTTCCGCCAGGGCCAGTTCACCCGCAAGATCCTGCCGAAAAACGGCTCGGCCTACGGCCAGGATCTGGCGGATCGCATGGTGCTGTTGATCAAGGAAGAGCTGCATCACTTCTCGCAGGTGCTGGAGATCATGCAGGCGCGCGGGATCCCGTATCGCAAGATCACCGCCAGCCGCTACGCCAAGGGCATGATCCGCGAGATCCGCACCCACGATCCGGCGACGCTGATCGACAAACTGATCTGCGGCGCCTACATCGAAGCGCGATCCTGCGAACGCTTCGCCAAACTGGCGCCGCACCTGGACGATGAGCTGAACCGCTTTTACGTCTCGCTGCTGCGATCCGAAGCGCGTCACTATCAGGACTACCTGACATTGGCCGAGCAGATCGCCGGCGACGACATCAGCGAACGGGTGGCGCATTTCGGCCGCCTCGAAGCTGAACTGATCCTGTCGCCGGACAGCGAGCTGCGTTTCCACAGCGGCGTGCCCGCCGCCGCCTGACGTTGAGGCGCGTCCTTACTGCGGCGCGCCCAGCAACAAATCCACCGCCTTTTCCGCCAGCATGATGGTCGGCGCATTGGTGTTGCCGCTGGTGAGCTGCGGCATCACCGAGCAGTCGATCACCCGCAACTGTTCAAAACCGTGCACCCGCAGCTGCGGATCGGTCACCGCGTCCTGCGGCGACGGCCCCATGCGGCAACTGCCCACCGGGTGATACACCGTCTTGCAGAAGTTGCGTACAAAGGCTTCCAGCTGTGCGTCGTCGCGCGTCCACTCCGGCTGCGGCATCAGCAGATCTTTGATCAGCGGTTTCAGCGCCGCGGTTTGCAGGAAGCCCAGGCCGAACTTCACCGCGCGCACGCTACCGGCCAGATCGTCCGGGTGGCCGAGGTAGTTAGCGTGCAGCTTGACCGGATCGCGCGGGTTGCTGCTGCGCAGCAGCACTTCGCCGCGCGCCTTCGGTTGCAGATAGCCGACCTTGAGCGTGAAGCCGTGAATGTTCGGCAGCGGCTCGCCGGGCACGTCGTCCCAGCTGTCCAGCAGCGGCAGAAAGTGGATCTGCACGTCCGGCCGGCCGTCGCCCTGGCTGTCGGTGAAGGCGGCGCCTTCCAGCACGTTGGATGAGAGCACCCCGCTGCGAAACGCCAGCCACTGCGCGCCGTGGCTCAGCGCCTGCAGGCCGCGATCGGCGCCGAACAGGCTGATCGGCTCGCGGGTGCTGACGTTGATCGACATGTGCAGATGGTCGTGGAAGTTTTTGCCCACCGGCAGATCCGCCCGCACCTCGATGCCCAGCTGCTGCAGGTGGGCGCGCGGGCCGATGCCGGACAGCATCAGCAGCTTCGGCGAACCGACCGCGCCGGCGCTGACGATCACTTCTTTGGTGGCCCGCGCGGTCACTTCGGCGCCGCCGTTCTGGCTGTAGACCACGCCGGTGGCGACGTTGCCCTCGAAGGTCAGCCGGTGCGCCAGGGCGTTCAGTTTCACCACCAGCCGCCGTTCGTCGCGCACCGCCTTCAGGTAGGTGCGGGCGGTGCTGGCGCGCTCGCCGTTGCGGGTGGTGGTTTGGTAGAAACCGACGCCGTGCTGGCTGTCGCCGTTGAAGTCGTTGCGATAGGGCAGGTTCAGTTCCTGGCCAGCGCGGATAAACGCCATGCTCAGCGGATGGCGATAGCGGTTTTCGCTGACCGGCAGCAGCCCGTCGGCGCCGTGGTAGTCGTCGGACAGGCTTTCGTTGGCCTCGGCGCGTTTGAAGTAGGGCAGCACCTCCCGGTAGCTCCAGCCGGCGCAGCCATAGCGCTCGGCCCAGTCGTCGTAATCTTGCGGCTGGCCGCGCAGGTAGATCATGCCGTTGACCGAACTGCTGCCGCCCAGCACCTTGCCCTGCGCGATTTGCATGCGGCGGTTGTTGGCGTGCGGTTCCGGTTCCGTTTCGTAGGGCCAGCTCTTTTTGGCGATGATCTTGGCCACGCCGGCCGGCATTTTGATAAACAGGTTATTGTCGTCGCCGCCGGCTTCCAGCAGCAGCACCCGCGCCTGGGTGCGGCGGATCAGCTGCGCCGCCAGCACGCAGCCGGCGGAACCGGCGCCGACGATAATGTAATCAAAGGTGTTTTCCGACATGACAGCTCTCCGTGCGCGATTGGGATACTGGCAGAGTAGCGCGGGGGAGCAAGCGGTCAATTTACGATCGTTAATTTATTAACGAACTTCACATTAAATTTACATCGCGGTTTTTAACGTCAGTTTATCTGCTTGAAAAACGGCGTTATAGCGAGTTTTACTGATTGATTGTGATGTTAATAAAAAAGGCGCAGCAAGCTGCGCCCTGATGAAGAGGCGGGACGATTACAGCGTTTTCAGCATGGTGACTTCGCAATCGACGTGGCCGGTGGCGCCCATCGCGTGGTCGATGTGTTCAAAGCCCAGGTGTTCGTACAGCGCAACGGCCTGCGTCAGGCTGGCGGTGGTCTCGAGGTAACAACAGCGGAAGCCGTGCCGGCGGGCGAAATCCAGCGCCTGCAGCGCCAGGCGTTTCGCCAATCCCTTGCCGCGCAGCACCGGCAGGAAATACATCTTCTGCAATTCGCAAATATCGTCTGCGCCGCCCTGCAGCGGCGCGATGCCGCCGCCGCCGGCGACCTGGCCGTCCACCTCGATCACCCAGTAAGCGCTGCGCGGCAGGCTGTAGAGCTGATACAGGGCATCCAGATTGGGATCGGAGACGGTATAGCCTTTATCCGCCGTCAGGCCGTGCTCGGCGGAGACTTCGCGAATGACGTGAGCAATGGCGGCATTGTCTTCCGCCGTAATGGGGCGCACCAGCAGGCGCGCCGGGGTTGCTGTTGTCATGTTTACACTCGCCATTGAAAGAGACCACGTTCGTTTTTCGTTTTTATCGCAGCACGAAACGCGCCGGGGATTATTTCCCGGCGGCGTCCCTGCAGCAGTAATATCTTGTAATAACATCTAACCCGGCCCGGATGCAACGGCGATAAAAAAAACAGCGGGGAAGACCCCGCTGTTTTTCAGGCGTTGGCGTGAGCCGGTGGATTACAGCGCGGCGATGGTCGCCTGCTGTTCCTGCAGCTTCACTTTGCCTTCTTTGCAGGCCGCCAGGCGATCGCGTTCTTTGGCGACCACCGCTTCCGGCGCGCGCGCCACGAAGCCTTCGTTCGCCAGCTTGCCTTCGATCGAAGCGATTTCCGCATCCAGTTTGCCCATCTCTTTGGCCAGACGCGCGATCTCGGCGTCCTTGTCGATGAAACCGGCCATCGGGATCAGCAGCTCGGCGCCGTCCACCAGCTTGGTGACGGAGACCGGGCCTTTCTCTCCGGCCGGCAACAGCGCGATGGATTCCAGGCGCGCCAGACGGGCGATAAAGCTTTGGTTCTCCTGCACGCGGCGCTGGGCGTCGGCGCTGCAGTTGCGCAGCAGCACGTCGAGCGCTTTGCTTGGCGCGATGTTCATCTCGGCGCGGATGTTGCGCACGGCGATGATGGTTTGCTTGATCCACTCCAGATCGTTCAGCGCCTGCTCGTCTTCCAGCGCGGCGTCGTAGGCCGGGAACGGCTGCAGCATGATGGTGTCTGCAGTCGTGCCGGTCAGCGGCTTCACGCGCTGCCAGATGGTTTCGGTGATGAATGGGATGATCGGGTGCGCCAGGCGCAGCAGCGCTTCCAGCACGGTGATCAGCGTGTGGCGGGTGCCGCGCTGTTCCGCTTCGCTGCCGTTGCTCACCACCGGCTTGGTCAGCTCCAGATACCAGTCGCAGAACTGGTTCCAGGTGAATTCGTACAGGATGTTGGCCGCCAGATCGAAGCGGTAGGTGTCCAGCGCTTCGCGGTAGGCTTTCACCGTGCGGTTGAATTCGGCCAGGATCCAGCGATCCGCCAGCGACAGCACTTTCTCGCCGCCGTTAAAGCCGCAGTCGTGCGCTTCGGTGTTCATCAGCACGAAGCGGCTGGCGTTCCACAGCTTGTTACAGAAGTTGCGGTAGCCTTCCAGGCGCTTCATGTCCCAGTTGATGTCGCGGCCGGTCGAGGCCAGCGCCGCCAGGGTGAAGCGCAGGGCGTCGGTGCCGTGCGGCTCGATGCCGTTCGGGAACTGTTTCTCGGTGCGCTTGCGGATTTTCTCCGCCAGCTGCGGCTGCATCATGTTGCCGGTGCGTTTTTCCAGCAGATCTTCTAGCGAGATGCCGTCGACCATGTCCAGCGGATCGATCACGTTGCCTTTCGACTTGGACATCTTCTGGCCTTCGTCGTCGCGGATAAGGCCAGTCATGTAGACGGTCTTGAACGGCACCTGCGGCTTGCCGTTTTCATCCTTGATGAAGTGCATGGTCAGCATGATCATGCGCGCGATCCAGAAGAAGATGATGTCGAAGCCGCTGACCATCACGCTGGTCGGGTGGAAGGTTTTCAGCGCCTCGGTCTGCTCCGGCCAGCCCAGGGTAGAGAAGGTCCACAGGCCGGACGAGAACCAGGTGTCCAGCACGTCTTCGTCCTGGGTCAGCACCACGTCGGCGCCCAGGTTGTTCTCGCTGCGCACTTCTTCTTCGCTGCGGCCCACGTAGACTTTGCCGTTCACGTCGTACCAGGCCGGGATGCGGTGGCCCCACCACAGCTGACGCGAGATGCACCAGTCCTGGATGTCGCGCATCCAGCTGAAGTACATGTTTTCGTACTGCTTCGGCACGAACTGGATGTCGCCCTGTTCGACCGCTTCCACCGCCACTTTGGCCAGCGGCGCGGTGCGCACGTACCATTGGTCGGTCAGCATCGGCTCGATCACCACGCCGCCGCGGTCGCCGTAAGGCACCGTCAGGTCGTGCGGTTTGATCTCGTCCAGCAGGCCCAGATTATCGAAGGCAGCAACCACCGCTTTTCGCGCCGCGAAGCGCTCCAGGCCGCGGAACTCGGCCGGGATCTCGTTGCAGTAGTCGGTGCAGACTTCGCCCAGGGTGTTGAACACTTCCGCTTCCTGACGGATGTCGCCGTCGAAGGTCAGAATGTTGATCATCGGCAGGCCGTGGCGTTTGCCGACTTCGTAGTCGTTGAAATCGTGCGCCGGGGTGATCTTCACGCAGCCGGTGCCTTTTTCCATATCGGCGTGTTCGTCGCCGACGATGCGGATGCGGCGGCCGACCAGCGGCAGAATGATCTCTTTGCCGATCAGGTCTTTATAGCGCGGATCTTCCGGGTTGACCGCCACGCCGGTATCGCCCAGCACGGTTTCCGGACGGGTGGTGGCGACCACCAGGTAGTCTTTGCCCTCGGCGGTTTTCGCGCCGTCGGCCAGCGGGTAGCGCAGGTGCCACATGGAGCCTTTGGATTCGCGGTTTTCCACTTCCAGATCGGAGATGGCGGTGCGCAGCTTCGGATCCCAGTTCACCAGGCGCTTGCCGCGGTAGATCAGGTCTTCTTTGTGCAGACGGACAAACACTTCGCGCACCGCGTTCGACAGGCCTTCGTCCATGGTGAAGCGCTCGCGCTCCCAGTCCACGGAGTTGCCCAGACGGCGCATCTGGCGGGTGATGGTGCCGCCGGATTCCGCCTTCCACTGCCAGATTTTGTCGATGAACGCGTCACGGCCGTAGTCGTGGCGGGTTTTGCCTTCTTCCGCGGCGATCTTGCGCTCCACCACCATCTGGGTGGCGATGCCGGCGTGGTCGGTGCCCGCCTGCCACAGGGTGTTTTTACCCTGCATGCGCTGATAGCGAATCATGGTGTCCATGATGGTCTGCTGGAACGCGTGGCCCATGTGCAGGCTGCCGGTGACGTTCGGCGGCGGGATCATGATGCAGAAGCTTTCCTGGCTGGTGTCGCCGTTCGGCTTGAAGTAACCCTGACTCTCCCAGTGATCGTACAGCTTCTGTTCGATCTGTTTTGGGTCGTATGCGGTGTCGAGCTGACTGTTTGTCTTTTCCATTCTTTATCGTATTCAGTGAGTTGGCGGCGTAGCCGTGGTCAAATGGAAGCCGACGCTGCGATAGGCCTTGTAACGGTCGCGCGCCAACTGTTTCAGAGTGTCTTCGTAAGGAACGAAGTCTACCACTTCATGGAAAGCGGTAGCAAAATCGGCAAACTGCGGTAGCAGGGCGATCAGCAGATCGCGCGGGGCATTGCCGCGCTTGCCGGGCCAGCACAGTTCCACCGGCGCGCCGTAGTGCGGCCCTTCGCCGGCCAGGTTGTGCGGCACGAATTCATGCGGCTCGCGCTGCCACAGCGCTTCGTCCAGCCGCTGGGCCTGCTCCTGGCTCTCGCAGGCGATCAGCACCCGCTTGCCGGCGCGGAAGCCGTTGGCGGCAACGGCGCAGGCCACGGCCTCATGGGCGCTGAGCGCGCCTGACGGTTCCGCGTTGTCGAGCAAATAAAACGTCGCCTGTTTCATTAAGGATCCACCGCTGCCGATAAAAAAATGTAGGGGCACAGCATGCTGTGCCCCTTGGGATTATACCTGAATTACCGCTCAGATTTAATCGTCGCCGTTCAGGCCTGCGCGGTTCAATAGGAACTGCGACAGCAGCGCCACCGGGCGGCCGGTCGCGCCCTTGGCTTTACCGGAGCGCCAGGCGGTGCCGGCGATATCCAGGTGCGCCCAGGTGTACTTGCGGGTGAAGCGCGACAGGAAGCAGGCGGCGGTGATGGCGCCGCCAGGGCGGCCACCGATGTTCGCCATGTCGGCGAAGTTGGAGTCCAGCTGCTCGTAGTACTCGTCGGCCATCGGCAAACGCCAGGCGCGGTCGCCGGCCTGCTCGGAAGCGCCCAGCAGCTCGTGCGCCAGCGGGTTGTGGTTCGACATCAGGCCGGTGATGTGGTGGCCCAGGGCGATCACGCAGGCGCCGGTCAGGGTGGCGATGTCGATCACCAGCTCCGGCTCGAAGCGCTCGACGTAGGTCAGGGTATCGCACAGCACCAGACGGCCTTCGGCGTCGGTGTTGAGCACCTCGACGGTCTGGCCGGACATGGTGGTCAGCACGTCGCCCGGACGATACGCCCGGCCGCCCGGCATGTTTTCACAGCCGGCCAGCACGCCGATCACGTTCAGCGGCAGGTTCAGCTCCGCCACCACGCGCATCACGCCGTACACGGTCGCCGCGCCGCACATGTCGTATTTCATCTCGTCCATGCCGTCGGCCGGTTTGATCGAGATGCCGCCGGAGTCGAAGGTCAGCCCTTTGCCTACCAGCACGATCGGCTTAGCGTCCGGATTTGGGTTGCCCTTATATTCCATCACCGACATCAATGATTCGTTCTGCGAACCGGCGCCAACCGCCAGATAGGCGTTCATGCCCAGCTCTTTCATCTGCTGTTCGCCGATGACGCGGGTGGTGATGTTAGTGCTGAAGGCGTCCGCCAGTTGGCGGGCCTGCGAGGCCAGGTAGCCGGCGTTACAGATGTTCGGCGGCATGTTGCCGAGATCTTTGGCCGCCTTGATGCCGGAAGCCACCGCCAGGCCATGCTGGATGGCGCGCTCGCCGCTGGTGAGCTCACGGCGGGTCGGCACGTTGAACACCATTTTGCGCAGCGGACGACGCGGCTCCACCTTGTTGCTTTTCAGCTGATCGAAGGTGTAGAGCGTCTCTTTGGCGGTTTCCACCGCCTGACGCACTTTCCAGTACGTGTTGCGGCCTTTCACGTGCAGCTCGGTCAGGAAGCAGACCGCTTCCATCGAGCCGGTGTCGTTGAGGGTATTGATGGTTTTCTGGATCACCTGCTTGTATTGGCGCTCATCGAGCTCGCGCTCTTTGCCGCAGCCGATCAGCAGGATGCGCTCGGAGAGAATGTTGGGCACATGGTGCAGTAGCAGCGTCTGCCCGACCTTGCCTTCCAGTTCGCCACGGCGCAGCAATGCGCTGATATAACCATCACTGATTTTGTCGAGTTGTTCTGCGATAGGGGACAGGCGGCGCGGTTCGAAAACGCCGACTACAATACAGGCACTGCGCTGTTTTTCCGGGCTACCGCTTTTTACACTGAACTCCATGCACTCTCCTGAATCTTAAAGACAAAGGCGGACGCTACGGCTAGAATAACCGACTCCGTAACGATCTCCTGCCATTTGAGTTAACGGATTATGTTAACCTGAACGGCATAAATTGCTCTGTTTTGGCGACTATAAGCAAGTTCCTATAGGACACCCAAACGGCTTGATGTTGTAATACTATTTTAGCTGTGAAGGTTGCCATATGATGAGAATAAATGGCGGATTAACGATGAAATTATCGATTTTCCTGCAAAAAGACAAGTTTTCACAGGCGTAATAAGCGTGATCATCATAAGATATCTGGTACGGGAAACGCTCAAGAGCCAAATCGCCATCCTGTTCATCCTGCTTCTGATCTTCTTTTGTCAGAATTTGGTCAGGGTGTTGGGCGACGCGGTGGACGGCAATATCCCGACAAACTTAGTACTCTCTCTGCTCGCGTTGGGCGTGCCGAAAATGGCGCAGCTCATCCTGCCTTTGAGCCTGTTTCTCGGCTTGCTGATGACGCTTGGGCGGTTGTATACCGAGAGCGAAATCACCGTCATGCACGCCTGCGGGCTGGGTAAACGCACCCTGATTATCGCCGCCATGATCCTGGCGCTGCTCACCTCTGCGATCGCGGCGGTGAACGTATTTTGGGCCGGCCCCTGGGCCTCGCGCTATCAGGACGTGGTGGTGAACGAAGCCAAGGCCAACCCGAGCATCGCCGGGCTGGCGGAAGGGCAGTTCAAACCCTCGCAGGACGGCAACGCGGTGCTGTTTATCGGCAACGTGAAGGGCAGCACCTTCAACGACGTGTTCCTGGCGCAGCTGCGGCCGAACGGCAACCAACGCCCGTCGGTGGTGGTGGCCGAGCACGGCAACATCGTGCAGCAGAAAGACGGCTCGCAGGTGGTGACGCTCGACAAGGGCACCCGCTTTGAAGGCACCGCGCTGCTGCGCGACTTCCGCATTACCGACTTCACCGACTACAAGGCGGTGATTGGCCACCGCACCGTGGCGGCGGATAACACCGAATCCGAACAGATGTCGATGCAGACGCTGTGGGAATCCGACGATCCGGACGCGCGCGCCGAATTCCACTGGCGCCTGACGCTGGTGGTGTCGGTGGCGCTGATGGCGCTGCTGGTGGTGCCGCTCAGCGTGGTGAACCCGCGCCAGGGCCGCGTGCTGAGCATGCTGCCGGCCATCCTGCTGTACCTGATCTTCTTCCTGCTGCAGACCTCGCTGCGCTCCAACGCCGGCAAGGGCAAGCTGGATCCGATGCTGTGGCTGTGGCTGGTTAACGGCGTTTACTTCGCGCTGGCGCTGGCGCTGAACCTGTGGGATACCGTGCCGATGCGCAAGCTGCGCGCACGCCTGAGAGGAGCGGCCTGATGTTTGGCGTATTAGACCGTTATATCGGTAAAACGATTTTCAACACCATCATCATGACGCTGTTCATGCTGGTGTCGCTGTCAGGCATTATCAAGTTCGTCGATCAGCTGCGCAAGGTCGGCCAGGGCGAATACACCGCGCTGAGCGCCGGCATGTACACCCTGCTGAGCGTGCCGAAAGACATCGAGACTTTCTTCCCGATGGCGGCGCTGCTCGGTGCGCTGCTCGGCCTGGGCCAACTGGCGACGCGCAGCGAACTGGTGGTGATGCAGGCTTCCGGCTTCACCCGCCTGCAGATCGCCGGCTCGGTGATGAAAACCGCCATTCCGCTGGTGCTGCTGACCATGGCGATCGGCGAGTGGGTGGCGCCGCAGGGCGAGCAGATGGCGCGCAACTACCGCGCCCAGCAGATGTACGGCGGCTCGCTGCTCTCCACCAAGAGCGGGCTGTGGGCGAAGGACGGCAACGACTTCATCTACATCGAGCGCGTCTCCGGCGATAAAGAACTCTCCGGCGTCAACATCTACCACTTCAACGATCAGCGTCGCCTGGAGACGGTGCGCTATGCCGCCACCGCCAGCTTCGAGAACGGCCTGTGGCAGCTTTCGCAGGTGGACACCTCGGATCTGACCAACCCGAAACAGGTGACCGGCACCCAGACGCTGACCGGCGAATGGAAAACCAACCTGACCCCGGACAAGCTGGGCGTGGTGGCGCTGGATTCGGATTCGCTCTCCATCAGCGGGCTGCACAACTACGTGAAGTACCTGAAGCAGAGCGGCCAGGAATCGAACAAATACCAGCTCAACATGTGGCGAAAAATCTTCTCGCCGCTGTCGGTGGCGGTGATGATGCTGATGGCGCTGTCGTTCATCTTCGGCCCGCTGCGCAGCGTGCCGATGGGCATCCGCGTGGTGACCGGCATCAGCTTCGGCTTCCTGTTCTACGTGCTGGATCAGATCTTCGGCCCGCTGAGCATGGTTTACAGCATGCCGCCGGTACTGGGGGCGCTGCTGCCGAGCATGCTGTTCCTGCTGATCAGCGTGTATATGCTGCTCAAACGCAAGTAGCGGAGCGAGCGGTATGGGAAAAGGCGTGGCCGCGGGGCCGCGCCTTTTTTGTGGGTGCTGTATGCCCCCGGTGAACCACTCCCCCGACCTGTCGCTTTTCGTCGTGCTATAGTCAACCCTGCGGCATGCGGATAGAGGGAGCGGGCAGTCAATGGAAGACGAATACAATCTCAGCAATATCATCGGCAAGCGCCTGGAAGCGGCGTTGGGGGAGTTGGGCGAGCTCCTGTGGGCGTATGTGGTGTTATCCAAAAAAGACATTTCCTGTATTTTTGGCGTCACCAACTACCCGACTGAATGGGTCAACAAGTATCAAGAGCAGGGGTTGCAGTACATTGATCCGGTGGTGATTACCGCCCGCAACCGCCTGACCCCCTTTGCCTGGGACGAGCAAATCATGGCCGACTCAGGGCTGCATTTTCCCGAACTGTTCGAGCAGGCCCGCGAGTTTGGCGTGACGCACGGCTATACCTTCGTATTGCACGATTACAACAACAATCTCGTCACGCTTTCCTTTGCCTTCAGCGCAGAACAGAAAGCGGAAATCATCCCGGCGCTCATCGAACGTAAAGGTGAAATCTCGGTATTGCTGGCCTCAATCCATGAGTCGTATTTGGCGCTGGCCCCGCCGTCAGATAAAAACGCCGCAGCGCTGGAAGGCAACGCCCGCTTTACCGACAGGGAAAACGAAATCCTCTATTGGGCCAGCGTGGGTAAAACCTACCAGGAAACGGCGATGATCCTGGGCATAAAGACCGGCACCATCAAGTACCATATGTCCAACGTCGTCAAAAAGTTGGGGGTAACGAATGCCCGACATGCCGTGCGCCTGGGGATGGAGCTGCGGCTGATTAAACCAGTGGATGGATAGGCTGCTCGCTCACGGCGGCTTTCGAACCGGGAAATGACGGGCGTTAATCGGTATTGAGTGGGCAGCGTGGCGGCTCACGAGAGGGAAGTAATACAGCACCGGCCCCGATTTCTACGATGTGAAATAATAACCTGCATGAACTGATAAAGGTCTAGTAAGGGACTGTACTTTAGTCTAACTAGTTTCTCACCCCTTAAGGCGATACACTTTCCCGGTAATGTTTTGATAAAAAATATAAAAAAAAACCTGACCGCGTAGGTCAGGCTGCCAATATTGGCCAACACCAGGGAAAATTTTCTTACATCATCTTAAAGCTATTAACTCTGCAGAGGCAAGTGTTCTCTGCTGGTTTTTACGCCTTGAGTTGCTATTTTGTTACGTATGTACGCTATTTTCTGGTGATTTTAGATAACCCCCCATCTAACCGAAATAGCGTCTCTCCCCTGAAGGCAGCATTCCGCTTCTTTATTTCCCCATCTGATATTCATTAATGAAAAAATAGTGTTCTCGGAATGTTGCGCAACCTCATTCTTTATTCGCTGACACATTGGCGTGCAATTATTTGCAGCATTGCCATTACGGTTGGGGATTATTTTGTTTTTGCCAGGCGCAGGGTGAGACAGTGGCGATGGGGAGGCGGGTTGCGACCTGCTGCGTGGCGGGTTCCTGAACGTATCTCGCTAACGCGGTGAGCGGTTCTGGCTCGTGGGAGTGAATGACGTTCGGCACAGGAGCTATCATTGTGCTGTGCAACGATGCTAGAACCTGGAATCGGATGGTATTGCGTGAGTGTGGCGCCTTATCCTGGATGCTCGTTGCAATGCAGTATGCTCATCATCAACGTGGTTGGGAGGGCGCACAGCGAGAGGATGGGGCGGGCAAACGCGCGTGGCGGCGGTTTTTTCGACACTTAACTCATTGAACAACGGATAAGTGTTGCGTGCTGGTCGCGGGAAGGTATAATTCACCCGTTTTCCGCATACTACTTCAGTGCCGAAGTGGCGAAATCGGTAGACGCAGTTGATTCAAAATCAACCGTAGAGATACGTGCCGGTTCGAGTCCGGCCTTCGGCACCATCGGAACATCAATAGACGTCAACGGACGTCTTTTTTTGTGCCTGAAATCCAGTATCCGCAAGGCTTTCCTCGCTTTTTCACTCTACCTAAGTCAACCTGATTCAATCTACATCAACTTACTGATGCGGGTACAACTGCGGGTATATCCCGGTTCGATAATGTTTGTACCCACACAGAACCCTTGAAAGGATACTCATCATGGCTCTGAGTGATGTGAAGGTTCGTTCGGCTAAGTCTGAAGCAAAAGCCTATAAACTGACTGACGGCGACGGTATGGTTTTGCTGGTTCACCCTAACGGTTCCAAATATTGGCGGCTTCGCTATCGCTTCGGCGGCAAAGAGAAAATGCTGGCGCTGGGGAAATACCCTGAAGTGTCATTGGCAGATGCCAGAGCTCGCAGGGATGAGGCCCGTAAGCTATTAGCGAATGGCGTCGATCCCAGTGAGAACAAGAAAGCTGTTAAGGTAGAACAAGAGCAAGAAGCGATAACGTTTGAAGTGGTCGCCAGAGACTGGCACGCCAGCAATCAAAAGTGGTCTGAGTCGCACAGTGCTCGTGTATTGAAAAGCCTGGAAGATAATCTCTTTTCAGCCATAGGTAAGCGGAACATTGCTGAATTGAAGACACGGGATCTGCTTGTCCCCATCAAGCCGTCGAGTCATCCGGGCGGCTCGAAGTTGCCGCCCGTTTACAGCAGCGTACTACCGCGATTATGCGCTTTGCCGTTCAGAGTGGTTTAATCGACTACAATCCTGCGCAAGAGATTGCCGGTGCGGTTGCTACTGCGAAAAGACAGCATCGTGCGGCTCTGGAGCTTAACCGTATACCTGAATTACTTCACCGCATTGATCACTATTCTGGTAGGCCGTTAACTCGACTGGCGGTTGAACTCACATTGTTAGTTTTCATCCGTTCAAGCGAGCTGCGTTTTGCCCGCTGGACAGAAGTGGATTTTGAAACGGCCATGTGGACGATTCCCGGTGAACGTGAACCGCTGGAGGGTGTGAAGCATTCTCAGCGTGGTTCAAAGATGCGAACTCCTCATCTTGTGCCTTTGTCGCGGCAAGCTCTCGCTATCTTGGAAAAGATTAAAAGCATGAATGGGAACCGAGAGCTGATTTTCGTGGGCGATCACGATCCGCGTAAGCCGATGAGTGAGAACACGGTGAACAAGGCGCTGAGAGTTATGGGTTATGACACAAAAACGGAAGTCTGTGGACATGGCTTCAGGACCATGGCGTGTAGTTCTTTGATTGAAGGTCAAGGGATGCAGTAGAGCGTCAGATGAGTCACCAGAAACGTAACTCTGTGCGTGCGGCCTACATTCACAAGGCAGAGCATCTGGGGGAGAGAAGGTTGATGCTGCAGTGGTGGGCTGATTATCTGGATGCTAATCGGGAGAAAGGGGTTAGTCCGTTTGATTTTGCTAAAAAATAATTGAAATGTGCTGAGATACTTTTATGTAAAATCTCAGTGCATCTTCTTTAACTGTTTGATTATTATTAACTATAACATATTTTCTTTCATGTGAAGATGTTCTGCTTATGCAAATGTGATGAAGGTTACAGATGTTTACTATCGACTTCTTTAGTCTTAGTGCTGTGAATAATAGCGAATATATCCAAACTTGGATTTTTTAGGAGTAAACAATTAAATGGAAATAATGAGTTTTGAGGAAGTAATTGCTTATTTACATAAGAAATCTCGGCCATACTCTCTACTTATGGGGAATGGTTTTAGTATGGCATATGATAATGAAATATTCTCATATAATGCCCTGTATAATTTTTTAACATCAAGGGATGATCAATTAATAAATAAACTTTTTGATGTGATAAAAACTAAAAATTTTGAATTAGTAATGCAGCAATTAGATACGACATTGGCCTTGTTAAAGGCTTTTGGCTCGGATGATAAATTACAGGCTGATATTATTTTAGCAAATAAAAAGTTGAAAGACGGTTTGCTAAGCTCGATACATCAACTTCATCCAGAGCATGTGTATAAAATTCCAGAGAAAAAGATAATTGCTTGTGCTGAATTCTTAAATTTATTTATTAAAAGCGGTGGGCATGTTTTTTCTACGAATTATGATATGTTACTATATTGGACTCTTATGCGGAATCATGTTGAAAATGCTATCGATGGCTTTGGTCGAGAGATAGAAAATCTTGATGAAGTGCTCCGTGGAGAAACTCCAGAATACTCTGACCTTGTGTGGGGGCCCAATGTAGAGAATCAAAATGTTCATTATTTACATGGTGCTTTGCATATTTTTGACTCAGGGGTTGACATTGAAAAGGAACAGTATGATCAAAGTAATTTTTTATTAGAAAAAATTAAAAAAAGACTCGATAGAGGAAGTTATCCAATCTTTGTAACAGCCGGAAATGGAGATGAGAAACTTAGCCATATTAGGCATAATAGATATTTATCACATTGCTTTGATAAGTTATCATCATTAGATGGCTCTTTGATTACTTTTGGTTTTAATTTTGGTGAGTATGATGAACATATCATTGAAGCGATCAACAAAGCCACCCACGCTCAAAATAAAATACCTCCAAAACTATGGAGTGTTTATATTGGGGTTTATTCTGACAGTGACGCGGAACATATTCGTTCAATACAATCAAAATTCCACGCGAAAGTGAAAATTTTTGATGCAAAAACAGTTAATGTTTGGGGCATTTAATTTAAATACCGTAACGATTTTCTTATGGCATGAATTAAGTTGAGGTTTATTAACCTCAACTCTTCTTCAATTCTAATGTTTTCGCTGACCTCAGCAACAAATACGGCATTATATCTTGGGAAGTTCCAATTTACTCACCGATCATTCGTTGCATGCTTTGCGTCCAGGATGCTTTGAATGCCGAGTCTCCTGCGAACAGCTTATAAAGCTCCAGCTCATCCTTACGTCGTTGCAACATAATCTCTTTGAGCATCTTTTCAAAAGCCAAGCTTCTGTTATGTGGATCAGGATTATTTTTATACTTAGTCTCAAAATCAGGGTGATTACGAATACTCTCGGCAATGTTTATAAACTTCACTTTCTGCTCTTCAGGCGTAGCACTCCACCCCTGGAACCACCTCTCATTGAAGCTGCGAATTATTTCGTCTAATGGATCTTTTTCCTTTTCACTGCTATGTGCTCCACGTGGATTTGGGTTTTGAGGATCAAGCTCGGCTTCCTCATCGCTCAACTTGATTGTATGATTGAGCTTCACACGCTGCAGCCCATAGGAACTCAAATCAACAGAATCTAAAAGCTCGTCAATGGCATCTGCATCAGGGTCTTCAACTTTCAGCTTAGGTATGAGGAATTTCAAGAACCAGAACAATTTCTCCCAAGTCACCATCTCATAAGGCATGATAGAGGCCATTTGCCCATAGATTTTCACGAATTGTTTGGCTTTAATTTTGAAATCAACTTTAGCTTCAGGTTCGAGTTCTAACTCATAGTCAAAACGAGCTGCTGCAACATCGATAATCGGGCTAAGAGTTTGGGCATCCTCATTATTAAAATAACGAATTACAAACTCTTCAACTTCATGCCACTCATAAACCCCCACATCATCCATTTCATCTTTTAACTCATGCAGCACGTTGATATCGGTGGCTTGCGACAAAGATGTGGCTGTATAAAACGGATCAAATGCTAACTGAATGTCTTCGACAGAATTGAAGAAATCCAGTACAAACAAATCTTCTGTTTTCTTTCCAAACTTGGGTGCACTACGGTTGAGTCGCGACAATGCTTGCACACACAAGACGCTCGCTAGCTTTTTATCCACATACATCGCGCAAAGCTTTGGCTGGTCGAATCCAGTGAGATATTTGTTGGCGACAACTAAAAGTCGATATTCATCAGTATCAAACATATCTTTAGTATCAGTTTCGGCAAAGCCATTGATATCGGCTTCAGTGTACTCAATTCCATCAACTTCTTTCGTACCCGAGAATGCGATCAGAATTTTAAATGGGTTGCTTTGTTCTTCAAGTATACGTTTGATGGCTTTGTAGTAACGAATGGCAGTCTCAATGTTTTGAGTTACGACCATCCCTTTCCCTTTGCCTTTGAGCTTTTTCGCATTTACCACGTGAGGCACAAAATGCTCCAACATGATCTCTGCCTTCGTATCAATAGTCTGCTGACTGCGCTCAACATAGGCTCTAAGTTTTTTCTGGGCTTTTTTAGTATCGAACTCTGGGTTGTCAGCTATCGATTTTTCAATCTCATAATAGCTCTTGTAAGTCGTATAATTGGCAAGCACGTCCAGAATAAAACCTTCTTCTATAGCTTGTTTCATCGAGTAAAGATGGAAGGGTTTAAACGTACCATCTTCCTGGCGCTCTCCAAATTTTTCTAGCGTGCTGTTTTTCGGCGTTGCCGTAAACGCCAGATACGATGCATTACCTCGCATTTTACGCGACTTCATTGCCTGAAGAATTTTATCCTGAGCATCTTCAGCCTCTTCAACTCCAGCCTTACCCATTGCTCGGTTCATGTTGTCATGTGCTGAACCTGACTGAGAACTGTGTGCCTCATCGATGATCACGGCGAAACGCTTATCACTCAGATCGGCAATACCATCAATGATAAACGGGAATTTTTGAATCGTCGTAATTATGATTTTCTTGCCGTTTTCAAGTGCTTGCTTAAGCTCAGATGATTTGTGCGCAGGGGCAATAATATTTTTTACCTCTGAAAACTCTTTAATATTATCCCGCAATTGCTTATCCAACAGACGTCTGTCAGTCACGACAATCACAGAGTCGAATAAAGGTTGCTCCAGGCTTTTACCACCTGCCGCAGCTTCGCTAGTAGGATAGGTCTCAATAAGCTGGTAGGCCGCCCAGGTAATTGAATTAGACTTACCAGAACCAGCCGAGTGTTGAATTAAATATGTCTGACCAACGCCATGAGTAGCAGCATGAACGACCAATTTTCTGACAACATCTAACTGGTGGTATCGAGGGAAAAATAAGGTTCGCTTCGGTAATGGCTCTTTGATTGTGCCATCCAGACGTACGAAGTGTTGAATGATGTTGGCAAGGCTTTCTTTGGTGAATATTTCTTGCCATAGATACGCCGTTTTGTGGCCAGTTGGGTTAGGGGGATTACCTTGGCCAAGATTGTGTCCTTTATTGAATGGCAAGAAAAATGTATTGTTGCCCGCCAACTTCGTCGTCATATAAACTTCGTCTGTGTCCACTGCCATATGCACCAAACAACGGCCAAAGGTCAGTAATGGCTGGGTAGCATCACGATCGTCACGATATTGCTTTTGCCCATGGTAGCGAGCTGTTTGTCCCGTCCAGGCATTCTTTATTTCTAGAGTGATTAAGGGTACGCCGTTGATGAACAATACCATATCAATTTCTTGTAAAGGATTTGCTAACGAGTAACGTAGTTGCCTAGTACAACTAAAAACGTTACCAGCAAAGTTTCGCTTTACCTTCTCACTACTGCTCGCCAGTGGTGCTGGGTAGAGCAAAATGAAATGGGCATCATCTACACTCAGGCCTTTCTTGAGTACGTGCAAAATACCGTGCTTTTTGATGAGCCGATCAAACCGTTCCAATAACTTGCGTTGCCAATCTGCTGGATTATTTTTTTGTAATTTAGTCAGTTCAGCTTCCTGTGTCTTTTCTAGAAATTGCCAGAAAAAACGCTCATCAATGGCATATTGCATATTAAAGTCACTAGAAGCACCAATGACATACCCTGCACCGGAGTACTGGGGGCTTAGGCCACCTTTGAGCTCCTCAGTACTGATACCTACCAAACATCTTTCAATGGTTGACTCTAATGCTTGTTCATTGGTTTGACTAACCATGGTTATAAGATCCCTTATTCAAAACATCTCTATCGAGTGCCAATATATCTAAATGTTCACGGGCATCACCAAAACCATCTTTCTTTAGTGCCATCTGCAATTATTTGCTTAGTGTTTCAGGTCTGCCGCCGTCCGTTTCCTAAGATTTTTGCGTGCGCTAGAGCTCCGAAAGCCACGTTCGTTGAACTTCTTGGCCTTGACCGAGCTGGTTTGATAATTCACCGTGAACATATTGCAGTGTCCTATTGTTCAACCATCTCTAGTGTAATTTTTAATTTGCCTGTCACAGCACTGTTGATCAGCGTGGTTTTGTACTCTTTGAGTTTCTCAATTTGTGCCAACAACAACTCGATACCCTCATCAGAAGATGTCATAAATGAGCTGACGTAATTCGCAATCTCACGCTGCTCACGGATTGGAGGAATAAACAAATCTACTTGTGAAAAATTATCGAAATTCAAATCCTGCCCATCTCGAATAAAGCTCGCGGTTTGTTGCAAGGCAGCAATGTAGGAGGGGAGTTTTAATAGATACCCATAAAATCCAGGGTCAATTTCCTCTAATGCTTTAAGAACAACATAGGATGATCGAATACAGCCTTGCGACCAGGCTCGCTCTAAGCCGCCTTGGAAGCTTCTCATGCTAATTACAAAATCATCCTTTTCGACATGCTTTCTTTTATCCAAATGGAGTTGAATTTTAACGACTCGCTTACCTGTTAATGCTTCGTACTGCTCTTGTGGGATTACACCATAAGCCTGTGTTGCTGAAAGCTGAACATCATCTTTCCATGCCCGTTCTTTCCTTTGTGCAAATAGAAACTTACTTCTACGGATTTCCCAATGCTCTGGGATCTTACCGATCCAATCGACACCGGAGTCCTTTAGCTTGATGTTTGGATCAATCCCTTGCGTGACTGCCTTTTGAATGATGATTTGCTTACGCTCTTTCAGCAGATTGATTTCCTGCTCTTTTATCGCAATCGCTTGGTCAATTTGTGTTGTTTTTTTGTCAAGAAAATTGGAGATTAATACTTGTTCCTCGAAAGTAGGTAGAAATATTAAGGCTCTCTTTAATTGTGGCCAGTACAGATTGCGCTGGATTGTTCCCACCCCTTTAGAGTTAATTAAGTAATTGGCTACCATTGAACCATCTCTAAACAAGTAGTTAGCGTATTGAGGATATAAATCCTTCGATAACTCCAATACTAAATAGGCTGGGCTAACAATACCTCGTAACGATGATACTCCGACTGAACCTCTCCATGCTTGTTGGTTATTTAATACAAAGTCACTTGGTTCTACTAATTGATATTTACTGAGATCAGTGCTTGTCGCATTTGTTCTCTTGGCGTCGACGTCATCAAAGCGAATAACTCCCTTATCCAAGTAAACTGATAATAATTGCTCATGTGGCTGATTTACAATGGATTTTAATTTTGATATAGAACATAATGGTACCTTGTTCCAATGAGAAGGAACAAAACCAAGCCACTCAATTCTTGAATTTCGATATGCCTTGTATTTAGGCATTGAAGCTAAGTTGCCCATCATTTATCCCTCTGTACTTCTGCTACTTTCGTGCCCAAAATCTGCGCAATCAACCCGTCTGCTTTTTGTTCCAAATTAATGATATCTCTTGCTACTACGTCCAAGCTTCGTAGCGGTTTATGACGATAGAAATACTTGTTAAAGCTGATTTCATAACCAATTTTCACGGAGTCTAGGTTAATCCAGGCTTCATCGACATGCGGTTTTATTTCGTCGAGAAAGTACTGATAAATGCTTTGATTCAATGGAATAGACTCATTGTCCCGGAGATCAGAGTTTGTTTCGTAAGTAATGTATTCACCTTTTTTTTCGGTTGGGTAGTAGCCAAAATCAGATAAATCGTCCACTCCGCATTCATAGCAAGCAAGCATGTTATCTAATTTATCACCACTTAACTTAACGACTTTTTTAACCACTTTTTTTGCCGATTCGTCATACCAACTAACGGCATTCAAGATGGCATTTTTCTCAGATGCAGATAACCTCACACCACTCACTTTAAGTGATTTATCAACAAGGCTCGTAAACTCATTAAAATCATCAAATTCATTATCGCCAATGTCAGACATCAATTTTTGAGCGGTTTCCAGAACGGTTCTAAGTGCCAACCAATTCTTGACATCAAGTAGTTTGGTTCTGGCTTTTGCATTTAAGCTGATTTCGTTCTCTTCACACCAGGCGAAGATTTCCTTCTCAATGGATTTCAGAAAACTCTTTTTCTGATCACTGCCGAAACCTGTGTTTTTATAAACATCATCACCATATTCGGCATATAAGTGCGTCATGACGTCGCTAAACTGCTTATCAAAACGCAATGCTGCAATAGCGTCCTGAGTAAAGCGTGCTTTACGTCGGTCTGGACGTTCAATTGTGACTTTATAGTAACCAAAGTCGTTGTTGCTAAATACCTTGCTAGCAATACCAATAGGGTCATTGTTTATGTCTAACTGCCTTTCAACATCCACGCAGGAAAGGTAGGTATTGGTGATCTCAGTGATATGTTCAGGTGCAAATTCGCAGTTTTTATTGCCTAAATTTTTGCGCAGTTTGCGATAGAGCAAACTGGCATCAATCAACTGCACTTTGCCTTTTCGAGAAGTGGGCTTATTGTTGTTGAGAATCCAAATGTAGGTAGTAATACCTGTGTTATAGAACAGGTTATTAGGTAATTGTACGATAGCATCCAGCATATCGTTTTCGATAATAAACCGACGGATATTACTCTCACCAGAACTCGCATCCCCTGTAAATAAGGATGAGCCGTTATGAACAGATGCGATCCTGCTACCGAGCGGACTGATGCTGGGGTCTTTCATCTTGTTGACCATTTCCATTAAGAACAGTAACTGGCCATCACTCGAGCGTGGCGTGGCATCAACCACTTCTACGTTGCCCCAATAATCTTTCAGGCTTACTTTAAAGCGAGGATCAATTACATCATTACCATCTTTGATGTATTTTTGCTCTGATGCCCAACTCTTCCCGTAAGGTGGATTAGACAACATAAAGTCAAACCGAGAGGACGCAAATGCGTCCGTAGATAATGTAGAGCCTACTTTGATGTTTTCAGGGTTATTACCCTTAATCATCATGTCTGATTTGCAGATCGCGTAGGTTTCGTCGTTAATCTCTTTGCCGTATAGATAGATGTCCCGGCTGTCATCAGGATATTTCTCTTCAATGAAACTCTGAGATTCAGTCAACATGCCGCCGCTTCCACAAGCTGGGTCGTAAACCGTCATAGTGAGTGGAAGTTGGCCCTTCACCGGGTCAAAAACCAAATGCGTCATCAACTCGATCACTTCTCTGGGGGTAAAGTGTTCACCGGCTTCTTCGTTATTTTCTTCATTGAACTTGCGGATTAGCTCTTCGAACACATAGCCCATACCCAAGTTGGTGAGTGGCGGCATCTTGTAGCCATCGGGATCTTCAACGACTACTGGCGTTAAATTGATGTAAGGAGAGACAAATTTTTCAACCACATCCAGCAGAACTTGCTTCGAGGCCATGTGGCGAATTTGTGACTTAAGTTTAAAGCATTCAATGATTTCTTTAACGTTATCGCTAAAGCCGAGTAAGTACTCTTCAAAGTTTGCCAGGAGTATTTGCTGGTTGTTCGTTGCGGCGTTAAACAGTGACTTCAATGTCCATTTTGACGTGTTATAAAACACATAGCCACTGGCTGACTTTAAGGGCTCATCATCTAGCTCTGTAGCTTGCATCTCTTCTTTTTGGAACTTAACTTCCGCTAACACAGCTTCCTTGGTTGGCTCTAACAAAGTATCCAAACGTCGCAAAACCACCATAGGTAAAATCACATCGCGGTACTTACCGCGAACGTACACATCGCGTAAGCAATCGTCGGCAATGTTCCAAATAAAAGAGATAAGCTTGTTGTGTACACTATGATCCATTTTTCTTCCTAATCACTGCTCATTTTTACATCTGAATGAAGAACTAAACTTGGCCTGCATGACTGTTGGTAAGTTCACACAAAGGTACAAGCAGCCAAAGATAGTTTCGAATCGTCCCAGTTTAACCAAGTACGCTCCTGAGTCCAGCCCTAAGCTAGTATGGAAAGATGGTGTTAACGAACAGCTTAAGATTCATGCATGTACAACATGGCAGATGGCTTGGACTGACCCCACGATAGCTATTTAAAATTGACCTCTTTCAACTCCAACTTCACCATCAGCTCCTTGTTCACCTCTTTCCCATCCACTCCGCTATGAATCCGTCGATGGCAAGTTGGGCAGATGGCACCTACCCACTGCGGGTGATCGGGGCCTTCGTCGGCTAGGCGTTTAGTGTGATGGGGTTCGAGGTAGGGATCACCATTTCTTTTCTTGAACGGTGCAGGCTGATCGCAGGCTTCGCAGATGCCATTGGCGCGCTTGAGCACGTATTTTTTTACGTCTTCGCTACGTTTGAACCAGGATTTTTTGCTGTCACTCTGTTGGCGCTGGCCTGATATCTCTGAAGACTTTATAGCCTTTGCGCGCAACTGTTCTAAACTCTCCTCCTTCTGGCCTACTTCTGATGAGATAATCTCATGAGCAGAATCTTGGGCAGAAGATACACGGAATAGATTGAAAATTATCCCTTGCCTCATGTTTTCTTGAGTATCTTTACATTCAGCGTAGTTCCATGAATCACACTCAAATAGCCCAGCAAATTTCACGCCCGTACGTTTTTTGTTATATTCAAATAAAAGTATATCCTTACCATTCTCTTTATGGTCGCGGATATCTTTATTGCCTTTGGTAAACTGCATGTTACCTTTCTGGCCTTCTCCCGTGTAGGAGAAGTGGTCGTTGTTAGACCATCCATCTTTGTACCCATGAGTTTCGCCAGTCTCGCCGGTGAAAATGAAGATCACGGGGAATTCTTTAGGTGTCGATATTCCGCCCTGTTCTTGCCCTCCATAGAGGTCGTGGAGGTGTTTACGTTTATAAACTTCGTCTTTTTCCAGTATCTCAAAAGGATGCGGTGTTTCGGCGATCTCAAAACCGAGATCTTTGAGAAACTGGATGGCTTTTTCCGTTCCGCTATCGGCGTTGATTCCCTTAAACGGATAACCATTCTGCTCACTGTATGCTCTAGCGGCAATGCCTCGGATATCGTACTTCTCGCCATTATAAAGAAGGGTGTATTTTTTAAATCGCTTTATTTTATGTTGTTTTAAGAATTCATCTCGGCCAAGCTTTTTATATTCTTCGATGGCTTTTAAAACGGATTCTTTTGAAGATAACGCCTCTTTTGAAGATAACGCCTCTATTGAAGTTGCCAAAACCACTCCCTCACATTACCGAGTTGGCTCTGAGCAATGTGCTTGCTAACGAGAGCAGTATGCATCAATACCCAGCAGTTAACTCATCGATTTACCGAATGCGTTAACTATGCCAGGTAGGGGAGGAAATGCCTACCTTGATGAATGATTTTGTTGTGATATGTCAGTCAGATCTATTGGAAATCGTGGGTGGGAAGGGCGACGAGTGCAGGCATCGCCCTGATTGTCATTTACGTTAGCCGCAGGCTTCCATCTCCCGCAGTGCCCGCCCATAAAGATTACACAACGCAGGAACCAGATGCGCCGTGGCGTTGAGGTAGCGATTCATCTGCTCCCAGCCTTCGGCATCCAACTGTGGGTGCTTTTGCAGTAAATGGCCGAACAGCATCAGGCCGTGGCACAGCCCTTCCGCCTGTTCGGCAGAGAGGGCTGCCAGGTCTAAGAGTTCTGAAGGGTTAAAAGCGCTGAGATCGAGGTGGTTAAACAGTTGGCGATAAAGGGTGAGGGTACTTGTGGTGTTTTCAGTGATGGCGACATTTTCCATGTGTCTTTATCCTTAGTGTGTAGTATGCGTACTACCACATGAGACGCTAAACCCATGGTGGTAGCCCAAGCGGAGTTAGCGTTACCGGACACTAAGGAAACCGGCGCTTCTTGCGAAGCCCCCACTTGGGCCACCATAATTCTGGATGTTTAAAGCCCCAACATTATATACATAATGCTGCCTTGTGTAAGTGTTCGGAACGCTAACTCCGGCTGCGGATTTTGCCGCAGCGGGAAAACTATAGCGTTATCAGTAAAAGGAAAAAATAAGCTGTATGGAATTACAGGCCATTTCATCTCTAATATGGAATATGAATCGCAGTTAATGAGTTGTAAGATTCAACTATTTATTCTATGAATGCTCATCTTCTTTATATTCTCTTTTTCTCAATATCTTTATTTGAATTTTATTTTGATGGCTTAAGTTAATATATTCACAAGATGAATTTATCATGAGGTTTTCCGTTATTTTATAAATAAGTAAATATAATCTAGACTGGCTGAGAAGTAGTCGCTAAGATTTCGATTTCAAATGGTCATAGGGAATTTGACTCATGCTTACGAAAGAACAGAAAGGCCAACAAGTGAAAGAGGGAGCATTACGACTTATGACGTTGGGTGAAATAGCCATGGCTCGACGTGTTTTCGGTAAGTCGATCGTCTACAACCGTGTATGGATTCATTGCGATAGTTACTTACTCTTTGGTTTACAAGGTAAGCATGTTGGTATGTCGCCCAACGGCGAGATATATTTCCGAGAGGAGGAATGCCTGGCTGATTTCTCTAAGGTAAATAATTACGCAAAACAACATTTCTTTATTCATGAGCTTGCCCATGTTTGGCAGCATCAGCATGGGCAGTGGGTCCGCCTCAGAGGTGCCTTTAGTTGGGCAGCTAATTACACTTATAAGTTAGACGCTAATAAGACGCTCACAAAGTACTCTTTGGAACAACAAGCCTGTATCGTTGCCGATTATTGGTTGTTAATACAATATGGCTATGATGCTTGGGCATATGGTATTGGGCGTTTTGTGAATTACACGGGTCCCCAAAACAATAGAA
The DNA here is from genome assembly GCF_052167655.1 of Serratia sp. CY55921. NCBI lineage: Bacteria > Pseudomonadati > Pseudomonadota > Gammaproteobacteria > Enterobacterales > Yersiniaceae > Serratia > Serratia sp. CY55921. The sequence goes on along the minus strand of NZ_JBJNMU010000002.1, from coordinate 354,027 downwards.
TTCGTTTACAGTACGAGCAGGTTTTAGCCGAGTTTTTACGTCAGAGGTAGTCATGAAACGGATCTTCCCCCTCGCATTCCCCTTCCTGCTCGCAGGCTGTCCGTCGATAGGCGATCGTATCCCCGTAGACTATCCCGCTACCGCCAGCCTGCGTGAGGGCAAAGTATGCATCACCGTTCAGCCGCAGGGAGACGAAAAGCTCGCGGGTATCTCGATTTACCGATTGGATGAGGCGCAGAGTCGCACGTTCAAATTCTTCGAGCCGCTGCGGGATATCGCCCCCAATCAGTGCGTCCCTGAAGAGGGCTACGTATTTACGCCGGGGCAGCAATACCATTTCTCCGCGAAGCTGGTCTCCCTCAATAAACAGCAGGCGGGCGAGTTTCTCTCTGCGCGTGAATTCGTCGCCGAATTCGTTGTGCAGCAGGAAGGCGATCAACTTAGGTTGGAAGCCCTCCGCACCCCACGCTAACCCCACCGCCCAAACCTACCCCAAATCCCCCCCATTGCTGGCGATCACCTTTTTATACCACCAGAACGATTTCTTGCGGGTGCGGGCGAGGGTGCCGTTGCCCTGGTCGTCGCGGTCGACGTAGACAAAGCCGTAGCGCTTGCTCATTTCGCCGGTCGAGGCGGCCACCAGGTCGATGCAGCCCCAGGTGGTGTAACCCAGCACCGGCACGCCGTCGGCGATGGCGTCGGCCATGGCGCGGATGTGTTCGCGCAGGTAGCTGATGCGGTAGTCGTCCTCAATCTCGCCTGCTGCATTGAACTCGTCGTGCGCGCCCAGGCCGTTTTCCACCAGGAACAGCGGCTTTTGGTAGCGGTCGTACATCATGTTCATGGTGATGCGCAGCCCCAGCGGGTCGATGCCCCAGCCCCAGTCGCTGCGCGGCAGGTGCGGGTTCGCCAGCGATTTCACCACGTTGGCGGCGCTGCTGTTGTTGTCGTTCATGTCGGCGGAGGCGCAGCGCGAGGCGTAGTAGCTGAAGGAGACGAAGTCGACGGTGTGCTTCAGGATGTCGGCGTCTTCCGGTTCCATGACGATGCTGACGCCTTTCTCGCGGAAGACGCGGGCGGCGTAGGAGGGGTAAGCGCCGCGCGCCTGCACGTCGATAAAGAACAGGTTCTCGCGGTCTTTCTCCAGCGCGGCCCACACGTCTTCCGGCTTGCTGGACCACGGGTAGAAGTTGCCGCCGGCCAGCATGCAGCCCACCTGGTTGGCGGGGTTCACTTCGTGGGCGATGCGCGTCGCCAGCGCGCTGGCCACCAGTTCGTGGTGCGCGGCCTGGTATTTCACCTGTTCGGGGTTTTCGCCCGCTTCAAACACCAGCCCCGCGCCGGAGAACGGGCTGTGCAGCAGGATGTTGATCTCGTTGAAAGTCAGCCAGTATTTCACCAGCCCGTCGAAGGCTTCGAAGCAGGTGCGGGCGTAGCGGGTGAAGAACTCCACCATCCTGCGGCTGCGCCAGGAGCCGTATTCGGTCACCAGATGCATCGGCACGTCGAAATGGCACAGGGTCACCAGCGGCTCGATGCCGTATTGGCGGCACTCTTCGAACAGGCTGCGGTAGAAGGCGATGCCTTCGGCGTTGGGCGTCAGCTCGTCGCCGTTGGGGTAGATGCGGCTCCAGGCGATGGAGGTGCGGAACACGGTAAAGCCCATCTCCGCCATCAGCGCGATGTCGTCGCGGTAGCGGTGGTAGAAATCGATGGCGTCGTGGCTGGGGTAAAACTCGTCGTCGCGCAGGCTAAAGCGCTTCTCCAGCCCGAGTTTGACCGCCATGCGGTTGGCGCCGTGCGGGATCATATCGACGGTGGTCAGCCCTTTGCCGCCCTCGCGATAGCCGCCTTCCGCCTGGTTGGCGGCTAAAGCGCCGCCCCATAAAAATCCTTTAGGGAATGTTGAATCGGACATGCAATCCTCTGGTGTCTCAATGCGTTGCGCCGGCGGCGTTCGCCGCCGGTGCGGTTTGGCCGGGCGCGGCGGCGTTTTCCGGCAGATCCTCGAAGCCCAGCATCAGCGTGAGCGCGAACGACAGCACCACCGAGAGCGCCATCACCGCCACCACCCACACGATGCTCATCGGGTTGGCCGGATCGAAGAACTGCACGCTGGTGAACAGCCCGGGCGAGGCCATCGAATGGCTGGCCAACCCGCCGATGCCGGCGACCGCGCCGCAGACAAAGCCGCTGATCAGGCTGGCGACCAGCGGCCGTTTCAGGCGCACCGCCACGCCGTACAGCGCCGGTTCGGAAATCCCTGCCACGATGGCGGAGGCGGCGGCGGCCAGCGCGGTCTGGCGCAGCTCGCGGTTCTTGGTTTTCAGCGCCACCGCCAGCGAAGCGCCGCCCAGCGACAGGTTGGCGCCGATCTCCGAAGGCATCACCATGCCCTCTTTGCCGGTCTCGGCGATGGTCTGGATGATGGTCGGGGTGAACACCCGATGCATGCCGGTGATCACCAGCAGCGGCCAAATCGCTCCCATGATGGCCACGGAAAGCCAGCCCAGGTAGCCGTGCACGGTGTAGACCAGCGCCGAAATGCCGCTGCCGATCCAGATGCCGAGCGGGCCGATAAGCAGAATGGCGATCGGCGCGGCGATCAGCACGATCAGCATCGGCTTGAGGAAGTTCTTGGTCACCGCCGGGGTGATGCGATCCACCCCGCGTTCGATGTGCGACAGGATCCAGGTCATCACCAGCGCCGGGATCACCGTGTAGGTGTATTTCACCGCCGTCACCGGGATGAAGGCGAATTCCACCGCCTGGCCCTGCGCCGCCTTGGCCATCAGATCGATAAAGTTGGGATGCACCAGCACCCCGGCAATGGCGATCGCCAATGACATGTTGGTTTTGAACTTCAGCGCCGCCGAGGCGGCGACCATCACCGGCAGGAAGAAGAACGCGCCGTCGCCGATCACGTTGAGGATGACGAGGGTCGAGGAGCCTTTCTCGAATACCCCGGCCATATCCAGGATCATCGCCAGCAGCTTCACCATCGAGCCGCCGATGATGGCGGGGATCAGGGGCGACATGGTGCCCACCAGCGCGTCGAGAATGCCAGCGCCGATGCCCTTCAGGGTGAGCTTGCGTTTCACCGGGGCGGCGGGGGCCGCCGCGCCCGGCATGCCGAGCGCCAGCACCGCCTGATAGGCCTTGGCCACCTCGTTGCCGATGATCACCTGGCACTGCTCGCCGCTGTGCACCACGCCCAGCACGCCGTCGATGGCCTTCAGCGCCGGCGTGTCGATCCGCGCTTTGTCTTTCACCACGAATCTCAGGCGGGTCATGCAGTGGGTCACGGCCTCGATATTGCCCGCGCCGCCCAGGGCGGCCACGATGGTGTGCGAGATCTCTGCGTAGTTCTTCGGCATGGCGTGTCGTCTCTCAGATAGCAATTCGGATAGCCCAAAGGCGAATATTTACTGCCTGGGCGATCCGTCGTTCCATCCGTATGAAACGCCCATAAGAAACCGGTTTCACAAAATCATGTATTGGCTTTTTGTGGTTGGCAAGAACTAGGATTTTTGGCGTTTCGTTTTCGTGATCTGGATCGTTAGAGGTAAGTGCGCACCGGCGCGCAGGGGCGCGAAAGCGTTCCAAACGCCGGGCGTCTTGGGTAGACTGCGCTGAACCCATGGATTTTGGCGGCGCACAGATGGCAACGATACTCGAGGTGGCGAAAAAGGCCGGCGTTTCAAAGGCGACGGTGTCGCGCGTTTTGTCCGGCAGCGGCTATGTCAGCGAGGAGAAACGCGCGTTGGTGGATAAAGCCATCGCGGAAACCGGCTATCGGCCCAACCTGCTGGCGCGCAGCCTGGCGACCAACACCACCCAAACCCTCGGCCTGGTGGTCACCAACACCCTCTACAGCGGCAACTATTTCAGCGAACTGATGGCGCAGTCGGCGCGCATCATGGAGGCGAACGGCCGCCAACTGATCCTGGCGGACGGCAAGCACACCGCCGAAGAGGAGCGGGCCGCCATTCAGTTTTTGCTGGATCTGCGCTGCGACGGGGTGATCATCTATCCGCGTTTTCTGTCGATCGCGGAAATGGACGAGATCGTCTCCCAACACCGCCAGCCGATTCTGGTGATCAACCGGCGGCTGCGGCTGAACGACAGCTACTGCATCTTCAGCGATCAGCACGCCGCCGGCGCGGCGGCGGTGGCGCACCTGATCGCGCGCGGCCATCGAGACATCGCCTTTATCACCGGCTCGCTCGATTCCCCCACCGGGCTGGAGCGGCTTTCCGGCTATAAGTCCGCGCTGGCGCAGCAGGGCATTGCGGTTAACGAGGCGTTGATCGTCGAAGGAAAATGGAACGCGCAAAGCGGCGTGGCGGCGGTCGATGCGCTGCTGGCCGGCGGGCAGCCGTTCAGCGCCATCGTCGCCGGCAACGACGAAATGGCCATCGGCGCGATGAAGCGGCTGGCGGAGCGCGGCGTGGCGGTGCCGGAGGCGGTATCGGTCATCGGCTTCGACGACATCCCGCTGGCGCCCTATACCGTGCCGTCGCTGTCGAGCATGAAGATGCCGGTCACCGAGATGATCCAGGAGACCATCAACCGATTGCTGTCGATGCTGGACGGCGGCGAGCTCAGCAAGCGCCCCAGCTTCCCGGCCAGCCTGATCGAGCGCGAGTCGGTGGCGGCGGGGCCATATTGGGGAAAGGCATAAGCGCGTACCCGTCTTTTTCAGGCGCTACAACGCTTGAATCCGCCTCTTCGACAAAGCAAAAATCCCCAGCGCGCTGCACAATGCCAGGGCGCTGGCGGCTGCCGTGGATAGCGCGAACTCGCGTGTGTAGGGCAGCAGCAGGCCAACCGCAGAGATGCTGCCCAACAGCAGGCTAAAGAACAGCGCTTTTTTACGATAGGGCGCCTTTAGGTTGAGATAGGCGGCGACGGCGCAGACGATAAGCGTGCCACCGACGACGACCAACAGCGGCAGGATGATGAGCGCCCCGGCGAGGAGATTGGACAGCTCAACGTCCTCCACGCCGGCGTAAGAGACAATAAGAAACATGATGCCGATGGCTAACACCGTGCTCAGTTTGATGACGATATAGGCGCTCGCGCACAGGTTAAGCGCCTTTAATCCTACTATCATCACGTTGTTTGCCATCGTTCATCCTTGAGTTTGCTGGATATAGGCCGTGTTGGCCTGGGGAATGGTTTATCTTACCCCAACCCCCCAATCCGCTCCCGAATCTCCTCCTCCGGCAGATCCACCCCGATAAACACCAGCGTGCTCTTGCGCTCTTCCTCAGGCAGCCATTCCCGATCCCAGTCGGCGTTATACAGCCGCTGCACCCCCTGGAACAGCAGGCGGCGCGGCTCGTCTTCGATAGACAGAATGCCTTTGTAGCGCAGCAGGTTGTCGGCGTATTCCAGCAGCAGGCCTTCCATCACGTCGGAGATTTGCATCAGCGGCAGCGGGCGTTCCAGCGTCACGACAATTGAGCGGATGTCGCTCTGCGGCTGCGGGATGCGGCGGAACAGCGGGGTGGCTGGCGTCAGGTTCAGCTTGTCGTTCAGCGTGAAGCCTTCGATGTCGAACAGCACGTTCAGATCGATATCGCCGTGCGTCACCTTGTAGACCGGCGCGCGGGCGTTCATCCGCTGCAGCCGCTGGATCAGCGCCTCGCAGTCCGGCGCCACGTCGGTTTTGGTCAACAGGATGCGGTCGGCGTAGCCCACCTGCGCCTGGGCGATGCTGAACTGGCTCAGCTGCTGCTCGGCGTGCGCCGCGTCCACCAGGGTGATGATGCCGTCCAGCAGGAAGCGCTCGCACAGGATCTCGTGCGAGAAAAAGGTCTGGGTAATCGGGCCGGGATCGGCCATGCCGGTGCATTCGATGATCAGCCGATCGAACGCCAGCTGGCCGCTGTCGACGCCGTCAAGCAAATCCAGCAGCGCGTCCGCCAGTTCGTTGGACTTGCTGCAGCAGATGCAGCCGTTGCTCAACGTGGTGATGCGACTGGCGCGATCGCCAATCAGCGCGTCGTCGATCGGCACTTCGCCGAACTCGTTCTCGATGACCGCGATCTTATAGCCGTGTTCGGCGTTCAGGATGTGGCGCAGCAGGGTGGTTTTGCCGGCGCCCAAAAAGCCGGTCAGGATGGTGACTGCGATGGGTTTCATACGGATCCTTGTGACTGCGGGTTAACAGCAGCGCATGCCGCCTTTGCCGTCGCCGCCGTAGCGCGCTTGCTGGCGCTCGCGGAAAAATTCTTTATAGGTCATCACCGGCTTGTCCGGGTGGTTGTCTTTCATGTGCTGGACGTAGGTATCGTAGTCAGGCACGCCCACCAACATGCGCGCCGCCTGCCCGAGATACTTCCCCGCCTGGCCGAGATTTCCGAACATAAACCTTCTCCAACTTTACCCTGCATCACTACAGCGCTTGCTTAAGCCTGATATTAGGGGAAGCCGGGGGATGGGGTTCCCGCAGGGATGCCCCACCTCCGGGTCGCCCCGGGTATCTCGATTGCATCGCGCCGCACGCCTGGCATCTTGCGATACGCAGGCCGTGCGGCTTTGGGTACTACTTAACGTTTATTATGCAGGGTATCCGTTAAATCACATCAATGCTGGGTCGAAACTTTGACCTCCCCCTCAGTTACGCCGTCGGCGGGCGCGGCCTGCGGCACCGGCACGTAAGGCGTTTCCTGATCGGTGCGTTTCGGGTTCTTGTGCGCCGCCATCGCGGTTTTCACCCCGTAGAAGATGATGCTGTACACCACCAGCAGGAACAGAATGCTCAGCCCGGCGTTGGTGTAGTTGTTCACCACGATGTGGTTCATGTTGGCGATCTGCTGGGCGCTCAGCTCGGCGCCGCCCTCGGCGATTTTGCGTTTGTATTCGCCGGCCAGGAAGAAGAAGCCTTCCAGCTGCGGGTTATCGCTGAACAGCTTCAGGCCCAGCGCGTAGGTGGTGCAGATTAGCAGCCACACCGCCGGCAGCACGGTCACCCAGATGTATTGGGTGCGCTTCATCTTAATCAGCACCACGGTGCCCAGCACCAGCGCCACGGCGGCCAGCATCTGGTTGGATATGCCGAATAGCGGCCACAGGCTCTTCACGCCGCCGAGCGGATCCACCACGCCCTGATACAGCAGGTAGCCCCACAGCCCGACGCAGCCGGCGGTGCCGATGATGCCGGCCACCAGCGAGTCGGTTTTCTTCAGGAACGGCACGAAGTTGCCCAGCAGATCCTGCAGCATAAAGCGGCCGGAACGGGTGCCGGCGTCCAGCGCGGTCAGGATGAACAGCGCCTCGAACAGAATGCCGAAGTGATACCAGAAGCCCATGTTGGCGCCCGGAATGATCTGGTGGAACACGTGGGCGATGCCCACCGCCAGCGTTGGCGCGCCGCCGGCGCGGTTCAGCACCGAAGGTTCGCCGATGTCGGTGGCGGTCTGCAGGATCTGTTCCGGGCTGATGACGAAGCCCCAGGAGCTGACCGCCGCCGCCGCGTGCACGGTCACGTCCTTCAGCGAAGCCATGATCATCGGCGCGTCTTCGGTGCCCAGGCGGTGCAGATCCGGCATGGTGATGCCCAGCGCCGCCGGCGGGGTGTTCATGGCGAAGTACAGGCCCGGCTCGATGATGGAAGCCGCCACCAGCGCCATGATGGCGACGAAGGACTCCATCAGCATCGCGCCGTAGCCGATAAAGCGCGCGTCGGTCTCATTGGCCAGCAGCTTCGGCGTGGTGCCGGAAGCGATCAGCGCGTGGAAGCCGGAGACCGCGCCGCAGGCGATGGTGATGAACAGGAACGGGAACAAGGTGCCTTTCCACACCGGGCCGGTGCCGTCGACGAACTGGGTCACCGCCGGCATTTTCAGCTCGGGGTTGAGGATCACGATGCCGATCGCCAGCCCGACGATCACCCCGATTTTCAGGAAGGTGGCCAGGTAGTCGCGCGGCGCCAGGATCAGCCACACCGGCAGCAGAGCGGAGACGAACGCGTAGCCGATCAGCGTGAAGGTGATGGTGGTGTCTTTAAAGGTCAGCGCCGGGCCCCAGTACGGGTCGTGCGCCACCACGCCGCCGAACCAGATGGCGGCCACCAGCAGCACGATGCCGATGATTGACACTTCACCCACGCGGCCGGGGCGCAGGTAGCGCATGTAGATGCCCATAAACAGCGCGATCGGCACGGTGGAGCAGACGGTGAACACGCCCCACGGGCTTTCCGCCAGCGCTTTCACCACGATCAGCGCCAGCACCGCCAGGATGATGATCATGATCAGGAAGCAGCCGAACAGCGCGATGGTGCCCGGTATCGGCCCCATCTCTTTTTTGATGATCTCACCGAGCGAGGCGCCGTTGCGGCGCGAGGAGATGAACAGCACCATAAAGTCCTGCACCGCCCCCGCCAGCACTACGCCGCCCAGCAGCCAGAGCGTGCCGGGCAGGTAGCCGACCTGCGCGGCCAGCACCGGCCCCACCAGCGGCCCGGCGCCGGCGATGGCGGCGAAGTGGTGGCCGAACAGCACGTTCTTGTTGGTCGGCACGTAGTTGAGGCCGTCGTTGTTGACCACCGCCGGGGTGGCACGGCCGGCGTCCAGCTTCATCACCCTGGTGGCGATGTACAGGCTGTAGTAGCGGTAGGCCACCAGATACACCGCCACCGAAGCGACGACGATCCACAGCGCGCTGATGTGTTCGCCGCGGCGCAGCGCCACCACGCCGAGGCAGGCTGCGCCGAGTATCCCCAGCAGCATCCACGGAATGTGCTTTAAAATCCCCTCTCGTTTCATGAGGTATCCTTAATTCCAGTCTGCAAAATATGAATGAACTCATCCGCTTGTAAGAGATGTCAGAGTGGCGCGGTGAGCCGTAGCGTCTTTCCCGAGGTAAGGCGGGTTTAGGAACAGCTCATCATCGCCGGGGGTTAGGGGGGAAGACAGGCGTATTTCGGTCAGCGGTCAGATCCGCCGGGTGAACGGTTGGATTGGCGGGGTGAGCGGTTTGTTGCATAACCAACAGCCGCCCGTCAGCCGCTGTTGCCAATGCAGCACCCGCCCGCACCCGTCGGCTTTAAACGCCCGGTTTTTCAGCCAGATGCCTTAACGTGGCGATTGGCACGCATCCTGCTATCGGTTTTATAACCAAAACAAGGTTTTCAATATTTGGAAATCAATAATGGTTATATGCGCGCCGCATAACGGCGCCGACGGTCAGAGGGAGAGAAGCATGTCAGCAGCAAACCACTCGCAGCAGCCGATTCAGTTCGCCTACTGGGTGCCGAACGTTTCCGGCGGCCTGGTGATCAGCAATATCCCGCAGCGCACCGGTTGGGACATCGGTTATAACCGCAAGCTGGCGCAGATCGCCGAGCGCGCCGGTTTCGACTACGCGCTTACCCAGATCCGCTTCACCGCCGGTTACGGCGCGGAGAACCAGCACGAGTCGGTGTCGTTCTCACAGGCCCTGCTGGACGCCACCGAAAAGCTGAAAGTGATCGCCGCACTGCTGCCGGGGCCGTGGAACCCCACGCTGGCGGCCAAACAGATCGCCACCATCAGCCATCTTTCCAACGCGCGCATCGCGGTGAACATTGTCAGCGGCTGGTTCCGCGGCGAGTTCAAGGCCATCGGCGAGCCGTGGCTGGATCATGAGGAGCGCTACCTGCGCTCGGAAGAGTTTATCCGCTGCCTGCGCGGCATCTGGACTGAGCCCAGTTTCACCTTCGCCGGCGATTTCTACCGTTTCCGCGACTACTCGCTGAAGCCGAAGCCGCTGGCGCCGTTGCCGGAAATTTTCCAGGGCGGCAGCTCACGCGCGGCGCGCGACATGGCGGCGCGGGTCTCGGACTGGTATTTCACCAACGGCAACAGCGTGGAGGGCATTCGCCGGCAGGTGGAGGACATCCAGAGCAAGGCGCAGGCCAATCACCATCGGGTGAAGGTGGGGGTGAACGGTTTTGTCATCGCCCGCGAGAGCGAACAGGCGGCGCAGGCGGTGCTGCAGGAGATCATCGATCACGCCAACCCGGAGGCGGTGCAGGGCTTCGGGCACGAGGTGAAGAACGCCGGGGCGGCCTCGCCCGAGGGCGAGGGCAACTGGGCCAAGTCCACCTTCGAAGACTTGGTGCAGTATAACGACGGCTTTAAAACCAACCTGATCGGCACGCCGCAGCAGATCGCCGAGCGCATCATCGCGTTGAAAGACGCCGGGGTGGATCTGCTGTTGCTGGCGTTTCTGCACTTCCAGGAAGAGGTGGAGTACTTCGGCCGTGAAGTGATCCCGCTGGTGCGCGAACTGGAGCGCCAGCGGGCGGCGGCCTGAGCGTTCAACCCGTTTGCAGGGTTTGCAGCAGGTGGATAAAGGCGGCGCTGAGCGGCGGCGTGGCCGGCTCATGGCGGGTAAAGACATAAAAGCGCGCGCTGATGTCGATCCCCTGCGTCGGGATTTTCTGCAGGTGCAGCTGCGGGGCGTAGTGCGCGACGACCCGATCGCTCAGCAGCGCGATATAGCCCTGCTGCCTGACCAGGCACCAGGTCGCCAGAAAGGAGTCGGTCTCGACGATCTGGCCGTGCGGCGTGTAACGCTCGGCGATCTCGCGGATGGCGGCGTGCCCCACCGAGCAGGAGCGCGGCACCACCCATTTGGCTTCGGCCGGCGGCTGCCCGGCGGCGGTCAGGTCGCCCCCTTGATAGAGCGAGAAGCGCTCGCTCTTCAGCGCCTGCATGGCCAGATCGGCGCCGCCCGCCGCGCCGTTCAGGCTGCTGACCGCCAAATCCAGCTCGCAGTTTCTCAGCCGGGCGAGCAGGCCTTCCGGGCCGTCTTCCACCACCGTCACCCGGGTATGCGGGTAGCGGCGGTTGAAGCCTTCGAGCACCTGGGGCAGGTAGCACAGCAGCGGATCGACGCTCATTCCCACCCGCAGGCGCTTCTCGCCGCCGGCGCTCATGCCGCGCAGCTCGTCAAACGCGCTGAGCAACTGATTGGTGGCGGCGTCTATCCGCCGGTAAAACAGCTCGCCGACCGCCGTCAGGCGCACGCCGCGGTTGCTGCGCTCCAGCAACCGCGCGCCGATGGACATTTCCAGCTCTTTGAGCACCCGGCTGAGCGTGGGTTGCGAGACGGCCAGTTTTTTCGCGGCATCGTGCAAACTTCCGCAGTGAACGATGTCTTTGAACATCGTCAGATGAGCCAGTTTTGGCATGGTTTTCATGGTGGATCTCCCTGGAAGTGAAAGGCATTAGCCGGAGCCGGCGATGCGGCTGTAATAGGCCTGTTTCATCATGCTGTCGTTCAGCAGTTTATTGATGGTCTGGTCGAGCACCGGCGTGGTGACGGAGGCCGGCATCAGCGTGGCGGTGATCTCCACGTCGTCGTCGCCAAAGGGTTCGATATCCAGATGCGAGATAAAGCAGTTTTCTCCTTGCAGCACCTGTTTGAATTTGGCCAGCGCTTCACGCTGCTCATGCTCGAAGGCAATGACGCAAATCTGGTAGGTGGATTCGCCGTTAACGTCATTGAAGGGCTGTTTGTTGACCATATTGACCAGAGGGCGCAGCAGGGTGTTGGCGGCGAGCACGAACAGCGTGGCGGCCAGCGCATCGCCGTACAGGCCGCAGCCGGCGCAGGCGCCGACCGCCGCGGAGCCCCAGAGCGTGGCGGCGGTGTTCAGGCCGCGGATGTTCATCCCTTCTTTCATGATGGCCCCGGCGCCGAGAAAGCCGACGCCGGAGACCACGTAGGAGATGACGCGCACCGCGCCGCCGCTGCCGTCGATGGTCATGGCCAGGTGGACGAAGATCGCCGCGCTGGTGGCCACCAGCGTATTGGTACGCAGCCCGGCGGTGCGCTGGCGGAATTGTCTTTCATAGCCGATGGCGGCGCCCAGGACGGACGCGGTCAGCAGCGTCAGCAGTGTATGAATGAAATGCATGATAATAACTCGATGTATTATCCGCTTATCATGAGCCACCCGTGGCGGGGTGACTCTTGATAAACAGGTAGTTAAGTTGGCGGGATCCGTCCCGCCAGGCCAGGGCGGCGCTCAGTGCGCGGCGGCGATCTGCCGGCTGAGCGTCTCGCTGATTTTGTCCGTCAGCGGCTGCATCCCCTCGCGGGTGCGCGTCTCGCGGCGCTGCGCGATGTGATAGCAGCCGTCGAGGGTGCCGGCGCCCAGCAGGAGGATGCGATCAGACATCATCACCGCTTCCTCTACGCTGTGGGTCACCAGCACGATGGAGCGGGTTTTGATCTGGCGCGTGCTCCAGATGCGCAGCAGATCGCTGCGCAGGTGTTCGCCGGTATAGACGTCCAGCGCGGAAAACGGCTCATCCAGCAACAGCAGCATCGGTTCTACCGCCAGCGCGCGCGCAAAGCCGACCCGCTGGCGCATGCCGCCGGAAAGCTCGCGCGGGTAGGCGTCGCGGTAGGGCGCGAGCCCGACCAGATTGAGCATTTTCTGCGTCTGGGTTTCGACCACCTGCGGCGGCAGATCCTGCGCCTGCAGCCCGAAGGCGATATTTTGGTAGACGTTCAGCCACGGGAAAATGGCGAAGGTCTGGAACACCATGTTGATCTGCGGATTCGGCCCCGAGACTTTTTTATCCCCCAGCATCACGGTGCCCAGATCCGGCGCGATCAGGCCGGAAAGTATGCGCAGCAGGGTGGACTTGCCCGAGCCGGACTGCCCCAAAATGCTGACGACCTCGTTGTCGTAAAGGCGCACGTTGATTTCATTCAGCACCAGGCGTTTTTCTTTACCGGTAGGCTGAACGCTTTTGCTGACGTTATTAACCGTCAGTAGCGTGGTTTTTTTTACCATCATGATGTTTCTCCACTCAATTAAAAATATGAGCATGGAAAAATGGCCGATAGTTATCGCCGCGCAGGGGTAAAATAAATGCGAGCGCAAATAAGCCTGAGCGTTATCGGACTGTTAATAAGCGTATGCTGGAAGGATTAGCCTGTCAGGCGCGCCGGAGCGGCGTGCGCGGAGGCCATGCGCTGAAGGGGTAAAGCGAAGGGATGTGGTAACTGACGCATATCCTGACACTTTCAGGATGCAATGGGATGACTATTGCTCCTGTGACCTCAGCGATTCCAACAATAAAATAAACAACCAACTGTCGCCGTCCATATCATTTCCCCGTTATTTTTCGTGTGGCCATAATACGCGTGATATTGCCTGTGATTCAATGTGGTTAGGCGGAATTATCGCGGCAAAATGTAATTTAATATGAATGCGGGAAAGTTTTTCTTTATTTATTAAACGGGGCGTCAACGAAAATCATGAGAATGAATATAGGCGCTATTTTATAGAAATATAAACCTGAATTAAACGAGAGAATAACAGGGCGGGCGCGAGACAAATAATGAACCGGCCGCAGCGCGCTGCGGCCGGTATCGGGTCAGAACTGATACATGATGCCGGTTTCGACAATGTCGTCGGCGCCGGCGCCGACGGCGTTCTGCCGTTGCAGCAGGTTGAGCTTGTACTCCACGTAGGTCGACATATTGGCGTTGAAGCTGTAGTTCAGCGCCAGATCCAGGTATTTGACCAGATCGGCGTCGCCAATGCCGGGCAGGTTACGGCCGCGCGTTTGCAGGTAGGCCACCGAGGGCGTGACGCCGGAATCGAAGTGATACTGCGCGACCGCCTCGACGGCGTCCGCGCGGGGGGCGAAGCCGGCGTAGCGATCGCCGTCGACATAGGTCATGTTTTCGGTGCGCGCATAGCTGGCCGCCAGGTAGAGGTTGTCCAGATCGTATTTCAGCCCCAGCGTCCAGGCCCGGGCGCGATCGCCGTCGGCCAGGCCGAAGCGCTGCTGCGCCAGGGTGCGCGCAGAGTTGGCGTAGGCGGCGCCAAAGTTTAGCCCCGCGCCGGTGTCGTAGGTGGCGGAAAAGGCGTAGCCATCGCCGTTTTGCGTCTGAATATCCTTCGCCCGCAGAGCGTCGTCCCCCCGATTCTTCCCCTGATATTGCAGGCCGAGATCCAGACCGTCCAACAGCCCGCCCAGGCTGCGGTTGTGGTAGGTCAGCAGGCCGTTGGCGCGGCCGGTCATAAAGTTGTCGGCCGCTTCGTAGCTGTCGTTGCCGAATTCGGGCAGCACGTCCGTCCAGCCGGCCACGTCATACAGCAGACCGTAGTTGCGGCCGTAGTCCAGGCTGCCCCAGCGGCCGAACGTCAGCCCGGCGAAGCCCAGCCGGGTATAGCTATTGCCCGGCCCGGCGCTTTCCGGCTGATCGAGCCCCGCCTGATATTCCCATTGGCCATACCCTGTCAGCCCGTCGGCGATCTGCGTCTCGCCTTTGAAACCGAAACGGGTGTAGGAGCGATCGCCGTTATTGTCGGCATCGCTGCTGAAGTAATGCACCCCGTTCAGTTGGCCGTAGAGATCCAGTTTATTGCCGTCTTTGTTGACGATTTCTGCCCCGGCGGCGGCTGCCGGTATCAGGATGACCAGCGCCATCAGTAAGCTTTTATGTTTCATTTCACGACCCTGAGTTAACGAAAATGCGGCCTTATCCGGCCGGTTGCGCCTGCGCGATTTTTTTGTACAGGCAGCTGCGGATCCGATCGGTGAGGTGCCGCAGGCTGTCCCGGTTGCGCGCCGCGCGGGGAATATTGATGCTGAATTCGTCATCGATCCGTTTGCTGGTCGCGTCCAGGATCAGCACCCGATCGGACATCAGCACCGCCTCTTCGACGTCGTGCGTTACCATCACCATGGCGCGCGTGCGCAGCCGGTTGTCTCCCCACAGCGCCAGCAGATCGCTGCGCAGTTTTTGCGCGGTAAAGATATCGAGGGCGGAGAAGGGCTCGTCCAGCAGCAAGACATCGGGCTCTACCGCCAACGCCCGGGCGAAGCCCACCCGTTGGCGCATGCCGCCCGACAGCTCGCGCGGCCAGGCGTGCTCATAGCCGCTCAGCCCCACCAGGCGCAGCAGCGCCTCCAGCCGTTCGGCGATCGTCTGCGGCGGCAGCTTTTGCGCCAGCAGGCCGAAGGCGATGTTGTCGTACACCGTCAGCCAGGGGTAGAGCGCGTAGGATTGAAACACCATGCCGGCGTTGGCGCTCGGGCCGCAGACCGGTTTGCCCGCCAGGGTGAGCGTGCCGCTGTCCGGCGGGATCAGCCCGGCCAGCATGCGCAGCAGCGTGGACTTGCCCGAACCGGATTGCCCCAGAATGGTGACGAACTCGCCGGCGTGCACGGTCAGCGACACGTCGCGCAGCACGGGGGTGGGGCGCTTGTTTTCGCCGATAAACGTTTTGTTCAACCGACGGGCGCTGATAATCACGTCTTGAGTCAGCATGTTGTTCCCCCTTGATCAGTCATATTTGAATTTGGTTTCCGCGATGCGATACAGCGGTTGCCAGACGAAGATGATGCACAGCGCCACCAGCGCGCACATCGCGGCGCAGCCCAGTGCGGACTCCGGGTTCTTGCCGGCGTCGGTGACGACGGAAATGAACGCGCCCAGCCCGGTGGCGCTGAGGGTGGTGCTGCCCCACTGGATCACTTCGGCGGCGATGGCGCTGTTCCAGGCGCCGCCGGCGGCGGAGATGATGCCAGTCACGATGTAGGGGAAGATCGCCGGCAGCATGTAGTAGCGCCACCAGCGGAAACGGCGCAGCCCGAAGGTTTCGCTGACTTCGGTGATCTGCGTCGGAATGGCGGAAACGCCGGCGATCACGTTGAACAACACGTACCACTGGGTGCCCAGCATGATCATCGGAATGGCCCACCAGCCGAGATCCTGATGATAAATGGCGATGAAGGCGGCGATCAGCGGGTAGAAAATGTTGGGCGGAATGGCCGCCAGGATCTGGATGATCGGCTGGAAGATCTTCACCAGGCGCGGATTCAGGCCGATCCACACCCCCAGCGGCGTGAAGATCGCCACGCTGAGCAGCATGGCCGCGGCCACGCGCGCGGTGGTGAGCAGCATCCACTCCGGCAGCATGGCGAAGTACTGTTTGGGGAAGTATTCCCACAGCCGGTAACCGAACCAGACGCAGGCCAGCACCACGCCGAGATACCACAGGCTGCGCCACAGCCAATTGCCTTTGGCGGCGAGGCGAAACAGGCGGTGCAGGCCGAGGGCGTACCACAGCCGCGGCAGCTTGAACAGCCACAGATCAGCCAGCGCGCGCAGCGTGCGGCCGAGCGCCGCGCCGACGTGCGAAAAGGCCAGACTGTTGTAGAACCACGGATTGCCGAGCGCCCGATTGGCGGTAACGTCTTCGTATTTGAAGCGGGCGGTGTAACGCACCAGCGGGCGGAAAACCAGCTGATCGAGCAGCACGATGTTGGCGGCCAGCGCGACGATCGCATACAGGATCGCCGGCACGTTCTGCTGCGCCAGCGCTTCGGCGATATAGGAGCCGACGCCGGGCAGTTCGACCGAGCGATCGCCGACCGGAATGGCTTCGGAGGCCACCAGGGCGAACCAGGCGGCGGATTGCGACACCATGGCGTTCCACAGCAGGCCCGGCACCGAATAGATGAATTCCAGCCGCCAGAAGCGTTGCCACGGGTTGTAATTGAAGCTGCGGGCGGCTTCGTCCAGCTCCTTGGGCACGATGCGCAGCGTCTGATACAGCGTCAGCATCATGTTCCAGGCCTGGCCGGTAAACACCGCGAAGATGGCGGTGCACTCCAGCCCCATCACGCTGTGCGGGTAGAGGTTGAGAAAGTACACGGTCGTGAAGGTCAGGAACCCCACCAGCGGCACCGACTCCATAAAGTTGACGAAGGGCAGGATCACCCGGCGCAGCGGCGCATAGCGCGCGGCCAGCACGGCGAACACCACAGAAAACAGCAGCGACCAGGCCATGCCGAGGAGAAAGCGCATGCTGGTTCTGAGCGAATAATAAAGCAGGTTCCAGGCATCGAGACTAATGGCAGAGACATTTTGTTCATTGAAGTCGCCGTGCATGTCGCCCCACGCGCGAATAAAAAAGGCAATGAAGAAAACGCCGATGGCGATAACGATAAAGTCATTTAAATAAGACTTTCTGAAAACAGATGTACCCCGGTTATTTTGCATAACGCAATACCTTATTTTTCCCATAAGAAATCCGTCGGCGCTCGGGTAATAGGCCCGGCGACATCAGATAAATACCGCCACAGCGGTTGAGACAAACGTTATTTTCGCAGCGAGGCGATGGGTGGGCAGGCAGAGCGGGAAAGGCCGTCAGAAGGGGAGCGGTTGCCGCATTCCGTGTCTTTCAGAATGCAACGTGGATGGCATTACTGAAAGGTGCCCAATAGCATTAGCGTAAAACTAAAACTTTCATCGCCCATAGGGCCCTCCTCGGTTTAAATATGGCACGGAGAGGGTAATGTGTTTTGCTAATAAAAAGCAATTGGCGGCGCGCGGTTTTTACGGTTGATATGTAACAGGATGAATATTCATTTTTTAATCGCTATATTCAGAAAATAAAATAACCTATTTTGATGGCGGTAAATGCGGTGAAAATAAATCGCGGCGAAATAAAACGGCGCGCCTGAATACCGCGCGCCGTAACATTAATAAACCTGCCTGCCGTTGATGCCGGCGGGGAAAATGCCGGTGGCGAAGAGATGCCCGTTGGCCTGGATCTGGTCGTCGGGCAGCATCTCCAGCGGAAACTCGGCCGCCAGGCAGTTGAGAAAGGCGTTGCGATCGTCGGTGGTGGTAAAGCCGATCAGATCGTAGAACAGCAGCGAAGCGATCAGCTGGCGATGTTCCGGGATGCGCCGCAGCAGCGCCGCCGACGGGAACGGCAGATGGAAAAAG
Source organism: Serratia sp. CY55921 (assembly GCF_052167655.1). Lineage (NCBI taxonomy): Bacteria > Pseudomonadati > Pseudomonadota > Gammaproteobacteria > Enterobacterales > Yersiniaceae > Serratia > Serratia sp. CY55921. The sequence goes on along the minus strand of NZ_JBJNMU010000002.1, from coordinate 336,264 downwards.
AACGCGCAGTCGTTCAGCAGCCCCTGTTCCTTCAGCGCCTGGGCGCAGGGCAGCAGTTGGTAATCGTCGATGCAGACGATGTCGCCCGGGCACAGGTGTTCGCAGGCGATATCGGCGAAACGGCGATTCAGCTGCCGGTAGGCGCGGTAGTTTTCCGGCGTGAAGTGCGCCTTCTCCGGCTGGTTGTGGAACACCGGCCACAGGCCGTCGTGGTAGTAGCCCTGATAGTGGCGGCGGAACTCTTCGATCGACAGCGGGAAGGTCACCTGATCGTAACCGGCGTCTTGACGGCAGTGGATCGGGCGCTGCGCGAAATTCTGCACGTCGCCGTTCCAGCCGAGCCACAGCCCCGGTTTGGCATCGGCCGCCAGCGTCCGGCCGGCGCAGGCCAGATCCTTACCATCGCACTGCTTGTTGGAAATCAGCACTAAACGAGACATGGGGGTCTCCTTATCAGTGAAGGGCGCGCGGGGCGTGCGCCGCGCAGTCGGCGCGCCAGGGCGCTTGCAGCGCGGGCAGCGTGACGCGCAGGCCGCGCAACGCCGGATGCGCCAGGCAGCAGCGCGTCAGCCAGCTTCCCAGCCCGACGCCGCGGTATTCGGCGCTGACGAACAGTTCGCTCACCGAGGCGAAGGTGGCGTAATCGGTCACCATGCGGGCGAAGCCGAGCTGGTGGCGTTTGCGATACAGGCCAAAGCACAGGCCGTGGCGCGCCAGGCGCTCCGCCGCCGCTCGATCCTGCAGGCTGAGAAAACGCTGGATCGCGTCGATATCCAACAACTGCCGATCGGTGCTGATATGAAAAACGCCTTTGCGCCAGCAGAGCAGCGGCTGTGCGGGCGCCCGTTGCGGTTGCATATTCATGATTATCCTTAGGTTAACGAATCAGTGGGCGGTTACAGCATCCAGCCGAGTTCGGCGGCGGTGACCTGTTCCTCGAAGCGGCGCAGTTCGGCGCTTTTGCAGGTGTGCCACAGGGTGCAGAACGCCGGGCCGAGCAGTTCGCGCAGCGGATCGCTGTGGCGGAACAGCGCCAGCGCCTCCTGCTGGCCGAGCGGCAAGGGCGCGGCGTTGTCGCTCTCGCAGCCGTTGGCGGCGGGCGGCAGCGGCAGCGGGTGTTCCAGCCCGTGCAGCAGGCCGCCGAGCATCACCGCCAGCGCCAGATAGGGGTTGGCATCGGCGCCGGCCAGGCGGTATTCGATGCGCTGGTTGGCGCTGTCGGCGCAGGGCAGGCGCAGCGCCACCGTGCGATTGTTGTGGCCCCAGGAGGCGCGCAGCGGCACGTGCATGCCGGGTCGGAAGCGGCGAAAGGCGTTGATGTTGGGCGCCAGGATCGCCATCGACGCCGGCATCAGCGCCAGCATGCCCGCCATCGCCTGCTGCATGTTGTCGCTCAGTTCGCCCGGCGCGCCGGTCAGCAGGTTCTCGCCGTGCTCGTTCTGCAGGCTGATGTGAAAATGCAGCCCGCTGCCGGCGGCATGGGCGCAGGGCTTGGCCATAAAGCAGGCGTGCTGGTGATGTTGCTCGGCAATCTGCCGCGTCAGGCGCTTCAGCGCCATGATCTGGTCGCAGGCTTCCAGCACGCGCCGGCTGTGATGCAGGTTCAGCTCGTACTGGCCGGAAGCGGCTTCGGCCACCACGCCGGTCAGCGGCAGGCTTTGCAGCCGCGAGTGCCGTTCGATGTCGCTCAGCAGCGCATGGTGGCGCTCGGGCGCATCCACCGCGAAGCTCTGCGTCGGGCAGGCTTCCGCCTCGGCGGGGCGCTGCGGATCCTGCAGGTAGAACTCCAGTTCGGCCGCCACCACCGGGAAGCAGTTGCGCTCGTGCAGGCGCTTCAGCACCCGTTGCAGCACCACACGCGGCTCCAGCTCGCAGGCGTCGCCGTCGGCGTTTTGCATCGTCAGCAGCAGCTGGGCGTGGCGTTCGGGATCGCGCGCGCAGGGGCGCAGCGTGCCGGGCACCGGCAGGCACAGCCGATCCGGCTCGCCCGCCCGTTGCCCCAGCCCGCTTTCTTCAATCACCCGGCCGTGCAGATCCAGGGCGTAGATCGACAGCGGGAAGTAGCAGCCTTTTTCCAGGCCAAAGGCTTCGGCGATCGGCAGGCGCTTGCCGCGCAGCTGGCCGTTCAGATCGTGCAGATAAATATCCAGCTGTTCGGTATCCGGATAGCGCTGCAGGTAGTGTTCCAGCTCTTTGCGAAAGGTGCGCGTCGGCGATGCGGGCAGCTCCGCCAGCAGAGGATTGAACCCGATAATATTAGAATGCATGGCGCGCTCCAGAACGAAGACCGGTCACGGCCAGAGGCAGGGATAAACGCATGAGACAACTCTCTTGTGAGGCCATAGCGGCGATGTGGAAAGGGTATCTGCGGCGGCAAAAACTGTCTGTAAAAACGCCGTAACGTTAACGGGGCGCGGAATAAAAATGCCGTAAAGAGCGCGGCGGGTTGGCCGGGCGGCACGGTCTATACTGGCGAGACGGGCCGTAGAAGGAGAGATAACAATGAAGAGAATAGGGCTGCTTATCGCCGCGCTGGCCGCGTTCCACGCCACCGCGTCTTCCCCACAGGCGTGGGCCGAGAGCGAACGGGCGATGCGCGCCGCCTGCCTGAAAGCCAGCGGGCTAAAAAACGCCAGGGTGGAAGGGGAGATTATTCACTACGGTGATGACGTCGGCTATTCGGCGCTGTTTATCGGTGGGCGCTACCCGCAGCCGTTTATGAAAAACCAGCCGGGCAGGGAGCTGTGCTTATATCAGCGCGCCACGCAGAAGGTGGCGGTGCAGGCGGTGGAGGGGGATTAGACCGACTTCAGGAGATAGCTCAGGAGACACATGATGATTAAGAGTGCTCCTTGTAGCATTAATAGTCTGAAATCATTACGGATCCAACTTTGTAGCCTTGGTGATGAAGCAGTTCGAACGAAGTCGTAGGTTTTGGGGCTTAACCAAACGTTGCGAGTCAGTTTTAATTTCCGGTTGTTCAAAATCCAACGAAACCACTGGGCTTTTAGTGAAACACCGATGAAGTTAAGGTTGTCCGCTATCACGACAAAAAGTGGAACAGGGTGTTTACTCACCACATAGTGTTGATAAAAGAGATCAAACTCTTTTTTATGAAGTCGATAGTAAATAAATTGGATAATAGCGATAAGAAGGCAAAGAAAGAATAGTAATACCACTAAGAGTTTTATCTCTTTTATGAAAGGCTCAATATAATTGATCATTTTTATACGTTGATTTTGATGAGATAAATAAAAATACAGCCCACGGTGGTAATAATGGCCTCTACGAGCAAAAGTATAAAATCCATCGCCAGCCACTTCTGTAGCTCAGGAGAGGCGGTTTTTTGCACGAAATCGTAGGTTTTCGCATCGAGCCAAACTTGATCCTTTATTTTTATTTTTTTCCTTTTCAGAATCCAAAGAAACCACTGTGCTTTCAATGAGGTTCCAAGCATGCCGAGGCTATCGGCAAAGGCGACGTAGGGCGGAATAAAATGTCCGCTGCCGGCGTAACGTTGATAGAAAGCGTCAAACTCTTTTTTATGGCGACGGTAACCAATGAACTGGATGAAGGCGCTTAAAACCAGCAATATCAAACACGATATGACGATAAATTTCATCATTCACCTACCACTAACGTCGTCAAATAATCGGAACCCATGCCACCCAGTGTGGATCCTGCTGCGCCTCCTATAGCGGCTCCAGCGATACCACAAACGATCACACCTGTTCCTGCTGTTGCTGCACCTAACACAATTGAACAGGCTGCAATCGCAAGACCTGCACCTGCATTCCCTACCCAAATCCCCGCCACAGTACTTGCCGCAAAATGACTGTACCCCTTCACCGCGATCTTGGCGCACTCCTGTTCGCGGCCGGTGGTGCAGGCGTTGTAGACGTCGTTGGTGGTATTCAGCCCGCTCAATCCGATGCCGATCCAGCCGCCGGCTTTCATAAACTTGGCCGCACGGCTGGCGCTGTCGACGTAGTTCGAATAGCCCTTGATGGCGCCGACGCCGGCGGTACTCCATTCATGCACCAGCGATTTACTGGAGAGCCCCAGCGCGTGTTTGATTTGCGCATACTCTTTCATATTGAGTTGAGCACGAGTAAGGCGATTCAGTAACGGTTTTAATGTACCGAACAGCCGCGCTCGTTCCACCTGAAACTGAGTGCCAATCAAAGCGCCACTCGTGCGGAACTGATTTTGGTAGGTTGTTTCAATTTCGACCAGGATATTTTTGATCTGACTGAAGTAGCGTTCTCCGGCATCCGAAGCCAGCCCGACGACCGTTTCCCCATAGCTGGTGAAGGCGGCGATAGCGGCGTAATTGCGGTGCAAGAAGGCAGAGAAATCGCTGTCACCGGCTTTCACCGCTTTGCTGGTGCGGCTCTTGGCCTGCATTAGGGCGGCGATCTGCGTAGATTGATGATGATTGCGCGGATCGGCGACGATCAGCATTTGCCCCGGTTGAACCAGCGGCGTATCGGCATTGAGCTGCATAAAAAAGCGTGCCGCTTCGGATGGCTTGCCACCGAACAGGTAGTTAGCGTGGAAGGCGAGCGGGCCGGTTTGTTGGGCGATGCAATAGCCCGGTGCGATGTTGCTGGACTTCTGTTCCATGTCGAAAAGCCTCCTTATTTTTAGGAAACTTAACATTTTCTATAGGGTGGTAACAGGTTCTGGCTCACGCTCTCGATCGGAGAATCATCTGAAAATACAACGATGGGTAGCTTAATGATTGCTACGTAATAGTGTCTTTCCATTATGCTCGATGCTCAAAGTAAAGGTTCTCATGTATTTACGCCTTTCCGTGTCGTTATTCATCGAGACACCAAGCAAGACGGAGTATTCTCCCGCAGCCCAGTTTACCTGCGGATAAGTGACGCATTGCCCTGGTTTCAGTTCAGGCAACGGAGTGACTTCTGGTGAGGTCCAGACGATAAGCCATTGCCGTTGTTCCTGTCGTGAGACGATCACTCCCCGGTTTTGCAGGCTGTCGCCGCTGCGAACACTGTTGATAGGCACTGCAAAGCAAGGTTGGTTGTCTTTTAGCGAGACATCCAACGGACGGTACCAGGGTTGAGTGGATTGACAGCCGTTCAGTAGCAGTGCGCACAGTAACGAGAGATAAAGTCTTATCATGACAAGGTGTTCCGGTTCTTTGGATTGTTCAGGAAAGCTCGCAATACCCATTCATAGCGTTTTTTGATGTCTGGCCCAATAATGCCGCTGTAGTTGGTGATTACTTGAAAGCCATTGCGTCCGAATTTAGTTAGGTAGAAATAGTCTGCAATGATACTTGCTTGTGCCTCCATTCCATAATCGGATAGAAGATGATAATTGGGCAAGGAATACTGATAGGAAACCGCCCAACTAGCCAACCCGCGCAGGCGTACGTTCATGCCTAATTGATATTGCCAGACATGCGCCATTTCATGGATAAACCAATGCTGATCGTAGGCGTTTGCCGTGGCAAAGTCTTCTTTGAAGTGTTTGGGCATAAAATAGAGCGTGCCATTTGGTGTTACGGCCGTATCTTCATGCTGTAAGCCGAAGGGGAAATAGCTGCCGTTATGGACGCGAACGCGCGAGTAATCGACAGCATCTTTGTAGAGCAGTCTGGCCAATGTGATTTCACCGGCCGTAAGTTTTCTGGCGTTTCCTTGAGTTGTGGCCATGGTCTTAATCCGTTAAAACATGAAAAAATACCATAACGAAAGTTCAGACATGATTAACCCACTTTGTCACAATCTTTTGCGTTCGCTCAAAAGACTGAAAGGCAAAGGAGTATTTGGTGTAATTGATTGATATGGAGAATGATTCTATTATTTTGATATTCATTCATAAATAGAAAACCGGGTTGCGTGCTTTATTACCTCGCCAAACCCGTATGTTTTCTTCTCTGGCCGATACTGATGCCGCTGTTCCCGTATCTCGTCGCATCCCCTGTTCAAGCCGCAAGGCAATAACCACCTTCTTTTTCGAGCTGCCGGGCGGCAAGCACGTCGGGTTTACGGTTTAAGCGCAGGCTGCCCGCCACTCCCCGCCATCTCCCGTTCGATCACCGTCGCCAGCGCCTGCGCGGCGGAAGAGAGTTGGTGCTGCGCCAGGCGGATCAGGCCCACGCGCCGTTCGATAATCGGGCCGATCAGCGGCACGCAGACCGCCCCCAGCTCATCCATCTGTTGCTCGCACAGCGCCGGCACCGCGCTGGCGCCGAGGCCGTTGGCCACCATGCGCCCGACCGTCACCAACTGGTGGCTCTCAAACGCCACCTCCAGCGTTCGCCCGCTGCGGGCCAGTTCCTGCTCCAGCAGCAGCCGCACCGCCGATGGCCGCTGGAGGGTGATGAAATCCAGCGTCAGCAGCTCCTTCCAGCTCACCTGCGCCTTGCGCGCCAGCGCCGAATCCTTCGGCACCACAGCCAGAAAGCGATCGCGGCACAGCGGGGTGAAGTGCAGGGTGTCGCTCGGCTCCGGCTCGAAGGCGATGCCCATCTCCACCCGGCCTTCGCGGATCATTTCAAACACCTGTTCGTTGATGACGTCGTGCACCGCCACGTTGATGCCGGCATAGCGATCGCGAAACGCCTTGAGGATCGGCGGCAGCGGGTTGCCGGCGAACGACGGCATGGCGGCGATCGCCACCTTGCCCATCTGCAGGGTGAAGCGCTGACGCATCGCCTCTTCCGCGTTATCCCAATCCGCCAGCAGCTGGCGCGCCATCGGGAAGAAGGTTTCTCCTTCCGGCGTCAGCGTCACCCGGCGGGTGGTGCGCAGCAACAGCGGCCCGCCCAGCGCGTCTTCCAGCCCACGGATCGCCAGGCTGAGCGCCGGCTGAGAAATATTCAGCCGCTCGCTGGCCTGGGCGAAATTCAGAGTGTGAGCTACCGCTAAAAACGCGCGTAACTGTTTGATGCTCATTTTCATTTTGGTTGGCGTTAACTCTTTGTTAATTTTCGGTTAACGGTTGATTAATAAAAATTCTAAATGAATGCGGCATAAAAACAAAATTAACAAATCATTTTTGTGACCTGAAGATGCCCTCACGCAAGCCAGGGCATTTCGCCCTGCGCCGCAACATGCAGGGGCAACGATATGGCAGGGCTCGACAAACGCGTCGGCAGCTACCAGGAAGCGCTGGCAGGCCTGACGGACAACATGACGGTGCTGGCGGGCGGCTTTGGCCTGTGCGGCATCCCGGAGAATCTGATCGAAGAGATCCGCCGGCGTGGCGTGCGCGGGTTGACGGTGGTTTCCAACAACTGCGGCGTCGACGGGTTCGGCCTCGGGCGGCTGCTGGAAACCCATCAGATCCGCAAGGTGGTGGGATCTTACGTCGGCGAAAACGCGCTGTTCGAACAGCAGGCGCTCAGCGGCGAGCTGGAGGTGGATCTCACGCCGCAGGGCACGCTGGCGGAGAAGATCCGCGCCGGCGGCGCCGGCATCCCGGCATTCTTCACTGCCACCGGTTACGGCACGCCGATCGCCGAAGGCAAAGAGGTGCGCGAGTTCAACGGCCGCCCCTACATCATGGAAACCGCCATCACCGGCGATTTCGCCATCGTGAAAGGCTGGAAGGCCGATCACTTCGGCAACGTCATCTACCGCCACACCGCGCAGAACTTCAATCCGCTGATGGCGACCGCCGGGCGCATCACGGTGGTGGAAGTGGAAGAGATCGTCGCGCCGGGCGAGCTGGATCCGGCGGCGATCCACACCCCCGGCATCTATGTCGATCGGCTGATCCAGGGCACATTCGAAAAGCGTATCGAACAACGCACCCTGCGGGCATAAGGAGAATTCGCATGCTTACCCGTGAACAAATGGCGCAGCGCGTGGCGCAAGAGCTGAGGGACGGTTACTACGTCAATCTGGGCATCGGCATCCCGACGTTGGTGGCCAACTACGTGCCGGCGGGCATGGACGTGATGCTGCAGTCGGAAAACGGCCTGCTGGGGATGGGCGAGTTCCCGACCGAGCAACAGCTGGACGCCGACATGATCAACGCCGGCAAGCAGACGGTCACCGCGCGCCTCGGCGCGTCGATCTTCGATTCGGCGCAGTCGTTCGCCATGATCCGCGGCGGCCATGTCGATCTGACCGTGCTGGGGGCGTTTGAAGTGGACGTCGAGGGCAACATCGCCTCGTGGATGATCCCCGGCAAGATGGTCAAGGGCATGGGCGGCGCGATGGATCTGGTGGCGGGGGCGGAGAACATCATCGTGGTGATGACCCACGCAGCGAAGGGCGGCGAGTCCAAGCTGCTGCCGCGCTGCACGCTGCCGCTGACCGGCGCCAACTGCATCCGCAAGGTATTGACCGATCTGGCCTATCTGGAAATTGAAGACGGCGCCTTCGTGCTGCGCGAACGCGCGCCGGGCGTCAGCGTGGCGGAGATTATCGCCAAAACCGCCGGCCGGCTGATCGTGCCGGAGCAAGTGCCGGAAATGCGTTTCTGAAACGGGAGGTGAATGTGCAACAACGTGAAGTGGTGATCGTGGCGGCGACGCGCACGCCGGTCGGCAGTTTTCACGGCGCGCTGGCGCCGCTGACGGCGGTGGAACTGGGCACGGCGGCGGTGCAGGGGCTGCTGGCGCAAAGCGGCGTGGCGCCGCAGCAGATCGATGAAGTGATCCTCGGCCAGGTGCTGACCGCCGGCTGCGGGCAGAATCCGGCGCGCCAGACCGCGCTGAACGCCGGGCTGCCGTTTACGACGCCGGCGCTGACCATCAACAAAGTGTGCGGCTCCGGGTTGAAGGCGGTGCATCTGGCGGTGCAGGCGATCCGCAGCGGTGACGCCGACGCGGTGATCGCCGGCGGCCAGGAGAGCATGAGCCGGTCGCCTTACCTGATGGCCGGCGCGCGCGCCGGTCTGCGCCTCGGTCACGCGCAGATGGTGGACAGCGTGATCCACGATGGCCTGTGGGACGCGTTCAACGACTATCACATGGGCATCACCGCCGAGAACCTGGCGGAGAAATACGCCATCAGCAGAGAAGAACAAGACAGGTTCGCGCTGCGTTCGCAGCAGAAGGCGCTGGCGGCGCAGCAGGCCGGGCGTTTCGCGCAGGAGATCACGCCGGTGACGGTGCCGCAGCCGAAGGGCGAAGCGCTTCGGGTAGAGCGCGACGAACAGCCGCGCGACACCAGCCTGGAGGCGCTGGCGCGGCTGCGCCCGGCGTTTCGCAAAGAGGGCACGGTGACCGCCGGCAACGCCTCGTCGCTCAACGACGGCGCCGCCGTGGTGCTGCTGATGAGCGCGGAAAAAGCCGCCGCGCTGCGTTTGCCGGTGCTGGCGCGCATCGCCGGTTACGCCTCGTCGGGCGTCGATCCGGCGATCATGGGCATCGCCCCGGCGCCGGCCGCGCGCCGCTGCCTGGAAAAAGCCGGTTGGCGGCTGGAGGAGGTCGATCTGATCGAAGCCAACGAAGCCTTCGCCGCGCAGGCGCTGGCGGTGGGCAAAGAACTGGGCTGGGAGGCGGAGCGGGTGAACGTCAACGGCGGAGCGATCGCGCTGGGGCATCCGATCGGCGCGTCCGGCTGCCGCATTTTGGTGTCGCTGCTGTACGAAATGCAGCGCCGCGAGGTGAACAAGGGGCTGGCGATGCTGTGCATCGGCGGCGGGCAGGGCGTGGCGCTGGCGGTAGAGCGCCCGTAAACAACCGAGGAAGGCACGATGCAGTCATCTGACTATGCGGTACTGGGCGCCGGGCTGATGGGGGTGGGCATCGCCACCCACTTTATTCGCCACGGCCATGAGGTGCTGCTGTATGAACCGGATCCGCAGCGCCGGGCGGAAGCGCCGGCAGTGGCGAGCGGTATTCTGGCCGAGCTGAGCGACGTCGGGCAGTTTGATCGCGGCGAACGCGAAGCGGCGCTGGCGCGGCTGCGCGTGACCGGCGATCTGAACGCGGTAGCGCGCGCCCGGCTGCTTATCGAGGCGATCCCGGAACGGCTCGAGCTGAAGCACGCGCTGTATGAGCAGTTGGAAGGGCTGATCGCTGACGACGCGGTGATTGCCAGCAACACCAGCGGCTTGCCGCCGGACGAGCTGGCGGCGCGCATGACCCATCCGCAGCGGCTGCTGATCGCCCACTTTTGGCACCCGCCGCACCTGATCCCGCTGGTGGAGATCGTGCCCGGCAGCGCCACCGAGCCGCGCCATCTGGCGGCGGTGCAGGCGCTGCTGGGCGAGATGGCGCTGGAGGCGGTGCTGCTGGAACGCGCCGCGCCGGGGTTTGTCGGCAATCGGCTGCAGTTTGCGGTGCTGCGTGAGGCGCTGCACATCGTCCACAGCGGCATCGCCAGCGCTGAGGTGGTGGATCAGGTGATGCGCGCCTCGCTGGGGCGGCGCTACGCCATGGTCGGCCCGCTGGAGGCCGCCGACATGACCGGGCTCCCGACGGTGGCGGACATCGCCCGCCACCTGTTCCCGGAACTGGCGACCGGTGAAGAGATGATGGCGCTGGTGGAACAGCGGCTGCAGCGCGGCGATACCGGCCAGCGCAGCGGCCGGGGATTTTATCTTTGGGATGAAGCGCGCAGGGAACGCATTCAACGGCGACGGGCGCATCAGCTGCGCTTTGCGCTGAAACCGTAATTTCGCACGCCGTACCTGACAATAACAACGATAGCGAGGTGCCTGATGAGCGTTTTGATTGCCCTGGCAGCACTGGGATTACTGATGCTGGCCGCCTACCGCGGCTACAGCGTGATTTTGTTCGCCCCGATCGCCGCGCTGGGTGCGGTGCTGTTGACCGACCCCGGCGCGGTGGCGCCGACCTTCACCGGGCTGTTTATGGAGAAGATGGTCGGCTTCGTGAAGCTCTACTTCCCGGTGTTCCTGCTGGGGGCGGTATTCGGCAAGCTGATCGAGCTGTCCGGCTTCTCCCGTTCGATCGTCGCGGCGGCGATCCGCATTCTCGGCCGACGCCACGCCATTCCGGTGATCGTGCTGGTGTGCGCGCTGCTGACCTACGGCGGGGTGTCGCTGTTCGTGGTGGCGTTCGCGGTTTATCCGTTCGCCGCCGAGCTGTTCCGCCAGAGCGGCATCCCCAAGCGGTTGATCCCGGCCACCGTGGCGCTCGGCGCCTTTTCCTTCACCATGGACGCCTTGCCCGGCACGCCGCAGATCCAAAACATCATCCCGACCAGCTTCTTCGGCACCAACGCCTGGGCCGCGCCCTGGCTGGGGCTGATCGGCTCGCTGTTCATCATCGCGGTCGGTTTGCTGTATCTTGAACGCCAGCGGCGCAGGGCGCAGCTGAAGGGGGAGGGGTACGGCATCGATCTGCTGAACGAGCCGGAAACCCCGGACGACATCAACCTGCCGAACCCGCTGATCGCCATCCTGCCGCTGATTTTGGTCGGGGTATTCAACCTTGGCTTCACCCATTGGATCCCGCAGTGGTACGGCACCAGCCACGAGCTGACGCTGCCGGGGCTGGCCAAGCCCATCACCACCGATGTGGCGAAGATCACCGCCATTTGGGCGGTGGAAGCGGCGCTGGTGTCGGGTATTCTGCTGGTGGTGGCGTTCGGCTTTCGCAATATTCGCGGCCGCTTGGCGGAAGGCAGCAAGACGGCGGTCGGCGGCGCAATTCTGGCGGCGATGAACACCGCCTCCGAATACGGCTTCGGCGCGGTGATCGCCGCCCTGCCGGGCTTTTTGGTGCTGTCGCAGGCGCTGTCGGCGATCCCCAATCCGCTGCTGAACGAAGCGATCAGCGTCACCCTGCTGGCCGGCATCACCGGTTCGGCCTCCGGCGGCATGAGCATCGCGCTGGCGGCGATGGCCGATAACTTCGTGGCCGCCGCCCATGCGGCACACATTCCGCTGGAAGTGCTGCACCGGGTGGCCTCGATGGCCAGCGGCGGCATGGACACCTTGCCGCACAACGGCGCGGTGATCACCCTGCTGGCGATCACCGGCCTTAGCCACCGGCAGGCCTATGGCGGCATCTTCGCCATCACCCTGATCAAAAGCGCCGCGGTGCTGTTTGTGATTGGCGTGTTCTACCTGACCGGCATTGTTTAAAGGAGCGATACCATGAGTGTACAAGGCAAAACCGCGCTGGTGACCGGCTCGACCAGCGGCATCGGCCTCGGGATAGCGTCCGTGCTGGCCGCCGCCGGCGTGCGTGTGATCCTCAACGGCTTTGGCGATGTGGAAGCGGCGAAGGCGCAGGTTGCCCGGCTGGGCACCGCGCCGGGGTATCACGGCGCCGATCTCGGCGATGCGGCCCAGATAGCGGACATGATGCACTATGCCGAGCGTGAGTTCGGCGGCGCGGACATTCTGGTGAACAACGCCGGCATTCAGCACGTGGCGCCGCTGGATCAGTTCCCGGTGGAGAAATGGAACGCGATCCTCGCCATCAACCTGTCGGCGGTGTTCCACACCTGCCGATTGGCGCTGCCGGGTATGCGCGAGCGCAACTGGGGGCGCATCATCAACGTGGCGTCGGTGCACGGGCTGGTGGCGTCGAAAGACAAGTCGGCCTATGTGGCGGCCAAGCACGGCGTGGTGGGGCTGACCAAGACGCTGGCGCTGGAAACCGCCCGCACGCCCGTCACCTGCAACGCCATCTGCCCCGGCTGGGTGCTGACGCCGCTGGTGCAGCAGCAGATCGACAAACGCATCGCCGCCGGCATCGATCCGCAGCAGGCGCGCGATGAGCTGTTGGCTGAGAAGCAGCCGTCGCAAGCGTTCGTCACGCCAGAGCAGCTCGGCGAGTTGGCGCTGTTCCTGTGCAGCGATGCGGCGGCGCAGGTGCGCGGCGCCGCCTGGAACATGGACGGCGGTTGGCTGGCGCAGTAGTAAATTCTCTCCCGGGGCGCGCAACGCGCTCCGGCGTTATTTCCCGCCTTTAGTTAATTCCCCTGCGTGACGGTTTACCCGTGGAAATAATATTTATTTGTTATTTGCTATTTTTATTCCCGGATAATCACACTGGGTTATTTTGGATAAAAGATGCGGATTGGTTTATTTCGTGCTGCGGTTATTACATTATTTTTCTCTGCGTTACAGATGAACACGTTTATGCTGAAAATAAAGCCAACCTGGAATAATGGCAGATTATGACGTGAATTTTTATATCTTGCGTGCGCTGTTTACATCGGGTAATTATTTCCGCGTGGCTTAAGACCACCGTGTTTATAACAATAATTTTTCGGGCAGGGGTAATAATGAGAAAAAACACAACGCCAATATTCATTGGCGGCGTCTTGCTGTCGGCGTTATCCGCCGGCGCACAGGCCGAGATCACCATTCTGGATAAAAACCCGCAGAGCAATGTATTGCTGGCGCCGCTCAGTTTAAAAGTAGGCGGCAGCATTCGCCCCGAGTGGATCTTCAATAATGGCCCGGAGCCAGGGTATGACAAAAACGGTCACGACGGCGGCACGCGTTTTCGCTTCAGCGGCGACTATGCGCTGACGCAGAACACCTCGATCATCGGCTATTACGAGTGGGGCGTCGATCTGGCGCACGCGCTCAGCTGGGACGGGCACTACAATGAGGACGGCAAACGCGACTATCAGCGCCAGCTGTACGCCGGTTTCAAGGACGATCGTTACGGCACCCTGACCTATGGCCACCAGTACGGCATCTATTATTCGGTGGTCGGCATCAAAAGCGACGTCTGGGATAACGACGGCCACGCGGGCGGCACCGGCATCGGTATTTCCGGCGATTATGACGGCGGCAATAAACCGAAAAACAGCATCAAATACACCAATGATTTCGGGCCGGTAACGCTGTACGCCAACTATTTATTGCCGGAAGACGATCTGCACACCGCGGATAACCTGATTTACCGCCGCAAGGGCGGTGGCGGGCTGGGCTTCGATTATAAGGTGACGAAGGATTTCACCTTCAGCGCCGCCTACAGTTATACCGACGCGAAGATCAAAGATAATCTGTACAACGAAAAGGATTATCACCAGCAGCTGTCCGGCACCGCGTTGACCTGGCAGCCGAACAACTGGTACATCGTCGGCACCGCCAGCTATTACAAAGACTATGTGCCGAGCACCCGCCAGCGCACGCTGTCGCACTTCTTCGCCGGCGACGGCTACGGGCTGGAAGGCTTCGTCGGTTACACCTTCAATATCGACAAGCCGTTCCTCAAATCCGTTCAGCCTTACGTCGCGGCGGACTCGCTGCGGCTGAAAGGAGACGAGGCGTATCACGCCAACCACGTCTACCTCGGCGCGGGCACCACCATCGGTTACGGTCTGTCGGTGTATGTGGAGCGCACGCTGGCCAACAGCAGCGACAACGAGCCGGATTCCACCTGGATAACGGTGTTCTACGACTTCTGATCCGCCTCTTGCCAGGCCGGCGCGGGTGCCGGCCGTTCACATGCTGATCGCGCCGCCCAGGGGTTGCCCTGAGGCGTTGCGTTCCGCCAGGTAGCGCGCCGGCGGTTTGCCCACCGCCTTTCTGAACATGGTGACGAAGCCGCTGGCGCTCTCGTAACCCAGATCCAGCGCCACCGTCTGTACGCTCTCGCCCTGCGTCAAGCGCTGCAGCGCCAGCATCACGTGCAGCTGACGCCGCCAGTGGCCGAAGCTCATGCCCATCTGCTGTTGCAGCGTGCGGCTGAGGGAGCGCTCGCTCATGCCGATGCGCTGCGCCCACTGGCCGAGGGTGGATTTGTCCGCCGGGCAGCTCAGCATGCCTTCGGTCAACTGCCGTATGCGCGCGTCGTCGGATACCGGCAGATGCAGATTCTCGATCGGTGCGGCCACCAGCTGATCCAGCAACACCGCCGTCAGGCGCCCTTCGGCGCCCTGTTCGTCGTAGAGCGGTTCGAAGGTGGTGGCCTGCAGCAGCAGTTCGCGCAGCAGCGGCGAGACCGACAGCGTGCAGCAGTTCTGCGGCAGACCGGCGGCGGCATGTTGATCGACGAACAGGCAGTAGGCCTCGGTGGAGCCGGCGCCCTGAGCGTTGTGCAACACGTTGCCCGGCATCCACAGCGCGCACTGCGGCGGCACCAGCCACAGCCCGTTTTCCACTTCGCAGCGGATCATGCCGCGTACCGTGTAGATCAGCTGCGCCTTCTGATGGCGGTGCGGCTCGACTTCCCAGTCCTGCTCGAGGGTCGAACCTTGCAGGGCAAACAGCGGGCGCGGCACCTGATCGATATCCAGACAGTGGCGGGGGATCTGTACTTTCATGAGAACAATTCTCAATTTGGCGGAATTGAAAAGTATTATGTCCTGATTGCGCAATGTGGTCTAGCGCCGGTGCCGATAAAGTAAGCGCCAGTCCTAAACCCTTTCGCGAGGAAACTGATTATGTCACTCGATACCGCCGATTTTCCGCTGGTGTGGATGCGCCGAAACGGGCGCGATACCCAGGCCGAGCTGGCTGAATTCAGCGCGCTGCTGGCGCGCGCCGAGCCTTTCGTCCTGATGACCGATCGCAGCGTCGGCGATGAAGGTGAAGAGCACGATCGCGACGCCCGCACTCAGGTGGCGCTGTGGAAGCGCGATAACCGCGCGGCGCTGAAGCGGTGGGCGAAAGGCATGATCATGCTGGAACCGGACGACGCCAAACGCGCGGCGGCGGAAGCATTCGCCGAATACGGCGCCAAATTCTGGGGCTATCCGATACTGGTGGCCGCCGATGAAGCCGCAGGCCGGATGTTGGCGCTGACGTTACTGTTAAAATAAGGGGAATACCATGCACCAGCAACAGGTGATTGAGCAGCTGCTGGCCTGGATCGAGCAGAGCCTGGATCAGCCGCTGACGCTGGACGACATCGCCGCCAGGTCCGGCTATTCCAAGTGGCATTTGCAGCGGATGTTCAAGCAGCACACCGGCCATATCCTCGGCACGTACGCCCGCCGCAGAAGGTTGACCGCCGCCGCGCGCGAACTGCGCCTGACCGGCACCAGCGTGGCCTGTATCGCCGATACGTACCAGTTCGATTCGCAGCAGACCTTCACCCGCTGCTTCCGCAAGCAGTTTGGTCTGCCGCCGGCCAGCTATCGTCGCAGCCAGGATTGGTCGAGCTACGGTCTGCAGCCGCCGCTGCGGCTGACCGAAGCGCCGCTGCCGCAGGCCGACATCGTGACGCTGCCCGCCATGCAGCTGGTGGGCAACACGCAACGCCGCAGCTTTACGCTGGGGCAGTTGGCGGCTTCCAAATGCGAGCTGCGTCGCCATGCCTGGCGGCAACTGCTGCGGCCGCAGACGCTGCCCGAGGTGATGTATGGCCTTACCAGCCTGGAGATCGACCGGCAGCGTCGGGGCTGCCCGCGCATGGCGTATACCGCCGCTTTGCCGGACGAAGGGGCGGTGGGGGAACGGGTGACCATCGAACAGGGGGAATACGCCCGTTTCACCTATCAGGGGCAGGCGGAAGGGTTACAAAACTTTATTGTCCGGCTGTATGACACCGCCATGCCGCAGATGAACGCCATCCGCCGGCCAGGGCAGGATATCGAGCGGTTCTACCCGGCGCAGGAGGGCAGTTGCCCGCTTGGCGGCGCGGCGATCCGCTGTGAATATCTGATCCCCATTCGGCGGGCGGAGGCGCTGGCCGCCGCCAGTTAGGCGGCGGTTCTCGCAGAAAATCGCCTTCGTGGCGCGTCAGGTTACAAAAAATTGCGATATTACATCGGTAATGGTTCACACTTTGATTGATGTGCACATATAATGCGCATCCGGTCAAATCCCCCCTGGTTTTTCAGGCCGCAGCGCCGTTGGCTGCCGGCTGAAATTCAACGGGGCAAAGTGGCCGTAGAAACCAATACCCATAATCGCCAGTGGCCTTGACCAACACGAAGATGAAAATGAGCATTCGCGCGTTATTAACCCTGTTTACGGCACTGGTTGCATTCAGCCAGGCTGCCTTCGCCGTCGTCTACCCGCTGCCGCCAAAAGACAGCCGTTTGGTGGGCGAAAATATCCAAATCACCGTACCGGAAGACAGCAAACTGCCGCTGGAGAGCTTCGCCGCCCAGTATCAGATGGGGCTGAGCAACATGCTGGAGGCCAACCCGGGCGTGGATCCGTTCCTGCCGAAGGCCGGCAGCACCCTGACCATCCCGCAACAGCTGATCCTGCCGGACGCGCCGCGTGAAGGCATCATCATCAACAGCGCCGAAATGCGTCTGTACTACTACCCGAAAGGTTCCAACACCGTCGTGGTGTTGCCGATCGGTATCGGCCAGCTGGGTAAAGACACCCCGCTGAACTGGACCACCACCGTGCAGCGCAAGAAAGACGGCCCAACCTGGACGCCGACCGCCAAAATGCGCGCCGAATACGCGGCAGACGGCGAGATCCTGCCTGCGGTGTTCCCGGCCGGCCCGGATAACCCGATGGGGCTGTATGCGCTGTATGTTGGCCGCCTGTATGCCATTCACGGCACCAACGCCAACTTCGGCATCGGCCTGCGCGTGAGCCACGGCTGCGTACGTCTGCGCGCCGACGACATCAAGTACCTGTTCCAGAACGTGCCGGTCGGCACCCGCGTGCAGTTCATCAACGAACCGATGAAGGCCACCGTCGAACCGGACGGCTCGCGCTACGTGGAAGTGCACAACCCGCTGTCGGCCAACGAAGAGCAGCTGCAATCCAAGGATCCGGTGCCGCTGACCATTTCCGCGCCGGTCGGCAAAGTGCTGATGGACGCCGGCGTCAACCAGAGCGAAGTGGATGCGGCGATCAAGGCTCGTTCCGGTATGCCGGTGAAAGTGAACTGATCGCCTCGGGCTTCAGTGACAATACCAAGAAGACGCCTGCGGGCGTCTTTTTTTATGAGCCGAAGTGCTGTCAGGATATTTGCGCCGGGCGCGTCTCCGGGATTAACGGTTTTTTTATTCCCCGCGCGTCAAAAATAAAATAGCCGCCGCGCCGGCGGCCATTTTATTTCTATTACAGGCTGCCGCCGACCGAGGTCGAGGTGGAGCCGATCGTCTCGCGGAAATGTTTCGCGTAGTCGGCCACTTCCTGCTGCGTATGCGTCAGGCCATAAAGACCCAGCCCCACACCGCCTGCAACGCCGCCGATGAGGGTGCCAACCAATTGGCCGACCGCACCGGCAATAAAGCCGCCTGCGCCTGCGGATTTGCCTGCAATCAGCGCGCCGGTCATGGCGCCGTCCAACAGCCCATCCCAGGCCGCGTTCAGATCGCCACCGCTAACGTACTGTTCTTCATATTGACTAAGTACTTTCATATACAATCCTTATAAATAAAAGGGTGACTTAGTGGGTTTAATTAAATTCTAAAATAACGCTGTAGCGCTATTTCACTTTAAAAATATAACAGCTGATATTTGATTGGCAATATTCTATTCAATGAAGGGTATTATTTGGTTAAATATAGGTGCATTCATTTTTGGCGAGTGTTTTAAAGAGGGGGATTGGGAATGTTCTTGGGAAAAATAGCAGATATCGCTGGAAGGTGAGAGGCAAAGCCGCCGCCGCTTGGCGCAGCTTGTCACTATTTTCACATTTATTGTCTCGTCATCCGCACGGCGTTAGGCCCACATTGCAATTATTCCGATAAAAACTATCGCTAATTAATGGGTTATATAGCCCTTGCCGTCGTTAGCCATTGAAAAAATTCTCGCAAAAAATCCGCACTGTGAAAATAAGATCACACAAGCGTAACAAAAGGTAAACAAACCCCTCCTATATTGGCTGCTTCGCTTTTGTGAGGGAGTGTCATGCGTAACTGGAACGAACCGAAAAAGAACAAAGCGCACATCGAACTGATCCCGATGATCGACGTGATGATGTTTTTATTGGTGTTTTTCGTCTTGATCAGCCTGAACGTCATTCCGGCGCTCGGGTTGAAAACGCAGCTGCCGTCCGCCGGCAGCGCGCAACAGCTGAAACCGCAGAAGAAAGCGATTATCACGCTGGGGGCCGACGAACAGCTGCAGCTGGATGGCCAGCCGATCGCGCTCGACGCGTTGGTCACGACGCTCAAGCAACAGCAGCAGGCCAACCAGACCACCACCATCATCGTCAACAGCGACAAAGGCGTGGCGGTCGAGCGGCTGGTGGCGGTCATGGATAACCTGCGCCAGGGCGGTTTCTTCTCCGTCTCCATCGCGACACGGAAGCTGTGACATGTATCTGCTCTATCGCTCACGTCATCTTTTCAGCTGGTTGCCGGCGCTGATTGTCGCCGGCTGTCTGCTGTTCGCCAGCCAGCAGGCGGCGCTGAAGATCCAGCCGCGCTACGACGAAACCGCCATCGAACTGGCGCTGGTGGAGCCTGAACCGGTGCCTGAACCTCAACCGCAAACGCCGCCGGACCCCCAGCCCGAACCGCCGCCGCCCGAGCCGGAGCCGATCCCCGAACCGGTGGTGCCGGCGCCGGAACCGATCGTGGAAGCCAAGCCGGTGCCGAAACCGCAACCGAAGCCCAAACCCAAGCCGGTGAAAGAGAAAGCCAAACCGGTGGAAAAGCCTAAACCGACGCCGGCGCCCGCCGCGCCGCGCGCGCTGGTCAGTAAACCGGCGGCGCAACCCGCACCGGCCGCCCCGGCGGCGCCGAAGGTGAATGCGCAGGCGATTGAAAACGGCTATCTGCTGGCCTTGCGCCGCGAACTGGAACAGCGCAAGCGCTACCCGACCGGCCGTCAGGCCTCCCTCGAGCGCCCGCAGGGCAACGTCGAGGTATGGCTGGAGGTCGATCGCAGCGGGCGGGTGGTCTCTTCCGGCATCGCCAACAAAGCCGCCAGCATGCTGCTGAATCGCGCGGCGATGAGCAGCCTGCAAAGCATCAGTTCAGTAAAGCCATTCCCGAGCGACGCGTTCGCCGGGCAAACAACCAAAAGATTTACCGCGACGTTCAATTATCAGGCGCCTTAGCGCAAGGGTTAATCGTTTGATTTTTAAGGGATGCACACCATGAAATCGTTCAATCGTTCTGGGATCTATCTGGCGGTGATGTCGGCGATGCTGCCGGGCGCCGCGCTGGCGGCCGACGGCACCGACGTCGGCACCATCAGCGTCAAGGGGCAGTCGCTCGGCGGCGGCATGATGGTGCAGGACGACAGCGCCAAGGCGCGCTCCACCGTCACCAAAGAGGCGATGGATAAAATGCCGTCGGCGGCCAACGCCATCGACAAGCTGAAGTTCACGCCGGGCCTCAACGTCAACAGCAATGACGCCAGCGGCCTGAGCGGCGTGGACTACACCATGCGCGGCATGAACTCGGATCAGATCGGCCTGTCGATGGACGGCATCCCGATCAACGACTCCGGCAACTACGCGGTATACCCGAACCTGCTGGGCGATGCGGAGAACCTGGAAGAGGTGTTCGTCACCCAGGGCTCTTCCGAAGCGGACGGCCCGCATATCGGCTCCAGCGGCGGCAACATCGGCCTGGTAACGCGCCGCCCGGCGAAAGACTTCGGCGGGTTCGTCAAGCAAACGCTGGGCAGCAACAGCCTGAGCAAAACCTTCGCCCGCCTGGACACCGGCGAGTACAACGGCTTCAGCAACTGGCTCTCCTATTCGCACACCGAGGCGAAGAAGTGGCGCGGCGAGGGGCGGCTGTACTCCGACAAGTTCGAGATGAACTCGCTGTACGAAGACGGCAACGGCAACAGCAGCAATCTGGTGATGAAGTACAACCGCCAGAACAACACCAACTACAACACCCTGAGCAAGGCGCAGTTCCAAAACGACGGCCGCGATACCGACTATGCCACCACGCCGGAGTACAACAGCCGCGGACAGTTGAACAAGTATTACAAGCTCGAGCGCAACCCGTTCGAGAACTTCACGCTGTCGTTCACCCAGAAGCTGCAGCTGCGCGACAACCTGTCGCTGACCCTGCAACCGTATTACTACTGGGGCAACGGCGGCAGCTTCAACGGTCAAACCGCGTCGGTATTGTCCAGCACGTCGGACAGGGCAGGGCAGTACGATCTCAGCAACCTGAAATCCAACACCTACTACCGCCCGTCGTGGACACAGACCTGGCGGCCGGGCATCACCACCAAGCTGAAGTGGGACATCAACGATCAGCACAGTCTGGATATCGGTTACTGGTATGAACGCGCGCGCCAGCTGCAGACCCAGCCGTTCATCAGCATCAAGGGCGACGGCAACCCGTCGCAGATTTGGGGGCCGCCGGGCGGTTCCGATCAGGTGAAGGATGCCAACGGCAACACCGTTCAGGGGCGCAACCAGTACACCATCACCCCGGCGCAGAAGGTGTGGCTGCAGGATACCTGGTTCGCCACGCCGGACTGGACCTTCGTCGGCGGCCTGGCCTATCAGTACGTGGAACGTAAAGGGGACAATCGCGGCAGCCTGTACAACGCGCCGGAGAAACGCAAAGCCACCTATCATGAATTCCTGCCGAACTTCAGCGCCAGCTATAAGGTGAACCAGGAAAACCAGGTGTTCTACAACCTGACGCGCAACATGCGCACGCCGCCGAACTATGTGCTGTACAACGTCGGCGATTCGCTCAGCACCAAGCCGGAGCTGAGCTGGAACCACGAGCTGGGCTGGCGCTTCCAACAGGAAGACATGCTGCTGAGCGCCACGCTGTTCTACATGCGCTACAGCGATCGCCAGATCTCCACCACCAACGCGGCCGGCGACTACGAGATGATGAACATCGGCAACGTGGAGAACAAAGGGCTGGAGCTGGAGTGGAGCGGCCAACTGCCGCATAACTTCAACTACTACACCTCCTATACCTATACCCAATCGAAGCAGAAGAGCGACATCGTCAGCAACGGCGGGTTGCCGCTGCCGACCTCCGGCAAAGAGGTGCCGAACGTGCCGAAAAACCTGCTGAACATGACGCTGGGTTATGACGACGGCCTGTACTACGGCAGCGTCAGCGGCAAGTACGTCAGCGCGTTCTATGGCGATCTGACCAACGACGAGAAGATCGGCGGGCGCACGGTGTTCGATCTGGCGGCGGGGGTGCATCTGCCGGTGGACAAGAAAATCGTCAAAAGCGCCGCGCTGCGTTTTGGCATCAGCAACCTGTTTGACAAGGAATACCTGACCTCGGTGCGCACCACCACCTTCAACGCGGCGCCCTACGGCGGCGTGAAGGCCAGCACCCCGTATTACAACGTCGGCGAAGAACGCACCTTCAGCGTCTCGCTGGAAGCCACCTTTTAACTGAATGCCCCGCCGTCTGCCCGGCGGCGGGGAAGAGGAACCCTGTATGGACGCCAATCTGTTGCACGACATTATTTTCTACGTGATGTACGCCGCGCTGGCGATCGCGCTGGTGATCATCATCGAACGTACGCTGTACTTCGCCTATACCCAGCGCCAGGCGCGCAGGCTGGAGCAGGCGCTGACGCCGGACGTGCGCCGCGCCGCCGATCTGCCCGACGCGCTGACGCAGCGCAACAGCCTGCCGATGGCGGTGATCGCGCCGGTATTGGCGCAGAAGCACCGCGCCGGCGACCGTGAGGCGATCGGCGATCTGATCGACGCCCAGTATCTGCTGAGCAAGCCGCCGATGGCGCGCGGCCTGTGGCTGCTGGAAACCGTGGTCACCGCCGCGCCGTTGCTGGGGCTGCTGGGCACGGTGATGGGGATCATCGAAACCTTCAAGGCGCTGGCCGCCTCGGGGGTGTCCGAGCCGAGTCTGGTGTCGGCCGGCATGGGCACCGCGCTGTACGCCACCGGGCTGGGCATCGCCATCGCGCTGCTGTGCCTGGTGGCCAACAATTTCCTGCAGAGCCGTATGGAGCGCATCAACGAACTGCTGAAGGTGCTGCTGATCCGCGCCGGTCAACCGGCCAGCCGTCCGGAAAGCGGCAGCGGCGAACAATGGGTTGACAGCGGAGCGCCGCGCTATGCCTAATGGCCATCCAGTACGGCGGCCGAGATGCCGCCTTTATACGGCATTGTGGAGCGGTTGTTTGTTGATGTTGAGCCAGAGCGCTGCGGCGCGTTTTGCTATTCCCGGTTACGAGCTGGTGTACACCGCGCCGGTGGAAACCGCGCTGCAGGCCGACGACCTGCGCAACACCGCCGAGGTATGGCGCGAGATGTTCGACGCGGCGAAAACCCGCATCGATCTGGGGCAGTTCTACGTGGCGAATCAGGACGGTTCGCTGCTGGACGGCGTGCTGCAGCACCTGAAGTCGGCCGGCGAACGCGGGGTGAAAATCCGCTTTTTGCTGGAAGAGAAGGGCATTCGCCTCTCCACCGCCGAGACGCTGGAACAGCTGAAGGCGATCCCCAATCTGGAGCTGCGCATCATCCCATACCAGAAGCTGAGCGGCGGCATTCTGCATGCCAAGTATCTGCTGGTGGACGGCGAGCAGGCGTTCGTCGGCAGCCAGAACTTCGACTGGCGCGCGCTGGAACACATTCACGAAACCGGGCTGCGCATCAGCGACGCCAGGGTGGTGGGGCAGATCCAGGCGATCTTCGAACAGGATTGGCGGGCGCAGGCGCTGCTGGCGCAGGATAAGCCGGTGCCGGCGCTGCCCGATTCGCCGCCGACGACGCAGCCGCAGGGCAACTATCTGGTGGCCAGCCCGCGCGCCTACAACCCGGCGGGCGTGCTCGATTCGCAGGCCGAGCTGCCGCGTCTGCTGGCCGACGCCAAACGGCGGGTGCGGGTGCAGGTGATGGACTACGCGCCGCTGTCGTTTGGCCCGGAGCGCAGCCGCCCCTTCTACGCGGTGATCGACAACGCGCTGCGCAGCGCGGCGGCGCGCGGGGTGCAGATCGAGCTGATGGTGGCCAACTGGAACACCAAAAAGCCGGATATCGCCTGGCTGAAGAGCCTGGCGCTGGTGCCGAACGTGCAGATCAAGGTGGTGACCATTCCGCCGGCCAGCAGCGGCTTCATCCCGTTTGCCCGCGTGATTCACAGCAAGCTGATGACCATCGACGATGAGATTGCCTGGGTGGGCACCAGCAACTGGACCGGCGGCTATCTGGACAACTCGCGCAATCTGGAGCTGGTGCTGCACAGCACGGCGATGAGCGGGCGGTTGGACAGGCTGTACCAACAGCTGTGGGACAGCGTCTACGCCGAGCCGTTGAAGCTGGATTACGATTACCCGACGCCCAAACCGGGCGGCGAATCCTGACGGTCAGGGCGCGTTAACCCGCGCCCCGCGTTGTTTACCGCCGCCAGCCGGCCTTCTCCAGCGCCGTCACCAGCTGTTCGGCGCTCAACCCTTCCGCCCGATGGCCGTTGCCGCTGACGGTATTGGCCGCCAGCAACGCATTGACGATCGCCTCTTCCACCGCTTCCGCCGCCGCGGCGAACAGCGCCGAAATGTAGTCGTTGTTCACCATGCGCAGCGGCGTGGTGAAATCGCCTTTATTGGCGTAGTCAGCGGGCGGCAGGCCGTCGTTGCCGGTGGCGAAGGCGATAAAGATATCGCCGCTCGAATCCTCGGTGCCGCCGCCGGTGCGGGCGATGCCGATGCTGGCGCGCTGCGCCAGCCGTGCGCACTGGTGCGGCAGCAGCGGCGCGTCGGTCGCCAGCGCCACCACGATGGAGCCCATGCCGGGATGCGGCAACTGCGGCGTGAACGGCGAGGGGATATGCCCCAGGTGGCGGCCCACCGGGTAACCGCCGACCAGCAGCGACTCGCGCTTGCCGTGGTTGGCCTGCACGATGGCGCCCACCGTCCAGCCGCCTTGATCGGCGGGCAAGCGGCGCGATGCGGTGCCGCTGCCGCCCTTGAATTCATGACAGATCATGCCGCTGCCGCCGCCGACCGCGCCTTCCTGCGGCAAGCCGCCTCGGGCCGCCTGCTGCGCCTGGCGTACGTGCTCGGCCTTGACGTGAAAGCCGTTGATGTCGTTGAGCAGGCCATCGAAGGTTTCCATCACCACCGGCATATTCCAGTACACCGCGTTGTCGCTCGCGGGCAGCGTTTCACGCTCCAGCGCGATCAGCGCATCGCGCACTACCCCCACGCTGTGGGTGTTGGTGAAAGCGATCGGGCTGGTCAACAGGCCCGCTTCTCGCACCCATTCCAGGCCGGTGGCGTCGCCGTTGCCGTTCAGCACGTGCACGCCGGCGAAGCAGGGCGCGTGGCGAGCGGAGCCGGGGCGCGGTTCGATCACCGTCACGCCGGTGCGCACGCTGCGCCCGTCCGCCAAGTCGGCATGAAGGCTGGCATGGCCGACGCGCACGCCGGGCACGTCGGTGATGGCGTTCAGCGGGCCGGGCGTGCCCTGGCCGATGGTGATGCCCAGATCCTGAGCGCGCTGCGTCATGGTTATTCTCCTTCTATTGAGGGGGCGGCGAGGGGCGCCGTCTGGCGGCCGCGCAAGTGGTTCAGCGCCAGCCCGAAGCCGATGATGCCGGCAATGATAATAAAGTCTTTCAGGCTGCTGGCGATCAAAATCGTCCACAGCACGTACAGGCAGCACAGCAGCGCCGCCGCCACCGGCAGCGGCCACAGCGGCATCAGGTACGGGTGATGGAAGTGGCGGCGACGGCGGCTGATCAGCGCCGCCACCGCCATGATGATGTACACCAGCAGCAGCAGGATCACGGTGAATGAGGTCAGCGATTCGAGGTCGGAGCAAAACGCCAGCAGCGCCGAGGGGACGCCGAACAGCAGGGTGGCGATCCAGGGGGTGCCGAAGCGCGGGTGGATGATTTTCAGCGCGCGGTTGAACGTCGGCAGCCAGAAGCCGTCGCGCCCGCTGGCGAACATCATGCGGCTGAACTGCGCCACGATGGCGATGATGGCGTTGAATACCGACAGGTAGATCGCGCCGCTCACCACCCGCGCCAGCGTCGGGCCGCCGAGCTGGGTGACCACATAACCGACCGGATCGGCCTGTTTGGCCATCTCCGCCAGCGACGGCGAGCCGATCAGCAGGGCGGTGAACGGCACCAGTTCCACCAGCACCACGATGACCAGCGTCAGCATGATCGCGACCGCCATCGGTTTGCCCTGCTCGCGCATATCTTCCGCCATGTACACCGCCGCGCCGTAGCCGTTGTAGGAGAACAGCGCGACCCCGACCATGGCGACGATCAGCGGCAGCGACACCGGTGCCAGGCTGCCCTGCGCGTCCAGCATCACCGGCGCGGTGAGAATCTCCGCGCTTTGATGCGGATGGCTGAAACCGAGCCAGGCGATCAGCGCCAGCACCGCCACTTCCACCACCAGAAAGGCGCCGGTCAGCAGGGCGTTGGCCTTGATGTTGAAAATGGCGCAGGCGCCGCCGATCAGCACGGTGATCATGCCGGCGGTGGAGGCGTCGAATGAGGTGCCCAGCGCGGTATTCAGATAGGGCACGGCGCCGGTGGCCAGCACCGCCGGCACGAACAGCGCGGCGCTGAGAATAAACAGATAGGTCTGCAACCCGCACAGGGTGCCGAACAGGCGTTTGATGATGCTGTATTCGCCGCCGGCGCTGGGGTGCGCGGCGCCGAGCTCGGCATAGCACAGCGCGATGGTGGCGGCGACGCAGGCGGCGATCAGAAACGACAGAAAGGCGCCGCTGCCGGCGCTGGCGATCGCCAGCGGCGCGATGACGAAGATCGAGCTGGCCGGCGTTACGCCGGAAGCGGTGATCATCACCACGTCGAGGACGCTGAGATTGCCTTTGAAAGTGTGTTCAGGGGCGGACTCTTTCATGGTTAACGACTCCATTAACGTGTGAGTGAGTAATTGTTTTGCTGCACAGGCTGTACGCAGAAATCAAATGGAGCGCGCTAAATGCCGGGGAGCGTTGCTCCCCGGAAGTTTATTGTTCTTATGTGTTACCCCTGCCCCGACGGGAAGCTGAAGCTGGCGCGGCGGGCATCACCGGAGGCCGGCCAGCGCTGGGTAATGGTCTTGCGTTTGGTGTAGAACCTGACCGCGTCCGGGCCGTAGGCGTGCAGATCGCCGAACAGCGAGCGCTTCCAGCCGCCGAACGAGTGGTAGGCCACCGGCACCGGCAGCGCCACGTTGATCCCCACCATGCCGACCTGAATGCGGCTGGAGAAGTAGCGCGCCGCTTCACCGTCACGGGTAAACAGACAGGTGCCGTTGCCGTATTCATGGGCGTCGATCAAGGCCATCGCCTCCTGCAGCGACGCCGCGCGCACCACGCCGAGCACCGGGCCGAAGATCTCCTCCTGATAGATGCGCATGCCGGGCGTCACGCGGTCGAACAGCGTCGGGCCGAGGAAATACCCCTGGCTGGGGCGGCCGTCGGCGTCCGTCACGCGCAGTTCGCGGCCGTCCACCAGCAGCTCGGCGCCTTCGGCCACGCCCTGATCGATATAGCCTTTCACCTTCTGATAATGCTGTTGAGTCACCAGCGGCCCCATGTCGTTGTGGTTGTCGCTGCCGGGGCCGACGCGCATGGCGGCCATCTGTTGCCGCAGCCCGGCGATCAGCGCGTCGGCGGTGCCGTCGCCCACCGCGACCACCAGCGGGATGGCCATGCAGCGCTGGCCGCAGGAGCCGAACGCCGCGCCCATCAGCGCGCCGACCGCGCCGGGGATATCGGCGTCCGGCAGCACCACCGCGTGGTTTTTGGCGCCGCCCAGCGCCTGCACCCGTTTGTTCTGGCCGCAGCCGGTGTGATAGATGTGTTCTGCGACCGGCGTCGAACCGACGAAGCTTATCGCCTTCACGCGTCCGTCATGCAGCAGCGTCTCCACCGCTTCGCGATCGCCGTTGACCACGTTGAGCACCCCCGGCGGCAGCCCGGCCTCCGCCGCCAGCCGCGCGATATACAGCGCGGCGGAAGGGACGCGCTCGGAAGGTTTCAGCACGAAAGTATTGCCGCAGGCGACCGCCATCGGCCACATCCACAGCGGCACCATCGCCGGGAAGTTGAACGGGGTGATGCCCGCCACCACCCCGAGCGGTTGAAACTCGCTCCAGCTGTCGATGCCCGGGCCTGCCTCTTTGCTGTGTTCGCCTTTCAGCAGTTCCGGCACATAGCCGGCGTATTCGATATTCTCGATGCCGCGCTGCAGTTCGCCCAGGGCGTCGCTGAGCACTTTGCCGTGCTCGGCGGTGATCAGTTGGCAGATGGCGTCGGCGTGCTGCTCCAGCAGATCCTTGAGCTTCATCATGATGCGCGCGCGCTTCAGCGGCGGCGTGTCGCGCCAGGCGGGGTAAGCCTGCTCGGCGGCGGCGATGGCGCGCTCCACCGTGGCGCGGTCGGCCAGCAGCACCTCCTGCGCCGATTGGCCGGTGGCCGGGTCGTAAACCGGCTGGCTGCGTTCGCCGCCGGCGGCGGGTTCGCCGTTGATCCAATGGGTAATGGTCATGGTTCGCTCCTTATTCGGTGGCGTTGAGGGCATCGCCGACGGCGTTGATCAGCGCATCGATCTGCGCTTCGCTGCTGATGAACGGCGGCGCCAGTTGCAGGGTATCGCCGCCGTACCGCACGTAAAACCCGCTTTCCCAGCAGCGCATCGCCGCTTCGAAGGGCCGCCGCGCCGGTTCGCCGGGCCGCGCCGCCAGCGTGATGCCGGCCGCCAGGCCGATATTGCGAATGTCGGCGACGTGTTTGGCCCCCTGCAGGCTGTGCACCGCGCGCTCGAAGTAGGGCGCCAGCGCCTGTACGCGCTCCACCATCTGTTCGCGCTGCAGGATGTCCAGCGTCGCCAGCGCCACCGCGCAGCTGACCGGATGGGCGGAGTAGGTGTAACCGTGCGGGAATTCGAGCTGGTAGTCCGGCTCGCCGCCGTTCATGAAGGTTTGGTAGATCTCCGGCCGCACCACCACGGCGCCCATCGGCTGCGCGCCGTTGGTCACCTGTTTGGCGATGTTCATGATGTCCGGCGTGACGCCGAACGCCTCGGCGCCGGTCATCGCGCCGCAGCGGCCGAAGGCGGTGATCACTTCGTCGAAGATCAGCAGAATGTCATGCTGGGTACAGATCTCGCGCAGGCGCTGCAGATAGCCGACCGGCGGCACGATCACCCCGGCGGAGCCGGAGAACGGTTCGACGATCACCGCGGCGATCGTCGAGGCGTCGCGCAGCGCGATGATGCGGTTGAGCTCTTCCGCCAGCTCCGCCCCCTGTTGCGGCATGCCGCGCGAAAAGGCGTTGCCGGCCAGCAGGGTGTGCGGCAGATGGTCCGCCTCGGCGCCGGCGCCGAACGCCTTGCGGTTGCCAGCGATGCCGCCGACCGAGATGCCGCCGAAGTTAACGCCGTGATAGCCCTTTTCCCGGCCGATAAAGCAGGTTTTGCCCGCCTGGCCTTTGGCGCGCCAGTAAGCGCGCGCCATTTTCAGCGAGGTGTCCGCCGCTTCCGAGCCGGAGCCGGTGAAGAACACGTAATCCAGCCCCGCCGGCGTCAGCGCCTTGATTTTGTTGGCCAGCTCGAACGACAGCGGGTGGCCGAACTGAAACGCCGGCGAGTAATCCAGCGTCGCCAACTGGCGCTGGGCGGCGTCGGTGATTTCCTGCCGGCCGTGCCCCAATCCGCAGCACCACAATCCGGACAGGCCGTCGAAAATCTTTCTGCCGTCGTGGCTGGTGTAATACGCCCCTGCGGCCTGAGTAATGATGCGCGGCTGCGCTTTAAAATTGCGGTTGCCGGTAAAAGGCATCCAATGGGCTTCTAACCCTTCGGCATCGAGACGATTAAGCGAATAATTTTCAGCGGCCATGTTTTCCTCCGGGCAGGAAAATAAGTGCGATTAATTAAATAAAATGAGTTGTTAACGAATTGTTGTACGAAATTGACTATGTACCGCTTGTTCTCTACTGTGAATAATCATATGTCGAAACTTACTTAAGGTTTTATGCAAGTAAAAAAGCGCGCGTTGCTGGGACAATTGTCGGATATGGATCTGCGTTTGCTGCGGGTATTCAAGGCCGTGGTCGACTGCGGCGGCATGAGCGCCGCCGAACTGGAGCTGAATATCAGCCTGTCGACCATCAGCAAGCACATCAAGGATCTGGAGCAGCGGCTGGGCCTGACGCTGTGCCAGCGCGGGCGCGAGGGCTTTGCGGTCACCGACGAGGGGCTGATTATCTACCAGGAAACCGTCAACCTGCTGGCGGCCACCGAGGCGTTCCGGCGCGGGGTGGACGAGGTGCACCAGCGCATGGGCGGGCAGCTGCACGTGGCGATATTCGACCATACGGTCAGCAATCCGCAGGCGCAGATCGGCCGGGCCATCGCGTTATTCAGCGAGCGCGCGCCGGAGGTTTCTTTGCAAATGTACGTGGAGCCGATTAATACCATTGAACGTGGCGTTATTGACGGGCAATTTCAGGTTGGCGTTATTCCCATGCACCGCAGCGCGGAAAGTTTATCTTATCATTCGTTATTCAGTGAGAGGATGTTCTTATATTGCGGCGCGCAGCATGAATTATTTTCCGCCCGCCATGAAACATTAAATTGGGATCTGCTGCACAATTATGCTTTCGCCGGATTGGGCTACCATTCGCCGAATATGGAACTGAGCCTGCAGCAACATTTGCATCGCAAGGCGACGGGGTTCGCGCAAGAGTCGATCGCCACGCTGATCCTGTCCGGCAGATACGTCGGCTTTTTGCCGGATCACTACGCGGCGTTTTTTGTGGCGCAGAACCTGATGCGGGCGATCAAACCGGCGCTGTTCCGCTATCACTGCGAGTACTCCAGCGTGCTGCGCCGCTCGCCGGTGCCGCAACGGGTGGTGAAGCTGTTCCATGAGTGCCTGCTGGCGGCCCACGGAACAGCGTGACGCTTACTGCTCTTTCTTCTTGCCGAAGATTCTGATCAGCGCGCCGACCAGGATGCCGACCGCGATGCCGGCGAAGATCCAGCCGATGATGCCCATTTCCTTAACTCCTGCTAGTGCGTTGATCTGATTATATAATCATTCGACGCGAAACGCCTCTTCGATCATCCGTTGCCGCTGCGCCGGCGCATAGTCGATCCAGGAATTCTTGCTGTTGGATTTCTCCAGCGCTACCGCCAGCTCCTGGCCGGAAATCGGCAAATCGTCCTGCCAGAACGGCGCGATGGCGTGGCGGGTGATGAAATCGGTCAGGTAGCTCTCCGGGCTGCCCTGCCAGTGCGGGTACAGTCTGGCGGCCAGCTCGGCCATCAGCGCGCGCTGCTGCGGCTGTTCGCTGCTTTCCAACAGGGCGAGGAACGGCAGCAGTAGGCGACCGCAGACCTGCCCGTGGTGGTAGTCGCGCAGCGCGCCGATCTCGCCGGCGATGCCGTGAATGACCCCCAGCCCGGCGGCGCTCAGCGTCAGCCCGCCGAGGTAGGAAGCCTGCATAATGGCTTCGCGCGCCGCGTCGCTGCGGTTAAGCGCCGGCCAGGCGGCGAGGAAGTGGCGGATGCCGCTCAGCGACATATCGCGCGTCATGGCGCCGGCGGTTTTCGACAGATAGGCCTCGAACAGGTGGGTGAAGGCGTCGATGGCGCAGTAGGCCAGCACCTTGTCCGGGGCGCCCGTCAGCAGCTGCGGGTCGAGAATGGCGGTGTGCGGCACGAAGTTGTTATGGCGCAGCGAGGCTTTCACCTTGCTGACCTGGGTATCGGTGATCACCGCGTTCTGGGTCACCTCGCTGCCGGTGCCGGCGGTGGTGGGAATGGCGATCAGCGGCAGGGTGGCGCCGCTGATTTTGCTGTCGCCCACCTTTTCCATATAGCGCAGCGTTGGCAGCGGGTGCTCAACCAGCGCGGAGAACGCTTTGGCGGCGTCCAGCACGCTGCCGCCGCCGATGGCCACCACGCGCCGCGCCTGGCCGCGCCAGCGCGCCACCCAGGCGTCGATTTCCTGCGGCGACGCCTCGTGGCTGACGATTTCGGTGCCGATGAGCAGCGGCGCCAGCGCTTCGCGCAGGCCGGCGTACACCGGGCCGTTGAGAAAAGAGCGGCAGCTGAATAGCAGCGTCGGCTGCGGGTCGGCAAGCAGCAGCGGCGGCAGCTGCTGGATGCTGCCGCGGCCGAACCAGGTCTGGCGGTTGGCGATGATGTGGCTGACGGACATGAGGTCTCCTTGACGGCGTTGCAGGTCGCGATGCCACAGCATAAGCCAGCGGGCGCGGAGCGGCCACCGCTTTCCCCGCCGCGGCAACCTGTGAGTTGTTTAACATGTAAACGATCTCGCTCTTGCATTTCGGCGCTGCGGATGCTTTTTTTAACAGTACCGGCCGTCGTGCGGCCAACCCCATCCGAAATCGGTAGATTGTTAATGTGTTAATAATGGCGAGGCGGGTATGGAAATTCAGGTTGAACGCTTGTCTGCGGTGATCGATGCGGTGGCCAGCCCACGCTTTTATCCCAGCCTGTTGAACTGGCTGGAAGGGTTTTTCGCCTTCGACAACGCCATCGTCTATGCCTTCGAACGCGGCCGGCCGCCGCGCTGCCTGATTAAAACCGAGCGCGAAAACAGCGACGCGGTCAATCAGCTCTACCAGCAGGGCGCCTACCTGCAGGATCCGTTTTACCGCGCGCTGAACGACGGCGGCGAAGGCGAGGTGCTCACGCTGCGCCAGCTGGCGCCCTGCGGGTTTTATCACAGCGACTATTACCGTAATTTTTATCACAAGACCGGCTGGCACGACGAGGCCGGCGTGCTGCTGCAACTGACGCCGGAGCGCGGGCTGGGCGTCTTTTTCGGTTCGGCGCGCCGCACGGTGGCGGTGCGCTACCCGCAGTGGGCGGATCTGCGCAGCGCGCTGACGCTGGTGAAAAGCGTGGCGCGGCTGCACGGCGAAGTGGTGGTGGCGCCGGCCGAGGCCGCGACGGTGAACGATGACGGCGCCCAGGCGCGCTATCTGCTGACGCCGCGCGAGCGTGAGATTGTCGATCTGATCCTCGCCGGCTGCGGTTCGCAGCAGATCGCCGACCGGCTGTTCATCAGCCTCGGCACGGTAAAAAACCACCGCAAGAACATCTACGGCAAGCTGAACATCGGTTCGCAGGCCGAACTGTTCAGCCTGCTGCTGGCCGCCCCGCAGCGACGCAGCGCGTGAATGTATCGATCTATCCCCTATAGCTTTCAAGCTACAGCTAGGCGGCCAGGACGAGCGTCCCCAGGAGCTTACTTAGGTAAGTGACTGGGGTGAACGTCAGCAGCCAACAACGCTGTAGTTTGAAAGATGAAGGGGACGAATGTCCCTAAGGGGACATAGCGGCACGGCTGCTGCCTCCCGATAATCCGATGTCATGGCATAGGCAATCGGGAGTGCGGCAGTGAACAACGAAATCGAGTCCTTAACCTACTACGCGGCGACCAAAAAATACGATCTGCGCTTCCCGACGCTGGAAGAGGATCTGGACGTTGACGTGGTGATCATCGGCGGCGGCTTCTCCGGCATCAACACCGCGCTGGAGCTGGCGGAGAAGGGCATCACCAACATCGCCATTCTCGAGGGCCGCTATCTGGGCTACGGCGGCACCGGGCGCAACGGCGGCCAGGTGATGGCCGGCATCGGCCACGATCTGGAGAAGATCAAACGCCACGTCGGCCCGTCCGGGCTGGAAACCATCTTCAAGATCAGCAACCTCGGCGCCGGCATTATCCGCGAGCGCATCAAGAAATATGACATCGACGCCGACTTCTGCTTCGGCTACGGCTATCTCGGCAGCAACGCGCGCCAGGAGAAGACCCTGCGCGGCTGGCTGAAGGAGTTCAGGGCGGTAGCGCCGCAGGAGGAGATTGAACTCTACACCGGGGCGGAGGTGAAGCAGGTGGTGGGCTCCGATGCCTACACCTGCGCGCTGAAACACATGGGTGGCGGCCACGTGCATTCGCTCAACCTGTTGCTGGGCGAGGCCAAGGCGCTGAGCGGCTACGGGGTGAAAATTTTCGAGAACAGCAGCGTGCTCAACGTGGAGTATGGCCCGCGCATCACGGTGCGCACCGCCATGGGCTCGGTGCGCGCTAACAAGATGCTGTGGGCCTGCAACGGCTTCCTCAACGGCATGGAGCCGCAGATCTACCGCAAGACCATCAATACCTACGCCTTCCAGCTGGCCACCGAGCCGCTGTCTGACGAACTGATCCGTCAGATCAGCCCGATCCGCGGCGCCTACAGCGACATCCGCCCGGTGATCGACTATTACCGGGTGACCAACGAGAACCGGCTGCTGTTCGGCAGCGCCACCCGCCTGATCGAATACTTCCCGTCGGATCTCAAGGCCTGGAACCGTAACCTGATGCTGAAGGTGTTCCCGTACCTGAAAGACGTGAAGATCGATCTGGCCTGGGGTGGCCCGCTGTGCTGCAGCGCCAACCTGTTCCCGCAGATCGGCACGCTGCCGGATCGCGACAACGTGTTTTACGTGCAGGGCTACTCCGGCTTCGGTGTGACGCCGAGCCACATCGTGTGCAAGGTGCTGGCAGAGGGCATGAGCGAAGGATCCGATCGCTACGATCTGATGAGCTCGATCCCGCACGTCAACATCTTCGGCAAGGACAAGCTGCGGCGGGTGATGACCACCGCCGGTAAGGTTTGGCACCAGACATCCGGCTACTGGAAAGGCCGCCGTTAACCCTCAGAGGAGAATCACATGAAACCGTTACTGCTTAAACAACCGCTGCCTGAACTGCTGGAGATCGGCAGCGTCAGCAACCTGGGCGCCACGGTGATCGCCGGCACGCCAAACGTCGGCGTGGCCAGCATCTTCGGCGAACCGACCGACAACCTGAACTGCGGCGTGTTCAGCTGCACCCGCGGCAGCTTCGTGATGGAGTATCCGTTCGCCGAGCACGCCACGGTGTGGGAAGGCAGCGCCACCCTGACCAACGAACGCACCGGCGAATCGGTGCAGTATCAGGCCGGCGACTCCTGGTTCGTCGAGAAGGGCACTCCGGTGCGTTGGGACATCACCTCGGATCGCTTCGTCAAACACTACCTCGCCATCGTCGAGGGCTGACGCTTTTATGCCCCCTCAGCATGCTGAGGGGGAACGCCTTAGCCCAGCGCCCGCGCAATAAAATCGGTCACCCGCTTGAGGATCTGATCCTTATTGGTTTCGTTAAAGCTCTCGTGCCGCCCGCCTGCATTGATCAGCTGTTCGAAGTCGTCGCCCTGCAGACGATCGAGCGCGGTTTGCGTTTCGCTCATCAGCACCAGCCGATCGTCATCGCCGTGGATCCACAGCGTGGGCAGCGCGCCGAAGCCCGGCCCGGCGTTGATGGCGGCGAGCATCCGCTGCATGGCGCGCAGGGTGGGGCGCTTGAACGGCCCGTGCCACACCAGCGGATCCTCCTGATAGGCCGCGCCGACCGCCGGATCGCGCGCCAGGGTGGCGGTATCCAGCGGCGAGTCGGGGATCGTCGGCAGTTCGGCCAGATCGGAAATCGCCGTTCTGTCGCCGAGCAGCGGGCCGGACAGCACCAGCGCGCGCACTTCCTCGCCATGGCGCTGCACGTAGCGGGTGGCAATCATGCCGCCCATCGAGTGGCCGATCACCACCAGCGGCAAGGTGGGATATTGCTGCCGGAAATGGCTGACCACGCGCTGCACGTCGTCGACCACGGCGTCATAATCTTCGATCAGCACGCGTTCGCCCTGTGACAGGCCGTGGCCGAGATGGTCGGGGCCGAACACCCGCGCGCCCTGCGCCTGCAGCGTGCGCGCCACGTATTGATAGCGGCCGAGGTGCTCGCCGTAGCCGTGCACCAGCAACGCCAGATAGCGCGGCTTGTCGTTTCCCCAGTCGTGCACGGCGATATCGCCGTGACGGCCTTTGATAAAGCTGACGGTTTGTTCGGACATGTTATTGTTCTCATGGTGGTAGGGTTGCCCTTCAGCGTAGCGGCTGGCGGCGAGGTTGTCAGGGGCGCCGGGTGCGGCGCCCGCAGAGAGGGGGGTTACAGGCCGAACTGGCGCGCCAACGCGTCGAGCGCTTCGCGCTGGAAGCGGTTGAACGCGTCGCGCGGCTGCTGTTGCTGGATGAACGCCAGCAGCGGATCCTGCACTTCCGTGCGCACGCCGCTCAGCTGTTCCATCACCGCCAGCCCGCAGAACGGCACGTAGGATTCGGCGTAGCCGCCTTCATGCACCATCACCAGTTTGCCGCCGCACAGCCGATCGGCGGCCTCCTGCACCAGCGCGGTCATGGCGCGGAAGCTGTCGCTGTGCAGCTGCATGCGCGCCAGCGGATCGAGCGCGTTGGCGTCGTAACCGCAGGCGACGATGATCATTTCCGGCTCGAATTTTTCCAGCGCCGGGATGATGATGCGCCGCATGGCGTGCAGGTAGCCGTCGTCGCCGGCGCCGGCCAGCATCGGCACGTTGACGTTGCAGCCCGCCCCGGCGCCTTCACCGCGATCCTGTTCGCCGGAATAGCCCGCCGGGAAGCAGCCGTCCTGATGCAGCGACAGCGTCAGCACGTCGCCGCGCCGCCAATAGATGTGCTGGGTGCCGTTGCCGTGGTGCACGTCCCAGTCGAGCACCGCCACTTTTCCGAGGCCGTAACGGGCCTTGGCGCGCTCGATGGCGATGGGAATATTGGCCAGGAAGCAGAAGCCCATCGATTGATCCGGCAGGCAGTGGTGGCCCGGCGGGCGCGACAGCGCATAGGCATTATCCAGTTCGCCCTGCAGCACCGCCTCCACCGCCGCACAGGCCAGCCCGGCGGAGAGTTTGGCGATTTCATAGCTGCCCGGCCCCAGCGGCGCTTCCTCCCCCAGCAGGCCGCCGCCGCTGTCGCTCACCTGTTTGAAACGCTGCAGGTAGTGGGCGGGGTGAATGCGCAGCAGATCTTCTTCCGTTGCCGGTTCGGCGCTCAGCAGGGTGAGCTGGCGCGACAGGCCGGACACGTCCATCAGGTTCTTCATGCGCCGTTTGGTTTCCGGCGACTCGGCGTGGCCGGCGCCCGAAGGCGGTTGCACCCAACCGCCGACCGGCAGGGTAGTGGCGTGCAGGCCGGTGCTGTGCCAGAAACAGCGTTCATCAAACAAGAAACCGGTTGTTCTTTTCACCTTTCTCCTCCTGTTATACGGCGCGGTGCGCGCGGTGAAGCCAGCGAAATCAACAGCAGCGACAGCA
Organism: Serratia sp. CY55921; assembly: GCF_052167655.1. Taxonomy (NCBI): domain Bacteria; kingdom Pseudomonadati; phylum Pseudomonadota; class Gammaproteobacteria; order Enterobacterales; family Yersiniaceae; genus Serratia; species Serratia sp. CY55921. The sequence goes on along the minus strand of NZ_JBJNMU010000002.1, from coordinate 299,339 downwards.
GCGCGCAGCCCAGCGCGCCGAACAGCAAGGCGTTGAAACCGCCGGAAGATTCGATCAGATAGCCGGCCAGCGTCGGGCCGATGGCCATGCCGCCGCCGATCACCAGGTTGATGCCGTTCATCAGCTTGCCGTCGTTATCCAGCCCGGCGACCCGTGCCAGAATGAATGGCAGCACGAAGGTCCAGGTGAATTTGAACAGCAGGGCGGCCAGGGCGAAGCGCAGGAGCAGGGGCTGGCCCGTCAGCAGCGCCACGCTGGCCAGCAGCAGGGCGTACCCCAGCACGATCAGGCGTCCGCCGCCGAAGCGCGCGCCGATCAGCGCCGCGGCGCCGGCGCCGACGATGCCGAGCAAGGTGGCGACGGCCAGCACCTGGCCGCTGTGGGCCGGCGACAGCCCGGCGCCGGCGGCGATGCCGCCGATAAAGGTCCAGACGGCACTCAGGCTGATGTAAAAGGTCAGCACCGCCAGCACGGCGCACAGCTTGCGCGCCAGTGAGGCGGCGGGGCCGCTGCGGGCGGCGCGGGCGGCGGTGAAACCGTTGGGAAACGCCGGGATGAGCGGCAGGCAGCACAGCATGATGGCGGCCAAAATCAGGTAGACCGCCATCAGGCCAAAGTGCGCGAACAGCGGTGGCAGCACCAGCAGCCCGACCGCGCCCAGCACCAGCTGGCCGAGCACCCAGAAGGCATAGACGCGGCTGGGATTGGCGGTGCCGGCGGCGCAGGTGATGCACAGGATCATCAGGGTGCCGCCCGCCAGCGAGGCGATGAAGCGCAGCGGCAGCAGCAAGGTAAAATCTTGCACCAGCGCCGAAGCCAGGTTGCCGGCGATAAACACCAGCGCCGACAGCGTAGCGACCCGCCGCCAGTTGATGCGCCCGATCCACCACCACGCCGGCAGCGTAGCCAGGCTCATGGCGCCGAGTTCGGTGGAGAACAGGTGGCCAATTTGCGCCGGGCCGAGCTGCCACTGCGCGGCGAGCTGAGCGGCCACGGCGGGGGCGGTCATCAGAATGCCCGGCGCAATGGCGGCGAAGACGATAATGGCGGTCAACAGCCGCGGCGGGCAGGGGAGCGCCGTGCCGACGGCGGGCGCGGAAACCGAATCACTGGACATAAACCTTTTCCCCGAGCGTTGAGTGACGATGAAATATCCCGCCCGGCCCGATTGCGGGCAGGGGGAGGCCGCGCCATAAATGGCGAATACGTTTTGGCGTTATTTTCCGGCCGTCGGCAGCGGCGGCCGTTATCGGGCGTTAACCGTGGGCGAGAAAGCCGCCGGCGACCAGTTCGGTGCGGTTCACCACGTCGGTTTTGGCGAAAATGTTGCGCATATGGGTTTTCACCGTGGACAGCGAAATGCCCAGCTTCAGGGCGATGCGCTTATTGCTGGCGCCTTCGCGCACCAGGTTGACGATCTCTTGTTCCTTGGCGGTCAGCAGCTGCGCCTCGCTGTCGGGCAGCAGATCGCGCGTCGCCAGCTCGATCAGCGGCAGCACCGCGCGCAGGCGGCCGCGCTCCACGTCGGTAAACGGCGTATCGCGGATCAACGACACCCCGGCGACGATGCGTTTGCGTTGGCGAATGAAAATTTCCGTCATGTCGCGCATGTCGTTCGGCAGCATAAAGTCGTGGTAATAGCGGCGGTTGCCGGCGATCGCCGCCGGGCTCATGCCGACCATGGTGATGTCCTGGCGATGGAAGTTGGCCGGCTGCAGCGGGTCTATTTGCTGGAAGTGGTTCAAGTATTGCTGATGCGTTTTATCGGGCATGCCGTGCAGGATGTAGTGATCCGGCCGCAGGTCGCGATCGACCAGATAAAACACCCCGGCGGACACCGGGATCAGGTGCGTGATGGTCGCCAAACAACTGTTGATAAAGGCATCGGATGCTGTGCTGTGCATGATTCGTATTCCTCCCTTTATCGTTCAATCTGGAGAATGTTGGCGGTCAATATATGAACGATACAAGCATAGTTGTAGCAATTTGGCAACACAATAAAAACATATTAACAACGTGAGGCCGATTGCAATAAAACACAGAAATAACAAGATGACACTGCAATGGTCAGGGGTTTTCAGGTCGGATTTTCTGCGGTTTTCATTAATAGGTTAATGAAATAATTCACCGCTTTTCCCGCTGAATTTACAGCGCTTTTCACTGCTTGCCTGGGCGAAGCCCTCGCCGCCCAGCGCGTGCTACAACCGGCGCGACCGTCGCCGTCCCTCGTTCTTAAGAACGATAGCCAGGCTTTTCCACCGCTTCCTACACTGCGAATTGAAGATAGCGCCAGGCGGCGCCAAACGTATAAGACGAAAAAATGATGACCTTTCTCGGGCTGAGGCGTCGGGTTGTTCAGTCCGCATGACCATACGGGGAACGAACGATGCAGAAAAAAACGTTGGCGGTGGCGTTGAGCGGCGCCTTATCGGGCCTGGCGCAGGGGGCGGATGCCGATCGCCCCAATGTGCTGATCATTCTGGTGGACGACATGGGCTACTCCGACATCAGCCCGTTCGGCGGCGAGATACCGACGCCCAACCTGCAGGCGCTGGCCGAACGGGGCGTGCGCATGAGCCAGTACTACACCTCGCCGATGTCGGCGCCGGCGCGGTCGATGCTGATGACCGGCAACACCAATCAGCAGGCCGGCATGGGCGGCATGTGGTGGTATGAGAGCACCGCCGCGCAGCCGGGCTATGAAATGCGGCTGACCGACCGCGTGACCACATTGCCGGAGCGTTTTCGCGACGCGGGTTACGCCACCATGATGGCGGGCAAATGGCACCTGGGCTATGTCGACGGCGCCAAACCGACCGATCGCGGCTTCGAGCGCGCCTTCGCCTTTATGGGCGGCGGCACCAGTCATTTCGACGATGCGAAACCGCTGGGCACCGTGGAGGCGTTCCACACCTTCTACACCCTGAACGGCAAACGCGTGTCGTTGCCCAAAGATTTCTACTCCAGCAAGGCCTATGCCGATCAGCTGGAACAGTGGATCCGCGATACGCCGCTGAATAAGCCCGTCTTCGCCTATCTGGCGTTCACTGCGCCGCACGATCCATTGCAGGCGCCGGATGACTGGATCGCCAAATTCGACGGCAAATACGACGCCGGTTACCAGCAGGCCTATCAGCAGCGCATTCAGCGCCTGAAAGCGCTGGGGTTGATTTCCGATCGCACGCCGATGCCGACGCTGGCGCTGGATAAGGCCTGGAACGCGCTGACGCCCGAGCAGCAAAAATACGAAGCCAAGACCATGCAGGTGTACGCGGCGATGATTGCTTACATGGACGATCAGGTCGGCGCGGTGCTGAACACCCTGAAGCAGACCGGCCGCGACCAAAATACGGTGATCGTGTTCGCCACCGACAACGGCGCCAACCCGGCCAGCGGCTTCTACTACGGCTCGAAGCCGGAGTATTGGCGGCAGTTCGACAACAGCTACGCCAACCTCGGCCGCAAGGGATCGTTCATTTCTTACGGGCCGCACTGGGCCAACGTCAGCAATGCGCCGTATGCCAACTACCACAAAACCACCAGCGCACAGGGCGGCATCAATACCGATTTCATCATCTCCGCGCCGCGGCTGAAGGGGCGCGGCGGCATCGACCGCACGCCGATGGCGGTATATGACATCGCCCCGACGCTGTACGACTATGCCGGCATCGACGCCAACAAACCGCTGAAGGCCAAACCGACGCTGCCGATGGTCGGCGTCAGCTTCAAGCGCTATTTCAGCGGCGAGGCCGACGGCGTGCCGCGCGCGACCTACGGCGTGGAGCTGCATAACCAGGCCGCCTATGTGGACGGCGTCTGGAAGCTGCGGCGGTTGGTGAAGGCCGGGCCGACGGCGCAGATGGCGCCGTGGGGGCTGTTCAACCTGCATGACGATCCGCTGGAGACGCGCGATCTGGCCGCCGCCAACCCGGATCAAGTCAAACGGCTGAGCGAGGCGTATCGCCGCTTTGCGCTGCAGGGCATGGTCATTGAAGCGAAAGGCGCAGCGATCGACTACCTCGGCGTAGACGCCAGCACCGGCGACTACATTGGCTTGGATCCGCAGACCCACAAACCGTTACCGCAGGCGGCACCATGAACCTGGCCCAGCTGCGCGCGCAGCAGATCCCGGTAGAGAGCGAACCGCGCGCGGCGGCGCCTTTTCATTTGCTGGTGAAGCCGATCGGCGCCGGCTGCAACCTGGGTTGCCGCTACTGCTACTACCCGCAGCGCCAGCAGGAGCGGACGCGCAAGATGGACGACGACCTGCTGGCGGAATTTATCCGCGGCTACATCGCCGCCCAGCCGCGTTACAGCCGCGAGATCAACTTCGTCTGGCAGGGCGGTGAGCCGCTGCTGGCGGGGATCGGTTTTTACAAGCGGGCGCTGGCGTTGCAGCGCCGCTACGCGCCGCCGGGCGTGCGGATCAGCAACAGCCTGCAGACCAACGGTACCTTGCTGAACGACGCCTGGTGCCGGCTGTTCCGGCAGCATCACTTTATCCTCGGCGTCAGCCTGGACGGCGATCGCGAGGTGCAGGACGCCCACCGGCCGGACAAGCGCGGCGGCGCCAGCTATGACGCCGCGTTGCGCGGCATTGCGTTGTTGCAGCGCCATCAGATCGACTTCAACCTGCTGATGGTGGTGCACGACGGCGTCGCGGATCGCGCCGAGGCGATCTACGATCATGCGGTGGCGATCGGGGCGCGTTATCTGCAGTTTCAGCCGCTGATGCTGGAAGGGGATGCGCCCACCGCCGGTTACGGACTGAGCGCCGCCAACTGGGGGCGCTTCATGCTGGCGGTGTACCGCCGCTGGCGTAGCCGCGGACACGTTGGCCGGGTCTTCGTGATGAACATCGAACAGGTCTACGCGCAGTATTTCACCCATGTCAGCCCCAGCTGCGTGCACGCCGAACGCTGCGGCGGCAATCTGGTGATGGAGCCGGACGGCCGAGTCTACGCCTGCGATCACCTGATCAACGCGCAGCACCTGCTCGGCCATGCCGATCGGCAAACGCCCCTCGCCACCCTGGCGGCCAGTGCGGCGGAGATGCCGTTCGGTAAAAACAAAAGCCTGCGCCGCGAGTGCCAACGCTGCAGCGTGAAAAGCGTCTGCCAGGGCGGCTGCCCGGCGCATGTGGGCGAAGATCGCTACAACCGGCTGTGCGCCGGCTATTACGCCTTCTTTTCCGCGCTGCTGGCGCCGCTGCGTGCCTACCCGCGCAGCCCGCAGGGAGCGAGGCAGTGGCGCGCCGCCGTGAGCGCGGCCGCAGGTTGAAACCGTCTCGTCCTTAAGGACGATAGTCAGCATTTTCCTTTCCTCTCTATAGTGAGATGACCGCCGCTGGCGGTGAAAAACCTGCAAGCACCTGCATGCATCAGGCCAAAACTATAAGAGGAAATAACCATGAACCTGTCGTCGCGGTTGCACGCCCACCTGGCTCGAGGCAAGGTCGGCTTTCCCACCACCCTGGCCAGTTCGGTCGGGGTGATCATGGCCAGCCCGGTGATTCTGACGGTCACCAGCGGCTTCGGCATCGGCGGCGACACCTTCGCGCTGGCGATGCTGATCGCCTTCATCATGATGCAGGCGCAGCTCACCACCTTCTCTGAAGCGGCGTCGCTGCTGCCGACCTCCGGTTCGGTTTACGACTACATCTCCTGCGGCATGGGGCGCTTTTTCGCCATCACCGGCGCGCTGTCGGCCTACCTGATCGTGCACATCTTCGCCGGCACCGCCGAGACCATTCTTTCCGGCATCATGGCGCTGGTGAACTTCGAGCACCTCAACACCCTGATGGAAAGCCACAATGCCTCCTGGATGGTCGGCGTCGGGCTGGTTGTCGTGTTCGGCCTGCTCAACGCGTTCGGCATCGAGGCCTTCGGCAAGGCGGAGATCGTGCTGACCTTCGCCATGTGGAGCACGCTGGTGATTTTCGGCATCGTCGGGCTGCTGTCGCCGCATGCGGTGCCGCTCGAGGGCTGGTTCGGCAGCACGCTGAGCCTGAACGATCCGTTCGCGGTGTTCAGCCTGATCGGCATGGCTATGTTTATGTTCGTTGGCTGTGAGCTGGTGACGCCGATGGCGCCGGAGATCAAACGCTGCGATCGGGTGATCCCGCGCGCGATGGCGCTCGGGCTGTGCGGCGTGGCGGTGTGCATGGCGCTGTATGGCGCGGCACTCAGCCATCAGGTGGAAAACGTGGTGATCGACGCCGCCAGCGGCACGCGCCTGCTGGAAACGCCGATGGCCATCCCGGCGTTCGCCGGCCAGGTGATGGGCCAGTTCGGCAAATACTGGCTGGGCGTTGGCCTGCTGTTGGCGGGCGCGGCGACCATCAACACGCTGATGGCGGCGGTGCCGCGCATTTTGTACGGCATGGCGCTGGACGGCGCGCTGCCGCGCATGTTCGCTTATCTGCACCCGCGCTTTAAAACGCCGGTGGTCGGCATACTGGTGGCGGTGTTGATCCCCTGCGTACACGCCTTCGCCATTCAGGGCAACCTCGACAGGATCATTCCGCTGGTGCTGGCGGCGGTGTGCGCCTGGGGCGTGGCCTACCTGCTGGTGACCTGTTCGGTGGTGCTGCTGCGCGTGCGCCGCCCCGACCTGCCGCGCGCCTATAAATCGCCGTGGTTCCCGCTGCCGCAAATCGTCTCCAGCGTCGGCATCGTGCTGGCCATCGTCTACATCACGCCGCCGGGGATGAACCCGAGCGACATCTACATTCCCTTCGGCTGGATGATCGGCCTGACCGCCGCCTATGCGCTGTTCTGGACGCTGTGCGTGCAGAAAGTGAACCCGTTCAAGCCGGTGCCGGTCGAGCAGGTGCTGGAGAACGCATTTGCCAAGGGTGAAAACGAGGAGGCGCAGTTTGATCGGCTTACTTCCCTCACTTAATCGCGCCTGGCGGCGCGCGCCGTCGGGCTATCGGCCGGGCGCCGCGCTGGATCGTCTGGCGCGCAATCTGGAACCCTACGCGTGCGAACGCCTGGCGCCGGGCCTGCTGCGGCTGACGCTGCCGCAGGGGCCGCAGATCGAGATCGGCGAACAGGTGCAGGGGCTGTTTATGGCGCATATCGTCAGCCACCGCTTTCGGTTGCAGGGCACGTGCGCAGCGCAGCCTCCGCTGACGCTGGACGTGGTGACCGGCGGCTGGCTGCGGCGGCGCGGGGTGCGTTATCTGTTGCGCCAGCGCCATGCGGCCGCGCAGCGGGTGCTGGACGGCCTGCAGCGCTACCCGCAGATCGGTGAGACGCTGGCGCAGCTGGATTTTCGCCGCGTGCGGCTGACGGTGAACGACGGGCGCTGGCAGGTGGATATCGAACATTTTGCCGCGTCGGAGGTGGTCAGCCGTTTACCGGCCGGCCGCCGCTATCTGCGGCTGGATGCCGAACAGCGGCGGCTGCTGTTGAGCAGCCTGCTGATGATCGGCCAACTGATGGAGAAGCTGAATCATGAATAGAGTGGTTGTGATTACCGGCGGCGGTACCGGCGTCGGCGCCGCCTGCGCCCGCCTGCTGGCGGCGCAGGGCGATCGGGTGTTCATCATCGGCCGCCGCCCGGAACCGCTGGCGGCGCTGGCGCAAGAGATCGGCGCGCAGGCGCTGGTGGGCGACGCCGCCAGCGGCGAGAGCTGGAACCACACGCTGCTGCCGGCGATTCTGCGCGACGCCGGACGCATCGACTGTCTGATCGGCAGCGCCGGCGGCATGGGCTTCAAGCGCATCACCGAGATGACCGACGCGCAGTGGCAAGGGGCGATGGACAGCAACCTCAACAGCGCTTTCGCCAGCGCGCGTGCCTGCCTGCCGGAGCTGATTAAAAGCGGCGGCAACCTGCTGTTCGTGGCCTCGATCGCCTCGCTGGCCGCCGGGCCGGAGGTCTGCGGCTACGTTACCGCCAAACATGCGCTGATCGGGCTGATGCGTTCCATCGCCCGCGACTATGGCCCGCTGGGCGTGCGCGCCAACGCGGTGTGCCCGGGCTGGGTGACCACGCCGATGGCGGACGAAGAGATGCAGCTGTTGATGGACGCCCATCAGATTTCGCTGGAGCAGGCTTACCAGATGGTCTGCCGCGACGTGCCGCTGCGCCGGCCGGCCAGCGCCGAGGAGATCGCCCGCGTCTGCCGTTTCCTCTGCTCCAGCGAAGCTTCAATCATTACCGGCGCGACGCTGGTGGCCGACGGCGGCTCCACCATTGTCGATGTGCCGACCCTGGCTTTCACTTCCCTATAAGGAGCATTCCATGAGTTCAGAAGCGGTATTCATTCAGGTTGGCGCGCTGGCGGAAGGCTTTGCGCCGCACAGCAATACGCTGGAACGCCAGCACGGCCTGGCGGGCACCACGCTGACGCTGCGTTTCAGCGACGGCGCGACGCAGCGCTGTCGGTTTACCGATGCGCAGACGCTGGAGTGGGGGGAGCGGCGCGGTATCGCCTATCGCGCCACCAGCATTCGCCCCGGCGTGCTGTTCATCGATTTTCTCGATCCCGCCCGCGCCAACGCCAGCATTACGCTGGTATGCGACCGCAATCAGGGCAACTTCACTGCGGTATACGGCCTGCTGCCGGACGAAGCGCAGGCGCGGCTCGACGCCTTTAGCCGGGTGGAGCAGGGGCTGCCGCTGACCGCGGTCGAGGCCGAATTCCGCTTCGGCACGCTGGATGACGCCGACGTGGCGCCGCCGGGCTTTACCGATGAGCTGATCGGCATGCGCAACATGTACACCTACAGCCCGACCGAACGGTACGAGCACATCTACCTGAACGACAACTTCTACGCCTGGCAGTGTCTGGACGGGGTGGAGAAGGGGCTGGCGGACGTCGATCGCTGCCACTACGTGAAGGTGGCGGAGCAGCTTTATCTGTTCGTCTGGCGCGAGAAGATCATTCCGACGCTGGGCGTGGTGATGATCGATCTGCAGGGCATGCGCACCGACGGCAAGATCCTCGGTTATCAGGGCAGCGATTTCAGCGCGCTGAGCAACTTTGCGGTGGGCGCCCACGCACAGGTGCTCAACACCACGCGCCACCCGCGAGGATAGGCCGATGAGCGCAACCTATGCGGCCGAGGCCTTCGCCGGGCAGGCGGTGCTGGTGACCGGCGGCGCGCAGGGCATTGGGCTGGCGATCGTCAGCGCCTTTGCCCGGCTGGGCGCCGAGGTGACGATCGCGGACGTGCAGCTGCCGCAGGCGCAGGCGGCGGCGCAAACGCTGCGGGGCGAAGGGTGGAACGTACAGGCGCTGGCCTGCGATCTGGCCGAGCCGGGGCAGATTGCCGAGTTGGTGGCGGCGGTGGGCGAGCGGCACCAACGGCTGGACGTGGTGATCCACAACGCCGCCTATTTTCCGCTGACGCCGTTTACCGCCATCGACGCGGCCCTGTTGCAACGCACGCTGAGCGTCAATCTGATGGCGCCGTTCTTTCTGGCGCAGGCGGCGCTGCCGTGGATGCGCCGCGCCGGCGGCGGCAGCCTGCTGGTGACCTCGTCGGTGACCGGCCCGCGGGTGGCGTATCCGGGGCTGGCGCATTACGCCGCCTCCAAGGCCGGGGTAAACGGCTTTATTCGCGCGGCGGCGCTGGAGTTGGCGGCGGAGAACATTCGCGTCAACGGCGTGGAGCCGGGGATGATCCGCACGCCGGCGATGGCCAACCTGGGCGACGCGCAGGTGAATCAGGCGATCGCCGCCGCGGTGCCGCTCGGGCGGCTGGGGGAACCGGAAGACATCGCCGCGGCGATGGTGTTTCTCGCCTCGCCGGCGGCGGCCTACATCACCGGCCAGACGCTGGTGGTGGACGGCGGCGCGCTGTTGCCGGAAACGAATTCTCTGCTTACTTGACGCAGCCACGTACCCCAGTCGCTTACTTGAGTAAGCGACTGGGGATTTACGCCTTGGCCGCCTGGCTGCAACACCAATTAATGTGAGAATTCCGGTTGGTTAAATCACTTCTTGGCGGGATGCGCGGTGACGTTGGCGGGCAGGCTGTCGCCCAGGGTGATCAGCTCGTCCAGCAGCGTCATCAACTGGTCCATTTTCTGTCGCGAGAAAGCGGCTTCAATCTCGGCGTAGCCCTGTTCCACCTGGTGGCGCGCCACTTCATACAGATCCTGGCCCTGCTGGGTCAGCGACACGTACAGCTTGCGCTGATCGTTGACCGGCTTCAGGCGGAAGATCAGCTTGTCACGCTCCATGCGCGACAGAATGCCGGTCAGGCTGGGGCGCAGAATGCAGGTTTCCGCCGCCAGCTCGTGGAATTCGATCGAGCGGCTGTTGGCCAGCACGCGGATGATGCGCCACTGCTGTTCGGTCAGATTGTGGCTTTTCAGGATCGGGCGGAAGAACCCCATGGCGGTTTCACGCGCCTGCAGCAGGGCGATGGTTAACGATTCATGCATAAGTTTGGCCTTAGCTATCAAGGTGTTCGTTGTTACGGCGCTCGTTATGGGGGCGCCTGCCCCGCAAAGCCCGATTTTGTTAATAACTTAATAGTAGCCAAAGTTACCCGTAGGGATAAAGCAAAAATGCAGGGCGCAGCGAAAAATGGCGCGAAAAATGATTAATGCATTGAATAATCACGCTAATGTTCGTTATTTGTGAATATTTTGTTATCACGATCACAAATCACTCCAAGCGCGTTGCGTAAAAGCTGCACAGCGTATAAAAGTAATCATTAATATATTAATGAATGCCGGTTGTCATGTTTTGCCATTGGAGGAGTTCGCATGAAAGGCACCGTATTTTCCGTTGCGCTGAATCACCGCAGCCAACTGGACGCCTGGGATCAGGCGTTTCACCAGCCGCCGTATCAGACCCCGCCCAAAACCCCGGTCTGGTTTATCAAACCGCGCAACACCCACCTCGCCAACGGCGGGGCGATCCCGTTTCCGGCCGGTGAAACCGTGCACAGCGGCGGCACGCTGGCGGTGATCATCGGCGATACCGCGCGCAAGGTGCCGGTGGCGCAGGTGGGCCGTTATCTGGCCGGCTACGCGTTGGCCAACGACGTCAGCCTGCCGGAGAGCAGCTTCTACCGCCCGGCGATCAAGGCTAAATGCCGCGACGGGTTCTGCCCGCTGGGGGAGATGGGGCAGTTGGAGAACGCCGATCGGCTGGAGATCGTCACCGAGATCAACGGCGTAGAGCAGGACCGCTGGTCCACCGCCGATCTGGTGCGCTCGGTGCCGGAGCTGATCGCCGCCATCAGCGACTTCATCACCCTGCAGCCGGGCGATGCGGTGCTGATCGGCACCCCGCACCAGCGGGTGGCGATCAAACCGGTGGATGAGGTGACGGTGCGCGCCGCCGGCCTGCCCACTCTGACCAACCGCGTCACCCAGGCAGGAGCCGCATCATGAAACATGCCCGTATTCGCCATCATGGCCAGGTCTTCAACGTGCAGGTGGATGACCAGCTGCGCGTCACGCTGCCGAACGGCGAGGTGCTGCAGGAGCGCGAAGTGGAATGGCTGCCGCCGGCGCAGGGCACGGTGTTCGCCCTGGGGCTGAACTATGCCGACCACGCCAGCGAGCTGGAATTCAAGGCGCCGGAAGAACCGCTGGTGTTCCTCAAGGCGCCGAACACCCTGACCGGGCACCGTCAGGTGTCGGTGCGTCCGGCCGGCGTGGAGTACATGCATTACGAAGCCGAGCTGGTGGCGGTGATCGGCAAGACCGCGCGCAACGTCAGCCGTGAGCACGCCATGGAGTACGTGGCGGGTTACACCCTGTGCAACGACTACGCCATCCGCGATTACCTGGAGAACTACTACCGGCCAAATCTGCGGGTGAAGAGCCGCGACACCCTGACGCCGATCGGGCCGTATATCGTCGATCGCGACGACGTCGCCGATCCGCACCGGCTGGCGCTCGGCACCTATGTCAACGGCGAGCTGCGCCAGCGCGGCAGCACCGCCGACATGATTTTCGACATTCCGTTCTTGATCGCCTACCTGAGCGAATTCATGACGCTGCAGCCGGGCGACATGATCGCCACCGGCACGCCGAAAGGGCTGGCCGACGTGCAGCCGGGCGATGAAGTGGTGGTGGAAATCGAGGGCATCGGCCGTCTGGTTAACCACATTATCAGTGAAAAAGATTACGAGGAGAGCCTGCGATGAAAACCATCAACCACTGGATCAACGGCAAGAACGTCGCCAGCAAAGAGTATTTCACCACCACCAACCCGGCGAACGGCGAGGTGCTGGCGGAGGTGGCCTCCGGCGGCCAGCTGGAGATAGACCAGGCGGTGGCGGCAGCGAAAGAGGCGTTCCCCAAGTGGGCCAACACGCCGATGAAAGAGCGCGCGCGCCTGATGCGCCGCCTGGGCGAGCTGATCGACCAGAACGTGCCGCAGATCGCCGAACTGGAAACCGCCGACACCGGCCTGCCGATCCACCAGACCAAAAACGTGCTGATCCCGCGCGCTTCGCACAACTTCGAGTTCTTCGCCGAGGTGTGCCAGCAGATGAACGGCAAGACCTACCCGGTGGACGACAAGATGCTCAACTACACGCTGGTGCAGCCGGTGGGGGTGTGTGCGCTGGTGTCGCCGTGGAACGTGCCGTTCATGACCGCCACCTGGAAAACCGCGCCTTGCCTGGCGCTGGGCAACACGGCGGTGCTGAAAATGTCCGAACTGTCGCCGCTGACCGCCGATCGCCTGGGCGAGCTGGCGCTGGAAGCCGGCATTCCGGCCGGGGTGCTGAACGTGGTGCAGGGCTACGGCGCCACCGCCGGCGACGCATTGGTGCGCCATAAAGATGTGCGCGCGGTCTCCTTCACCGGCGGCACCGCCACCGGCCGACGCATCATCGAAAGCGCCGGGCTGAAGAAATTCTCCATGGAGCTCGGCGGCAAGTCGCCGGTGCTGATCTTTGAAGACGCCGACATCGAGCGGGCGCTCGACGCCGCGCTGTTCACCATCTTCTCGATCAACGGCGAACGCTGCACCGCCGGTTCGCGCATCTTCATTCAGGAGAGCATCTACCCGGAATTCGTCAAACGCTTCGCCGAGCGCGCCAACCGTCTGCGCGTGGGCGATCCGCAAGATCCCAACACCCAGGTGGGGGCGCTGATCAGCCCGCAGCACTGGGAAAAAGTCTCCGGCTATATCCGCCTCGGGGTGGAAGAAGGGGCAACCCTGCTGGCCGGCGGCCCGGACAAACCGGCCGGTTTGAGCCACGGCAACTTCCTGCGCCCGACGGTGCTGGCGGATGTCGACAACCGGATGCGCGTGGCGCAGGAGGAGATCTTCGGGCCGGTGGCCTGCCTGTTGCCGTTCAAATCAGAAGAAGACGGCCTGCGCATGGCCAACGACGTGGAGTACGGCCTGGCGTCGTACATCTGGACGCAGGATGTGAGCAAGGTTCTGCGCCTGGCCCGCGGCATTGAAGCGGGCATGGTTTTCGTCAACACCCAAAACGTACGCGATCTGCGCCAACCGTTCGGCGGCGTGAAAGCCTCCGGCACCGGCCGCGAAGGCGGCGAATACAGCTTCGAAGTGTTCGCCGAAATGAAGAACGTGTGCATTTCCATGGGCGACCACCCGATCCCGAAATGGGGCGTTTGAGCCTCAGGCCACAATAATAACGAAAGAGATGAGAACAATGACGACAAAACTGACCACTGATGCTGTCCCTGCTCCCGACGTCGTGCGCTGTGCCTACATGGAAATTCAGGTCACGAACCTTAAAGCCGCACGCGAATTTTACGTCGATATCCTCGGCCTGGTCGTGACCGCCGAAGAGGATAAAACCCTCTACCTGCGTTCGATGGAAGAGTTCATTCACCATAACCTGGTGCTGCGCGAAGGCCCGGTCGCCGCCGTGGCGGCGTTTGCTTTCCGCGTGCGCACGCCGGAAGACGTCGATCGCGCCGAAGCGTATTTCAAGGCGCTTGGCTGCCGTACCGAGCGGCGGGTGAACGGGTTCGCCAAAGGCATCGGCGATGCGGTGCGGGTAGAGGATCCGCTCGGTTTCCCGTATGAGTTTTTCTACGACGTGCAGCACGTCGAGCGCCTGGCCTGGCGCTACGATCTGTATACGCCGGGCGCGCTGGTGCGCCTCGACCACTTTAACCAAATCACCCCTGACGTGCCGCGCGCCGTGGAATACATCCAGGGGCTGGGCTTCCGCGTAACGGAAGACATCCGCGATGAAGACGGCGTGGTTTACGCCGCCTGGATGCGCCGCAAGGCGACGGTGCACGATACCGCGATGACCGGCGGCGCCGGGCCGCGCATGCACCACATCGCCTTCGCCACCCATGAAAAGCACAATATTTTGGCCATCTGCGACAAGCTCGGCGCGCTGCGCAAATCCGATTTGATCGAACGCGGCCCCGGCCGGCACGGCGTCTCCAACGCGTTCTACCTCTACCTGCGCGATCCCGATGGCCACCGCGTGGAAATCTACACGCAGGATTACTACACCGGCGATCCGGACAACCCGACCGTGACCTGGGACGTGCATGACAACCAGCGCCGCGACTGGTGGGGCAATCCAGTGGTGCCGAGCTGGTATACCGAAGGATCGCTGGTGCTGGATCTCGATGGGCAGCCACAGCCGGTCATCGAGCGCAGTGCGCCCAGCGAAATGGCCGTCACCATCGGCGCAGACGGTTTTTCCTATACCCGTGAGGGCGATACGGAAAAAGGTTTCAAGCTTGGCAATACGCTGTAAATGCCGCTGCGCGGGCCGCGCCCGCGCATATTTGCCGTCTGGAGAACGCTATGCCCCATTTTTACGCTGAATGTACCGACAACATCCGCCGCGATGCGGATTTGCCCACCCTGTTCGCCAAAGTCAACGAGGCGCTGGCGGCGACCGGCATCTTTCCGCTGGCCGGCGTGCGCAGCCGCGCCATCTGGCTCGACACCTGGCAGATGGCCGACGGCAAGCAGGACTACGCCTTCGTGCACATGACGCTGAAGATCGGCCACGGCCGCAGTCTGGAAAGCCGGCAGCAGGTGGGCGAGATGCTGTTTGCTCTGATCAAGGAACACTTCGCCGCGCTGATGGCGCAGCGTTACCTGGCGCTCTCTTTCACCATGGAAGAGCTGGATCCGGTGCTGAATTACAAACAGAACAATGTCCACGCGCTGTTCAACAAGGCGTGAATAAGGGGTCGTAAATGCTGGATAAAGAGCAGGTTAACCGCGCCGTACAGCGCCTGCATCAGGCGGAAAAGAGTCGTGAACAGATCCGCGCGCTGTCGCTCGATCATCCCGAGATCACCATCGAAGACGCCTATGCCATTCAGCGGCAGTGGGTGGAGCTGAAGATCGCCGAGGGGCGCACGCTCAAAGGCCACAAGATCGGTCTGACCTCGCGCGCCATGCAGGTGAGCTCGCAGATCACCGAGCCGGACTACGGCGCGCTGCTGGACGACATGTTCTTCAACGACGGCAGCGACATTCCTATCGATCGCTTTATCGTGCCGCGGGTGGAGGTGGAGCTGGCGTTCGTGCTGGCCAAGCCGCTGCGCGGGCCGAACTGCACGCTGTTCGACGTCTACAACGCCACCGACTACGTCATTCCCGCGCTGGAGATCATCGACGCGCGCAGCCACAACGTCGATCCCGAGACTCAACGGCCGCGCAAGGTGTTCGACACCATCTCCGACAACGCCGCCAACGCCGGGGTGGTGATGGGCGGGCGGCCGATCAAGCCGGATGCGCTGGATCTGCGCTGGATCTCCGCGCTGCTGTACCGCAACGGCGTGATTGAAGAATCCGGCGTGGCGGCGGCGGTGCTCAACCACCCGGCCAACGGCGTGGCCTGGCTGGCCAACAAGCTGGCGCCGTATGAGGTGGAGCTGGAAGCGGGGCAGGTGATCCTCGGCGGCTCCTTCACCCGGCCGGTGCCGGCGCGGCGCGGTGATACCTTCCACGTCGACTACGGCCCGATGGGCTGCATCAGCTGCCGCTTCGTCTAAAAAGCAGGCTCGGCGAACCGGGCCGACTAAACCGGGCGGGGGCCATGCGCTACGCCCGCTTGTCAGGGAGAATGCGATGTTAACCAACCACTTCAAGCGAGCGCTGCAGGAAAAACGCCCGCAGATCGGGCTGTGGCTCGGGCTGTGCAGCAGCTACAGCGCCGAACTGTTGGCCGGCGCCGGTTTCGACTGGCTGCTGATCGACGGCGAACATGCGCCCAACAACGTGCAGACGGTGCTGGGGCAGCTGCAGGCGGTCGCCCCTTACCCGAGCCAGCCGGTGGTGCGGCCGCCGTGGAACGATGCGGTGATCATCAAGCAGCTGCTGGATGTCGGCGCGCAAACCTTATTGATCCCGATGATTCAGAACGCCGAACAGGCGCGCGACGCGGTGCGCGCCACGCGCTATCCGCCGCATGGCGTGCGCGGCGTCGGCAGCGCCCTGGCGCGCGCCTCGCGCTGGAACCGGGTGCCCGATTACCTGCAGCAGGCCGACGAGCAGATGTGCGTGCTGGTGCAGATTGAAACCCGCGAGGCGGTGAAAAACCTGGAGGCGATCCTGCAGGTGGAAGGGGTGGACGGCGTGTTTATCGGCCCGGCGGATCTCAGCGCCGACATGGGCTTCGCTGGCAATCCGCAGCACCCGGAGGTGCAGCGCACCATCGATGACGCCATTGCGCGCATCCGCGCCGCCGGCAAGGCGCCGGGCATTTTGATGGCCAACAAGGCGCTGGCGCAGCGCTATCTGGAAGCCGGCGCGCTGTTCGTCGCGGTAGGGGTGGATACCACCCTGCTGGCGCGGGCGGCGGAAGCCCTGGCGAACGAGTTCAAACAGGGCGGGGCGCAAGCGCCTTCATCGGGAGTCTACTGAACCATGAACCACGTCGATTCGCTGCCGCCGGCCAACCCGGCGCAGCAACATAAAGCGTTAACCGCCGCCGAGCAATCGGTGATTAAAAAGTTGTTTCGGCGCCTGATTATTTTCCTGTTCGTGTTGTTTGTTTTCTCTTTCCTCGACCGCATCAACATCGGCTTTGCCGGGCTGACGATGGGCAAGGATCTCGGCCTCAGCTCGACCATGTTCGGGCTGGCGGCGACGCTGTTCTACGCCACCTACGTGATCTTCGGCATTCCGAGCAACATGATGCTGAGCCGGGTCGGCGCGCGGCGCTGGATCGCCACCATTATGGTGCTGTGGGGCATCGCCTCCACCTGCACGATGTTCGCCACCGGGCCGACCAGCCTGTATGTGCTGCGCATGATCGTCGGCATCACCGAGGCCGGCTTCCTGCCGGGCATTCTGGTGTACCTCACCTACTGGTTCCCGGCGTTTTACCGCGCCCGGGCCAACGCCTTGTTCATGATCGCCATGCCGGTGACCATGGCGATCGGTTCGCTGGTCTCCGGCTATATTCTGGCGCTGGACGGGGTGATGAACCTGAAGGGCTGGCAGTGGCTGTTCCTGCTGGAAGGGATCCCGTCGGTGTTGCTGGGCGTGGTGGTGTGGTTCTACCTCGACGACACCCCGGCCAAGGCCAAGTGGCTGACCGACGAGGAAAAAGCCAGCCTGAAGGCGATGATGGAGGCCGACAAGCTGCAGCTGGTGCAACCCAACGGGCCGAGCAGCCACCGCGCGCTGCAGCAGCGCAGCCTGTGGCGCGAGATCTTCACGCCGATCGTGCTGATGTACACGCTGGCCTATTTCTGTCTGACCAACACCCTGAGCGCGATCAACATCTGGACGCCGCAGATCCTGCAGAGCTTCAACCAGGGCAGCAGCAACGTGACGATCGGCATTCTGGCGGCGATCCCGCAGATCTGCACCATCGCCGGCATGGTGTGGTGGAGCAAACGATCCGACAGGCTGCAGGAGCGTAAGCATCACACCGCGCTGCCGTATCTGTTCGCCGCTGCCGGCTGGCTATTGGCTTCCGCCACCGATCACAGCCTGATCCAACTGCTGGGGATCGTGATGGCGTCGGTCGGTTCCTTTACCGCCATGGCGATCTTCTGGACCACGCCGGATCAGTCGATCAGCCTGGAAGCGCGGGCGGTGGGGATCGCCGTGATCAACGCCACCGGCAATATCGGATCGGCGCTCAGCCCGCTGTTGATCGGCTGGTTCAAGGACATGACCGGCAGCTTCAACTCCGGGCTGTATTTCGTCTCGGCGCTGTTGATCGTCGGCGCCGTGCTGGTGTGGCGCATCCCGATGAAGGATTCGCGCCCGAGAGCGACGCCTTGATACGCAGATAGGCAGGATTGCAGGAGGTAATGAGGTGCGGAAAAGTACCGGTTTTATCGCCAACATCGATATTTGCAAAGAGTATGACGCGCGCTACGCCGCCGACGAGGTGCACTACGAAACCTTCGCCGGGCTGGCGGCGTTCTTCGGCCGCGACATGCAGGTGCACTGGCACGACTGCTTCTTCCAGGTGCATTTTCTGGAGACCGGCAAGATAGAGCTGCAGCTCGACGATCAGCACTATTCGGTGCAGGCGCCGCTGTTCATCCTCACGCCGCCGTCGGTGCCGCATGCGTTCTTCACCGAACCGGACAGCGACGGCCATGTGCTGACGGTGCGTCAGGAGCTGATTTGGCCGCTGCTGGAGCGCCTGTATCCCGGCAGCAATCTGGCGCTGGACATGCCGGGCATCTGCCTGTCGCTGGCCGATGCGCCGCAGGAGCTGACGGCGCTCAGCCATTATTGGGCGCTGATCCGCCGCGAGTTCGCGCAGAACCTGGCCGGGCGCGAACAGACGCTGGCGCTGTTGGCGCAGGCGGTGTTCACGTTGCTGCTGCGCAACACCGCGCTGGAAGACAGCGCCAACAGCGGCGTGCGCGGCGAACTGCAGCTGTTTCAACGCTTCAACAAGATGGTGGACGAGCGTTTCCGCGAGCATCTGCCGGTGCCGGAGTATGCGCAGGCGTTGGGCGTGACCGAATCGCGGCTCAACGACCTGTGTCGGCGCTTCGCCAACCGGCCGCCCAAGCGGCTGATCTTCGATCGATTGCTGCGCGAGGCCAAGCGCATGCTGCTGTTCAGCGCCTGCACGGTGCATGAAACCGCCTACAGCCTCGGCTTCAAGGATCCGGCCTATTTCGCCCGTTTTTTCAATCGGCTGGAAGGCTGTTCCCCTTCAACCTACCGCGCGGCGCAACACGCCCTTTCGTAACCGCGATCACAGTTTGCCGCGAAAGCGGCAAACTGACCTGAAAAGTACCGGCGATTGCCGCAAAAGTCTCTTCTCGAAACCGGCTTTGGCAGCTTCAATTAAGCAACCAAAAGAAAACATTATTTTAACAAATGGCCGGCTCCACGGCCTGAAAAATGCCGATTACGAGGAAGACCCGATGAAACCAGAAGACTTTCGTGCCGACAGCAAGCGTCCGTTCACCGGCGCCGAGTACCTGAAAAGTTTGCAGGACAGCCGCGAAATCTACATTTACGGCGAACGCGTAAAAGACGTCACCACCCACCCGGCGTTCCGCAATGCGGCGGCCTCGGTCGGCCAGCTGTACGACGCGCTGCACGATCCGGCCAGCCAGGATCGCCTGTGCTGGAATACCGACACCGGCAACGGCGGCTACACCCACAAGTTCTTCCGCTATGCCCGCAGCCCGGAAGAGATGCGCCAGCAGCGCGACGCCATCGCCGACTGGTCGCGCCAAAGCTACGGCTGGATGGGGCGCACGCCGGATTATAAGGCGGCCTTCGGCTGCGCGCTGGGCGCTTATCCGGAGTTCTACGGCCAGTTCGCCGACAACGCGCGCCACTGGTACAAACGCATTCAGGAAACCGGGCTCTATTTCAACCACGCTATCGTCAACCCGCCGATCGATCGTCATAAGCCGGTCAACGAGGTGAAGGACGTCTACATTCAGGTGGAGAAAGAAACCGACGCCGGCATCATCGTCAGCGGCGCCAAAGTGGTGGCTACCAACTCGGCGTTGACCCACTACAACTTCATCGGCTTCGGTTCGGCGCAGGTGATGGGCGATAATCCGGACTTTGCGCTGATGTTCGTGGCGCCGATGGACGCCGAAGGGGTGAAGCTGATTTCGCGCGCCTCCTACGAGCTGGTGGCCGGCGCGACCGGTTCGCCGTTCGACTACCCGCTGACCAGCCGCTTCGACGAGAACGACGCGATCCTGATCATGGATCATGTGCTGATCCCGTGGGAAAACGTGCTGATCTACCGCGATTTCGACCGCTGCCGCCGCTGGAGCACCCAGGGCGGTTTCGCCCGGCTGTTCCCGCTGCAGGCCTGCGTGCGTCTGGCGGTGAAGATGGATTTCATCACCGCGCTGCTGCAAAAGAGCCTCTCGTGCACCGGCGTGCTGGAGTTCCGTGGCGTGCAGGCCGATCTGGGCGAAGTGGTGGCCTGGCGCAACCTGTTCTGGTCGCTGAGCGACGCGATGTGCGCCGAAGCCACGCAATGGGAAAACGGCGCCTACCTGCCGGATTCCGCCGCGCTGCAAACCTATCGCGTGATGGCGCCGATGGCCTACACCAAGGTGAAACACATCATCGAAAAGAACGTCACCAGCGGCCTGATCTACCTGCCGTCCAGCGTGCGCGACATGAACAACCCGGAGATCGACAAGTACCTGGCGCGCTACGTGCGCGGATCGGACGGCATGGATCACGTCGAGCGCATCAAGATCCTCAAACTGATGTGGGATGCGATCGGCAGCGAGTTCGGCGGGCGCCACGAGCTGTATGAGATCAACTACGCCGGTAGCCAGGATGAGATCCGCCTGCAGTGCCTGCGCCACGCGCAGGGATCCGGCAACATGGATCGCATGATGCAGATGGTCGACAAGTGCCTGGCCGATTACGATCAGCACGGCTGGAAGGTGCCGCACCTGCGGAACAATGACGATATTAATCAGTTGGATAATCTGCTGAAGTAATTCAGGAGGAGGTTGTATGTCTCAGGAAAATGAACAGCGGCTGCGCTTTCGCGACGCCATGGCCAGCCTGTCGGCGGCGGTGAATATCGTCACCACCGACGGCCCGGCGGGGCGCTGCGGCATCACCGCCACGGCGGTGTGTTCGGTGACCGATACGCCGCCGACGCTGCTGGTGTGCATCAACCGCAACAGCGCGATGAACCCGGTGTTTCAGGAAAACCGCAGGCTGTGCGTCAACGTGCTTAACCACGAGCAGGAGCTGATGGCGCGCCACTTCGCCGGCATGACCGGCGTCAGCATGGAAGATCGTTTCCGGCTGGAAGAGTGGCAGCTCGGCGCGCTGGGGCAGCCGGTGCTGCGCAATACCCTGGCCAGCCTGGAAGGGGAGATCGAGCAGATCCAGAGCATCGGCACCCACCAGATGTACCTGGTGCAGATCAAGCAGATCGCGCTGAGCGAAGCGGGCAACGGCCTGATCTACTTCAAGCGTAACTTCCATCCGGTGATTCATCAGATGGCGGTGCCGGCCTGACGCCTGGGGGCGCAGCCAGCTGCGCCCCCCATCTCAACTCTTGTTGGCCGCCAGATCGCTCACCAGTCGGTTGACCGGATCGCTCATGTTGGTGAACTTGCTCAGCTCCGAACGGGTCACCACCACGAACACCCCGACGTTTTTCGCCGGGATCATCGCCATGTAGGTGATGAATCCGCCGCCGCCGCCGGTCTTCTGAATGATGCCCGGCAGCCCGTCCTTCGGCGCCATATACACCCAGCCCAATCCCAATGCATCCGCTTGTCCCGGCACGTCCATGCCCTTCAGCGACACCAGATCGTGGCGCTGGAAGTACATGGTTTGCTCGCTGGCGGCGGTGGCTTTGCGCGGGCCGCTGGCGCTGGAGGAGAGGAACTGCTGCATCCAGCGCTGCATGTCGCGCGGGGTGGAGTAGACGCCGCCGCTGCCGGCCGCGGCGGTGGTGTCGCGACAGGCGCTCGGGCCGGCCGCCGCCACCATCAGGCGCGAGCACTGTTCGGGGCTCGGCGTCAACGTGGTGTCGACCATGCCGAGCGGCGCGGTGATTTTCTCTTTCAGCAGCGCGCTGTAAGGCTTGCCCGCGGCGCGCGACAGCGCGTCGGCCAGTAGATCGTACGCCAGGTTGGAATACGCGGCGCGTACGCCCGGCGGCACCGTGACGTTGGCATGCGCCAGCCATTGCCAGCGCTGAGCCTTGGTCGGCCAGGTGAACACCGGCGTTTTCGGCGGCTTTTTGCCCGGCTGCTCGCGCGGCAGCGCGCTGGTGTGGGTCGCCAGGTTCAATAAGGTGATCGGCTGGCCGGCGTTGTAAGACGGCACATAGGCGCCCTTGGGAGCGTACTTGCGCAGCGGGTCGGTCAGCTTGACCTGGCCTGCCGCCGCCATTTTCACCATCACTTCACTGGTCATCAGCTTGGTGATCGAGGCGATGCGGATCAGCGAATCCGGGCGCGGGCGCAGGTTGTTGCCGGGCTTGGTGTCGCCGAAGCTGCGGTTAACCACCTGATTACCGTCGATCACCACCAGCGCCATGCCGGTGGCGCCGCTGTTGTAGAAAATATGTTCGGCATACTGGTCGACGATTTGCGAAGCCAGCTGCGGGGGCGCGGCCTGCACGGCCAGCGGCGCGGCGCACAGGCCCAGCGCCAGCAATAAAGCGGAGACAGAGTTCTTCAACGGTCGTTATCCATTTAACAATGCAGCGGGAAAGGGCGTTATTCGTCGCCCAGTGTAATGCGCCCGCCCCCCCGCTGCATGTAGAAAAAAGAGCGGTGGCGATAAAATTTTTTAACCGCCGGCGGCTTACTGCGCGCGGGCGAAAATGGCGATCACTTCGTCCAGGTGCGCCTTCATCGCCTTGCGGGCGCCGCGCACATCGCGCGCTTCGATCGCCGCCAGGATCGCCCGGTGTTCCAGCTCGGAGCGGTGCGGCATGTCGTCCGGCGTATAGTGGCGCTGCAGCACGCGGAACATGCTGCCGTAGCGGTGGCCGAGCAGGTGCCCGATGATGAACGCATAGGCCGGGTTGCCGCTGGCCTGGGCGATGCGGATGTGGAACAGCCGATCGCCGGGGTGGGTGGCGGAGACGGCGCGGTTATCGCGGCAGTTCTGCTCATAGGCGGCGCGGATGCCCGCCAGCTCCTCGTCGGTGGCGTGGCGCGCGGCCAGCGCGGCGGTCTCCGGTTCGATCAGCAGGCGGGTTTGCAGCAGTGAAAACGGCGGCAGCTCGGCGTTGAAATCCAGCTCGATATTCAGTTCGTCGTCGATCTCCGCCCACTGGTTGCGGCCGGCCTGGACCATCACCGATTCCTGCGACGCCGGCGGCGGCGTTTGCGAACGCACGATCACCCCGTTGCCCACCTTGACGTCCACCAGGCCGA
The DNA here is from genome assembly GCF_052167655.1 of Serratia sp. CY55921. Classification (NCBI taxonomy): domain Bacteria; kingdom Pseudomonadati; phylum Pseudomonadota; class Gammaproteobacteria; order Enterobacterales; family Yersiniaceae; genus Serratia; species Serratia sp. CY55921. Next base: position 276,068 of record NZ_JBJNMU010000002.1, on the reverse strand, counting down.
TCACTTCCAACGCGATCAGCGCCTCGCGCACCGACGCGCGGCTGACCTGCAACTGCTGGGCAAGATCGCGCTCCGAGGGCAGGCGGCTGCCCGGCGGAAATTCGTTGTTCTCGATAAGACGTTTGAGCTGGTCAGCTATCTGTCTGTAAATCCTTGGGTTTTCCAGTCGGGTAATCGGCATTTTTGACCTTTGACGATTCGGCGTTCAGTGATTTGGCGCACAATTATGCGACAAGGCGCTTGAGTAATCGTTATTCAAGTGTAAAAAAAAGGTTAATCGAAATGCGGTTTCAAGGCTGTTTTTATTAACTTCTTCCCCCAACGATAACGCGTAAAGCGTCTTTTGTCATGTTAGAGGCCTGACCTTTAACCGCCTTTATTGGCCTGACCATTAGACCTTTAGGCCGAGGAGTCAAGATGGATTTAACCGGGAAACGCGTACTGATCACCGCCGCCGGGCAAGGGATCGGATTCACCACCGCCAGGCTGTTCGCCGCCGCCGGCGCCGACGTGATCGCCAGCGACATCAACCTCGAGCGCCTGCAGGGCTGCGCCGGGATCCGCGCGCTGGCGCTGAACGTCACCGATCCGGCCGCCATTGCGGCGGCGGCGGAAGCGATCGGCCCGATCGACGTGTTGTTCAACTGCGCCGGCGTGGTGCACAGCGGATCGATCCTCGATTGCAGCGAGGATCAGTGGGCGTTCGCGCTCGATCTCAACGTGACCGCGATGTTCCGCATGATCCGCGCCTTCCTGCCGGGCATGTTGGCGCGCGGCAAAGGCTCGATCATCAACATGTCCTCGGTGGCCTCGAGCGTGAAAGGGGTGCCTAACCGCTTCGCCTACGGCGCCAGCAAGGCGGCGGTGATTGGCCTGACGCGCTCGGTGGCGGCGGATTACGTCACCCAGGGCATCCGCTGCAACGCCATCTGCCCCGGCACGGTGGAATCGCCGTCGCTGCGCCAGCGCATCGCCGAGCAGGCGCGCGAGCAGGGGCGTAGCGAGCAAGAGGTGTATCAGGCGTTCGTTGCCCGCCAGCCGATCGGGCGCATCGGCACCACCGAGGAAATTGCCCAGTTGGCGCTGTATCTGGCCTCCGACGCCAGTTCGTACACCACCGGCACGGTGCAGATCATCGACGGCGGCTGGAGCAACTGAGCCGCCATTTTTGAGAGAGGAACGCATGAAACTTTTACGTTATGGGGAACCCGGGCAAGAGCGCCCCGGCATGTTGGATGCGCAGGGCCGCCTGCGCGATCTGTCGCAGCATATCGCCGACGTGGGCGGCGCCGCGTTATCGCCGGCGTCGCTCGCCAAACTGCGCGCGCTGGACAGCGCCGCGTTGCCGCTGGTCGAGGGGCAGCCGCGCCTCGGCGCCTGCGTCGGCGGCATCGGCAAGTTCATCTGCATCGGTCTGAACTACGCCGATCACGCGGCGGAAACCGGCGCGGCCATTCCTGAAGAACCGGTGGTGTTCAACAAATGGACCAGCGCGGTGGTCGGCCCCTACGACCGGGTGGAGATCCCGCGCGGCTCGCAGAAAACCGACTGGGAAGTGGAGCTGGGCGTGGTGATCGGCCAGGGCGGGCGCTACATCAGCGAAGCGGACGCGATGCGCCACGTCGCCGGCTACTGCGTGATCAACGACGTCTCCGAACGCGAGTATCAAATTGAGCGCGGCGGCACCTGGGACAAGGGCAAAGGCTGCGACACCTTCGGGCCGATCGGCCCCTGGCTGGTGACCGCCGACGAAATCGCCGATCCGCACAACCTGAACCTGTGGCTGGAGGTGGACGGCAAGCGCTATCAGGACGGCAACACCAGCACCATGATCTTCCGCATTCCGCAAATCGTCAGCTACCTCAGCCGCTTTATGAGCCTGCAGCCGGGCGACGTGATCTCCACCGGCACGCCGCCGGGCGTCGGCATGGGGCAGAAACCGCAGCCCGTCTATCTGCGGGCGGGCCAGACGATGCGTCTGGGCATCGAAGGGCTGGGCGAACAGCGCCAGCAAACCGTACAGGCTTAACCGGGAGCGCCGCCATGACCACCATTACCGCACTGCGGGTTGAAGACATTCGTTTCCCCACCTCGTTGGGGCTGGACGGATCCGACGCCATGAATCCGGATCCCGACTATTCCGCCGCCTACGTGATCCTGGAGACCGATCGCGCGGATCTCAGCGGCCACGGACTGACGTTCACCATCGGCCGCGGCAACGAGATCTGTTGTGCGGCGATCCGCGCGCTGGAACATCAGATCGTCGGTGAGCAACTGGAGACGATCGCCGCCGACATGGGCGCCTTCTGGCGGCGCTTCACCAGCGACAGCCAGCTGCGCTGGATTGGGCCGGACAAAGGCGCTATTCACCTGGCGACCGGCGCGGTGGTCAACGCGGTGTGGGATCTGTGGGCCAAATCGGTCGGCAAGCCGGTATGGCGGCTGGTGGCGGAGATGACGCCGGAGGAACTGGTGCGCTGCATCGACTTCCGTTACATCACCGACTGCATCACGCCGCAGGAAGCGCTGGCGCTGCTGAAACAGCGGGCCGAGGGCAAAGAACGGCGCCTGGAGCGGCTGCTGCAGGAAGGGTACCCCTGTTACACCACCTCCGCCGGCTGGCTGGGTTACCCGGATGACAAGCTGCGCCGCCTGTGCCAGGAAGCGGTCGACGCCGGTTTCTCCTACCTGAAGCTGAAGGTCGGGCGCGATCTGGAAGACGACATTCGCCGGGTGCGCATCGCCCGTGAGGTGATCGGCCCGGATCGCCGGCTGATGATCGACGCCAACCAGGTGTGGGAGGTGGGCGAAGCCATTCCGTGGGTGAAACATCTGGCGTTCGCCAACCCCTGGTTTATCGAAGAACCGACCAGCCCGGATGACGTGGAGGGGCATCGCCGCATCCGCGAAGGGGTGGCGCCGGTCAAGGTGGCCACCGGTGAGATGTGCCAGAACCGCATCATGTTCAAGCAGTTCATCATGCGCGGCGCGGTGGACGTGGTGCAGATCGACGCCTGCCGTCTCGGCGGCGTCAACGAAGTGCTGGCGGTGATGCTGATGGCGGCCAAATACCAGCTGCCGGTCTGCCCGCACGCTGGCGGCGTCGGGCTGTGCGAATACGTGCAGCACCTGTCGATGATCGACTACCTGTGCATCGCCGGCACCCACGAAGGCCGGGTGATCGAGTACGTCGATCATTTGCATGAACACTTTGTCGATCCCTGTGTGATCAAGGGCGCGGCCTACATGCCGCCGAGCCGTCCCGGTTACTCGATCGAGATGCATCCGTCGTCGATCGAGCAGTATCGGTTCCGCGGGTGAGGCGGGAGGATCGCATGCCGCGCATCGACGCTCACCAGCACTACTGGCGCTACCACCCGCAGCACTACCCGTGGATCGACGAGCGGATGCGCGTGCTGCGACAGGATTTCGATCCGCCCCGGCTGCGGCCGCTGTTGCAGGAACACGGCTTCGACGGCGCGCTGGCGGTGCAGGCGCGCCCCAGCGAGGACGAGACGCTGGCCCTGCTGGCGCTGGCTGAGCAGAGCGAGGGCGTATGCGGCGTGGTGGGCTGGTTGGATATCGCCGCGCCACAGCTGGCGCAGCGTCTGGAGGCCTGGCGGCCTTACAGCGCGCTGCGCGGGGTGCGTCATCAGGTGCAGGACGAAGCGGATCCGGCGGCCTGGCTGGCGCGGCCGGAGGTGGATCGCGGCATGCAAACGCTGCAGCGCGCCGGGTATGTGTACGAGATCCTGGTGACGCACCGGGATCTGGCGGCCGCGGCGGCGTTTGCCGGCCGCCACGACCAACACTGGCTGGTGCTGGATCACTTCGGCAAGCCGGACATCATGCGCGGCGCGCGGCACTGGGCGCAGCAAATCCGGCCGTTGGCGGCGCTGCCGCACGTGGCCTGCAAGCTGTCGGGGCTGATCACCGAGGCGCCGGGTGGCCGGTGGCGCGCGGAAGAACTGCTGCCGTTCTTCGACGCCGCGCTGGAGGCGTTCGGCCCGCAGCGGCTGATGTTCGGCTCCGACTGGCCGGTGTGCCTGCTGGCCGGCGACTACCGCCAGGTGGTGCAACTGTGTGAACGGGCGCTGTCGACGCTGGGGGCCGCCGAGCAGGCGGCGATTTGGGGCGACACCGCCTGGAGAATTTACGGGTTAACGGAGTCTGGTTATGGATCTGTATCTGCAAGATAAGGTGGTGCTGGTCACCGGCGGCGGTGCCGGCATCGGCGCGGCGATTGCTCATGTGCTGGCCGAAGAGGGGGCGATCCCGGTGCTGGTCACCAACGCCGCGCCGGAGGCGGCGCTGCTGGCCGATTTGCAGCGGCTGCAGCCGCGCACCGAGGTGATCCTCACCGAATTGTGCGACGAGGTGGCCTGCCGCCGGGCGGTCAGCCAGACGCTGGCGACCTTCGGCCGCATTGACGGGCTGGTGAACAACGCCGGGGTCAACGACGGCGTCGGGCTGGAGGCGGGGCGTGAAGCGTTCGTCGGCTCGCTGGAAAAGAACCTGGTGCACTACTACCTGATGGCGCACCTGTGCCAGGCGGCGCTGCGGGAGAGCCGGGGCGTCATCGTCAACATCGCCTCCAAGACTGCGCTCAGCGGCCAGGGCGGCACCAGCGGCTACACCGCCGCCAAGGGCGCGGTGCTGGCGCTGACGCGCGAATGGGCGGTGTCGCTGCGCCATGATGGGGTGCGGGTGAACGCGGTGGTGCCGGCGGAGGTGATTACCCCGCAGTACCAGCGCTGGCTCAACACCTTCGCCGACCCGCAGCGGCAGATGGAGAAGATCACCGCGCGCATTCCGCTCGGGCAGCGCATGACCACGCCGCAGGAGATCGCCGATACCGTGGCGTTTCTGCTGTCGTCGCGGTCATCACACACCACCGGACAGTGGCTGTCGGTGGACGGCGGCTACCTGCATCTCGATCGGGCGCTGACGTGAGCAGCGCGGCGGCAGGGCGGCGCCGTTTCTGCCAGGCGCTCGATCTGATTGACTCACCGGCGCTGATTGCGGAGTACCAGCAGCATCATCAGCGCATTTGGCCGGGCATCGCCGCGCATTTGCGCGAGCACGGCATTCTGGACATGGAGATTTACCGGTTGGGCACCCGGCTGTTCATGATCGTGGAGGTCAGCGCCGATTTCGACGCCGCGCGTTTTGACGCCGCCAGCCTGAACAACCCCGAAGTACAGCGATGGGAAGCGCTGATGTGGCACTACCAGGCCGCCACCCCCTGGACGCCGCAGGGCGAAAAATGGGTGGAAATGGCGCGGATTTTCTCTCTGCAACAGCAATAACGCCAACATCATCATCGCCAGACGATACGAGGGTATCACCATGCTTGCTGATAAAAGTGCGGCCTCCGCGCAGCCGGGCGTCCCCGTGACCGCCAATCTGCGCTGGGCCTTTATCCTGGTCACCAGCCTGTTCTTCATGTGGGGGCTGTCCTATGGCCTGCTGGACGTATTGAACAAACATTTTCAGGAGACGCTGCACGTCACCAAGGCGCAGTCGGGGCTGCTGCAGGCGGCGTACTTCGGCGCCTATTTCCTGGTGGCGCTGCCCGCCGGTTATTTCATGGATCGCAAGGGCTATAAGGCGGGCATTCTGGTCGGGCTGTGCCTGTACGCACTGGGCGCGCTGCTGTTCGTGCCGGCGGCGTCGGCCAACAGCTTCGGCGTCTTCCTGTTCGCGCTGTTCGTCATCGCCAGCGGCCTGGGCTGCCTGGAAACGGCGGCCAACCCGTACGCCACGGTGCTGGGCGACGCGCAGGGCGCCGAACGGCGGCTCAACCTGGCGCAGTCGTTCAACGGCCTCGGGCAGTTTATCGGCCCGCTGATCGGCGGCACGCTGTTCTTCTCCGCCGGCCAGTCCGTCGGCGGCGGCGATCAGAGCGCGGTGAAGATGACCTATGTGGCGATCGCCGCGCTGGTGCTGCTGATCGCGTTGTTGTTCAGCCGCACCCGGCTGCCGGCGATCCGCGAAGAGGAAAAACCGGTGCACGGCGTGATAGCGCAGGGGTTGTGGCAGCATCCGCATTTCGTCGGCGGGGTCATCACGCAGTTTTTCTACGTGGCGGCGCAGGTGGGCGTGGGGGCGTTCTTCATCAACTACGCCACCGAGCACTGGCGCGAGGTGTCTAACCAGAGCGCCTCTTACCTGCTGTCGATCGCCATGATCTGCTTTATGGTCGGACGTTTCTTCAGCACCTGGCTGATGGGACGGGTCAAACCGGCGACGCTGCTGGCGGTCTATGCGCTGATCAACATCGCGCTGTGCGGCGTGGTAATGCTGAGCGTAGACGGTATCTCGGTGGTGGCGCTGATCGCGGTGTTCTTCTTTATGTCGATCATGTTCCCGACCATTTTCGCCCTGGGGGTGAAAAATCTGGGCAAGCACACCAAGCGTGCCAGCTCGTTCATGATCATGGCGATCGTCGGCGGCGCCATCATGCCTTACTTTATGGGGGCGCTGGCCGACCGTTACAGCACCGCGCTCTCTTATCTGCTGCCGCTGCTGTGCTTCGCGGTGGTGCTGGTTTACGGCCTGCGGCAGCGCCGCGCCTGATTCACCCCGGCGGCGAATCGGCTTTCGCCGCCGTTTTCGGCATCTGCCGCCGGGTCCCCATCAGGATGGCCAACGCCAGCAGCAGCACCAGGCCGGACAGCGCGCCGTTTATCGTCAGGCCGCCGGCATCCACCACCAGCCCGCCCACCAGCGAACCGCAGGAGATCGCCAGGTTAAACAGCGCGATATACAGTGAAGAGGCGACCTCGGCCGCATCGGGCGCCGCCTTGAGCATCCACGCCATCAACGCAACGGAAACGCCGCCGTAGGCGATGCCCCACAGCAGCAGGAAGGCGCCGCCGCTCAGCGGCGTGTGGCCCAGCAGCGGCAGCAGCAGGACGGCGAGCGCCAGCCCGAGGGCGATCAGCGCCAGGGTGCGGCGCAGCCGTTTGGCGGCGGCCTGGCCGGCGATAAAATTCCCGACGAGGCCGGCGATGCCGTAGGCGAACAGCAGCGGCCCCACCCAGCGGCTCTCGATGCCGGAGACCGTCTGCAGCAGCGGACGGACAAAGGTGTAAGCCATAAAGTGACCGGCGACCAGCAGAAACGTCAGCAGCAGCCCGGTCAGCAGCCGGCGATTCGCGCGTTGCGCGGTGAACGACCGCCAGCCGATCGCCTGCGTGACCGGCAGCGGCGGCAGCACGCACACCAGCAGGAGCAGGGTCAGCGCCGCCAGAACGGCGACCGCCAGAAACGCCATGCGCCAGCCCAGCGCTTCGCCGAGGAATACCCCGAGCGGCACCCCGAACACCGAGGCCGCCGCTACGCCACCGAAGATGATGGACAGCGCCAATCCGACGGAGGCCGGCGGCACCAGGCGTTCCGCCAGCCCGCCGGCGATGGCCCAGATACCGCCGATGCAAAAACCCAGCAGGATGCGCGCAGCGAACAGCAGCGCCAGGGAGGTGGCGGCGGCGGCCAGCAGGTTAGCGGCGATCAGCAGCAGCAGAAAGCCCGCCAGCAGGTTGCGGCGGTCTGTGCGCCGGGCGCCCAGCACCACCAGCGGGGCGAACAGCGCGGCGAACAGGGCCGGCAGGGAAATCAGCAGCCCGGCGCGGCCGATCGATGCGTTCAGGGTGCTGACGATCGGGGTCAGCAGCCCGACAGGCAGCATTTCTGCGGTGACGACGGTAAAGGTGGACAGGCCGACCGCGAAGGTCGCCAGCCACGCTTTTGCGCCGCCGTCGGCGTGTAAGGCACTCATAATGACTCTCCCAACAGATGACGAACCCCAGTGTATCCGCGCCAAAATGGCTGATAAACTGGCCTGAATGCGCAACATTGGGGACAAAGCGTGGCTAATTTACCGTCTATGCCGTTGGATAACCTGACCGACCTGCTGGTATTCATTCGCGTCGCCGACGCCTGCAGCTTCACGCTGGCGGCCGAGAGACTGGGCATCTCCCGATCGGCGGCGGGCAAATGCGTGAACCGATTGGAGGCGCGATTGGCGACCCGGCTGCTGCAGCGCACCACGCGCAGCGTCAGCCTGACCGAAGACGGCGCGGTGTTTTACGAATATGCGCAGCGCATCCTGTCGCAGGCCGAAGAGGCGGAAACGGCGCTCAATACGCGGCGGCAAACCCCGCGCGGGCGGCTGCGGCTGGATGTGCCGGTCTCGTTGGGGCGGTTGCATATTTTGCCGATTCTGCGGGAATTTTTGGCGCAGTGGCCGGAGGTGGACGCCGACGTCAGCTTCTCCGACGATTACAGCGATTTGGTGCGCGACGGTATCGACGTGGCGATCCGCGTCGGCGGCAGCGACGACAGTCGGCTGGTGCGGCGGGTGCTCGCGCCGCACCGCCTGATCACCTGCGCGGCGCCGGACTATCTGGCGCGCTACGGCACGCCTGCGACACCGGAGGCGCTGGGCGATCACGAGACGCTGGTCTTCAGCCACCAGGGATTGCCGGCGCCCTGGCGCTATCGGGTTAACGGCCAACTGCACGAACAGCCGGTGCGCGGCCGGATGCGTTTCAACAACGTCGAGGCATTGCGGGATGCGGCCGTCGCCGGGGCAGGTCTGTGTCAGGTAGGGGCGTTTCTGGTCGGTGAACAGATGGCGGCCGGCACGCTGGTGCCGGTGCTGGAACGCTATTGTCGCCCGGGGCCGCCGATCTGCGCCGTCTATCCCAGCCGACGCCATCTCTCCCCCAAAGTGAAACTGTTTCTGGTGGCGATCGAACGGCGCTGGCAGGGCAAGGCGATTTGGGAAACCGTTTAGCGCAGGCGGTTCACGCCGCTTTCAAGGCCAGCGTTCGCCGCATTAGGCGATAGCCGCCGGCCGCCACCAGCAGTACGACCAGGCCGGCCGTGAGCGTGACGCCAAGGCCGGCCGTTATCCCCGCAGCGTCGATCGCCAGGCCCGCCAGGGCTGCGCCGAACGCCACGCCTATCCCCAGACCGGTGACCATCCAGGTCAATCCCTCCGTCAGCCTGGCGGGGGGCACGATGTTTTCAACCAGCCCCATGGCAATGATCATGGTCGGCGCGAAAAACAGTCCGGCGACAAACATCGCCGCCGCCAGCGTCAAGACATGGTGCACCCACAGCAGCGGCAGGGTAGTGAATGCGGTGGCGAACGCCGCGTATAAGAACAGGCGGGGCAAGGGGACGGGGATCTTCATTGCGCCGAAAATCAGCCCGGCGAGGCAGGAGCCAAACGCGTAAACCGACAGCACGATGCTGGCGGCGGCCGGCTGGCCTTGCTGCTCGGCGAAGGCCACGCTGATGACGTCCACGGTGCCGACAATGGTGCCCAGGGCGATCAGCGCCAGCACCAGAATTTGCATTGACGGCATAGCCAGGATGGCGCGCTGCCGCTCGCTGTTGCGGGTGTAAACCGGGGGCTGTGTGCTTTTTTGCAAGGCGAATGCCGTGACGCCCGCCACCAGAAGCAGCGCGGCCACCAGAGGGCCGGCTTCTGGGAAAAGTGAAACGCTGAGCCCCACGGCGATCGGCGGGCCGATGATAAAGGCGACTTCGTCCAACACCGACTCGAATGAAAATGCCGTGTGCAGCTGCGGCGTGCCGCGATAAATTTCGCTCCAGCGAGCTCTGACCATCGCGGAGATGCTGGGCATGCCGCCCGCGAGCGCGGCGAAGACGAACAGCGCCCAATCCGGTGCCTGGCAGCGAGTGCAAATCAGCAGCAGCAAGAGGGCGATCGCGCTGGTCCCGGTGGCATACGGCAGCACTCGGCGTTGGCCGAAGCGATCCGCTGCGCGCGCGATCTGCGGCGCGAGCAGCGCCATGGAAAAGGCGAACGTCGCCGCCACCGCGCCCGCTAACCAATAGGAGCCGCGTACCTGCGAGAGCATGGTAATGATGCCGATGCCGGTCATCGAGACCGGCAGGCGCGCGATTAGCCCGGCAGAGGAAAACGCCTTGCTGCCCGGGGCGGTGAACAGTTTGAAATAAGGATTTGCCATAAAATGGGCTCCGGAATGTTGCGGCTCGGTATTCGCTCAATGTCCATCATTGACATACGCCACGTATGTTACGTTAATTGACATACATAGCGTATGTCAATTATAACGTCATCAATAACGAGGCGGGAGTGAACCCATGGCACGTAAAGCGCGTACCGAAATGATTGAAGAAACCCGACAAAAGCTGGTGGCGGCGGCCCGTCTGCAATTCGGCAACGTGGGGTATGCCGAAACGGTGATGGATGATCTCACCGCCCAGGCCGGCCTGACGCGCGGCGCGCTCTATCACCATTTTGGCGATAAAAAGGGGCTGTTCCTGGCGGTGGTGCAGGCGATAGACGCGGAGATGGATGCGCATCTGGCTGAGATAACCGCGAGTACTGCGGATGACTGGGAGGCTTTTGCGGCGCGTTGCCGCAGTTATCTGATCATGATGACGGAGCCGCAAGCGCAACGCATTCTGTTGCGTGATTCACCTTCGGTGCTGGGAGCTGAATATCTGCGGGCCAGCAAGCTGGCGTGCATCAGCTGGATGACGGGCGCATTGGAGGTATTGATGGCGCAGCGGCGTATCGCTATCGCCGAGCCGGAAGCGCTGGCGCATTTAATCAACGGCGGCCTGATGGATGCCGCGCTGTGGGTCGCCCATCATCCGGAAAAAGACGTGGGGCTGGAACAAGCCTTGGCCAGTTTGAACCTGTTGCTGAACGGGCTGCGTTCCACCGCCGTATAGCCGTATAAGTGTTGATGTCAGCCGCCGCGCCGTTACCACGGCGGCTTAGGAGTGAACGGCAGCGGGCTGGACGTTTTGCGCCAGCTGAATATTGTTGCGGCCGCTGTGCTTCGCCAGATAGAGCGCGGCGTCGGCCGCGCCTATCGCCGATTCGATGTCCAGTTTTTCCAACGCGGAGATGCCGGCGCTGAGCGTCAGCGTGCCGCTGTGCTGCGGACTGGCGCCGTGCGGGATGTTCAGCTCCGCCACCCGCTGGCGCACCCGTTCGGCCAGTTGCGCCGCGTAGCCTTCGTGCACGTTGGTCAGCAGCACCAAAAATTCTTCCCCGCCGTAACGCACCACGATGTCGCGCGAACGCACCGCATCGCGGATGGCGACCGCCACCTGCACCAACGCCCGATCGCCCATGGCGTGGCCGTAGCTGTCGTTATAGACCTTGAAGTGGTCGATATCCAGCAACAGCACGTAATGATGGCCGGTTTGCGGTTCCAGCAGCATCGTGATCTTATTCTCCAGCCCGCGCCGGTTATAAAGGCCGGTCAGAGGATCGATCATGCTCAAATTATTGAATTTATCTCGCTCGTTATACAGGTTGGCCACCAGCGCGTGAGTAAAGATTTCACTGCGTTTCAACATCAGGTGGTGGATGGAGAAAGCGATAATAGGTAATAGCGTGGTGAATAATATCCGCAGGGTATTATGCATGCCGTCTAAAGCCAGGATCACCATTGCGGAAGGCACGGCGTGTAAACAAAAGGCGGTAAAGTTGTCCGTCAGGGAAATAGCGCTGATAAAAAAGATGCTAAACAAACTAATTAATAAAAAATCTTGGTTATTCGGTAGGCAATATTGACTTTTAACGTAAATATGTGCGGCCCAGAGCAGGCCGAGCACGCCGGCGAACAGGTTGAGTTTGCACAAGTATTTGCGTGGCGTTTGCAGGGACAATAGCGCGGCTACCAGACAAAATAGCGGTATACATAATAAAGGTAGGGTAAATGCGGGCGTATCCCTAAAAGGGAACAATAATGTAAATACGGAAGAGGCGGCATTCATTATCAGAAAAAGAAATAATGCCAGGCGCTGCTTGCTGTTCAGTAATTCCTGATAAGAACGGGCGTTCATACGGAGGTCACTCTTTGCAAAGTCGTTCTGTCGAATAATTAAGGTTGAGAAGCATTCCTTTGGCGCGAATATCCACTTGAATTGCATGGTTGAGGATTGTGATTATTATCATGCAAACAGGACTAGGAATTTTCTTATGTCAAATTATCATTTTTTCATGCTGGTGTCATCTGGGTTTGGTCAGCGCAGTGAAAATGATGCGGCGGCCAAAAAAGTGTTATATGATATTGGTTATCATTATCACTTGAAGGGGGGTTGTCATGCTCACCGCCATGATTGCCGCGTGCGGGCTGTGGGGCGTCAGTTGGTGCCTCGGGGATCGCCTGGCCAGCGCCTGGGGCGTTTTGCTGCCTTGTGCGCTGATGCCGCTGCTGGCCTTGATCGACCTGGATATGGTGCAGTTGCGCACCCTGATCGTGATAGCGATGTTGGCCACGCTGGTGATGCTGTTCAACAGCCGGCTGCGCCACTATCTGCTGCTGCCTTCCTGTATGGCGCTGGCGGGCGGCCTGGCGGCTGTCAGTCTGAACTTCAGCTTCGGGTGAAACGCCGGAAACGGCAAAACCACGCTTAAGCGTGTGATTCATCAATGCGTTGGGATTTTTTCGAGGATACTGCCGGGGAGATCATCAATTGGTGCGAAGAGAGGGACTTGAACCCTCACGTCCGTAAGGACACTAACACCTGAAGCTAGCGCGTCTACCAATTCCGCCACCTTCGCACAGTCGATGTTGTTGCTTTGATTTATATTACGTCGCCAGCGTGGTGCGAAGAGAGGGACTTGAACCCTCACGTCCGTAAGAACACTAACACCTGAAGCTAGCGCGTCTACCAATTCCGCCACCTTCGCATCGATGCTGAGTGCAATATAAATCATGTGGTTATTTGGTGCGAAGAGAGGGACTTGAACCCTCACGTCCGTAAGGACACTAACACCTGAAGCTAGCGCGTCTACCAATTCCGCCACCTTCGCGTACCAGAAACATTACCGGAGTAACGTTACCACGGAGGCGAATTCTAGAGATTTTGGCGGACACGTCAACAGTTATTTCCCCGCTTTGCGGGCGTTTGCTGGAAAAACAGCCATATCGCCGCTTTTCTGCTGGTCAAACAGCCAAATCAGCCAATCAATCAACACTCTGACCCGCGGCGCCAGGAAACGGCCGGGCGGATACATGATGTAAATCGGCATCGGCGGAGGCGGCGTTTCCGCCAGCACTTCCACCAGTTCGCCCTGTTCCAGCCAAGGGGCAAGCGAATAGCGCGCCGCCTGTATCAATCCCATGCCGGCACGCGCGCCGGCGATATAGGCGTCGGCGCCGCTGACGCTCAGCCGGGCGGGCAGTTCGCGCAGTTCCAGCTTGCCGCCGCGGCAAAACTCCAGCGGGTAATCGCGGTTGCTGGCCAGCGAAAAATACCCCACCGCGCGGTGCGGCGTCAGGCTATCGATGTCGAGCGGCGTACCGTGGGCCTGCAGGTAAGCGGGGGAAGCGCAGGTGACCTGCGGCAACTGGGCGATGCGCCGCGCCACCAGGCTGTCGTCTTCGGTTTCCCAGGCGCGCAGCACGCAGTCCACGCCTTCGCGCAGCAGATCGACGTGGGTGTCGTTGGCGCCCAGCGCCAGCGTGATGTCGGGATAGCGCCGGTAGAAGTCGTCCAGCGCCGGAATGACGACCTCGCGCGCCAGCGAATGGGGCATATCGATGCGCACTTTGCCGGACGGCTGCAGCTTATGGTGGCTGAACAGCGTGTCCGCCTCCTCCAGCGCGCCCAGCAACTGCACGCAGCGTTGATAGTAGAGACTGCCTTCGCTGGTCACCTGCACCTGGCGGGTGGTGCGGATCAGCAGGCGTACGCCCAGCCGCTGTTCCAGCCGTTTCAGCGCGTTGCTGACCGTGGCGCGCGGCAGCTGCAGGCGTTCGGCCGCCCGGCTGAAGCTGCCCAGTTCGACGATGCGGGTAAAAATGCGCATGGCTTGAACCTGATCCATGTCCACTCCGGATTGTTGGTGATTTTTGAACAGTGATGTGCAATCTGCATTATTTATCTTTGTCGAGTAAACAACCAGACTTTGCTGCGTTATCCATTCACCGCATGAGGGCAGCACAATGCAACAACGTAAACTCGGTTCCCACGGTCCCGTCGTCTCCGCCCTGGGGTTGGGATGCATGGGCATGAGCGACTTCTACTCCACCGGCGCCGATCGGCAGGAAGCCATCGCCACGCTGCACCGGGCGCTGGAGCTGGGCGTCACGCTGCTCGACACCGCCGACATGTATGGCCCGCACACCAACGAAGAGCTGGTGGGGGAAGCGATCAAAGGCAAGCGGCAACAGGTGTTCCTGGCCACCAAGTTCGGCATTCTGCGCGATCCGGCGGATCCTTCGGCGCGCGGCGTCAGCAGCCGGCCCGAGTATATCCGGCGCTCCGTCGAGGGCAGCCTGCGGCGCTTGGGCGTGGAGGAGATCGATCTTTATTATCAGCACCGGGTCGATCCGCAGGTGCCGATCGAGGACGTCGTGGGCACGATGGCGGATCTGATCCGCGAAGGCAAGATCCGCCACATCGGCCTGAGCGAGGCGTCGGTCGCCACGCTGGAGCGGGCGCACAAGGTGCATCCGATCACCGCGCTGCAGACCGAATATTCGCTGTGGACGCGCGACGCCGAGCAGGGCGTGCTGGCGGCCTGCGAGCGCCTGGGCATCGGCTTTGTGCCCTACAGCCCGTTAGGGCGCGGTTTCCTCACCGGCGCTATCCAGCGGCCGGAGGATCTGGCCGAGGACGACTTCCGCCGCAGCAACCCGCGCTTCCAGGGGGAAAACTTCAGCCGCAATCTGGCGCTGGTGGAGAAGGTGAGCGAGCTGGCGGCGCAGAAGGGCGTCAAGCCTTCGCAGCTGGCGCTGGCCTGGGTGTTGGCGCAGGGGGAACACATCGTGCCGATCCCCGGCACCAAACGCCGTCGTTACCTTGAAGAGAACGTCGCGGCGGCGGAGATAACGCTGAGCGCGGCTGAGCTGGCGGCGATTGAAGCGGTGTTCCCGCTGAGCGCGGCGGCCGGCGATCGCTACGGCGCGGAGTCGATGACCTACATCAACGGTTAAAAAAAAGCGCGGCCTGCAGGCCGCGCTCTGTCGTTTTCCGCCAACGGCGAATTATTTCTTCTTCGGCGCGCGCGGCGGACGGCCGACGGTCGCCTGGTACACCTTGAAGCGGCCGTTCTGCGCCAGCACTTCGTGGCTGCCGAAGGTGGCGTCCAGAATGTCCGGGTATGGCAGGAAGGCGTTGGCGACAATGCGCAGTTGGCCACCGATCGGCAGGTGCTTCACCGCGCCGCGGATCAGAGTTTCGGCGGCGGTCAGGCTGGTCTGCAGCCCGTCGTGGAACGGCGGGTTGGAGATGATCATGTCGAAACGGCCGGTGATGTCGGAGTAAACGTTGCTGACGATCACTTCCCCTTCGATGCCGTTGGCGGCCAGCGTCGCGCGGCTGGATTCCACCGCGGCGGCGTTGACGTCGCTGAGGGTCAATTTGACTTTCGGCGACAGCTTGGACATTACCGAGGCCATGACGCCGGCGCCGCAGCCGATGTCCAGCACCTTGCCTTTCATGTGTTTTTCCAGCGTCGACAGCAGCAGCGAGCTGCCGACGTCCAGACCGTCGCGGCTGAACACGCCCGGCAGCGTTTTCACTTCCAGATCGTGCAGCTGATAGCTGTCCCACCAGTCGTTCAGGTCGAACTCGGTCTGCGCGTCCAGGCGGCCGTGATACAGGCCACAGCGGCGCGCGCTGTCGATTTTCACCAGCGTGACGTGGCCTTCCAGCGTTGGCTCGGCGCTGCGCACGCCGCTGCGGTTTTCACCGACCACGAACACGTCCGCGCCCACCGGCAGCAGCGCCAGGATGTTGCACAGCTGGAATTGCGCTTCCTGCTTGCTCTTCGGCCAGTAGTAAACCAGCGTGTCGCAGTCGGCGACGAAAGCGGGATCGACGGTCAAACCGAACTGCACGTTATCGCCCATCGTCCGGTTCAGTAACTGCCAGTGATGGTATTGCTGAGTGTGGACGCGCACGTCCGCGGCCTCGAATTGGGCCGGCAGGCTGTCCTGCAGGTCGCCGGCAAACAGCACGCGGCGTTCGATAAATTCATCACTGTGGCGCAGCATGACTTCACTGGCGGGGGTTAATGCAGACATCAGATATTGGCTCCTGGAAATGAGACCGGGGATTATAGAGCTTTGTGGCGATATGTTCGACGGGTTTGTTGGCGCGGGCTGCGCGGGTTTGTTAGCATAGCGCGGCGCATGGCAGGCATGGCGCACCACAACGGGTAGGAATCGGCATGGCATCAAAACGCGACTGGCTGTTACAACAACTGGGTATTACGCAGTGGACATTGCGCCGCCCGGGCGTGTTGCAGGGCGAAGTGGCGGTCAGTCTGCCGCCCGAGACGCGCCTGCTGGTGGTGGCGCAGACGCAGCCGGCGCCCGACGATCCGCTGTTTTGCGACGTGCTGCGCAGCCTGGGGCTGACGCCGGCGCAAACCTACAGCCTGACGCCGGAACAGGTGGCGATGCTGCCTGAAGAGACCGCATGCAACAGTTGGCGGCTGGGCGTGACGGAACCGCTCGCGGTCGCCGGCGCGCAGCTACACAGCCCGGCGCTGGCCGAGCTTTCCCAAGACGCGGGGGCCAAACGCGCCCTCTGGCAGCAGATTTGTCATCATGAACACGATTTCTACCCTGACGGCGGCCGACCTGGCCACGGCCTTCAACATTGAGCAAGCCAGCCACGCTTTCCCCTGGACGGAAACCACCTTTGCCAGCAATCAGGGCGATCGCTACCTTAACCTGAAGCTGAGCGCCGATGGGGAGATGGCGGGGTTCGCCATCACGCAGATCGTGCTGGACGAAGCCACGCTGTTCAACATCGCCATTCATCCGCAGCACCAGCGCCGGGGCTTTGGCCGCCTGCTGCTCAACGCGTTGATCGAACAGTTGGAGAGCCGCGGCGTGGTTACGCTGTGGCTGGAAGTCCGCGCCTCCAACCAGGCGGCGATCGCGCTGTATGAAGATCTTGGTTTCAACGAAGTCACCGTGCGCCGCAATTATTACCCGAGCGCCCACGGCCGCGAAGACGCGATCGTGATGGCGCTGCCGCTGGGGTAATCAGCCCGGCCGGAAAAAGCATTGATTGTCACCGGTTGGCAAATCGGCGAAAATGCCCGGCTGTTATCTTTTATTCACCGCTTTGCCCGGCGCCGCGATCGGCGCGTTCTGATGATGTCGCAGGGCGGACTAACCGTAGAACCTGAAAACCATGTCTCCTAGTGAATTTGCCCGCGAAGTCTCCAAAAGAAGAACTTTCGCCATCATCTCGCACCCCGATGCCGGTAAAACCACCATTACCGAAAAAGTGCTGCTGTTCGGACAGGCGATCCAGACCGCCGGTACGGTAAAAGGCCGCGGCTCCAGCCAGCACGCCAAATCCGACTGGATGGAAATGGAAAGGCAGCGTGGGATCTCGATCACCACCTCGGTGATGCAGTTCCCGTATCGCGACAGCCTGGTCAACCTGCTGGATACCCCGGGGCACGAGGACTTCTCCGAAGATACGTATCGCACCCTGACCGCCGTGGACTGCTGTCTGATGGTGATCGACGCCGCCAAGGGCGTTGAGGATCGCACCCGCAAGCTGATGGAAGTCACCCGTCTGCGCGACACGCCGATCCTGACCTTCATGAACAAGCTGGACCGCGACATCCGCGATCCGATGGAAGTGATGGACGAAGTCGAGCGCGAACTGAAAATCGCCTGTTCGCCTATCACCTGGCCGATCGGCTGCGGCAAGCTGTTTAAAGGCGTTTATCACCTGTACAAGGATGAAACCTACCTGTACCAGACCGGTAAAGGCCACACCATTCAGGAAGTGCGCATCGTCAAAGGCCTGAACAACCCGGAGCTGGATGTCGCCGTAGGCGAAGATCTGGCGGCGCAGCTGCGCGATGAGCTGGAGTTGGTGCAGGGCGCTTCCCACGAGTTCGATCAGGCGGCGTTCCTGAGCGGCGAGCTGACCCCGGTGTTCTTCGGTACCGCACTCGGTAACTTCGGCGTGGATCATATGCTGGACGGTCTGGTGGCCTGGGCGCCGGCGCCGATGCCGCGCAAAACCGACACCCGTGAAGTGACGGCGGCGGAAGAGAAATTCACCGGCTTTGTGTTCAAGATCCAGGCCAACATGGATCCGAAACACCGCGACCGCGTGGCCTTTATGCGCGTGGTGTCCGGCCGCTACGAGAAGGGCATGAAGCTGCGCCAGGTGCGCACCGGCAAAGACGTAGTGATCTCCGACGCGCTGACCTTTATGGCCGGCGACCGTTCGCACGTGGAAGAAGCCTACCCGGGCGACATCATCGGCCTGCACAACCACGGCACCATTCAGATCGGCGATACCTTCACCCAGGGTGAAGACATGAAGTTCACCGGTATTCCGAACTTCGCGCCGGAGCTGTTCCGCCGCATTCGCCTGCGCGATCCGCTGAAGCAGAAACAGCTGCTGAAGGGGCTGGTGCAGCTGTCCGAAGAGGGCGCGGTACAGGTGTTCCGTCCGATCGCCAACAACGATCTGATCGTCGGCGCGGTCGGTGTGCTGCAGTTCGACGTGGTGGTGGCGCGTTTGAAGAGCGAGTACAACGTGGAAGCGCTGTACGAATCGGTCAACGTGTCGACCGCGCGCTGGGTCGAGTGCGACGACGTGAAGAAGTTCGAAGAGTTCAAGCGCAAGAACGAGATCAACCTGGCGCTGGACGGCGGGGACAACCTGTCCTACATCGCGCCGACCATGGTGAACCTCAACCTGACGCAGGAACGCTATCCTGACGTGACCTTCCGCAAGACCCGCGAACACTGATACATCGGCAGGGCGCCCGGTGCGCCCTGCCAATTCCCCGTATTCTCACTCCGCTAATTAATAAATCTTCCTCATATTTTATCCTGCGAATCGATGTCGCCCAGGCGAGACGCGATTGGCCTGCGTTTTCCGCCGCATGGTCTATCTTTAACGAGATGTCCGCACATTGCTTGAGAGTAAATCACTGTAATACGCTTATTGTTTGGTGAGTTATTCTGATGTGTTGCCGATAGGAGACAGTCTGTTTCCTTAAATATCAATGAGATGACTGTTTTACCGTTTCGTGTCACTTAGTCTGTCGTCAATAGGCGACAGTTTTTTGATTAAAAATCCGACTCAACGCTTTTTTTGTTTGATTTTTGAGGCGTTTATGGAGTTGGCACGGCGGTTGCAATATTCCTGTCGTGAACGCTTAATCGTATAGCGATGATGAAGTATTTACCGA
Source organism: Serratia sp. CY55921 (assembly GCF_052167655.1). Lineage (NCBI taxonomy): Bacteria > Pseudomonadati > Pseudomonadota > Gammaproteobacteria > Enterobacterales > Yersiniaceae > Serratia > Serratia sp. CY55921. The sequence goes on along the minus strand of NZ_JBJNMU010000002.1, from coordinate 256,849 downwards.
GAGGCCGCGTGAAGGCGGCTGAAGGGTTCCGGCGCTCTGGCGCTGGGGCCCCCAACAAAAGGAAGAGATCGATGAAAAAGACCAAATTTGCACACTCGCTGATGGCTGTTGTTTTGGGTTCTGCTTTGGTGAGCGGCACTGCGCTGGCCGAAGACAGTCTGCTCAACAAGGCGTCTAACGCCGCGGACAGTGCCGGTGCCAAAATCGATAGCTCCATGAAAAAAGTTGACGGTTACATGGATGACAGCGCGATAACGGCTAAAGTTAAAAGTGCATTGGTGGACGATAAGAGCATCAAAAGCACTGACATTTCGGTGAAAACCGAAAAAGGCACCGTGATCCTGAGCGGGTTTGTCGGCAGCCAGGCGCAGGCAGAGCATGCGGTTGCGGTTGCCGGCAAGGTGGAAGGCGTCAAAACCGTCAGCGACAAGCTGCACGTGAAAGATGAAGCCAACCAGTCGATCAAATCGTATGCCGGCGACACCGCCACCACCAGCGAGCTGAAAGCCAAGCTGCTGGCCGATGACATCGTGCCGTCGCGCAATGTGAAAGTGGAAACCACCGATGGCGTGGTGCAGCTTTCCGGTGAAGTGAAAACGCAGGCGCAGTCTGAGCGTGCCGAAAGCATCGCCAAGGCTATCGACGGCGTGAAAAGCGTGAAAAACGACCTGGTGGTCAAGCAGTAATCCCGCCAGGCGCCCGTAACAAGTAACAACAAGCCGCATCTGTCGGGCCGTCAAGGCGGCCCGACGTGTACCACCAAAAAAAGAAACTGATTTGCCGTCGATGTCCCGTTGTCGGGGCGGTAGACGGCAGCGAATTTTTTCACAATGGTAAGGAGAAGCTTATGTTTCGTTGGGGCATTATCTTTTTAGTCATCGCGCTTATCGCTGCGGCACTGGGGTTCGGTTCGCTGGCGGGCACCGCCGCCTGGGCCGCCAAAGTCGTGTTCGTTGTCGGCATCATCCTGTTCCTGGTCAGTCTGTTCACCGGCCGTCGGCGCCCTTAGCCGGCCGGCATTTTCCTGCAAACTGTAACAAAGCTTAATTCCTTTTCTCACGTCGGGGAGGGCCGGCCATGAACAGCGACATCATCGTCGGGCGCTGGAAACAGCTGAAAGGTCAGGTATGGCAGGCTTGGGCCGAATGGTCCGGCAGCGATGGTGCCTGGTTGGCCGGCAGCAATGATTTCCTCGTCGGCGTGCTGCAAGAGGATTACGGAAGAGAGCGAGACGCGGTATCCTCGGAGAAAACGTCTCACTGAGGATGCCAAGTTGGGATACAGAATACCCATCACGCTCGGCAATATAGAACCGCTGGCGTCTAAACCTTTTCGACCAGGAAAAATGGCGTTGGTCTGCGAAGGCGGCGGCCAGCGCGGCATTTTCACCGCCGGCGTGCTGGACGAGTTTCAGCGCGCGGGCTTTAACCCTTTCGATCTGCTGATCGGCACATCGGCCGGCGCTCAGAATCTGTCTGCCTATATCTGCGGGCAGATGGGCTACGCGCGCCGGGTGATCACCCGTTACACCACTTCGGCACAGTTCTTCAATCCGCTGCGCTTCGTGCGCGGCGGGCATCTGATCGATCTCGATTGGCTGGTTGATACGGCGGCGGCGCAGATGCCGCTGGCGATGGACGTGGCGGAACAGCACTTTACCGACGGGCGCGAATTCCTGCTGTGCGCCTGCCGCAGCGACGATTTCGAGCCGACCTATCTGCCGGCGCAGCGCGAACGCTGGCTGCCGGCCATCAAGGCGTCCAGCGCCATTCCCGGCTTCTACCGTCAGGGCGTGGAGTTGGACGGCGTCAGCTATCAGGACGGCGGCATCAGCGATGCGATCCCGGTGGAAGAGGCCTATCGCCGCGGCGCCGACACCATCGTGGTGATCCGCACCGTGCCTTCGCAAATGTACTACACCCCGCAGTGGATGAAACGCATGGAGCATTGGCTGAGCGACAGCAGCCTGCAGCAGATGGTGCGCATCCTGCAGCATCACGAGCAAAGCTATCACCGCATCCAGCGCTTTATCGAAAAGCCGCCGGGCAAGCTGCGCATCTTCGAGATCTTCCCGCCGAAGCCGCTGGCCAGCAATGCGCTGGGCAGCCGATTGGGGGCGCTCAATCAGGATTATCACCTGGGGCGCCGCTGCGGCCGCTACTTCCTGGCCACCGTTGGCCAGTGGATGGCGCAGCAGGAGCCCGACGGCATGAAGGTGCGAAAAGCGTTGTCGCGCCGCCTGATCCAGCCGGAGAACGTCAGAATGCCTTCGCCGATCGTGACCGATATCGTCATGCCGTCCGAGCTGGGCGCGCAGCCGGAGGCCGCGGTAGCGGCGCCGAAGATCATTCTGCCGGGTGATTTGCCGCCGGGTGAAGGGGGGGCGCTGTGAGTTACGCCTTTACCGATACTCACTGCCATTTCGATTTTCCGCCCTTTACCGGGCATGAGGCCGAGAGCCTGACGCGGGCGGCAAGCGCCGGCGTGCAGCGCATCATCGTCCCGACGGTCACCGCCGATCGCTTTGCCCGGGTGCTGCGACTGGCGCAAGATCATGCGCCGCTGTTCGCCGCGCTGGGGCTGCACCCGCTGTATATCGCGCAGCATCATGAGCCGCAGTTGGAGCAGCTGGCAACGCTGCTGGCCGAACGGCCGCGCAAGCTGGTGGCGGTGGGGGAGATCGGGCTCGATCTGTATATGGACAACCCGCAGTTCGAGCGCCAGCACAGCGTGCTGCTGGCCCAGTTGAAGCTGGCGAAACAGCATGACCTGCCGGTGATCCTGCATTCGCGCCGCACCCACGACCAGCTGGCCGCCGCGCTGCGGCGCATGCAGCTGCCGCGCCGCGGCGTGGTGCACGGCTTTGCCGGTAGCCTGTCGCAGGCGCAGGCGTTTATCCGCCTCGGCTATTACATCGGCGTGGGCGGCACCATCACCTATGAGCGGGCGCAGAAAACGCGCGCCGTGATGGCACAGCTGCCGCTTGAGGCGCTGCTGCTGGAGACCGATGCGCCGGACATGCCGCTGGCCGGCTATCAGGGGCAGCCGAACCGCCCCGAGCGCGCCGCCGAGGTGTTTCACGCGCTGTGCGAACTGCGGCCGGAACCGGCCGACGAGATAGCCGCCCACCTGCAACGCAATACCCAAGCGCTCTTCGCCATGCCGAATTGATGTCTGCATAACGTGACTTGCGTCACGTTATAAGATTTTCATTTGCGTCTCGTTGTATACATTTGTGACATAAATCGGTGCGAGGGTGACCTCGCTCAGTATAATCCCCCCCGAAACTCTCCAATAGCAGACCTCTCTTCATGAGCAGGGATGTATTTTATTTTTTGCAACAGGGAAACTTTGCATGCAACTCATCATGAGTCTGGTCGGGATGGCGGTGCTGATCGCCATTGCGGTGCTGCTCTCCAGCAACCGTCGGGCCATCAAACTGCGCACCGTGGTGTGGGCGTTCATCATTCAGGTCGGTATCGGCGCGCTGGTGCTGTACGTGCCGCTGGGCCGCAGCATCCTCGGCAGTATGTCTAACGGCGTGGCAAACGTTATCGCTTACGGCAATCAGGGCATTTCGTTCATCTTCGGCGGGCTGGTTTCCGACAAGATGTTCGAGGTGTTCGGCGGCGGCGGCTTCGTGTTCGCGCTGCGCGTCCTGCCGGTGATCGTGTTCTTCTCCTCGCTGATTGCGGTGCTGTACTACCTCGGCATCATGCAGTTGGTGATCCGCGTGCTGGGCGGCGGCCTGCACAAGTTGCTGGGCACCTCGCGCACCGAATCGCTGTCGGCGACCGCCAACATTTTCGTCGGCCAGACCGAAGCGCCGCTGGTGGTGCGTCCGTATATCGCCACCATGAGCCAGTCAGAACTGTTCGCTGTGATGTGCGGCGGCCTGGCTTCGGTGGCCGGTTCGGTGCTGGCGGGATACGCGCAGATGGGCGTGCCGCTGGAATACCTGATCGCCGCGTCCTTCATGGCCGCGCCGGGCGGGCTGCTGTTCGCCAAGCTGATGGTGCCGGAAACCGAGCAGACCCACGATAAAGACGATGCGATGAAACTGATCGCCGAAGAGGATCGTCCTGCCAACGTGATCGATGCGGCGGCTTCCGGCGCGGCTTCCGGCATGCAGCTGGCGCTGAACGTCGGCGCGATGCTGCTGGCGTTTATCGCGCTGATCGCCTTGCTCAACGGCATTCTCGGCGGCATCGGCGGCTGGTTCGATTACCCGCAGCTGTCGCTCGAGCTGATCCTCGGCTGGGTGTTCTCGCCGATCGCCTTCCTGATTGGCGTGCCGTGGAGTGAAGCGATGACCGCCGGTTCGTTTATCGGCCAGAAGATCATCGTCAACGAGTTTGTCGCCTATATGAACTTCGGCGCCTATCTGCGTCCGGACGATGTGGTGGCGGCGGAAGGCCTGCAGGTGCTGTCGACGCACACCAAGGCGATCATCTCCTTTGCGCTGTGCGGTTTTGCCAACCTCTCCTCGGTGGCGATCCTGCTGGGCGGTTTGGGCAGCATGGCACCCAACCGTCGCCATGACATCGCGCGCTTCGGTCTGAAGGCCGTGGCGGCGGGCACGCTGTCCAACCTGATGAGTGCCACCATCGCCGGCTTCTTCCTGGCGCTGTAAGCCCTCGCTGAGCCCGCGTCGGCGCGACCGATCGCGGGACTCCGCCTATACTCTAAGCAACGCGGGTGCTTGCCGCATCCGCGATCTTCAGCCGCTTCTTTAGCGAATTTGTGAACGATATCGCGTTATTTTGTGATGTTCTTCACATATAATTCCGGTCTGTTACAGTGCTATTTCATATAGTGTGACGATGAACGCGAATCGCCCCCGGCATTCGTGTTCAAATAGCTATTACTGGCCGGCCGCAAGGCGGGTGGCCATGTGCGGTGAGAAGGATCTCAGTTGCCGCCGCGGGAACGCCGTTCCCCTGCGCTATCTTCATGGAACCAAGTCCGCTCGCCAACACCCAGGTACTCAGTTGGAGAGTTTTATGACCGAATTAACCGCAGCAGCGCAACGTGCGCTGAACTTGATGGATTTAACCACGCTGAACGATGATGACACCGACGAGAAAGTGATCGCCCTCTGTCGTCAGGCCAACAGCCCGGCCGGCCACACGGCGGCCATCTGCATCTACCCGCGTTTTATCCCGGTGGCGCGTAAGGCGCTGCGCGAGCAAGGCACGCCGGACATCCGTATCGCCACCGTGACCAACTTCCCGCATGGCAACGACGATATCGACATCGCGCTGGCGGAAACCCGCGCGGCCATCGCCTATGGGGCGGATGAAGTGGACGTGGTGTTCCCTTACCGCGCGCTGATCGCCGGCAACGAACAGGTCGGTTTCGAGCTGGTGAAACAGTGCAAACAGGCTTGCCAGGCGGCCAACGTGCTGCTGAAAGTGATCATCGAAACCGGTGAGCTGAAGCAGGCCGATCTGATCCGCAAGGCGTCCGAGATCGCCATCAAGGCCGGCGCCGACTTTATCAAGACCTCCACCGGCAAGGTGCCGGTCAACGCCACCCTGGAGAGCGCCGAGCTGATGATGTCAGTGATCCGCGATATGGGCGTGGCGAAGACGGTGGGCTTCAAGCCGGCCGGCGGCGTGCGCACCGCGGAAGACGCGCTGCATTATCTGCAACTTGCCGATCGTATTCTGGGCGAAGGGTGGGCCGACGCGCGGCATTTCCGCTTTGGCGCTTCCAGCCTGCTGGCCAGCTTGCTGGCCGCGCTGGGCCACCAAACCCAGACCGCCGGCGGCGGCTACTGATCGATATCGTTGGCGGGCGCCAGGCGCGCCCGTCTGCACCGACTCTCGGCGACACAGGGGGATGCCTTGTTCCTGGCTCAAGAAATTATTCGTAAAAAACGCGACGGCCAGCCGTTAAGCGAAGCGGAAATCCGCTTTTTCATCAACGGCATTCGCGACAATGTGGTGTCGGAAGGGCAGATCGCCGCGCTGGCGATGACCATTTATTTCCATGACATGAGCATGCCGGAGCGCGTGGCGCTCACCATGGCGATGCGCGATTCCGGCACCGTGCTGGACTGGAAGAGTTTGGCGCTGAACGGCCCGATCGTCGACAAGCACTCGACCGGCGGCGTGGGCGACGTGACTTCGCTGATGCTCGGCCCGATGGTGGCGGCCTGCGGCGGCTATGTGCCGATGATCTCCGGCCGCGGCCTGGGGCATACCGGCGGCACGCTGGACAAACTGGAAGCCATTCCGGGCTTCAATATTTTCCCGGACGATAACGCCTTCCGCAAAATCATTCAGGACGTCGGCGTGGCGATCATCGGCCAGACCAGCTCGCTGGCGCCGGCGGACAAGCGTTTTTACGCCACCCGCGATATCACCGCCACCGTGGATTCTATCCCGCTGATCACCGCCTCCATTCTGGCCAAGAAGCTGGCGGAAGGGTTGGATGCGCTGGTGATGGACGTGAAGGTCGGCTCCGGCGCCTTTATGCCGACCTATGCCCTGTCGCAAGATTTGGCGCAGGCGATCGTCGGCGTGGCCAACGGCGCGGGCTGCAAGACCACCGCGCTGCTGACCGACATGAATCAGGTGCTGGCTTCCAGCGCCGGCAACGCGGTGGAAGTGCGCGAAGCGGTGCGCTTCCTGACCGGCGAATACCGCAACCCGCGCCTGCTGGAAGTGACGCTGGCGCTGAGCGTAGAGATGCTGTTGTCCGGCGGCCTGGCGAAAGACGAGGCCGACGCGCGCGCCAAGCTGCAGGCGGTGCTGGATAACGGCAAGGCGGCGGAGGTGTTTGGCCGCATGGTGGCGGCGCAGCAGGGGCCAATAGACTTCGTCGAACGCTACGATAGCTATCTGCCGGCGGCAACGCTGAGCAAGCCGGTGTATGCTGAAAAGCCGGGCATCATCAGCGCCATGGATACCCGTGCGCTGGGCATGGCGGTGGTGTCGTTGGGCGGCGGCCGCCGTCGGGCGAGCGACGCCATCGATTACAGCGTCGGCCTGACCGAGATGGCGCGCCTGGGCGATACGGCGGATTCCCAGCAGCCGCTGGCGATGATCCACGCCAACGATGAAGAGAGCTGGCAGCAGGCGGCCGATGCGGTGCGCAGCGCAATGACGCTGAGCGACAAGGCGCCGGAAGCGACGCCGGTGGTGTATAAGCGCATCACTCAAGCGTGATGACCCTCGTCTTTCAAGCCGTAGCGTTGTTGGCTGCACGCGTGCACCCCAGTCACTTACTTGAGTAAGCTCCTGGGGATACACGCGCTAGCCGCCTAGCTACAACTTGAAATCCATTGGGTATAAATTTAGAGAATAAGGGCGATTGCAGTTTTGCGGTCGCAATAGCGTGAGAACACGCAGGAGAGCACAGATGAAACGCACATTTATTATGGTATTGGACTCCTTCGGCATCGGCGCCAGCGAAGACGCCGAACGTTTTGGCGATCAGGGTTCCGACACTCTGGGCCACATCGCCGAGGTTTGCGCGCGCGGTGAGGCCAACGTGGGCCGTCAGGGCCCGCTGACGCTGCCTAACCTGAGCCGTCTGGGCCTCGGCAAAGCGGCGGAAGAGTCCACCGGCAACTTCCCGCAGGGGCTGGATCGCAACGCCGACATCATCGGCGCCTACGGCTACGCCAGCGAGCTCTCTTCCGGTAAAGACACGCCGTCTGGCCACTGGGAAATCGCCGGCGTGCCGGTGCTGTTCGACTGGGGCTACTTCAAGGACGAGCACAACAGCTTCCCGCAGGCGCTGCTGGATAAGCTGGTGGAGCGCGCCAATCTGCCGGGCTACCTGGGCAACTGCCACTCATCCGGCACCGTGATCCTCGATCAGTTGGGTGAAGAGCACATGAAAACCGGCAAGCCGATTTTCTACACCTCCGCCGACTCGGTATTCCAGATCGCCTGTCACGAAGAGACCTTCGGCCTGGAGCGCCTGTATGAGCTGTGCGAAATCGCGCGTGAAGAGCTGACCGAAGGCGGTTACAACATCGGCCGCGTGATCGCGCGTCCGTTCGTCGGCGACAAGCCGGGCCACTTCCAGCGCACCGGCAATCGCCACGATCTGGCGGTAGAGCCGCCGGCGCCGACCGTGCTGAAAAAGCTGGTGGACGAGAAGGGCGGCGAAGTGGTGTCGATCGGTAAAATCGCCGACATCTATGCCAACGTCGGCATCACCAAGAAGGTGAAGGCGACCGGCATCGACGCGCTGTTCGACGCGACCCTGATCGAAATGGAAAAGGCCGGCGACAACACCATCGTGTTCACCAACTTCGTGGACTTCGACTCCTCCTACGGTCACCGTCGCGACGTGGCGGGCTACGCCGCCGCGCTGGAGCTGTTCGACCGCCGCCTGCCGGAACTGCTGAAGCTGGTGAAAGACGAAGACATCATCATCTTCACCGCTGACCACGGCTGCGATCCGACCTGGAGCGGCACCGACCACACCCGCGAGCACATTCCGGTGCTGGTTTACGGCCCGAAAGTGAAACCGGGTTCGCTGGGCCACCGCGAGACCTTCGCCGACATCGGCCAGACCGTCGCCAATTACTTTGGCCTGTCGCCGATGGATTACGGTAAGACCCTGTTCTAAGCCCTGTCTTTCAAGCCGCAGCGTTGTTAGCTTCACGCGTGAACCCCAGTCGCTTACTCAAGTAAGCTCCTGGGGATTCCCCGCCAGCTGCCTGGCTGCAACTCGAAATTCAAGGCTTGGATGTTTGACGTTTTTATTAAATAAGATTTCTAAAGGAAGAAAATTATGGCTACGCCGCACATTAATGCTGAGATGGGTGATTTCGCTGACGTAGTACTGATGCCGGGCGACCCGCTGCGCGCAAAATACATCGCCGAAACCTTCCTGGAAGGCGCGGTGGAAGTGAACAACGTGCGCGGCATGTTGGGTTTCACCGGCACCTACAAAGGCCGCCGCATCTCCGTAATGGGCCACGGCATGGGCATTCCGTCCTGCTCCATCTACGCGCGCGAGCTGATCGCCGAATTCGGCGTGAAGAAGATCATTCGCGTGGGTTCCTGCGGCGCGGTGCGTGACGATATCAAACTGCGCGACGTGGTGATCGGCATGGGCGCGTGCACCGACTCCAAGGTGAACCGTCTGCGCTTCAAGGACAACGACTACGCGGCGATCGCCGACTTCGACATGGTGCGCAACGCGGTCGACGCGGCGGCGGCGCAGGGCATCCCGGCGCGCGTGGGCAACATCTTCTCCGCCGATCTGTTCTACACCCCGGATCCGGATATGTTCCAGGTGATGAAGAAGTACGGCATCCTGGGCGTGGAAATGGAAGCGGCCGGCATCTACGGCGTGGCGGCGGAGCTGTACGAAGAGTTCGGCTGTAAGGCGCTGACCATCTGCACCGTGTCCGACCACATCCTGCGTCACGAAGCGACCACGGCGGCGGAACGCCAGACCACCTTTAACGAAATGATCGTTATCGCGCTGGAATCCGTGCTGCTGGGCGACAAAGCGTAATACCGCGGCGGGCGTCGTCATGGCGCCCGCCCGTCAATCCATTCACTCCGCATGGCCGTTTTTGGCTAACGCTTTACCTTTCAATTGGATGTGGATCCCGTTGTTACGGACAATCTATTCACCGAAAGGACAAGAAAACGGCACGAACGCATTCAACGCTTGGCCTGAATTACCCCTGCTTAGGCGCTTCCTGTTTTTTCTCCGGCGCATCGTCTTCATCGTCTTCCACCGTATTGCCTTCTTCCAGTGGTGTGTTGGCGGTCAACAGGTAGGGCGACTGCTGCCAGCGGCTGCGGCGGTGTTGCAGCAGGGTACGCGCCAGAATGATGCCGATCGCCAGCGCCAGCAGGATCATCAGGCGCAGCAGGTTGGTGGTGTTGTCCACCTGCTTGGATTCGGTCGCCAGCACGTGGGTGTCGAGGGTGATGCGGATAAAGCCGATCGGGCCGTCTTTGCCCTGAATGGATTCGACCAACTGGTGGTTGAAGTAGCTGCCGGCGCGTTTGCCGTCGAGCGACAGGCGATCGCGTATACTTATCTGTTCCCCGGCGTGGGAGACCAGCGTGCCGTCCAGCTGATACACGCTGACGTCGAGAATGCGGCTGTGATCGGTGAGCTGCTTGAGGATGGCGTCGATGCGCGGATTGTTGCCGTCGTCGTCCAGCAGCGGCGCCAGGCTGTAGGCGACCTGTTTGGTCAGCGTTTGCGCCAGCTCTTCCACCTGCTCGGATCGCGCCATTTGGTGACTCAGGCTAAAATAAGAGGCGCCCTGCATCAGCAGCACCAGCAAAGCCAGGCAAATCAGGATAATAGCGGTGCGGTGCAGGCGAAATTTCAGTTTAGCGCGAGCCATGCAGGTTCCTTGGGCATCGGGGACACTTTATGTTGCCAGAACCGCTGGCGATAGGATAGCTTGATGCGTCGTTTTATCATGCAGCGTTTTTGTCCATTCAGGAGTCAATGATGTCAAACAGTCTGACCTATTGCGATCTTCCGGCGGAGATCTCTCAATGGCCGGGTCTTCCCCTTTCGCTCAGCGGCGACGAAGTGATGCCGCTGGACTACCGGGCGGGCAATACCGGGTGGCTGTTATATGGCAGGGCGCTGGACAAGGCGCGCATTACCCAATTCCAACGCAAGCTGGGCGCGGCGATGGTGATCGTCACCGCCTGGGGCGTGGACGACTATCAGGTGGTGCGGCTGGCGGGCACCTTGACGCCGCGCGCCAAGCTGCTGGCGGCAGAGAGCGGGCTGGATGTGGCGCCGCTCGGCAAAATCCCGCACCTGCGCACGCCGGGGCTGCTGGTGATGGACATGGATTCAACGGCGATCGAGATCGAGTGCATCGATGAGATCGCCAAGCTGGCGGGCGTCGGCGAGCAGGTGGCGGAAGTGACCGAACGCGCGATGCGCGGCGAGCTGGACTTTACCGCCAGCCTGCGCCAGCGCGTCGGTACGCTGAAAGGGGCCGACGCCAACATCCTTAAGCAGGTGCGCGACGAGCTGCCGCTGATGCCGGGGCTGACCAGCCTGGTGGGCAAGCTGCAGGCGATGGGCTGGCATGTGGCGATCGCCTCCGGCGGCTTCACCTACTACGCCGAATACCTGCGCAACCGGCTGCGGCTGGTGGCGGCGGCGGCCAACGAGCTGGAGATCCGCGACGGCAAGCTGACCGGCGAAGTGCTGGGGCCGGTGGTGGACGCGCAGTTCAAAGCCGATACGCTGCTGCGGCTGGCGGAGAAGCTGGAGATCCCGTTGGCGCAGACCGTGGCCATCGGCGACGGCGCCAACGACTTGAAAATGATGCAGGCGGCGGGGCTGGGCATCGCCTACCACGCCAAACCGAAAGTGTATGAAAAAGCGCAGGTGGCGATCCGGCATGCGGATTTGATGGGCGTGCTGTGTATTCTCACCGGCAGCCTGAAACACGAAGTGCGATAACGAAAGATTGAGGTAAGACGTGGCAAAAGCGGCAAAGCGGGCATTTGTGTGCAATGAGTGCGGGGCGGACTATCCGCGTTGGCAGGGGCAGTGCAGCGCCTGCCATGCCTGGAACACCATCACGGAAGTGCGTTTGGCCGCGTCGCCCGCTGCGGCGCGCAACGATCGCCTCAGCGGCTATGCCGGCGACGCCGGCGTCAGCAAAGTGCAGAAGCTGTCGGAAATCAGCCTTGAGGCGCTGCCGCGCTTCACCACCGGCTTTCTCGAGTTCGACCGCGTGCTGGGCGGCGGCGTGGTGCCCGGCAGCGCCATTCTGATCGGCGGCAACCCCGGCGCCGGCAAGAGCACCCTGTTGCTGCAGGTGCTGTGCAAACTGTCCGAACAGATGAAAACCCTGTACGTCACCGGCGAGGAGTCGCTGCAGCAGGTGGCGATGCGCGCCCACCGTCTGGGGCTGCCGACCGGCGGCCTGAACATGCTGTCGGAAACCAGCATCGAGCAGATCTGCCTGATAGCTGAGCAGGAGCAGCCGAAGCTGATGGTGATCGACTCGATCCAGGTGATGCACATGGCGGACATTCAGTCTTCGCCGGGCAGCGTGGCGCAGGTGCGGGAAACCGCCGCCTATCTGACGCGCTTCGCCAAGACGCGCGGCGTGGCGATCGTCATGGTCGGCCACGTCACCAAAGACGGCTCGCTGGCCGGGCCGAAAGTGCTGGAACACTGTATCGACTGTTCGGTGCTGCTGGACGGCGACGCCGATTCCCGCTTCCGCACTCTGCGCAGCCACAAGAACCGCTTCGGCGCGGTCAACGAGCTGGGCGTGTTTGCCATGACCGAACAGGGGCTGCGCGAAGTGAGCAACCCTTCGGCTATCTTCCTCAGCCGCGGCGACGAAGTCACCTCCGGCAGCTCGGTGATGGTGGTGTGGGAAGGTACCCGGCCGCTGCTGGTGGAGATCCAGGCGCTGGTGGATCATTCGATGATGTCCAACCCGCGCCGCGTGGCGGTGGGCCTGGAGCAGAACCGGTTGGCGATCCTGCTGGCGGTGCTGCACCGGCACGGCGGGCTGCAGATGTCGGATCAGGACGTGTTCGTCAACGTGGTCGGCGGGGTAAAGGTCAGCGAGACCAGCGCCGATCTGGCGCTGCTGATGTCGCTGGTTTCAAGCCTGCGCGATCGGCCGCTGCCGAACGATTTGGTGGTGTTCGGCGAAGTGGGGTTGGCGGGTGAGATCCGTCCGGTGCCGAGCGGCCAGGAGCGGATCGCCGAAGCGGCCAAGCACGGCTTCAAGCGTGCCATCGTGCCGCACGGCAACATGCCGAAGAAGCCGCCGGCCAACATGCAGGTGTTCGGGGTCAAGAAGCTGGCGGACGCGCTGGACGTGCTGGAAGAGTTTTATTAATGTCGCCGACGGCGAGAAAGATATGCTATTTTGTTTAGCATACTAAACGGAGGTGGCCATGCCGCAATTTGATTACCTGAAGACGTCCATCAAGCAAAAGGGCTGCACGTTGCAGCAGGTGGCGGATGCCAGCGGCATGACCAAAGGCTATCTCAGCCAGCTGTTGAACGACAAGATCAAAAGCCCGAGCGCGCAAAAGCTCGAGGCGCTGCACCGTTTTCTCGGGCTGAAGTTCCCGCGCAAAGAAGTCAAAGTCGGCGTGGTGTTTGGTAAATTTTACCCGCTGCATACCGGCCACATCTATCTGATCCAGCGCGCCTGCAGCCAGGTGGATGAGCTGCACGTTATCTTGTGCCACGACGAGCCGCGCGACCGTGAGCTGTTCGAGAACAGTTCGATGTCGCAACAGCCGACGGTCAGCGATCGCCTGCGCTGGCTGCTGCAGACCTTCAAGTACCAGAAAAACATCCATATCCACTCGTTCGACGAGCAGGGCATCGAACCGTACCCGCACGGCTGGAACGTGTGGAGCGACGGCATGAAGGCCTTTATGGAACAGAAAGGCATCGTGCCGAGCTTCATCTATTCCAGCGAAGCGCAGGATGCACCGCGCTACCGCGAGCATCTGGGCATCGAAACCATTTTGGTCGATCCCGAACGCTCGTTCATGAACATCAGCGGCAATCAGATCCGCCAGGATCCGTTCCGCTATTGGGATTACATCCCGACCGAGGTGAAACCGTTCTTCGTGCGCACCGTGGCGATCCTCGGCGGCGAGTCGAGCGGCAAATCGACGCTGGTCAACAAGCTGGCCAACATCTTCAACACCACCAGCGCCTGGGAATATGGCCGCGATTACGTGTTCTCGCACCTGGGCGGCGACGAGATGGCGCTGCAGTACTCCGACTACGACAAAATTGCCCTCGGGCAGGCGCAATACGTGGATTTCGCGGTCAAGTACGCCAACAAGGTGGCGTTTATCGATACCGATTTCGTCACCACCCAGGCGTTTTGCAAAAAGTACGAAGGGCGTGAGCATCCCTTCGTGCAGGCGCTGATCGACGAATACCGCTTCGATCTGGTGATCCTGCTGGAAAACAACACGCCGTGGGTGGCGGACGGCCTGCGCAGTCTCGGCAGCACCGCCGATCGCCTGGCGTTCCAGCGCCTGCTGGAGGAGATGCTGCGCGCCAACAACATCGAGTACGTGCACGTTGAGTCCAGCGATTACGAAGAGCGCTTCCTGCGCTGTGTCGAGCTGGTGCAACAGCTGCTGGCGGCGGACGCCGGTCGGCTGGCGAATGCGCCCGCCCAGCGCCACGCCGCAGGCTGAGAAAAATTAGCGTAATGTGCGATCGCGCGGCAGAAACGGCCGCACGGACGCACATTTAAAGGCCTGTTTAAACATGGTTCATTCGGTAGCGACTACGTTAAGGTTTTCTTTACAATAACGCTCAGAAGAAGACATGTCTTATCGCTTACTCGCTCTCTGGTTGATCTGCTATGCCGCAGCCTGGACGCTGCTGACCGTTCATCTCGATCCTACCCTGCCTTACGACGCCGTCGAGGCGCTCAATTGGGGCCTCAACGGCGAGTGGGGCTCACCGAAAAATCCTTGGTTGGTCGGTGCGGCGATGCAGCCGGCGATCTGGCTGTCGTGGCTGCCGCTGAACGTTTACTGGTACGGCGGGCACTTCATCGCCATCGCCATCGGCATGTTGGGCGTCTGGCTGTTGGCGCGACGTCTGAGCGGCAGCACTTCGCTGGCCTGGATGGCGCTGCTGACGCTCAACCTGTCCGGCATCATCAATTTCGACATCATTCCCTACAACGACAACTACCTGTTGGTGATGCTGTGGCCGTGGATGGCGCTGTTCTTCCACATGGCGATTTCCCGTTCGGCCAACTGGTGGCCGGCCTTCGCGTTGGCCGCCGGTCTGGCGATGATGGCGAAGTATTCGACCTTCGCCTTCGTCTATTTCGCGGCGCTGTCGACGCTGTTCGTGCCGCAGATCCGTCGCTGCTATCGCCAACCGCAGTTCTATCTGGCGGTGGCGATCTGGCTGGCGCTGGTGTTGCCGAACGTATTCTGGCTGTGGAACCACGACTTCGCCGCCTTTAAGTGGGTGGATTCGCAGATCAAGATGCAGCTCAATCTCGACATGCTGCAGTCGCTGCTACTGGTGTTCTATCCGTCGCTGGTGCTGTGGTGGATCCTGCGCCGCAGCGGGGCGGTGCTGGCCTGGCCGAAAGCCTTGCCGATGCGGGTGCTGCTGTGGATCTACCTGCTGCCGCTCGGCATCATCACCTTCTGGTTCTCCTTCAACGTCGGCGGCCGCTTGACCGAGTGGCTGCAGCCGTTCTTCATGCTGGCCCCCGCGCTGCTGGTCGGCTGCGTGCGTCAGCCGCCGGTGCGTTCGCTGCGGGCGGCGACTATTGGGCTGATGTGCGCGGCGCTGGCGGTCTATCTGGGGTATGCCGCGGTGATGCTGGGCAACGTGCGCAATGCCGGTCAGAAGATGGTGGGCATCAAGGCGTTCAGCGCCGGAGTGGAGCAGCTGTGGCAGGAGCGGTATGGCGTCAGTCTGCGTTATGTCGGCGGCGAATACCTGTCGCAGTGGATGACGGTGTATGCCGGTTCCCGGCCGCAGACCATTACGCGCTGGTCCAATCATACGCGGCCGAACATCTACAACGTCAACATCAGCTATCCGCAGATTGCGCGGCATGGCGTCGCCTTGTTCGGTCGGTTGGGTGAAGACTGCGCACACAGCGACTTCGGCGGCGAACTGGCCCACTGGCCGAAGATGCGCCTCGACTGGCAGCAGACGCTGACCTTCCGCGCCGATCCGCAGAGCGATGAGCAGGTGCTGTGCGTCGGCTTCGTTCGCCCGCAGTAACGGCGGCGCAGAGCACCGCCGCGATGCGAACTCAGTAAGCGATAACCAGCTTGCCTTGCATATGGCCGCCGAGCAGCTGTTGGTGCGCGGCGGTCAGCGTGTCTACCGACAGCCCGTGCAGGGTTTCGCTCAGCGTGGTGCTCAGTTTGCCGTCGTCCAGCAGTTGCGCCACCTGCTGCAGGATCCGGCCTTGCTGCGCGATGTCCGGGGTGGTGAACATGCTGCGGGTGAACATGAATTCCCAGTGCAGCGCGGCGCTTTTCAGCTTCAGCGCGTTTTGATCCAACGGCTGCGCGTTCTCGACGATGGTGCAGATATGGCCGAGCGGCGCGATCAGTTCGGCCATCGCCGGCCAGTGGCCGTCGGTATCGTTCAGACAGAGGATGTAATCCACCTGCTCGATGCCGTGTTGCGCCAGGTTGCCCTTCAAATCGCGGTAGTCCACCACCAGGTCGGCGCCCCGCTCGCGGCACCAGGCGGCGGATTCCGGCCTGGACGCGGTGGCGATCACTTTCACCTTGCTGCGCAGCGCGGCCAGCGGAATGGCCAGCGAGCCGACCCCGCCGGCGCCGCCGATGATCAGCAGCGTCTTGTGCTCCGGCGCATCCTGAATGTTCAGGTGCTCGAACAGCGCCTCCCAGGCGGTGAGGGCGGTGAGCGGCATGGCGGCGGACTCCGCCCAGTTCAGGCTGCGCGGTTTGTGCGCGGCGATGCGAGAGTCGATCAGTTGGTGGCTGCTGTTGCTGCCGGGCCGGGTGATATCGCCGGCGTACCACACTTCATCGCCGGGCTTGAAGCCGCTGACACCGCTGCCCACGTCCAGCACGACGCCGCTGGCGTCCCAGCCGAGGACGCGCGGCTGCTGCAGGCCGCTTTTCTGCAGACCGGCGTGCACTTTGGTATCCACCGGGTTGACCGAGGCCGCTTTCACTTCCACCAGCAGATCGTACTGGCCGGGCACCGGCATCTCCGGTGAGATTTCGATGAAACCGGCGGGGTTCTGCGGGTCTACGGCAATGGCTTTTATCGACATGATTGTGCTCCTTTCAAATGATGTCCCCAGTGTAGACCCGCGGCAGTGGGGTGATAAGATGGACAATATCTAACTGAGTGTTCGTCAGAGGTGAACAATGGAGTTCAAACAGCTGCAGGACATGGCGCTGTTCGCGCTGGTGGCGGAGTGCGGCAGCTTCACCGCCGCCGCGCAGCGTGTCGGGTTGCCGAAGTCCAGCGTCAGTCAGCGCATCAGCCAGCTCGAACAGACGCTGGGGCTGCGTTTGCTCAACCGCACCACGCGCCAGCTGAACCTGACCTTCGCCGGCGAGCGCTATCTGGAACACTGCCAGGCGATGATGTCCGCCGCCGAGCGGGCCGATCTGGCGCTGCAGCGGCTGCGCGACAACCCGAGCGGCCGCCTGCGCATCTCGACGCCGGCCGGGTTGGGGGCAACCCTGGTGGCGCGGCTGGCGGCGGATTTTCAGCGCCAGTACCCGGACGTATCGCTGGAGGTGTCGGTATCCGACGCCATGGTGGATCTGGTGCAGGAAGGCTTCGACGCCGCGCTGCGCACCGGCAAGCCGCAGGATTCTTCGCTGATCGGCCGCCGCCTCGGGTATGCGCCGCGCTATCTGCTGGCTGCGCCGTCCTATCTGGCGCAGCACTCGCCGATCGAGCACCCGCAGCAGCTGCAGCAGCATCGCTGCATTGCCCACCGCGCCTGGACGGCCTGGAACCTGCGCTGCGGCGACGATTATTACCGCTGGCAGCTGCCGCTGGCGCACACCACCGACAATCTGCTGTATGCGCGCGAATGCGCTATCGCCGGCGCGGGGATCACGCTGCTGCCGGCGTTTCTCAGCCGCGAGGTGGTGGCGCAGAAGCTGTTGGTGGAGGTGTTGCCGGCCTGGCGCGCAGAAGGGAATGAACTGTATCTGGTTTACCCGAGCCGCAAGCTGAATTCCCCGGCGCTGGCCTGTTTCATCGATGTGGTATTGCAGCACCCGGCGTTTGACGACTACGCGCGCGAGCTGACGCGGGAGTAGGCCTGGCAGATGACGCCGACGCCTAATTTCTGTCGCCATCGTCCTAAACCTTTGGCTGGAGCATGGCGCGGGCTATGCTCATGAAAGGGGCTTAGGGGGAGAGGGTATGGATCCGTTATCGGAAGTGCTTGCGCCATTGAACAGCCAGAATGCGTTTTTCGGCGGCCTGAAGGCCGGCGGCGACTGGGCCGTTCATTTTCCTGCGCCGCAGAGCGGGAAATTCAACGCGGTGGTGCGCGGCGGCTGTTGGCTGGCGGCGGAAGGGTTGGCCGAACCGCTGCGGCTGGCGGCCGGCGACTGTTTGCTGCTGACCCGCAGCCTGCCGGTCACTGTCGGCAGCGATCTGTCGCTGCCGGCGCTCGATGCTGACGTACTTTATCTGCAGGCGAAAAATGGCGTGGCGAGCTGCGGCGAGGCGGAGGATTGCCTGTTTATCGGCGGGAGTTTTACCTTCGGTGAGGAAGTGGAGCGGTTGTTGGGGAGTTTACCGGCGTTGATGGTGATCCGAGGCGGCACCGAAGAGGCCGCCGTGTTGCAATGGGCGTTGCAGCGGCTGGCGGACGAGCTGTTAAAGCCTTCGCCGGGTAGCGCGCTGATGACGCATCACCTGGGGCAAATCATGTTGACCCAGGCGCTGCGGATTTACCTGACGGGGGAGGAGGGCGCGGCCTCCGGCTGGCTGCCCGCCTTGTTCGATCCGCGCATCGGCGCCGCGATGCAGGCAGTACACGCCGATCCAGCCCGTCGCTGGACGGTGGCGTCATTGGCCGATGCGGCGAGCGTTTCCCGTTCGACGTTGGCGCTGCGCTTCAAGCAGAAGGCGGGAATGGCGCCGCTTGAGTATGTGTCGCGTTGGCGCATGTTGCTGGCTGCGCGGGCGCTGCGTACCGGTGTTGAACCGGTATCCATCATCGCGCAACGTTTGGGGTACGATTCCGACAGCGCGTTCAGCCATGCTTTCAAGCGCGTGATGGCGTGCTCACCGCGCGATTATCGCCGGGCGCGGGCATAAAAAAAGGCGCCGCATGCGGCGCCTTGGGGATTACTTGGCGATCTTTTTGTACTTGATGCGGTGCGGCTCGAGCGCATCGGCGCCCAGCGTACGCTTCTTGTACTCTTCGTACTCGGTGAAGTTGCCTTCGAAGAATTCCACTTTGCCCTCGTCCTGGTAGTCCAGGATGTGGGTGGCGATACGGTCGAGGAACCAACGGTCGTGCGAGATCACCATGGCGCAGCCAGGGAATTCCAGCAGGGCGTTTTCCAGCGCGCGCAGGGTTTCGATATCCAGGTCGTTGGTCGGTTCATCGAGCAGCAGCACGTTGCCGCCAACCTGCAGCAGCTTGGCCAGGTGCAGACGGCCACGCTCACCGCCGGACAGCTCGCCCACGCGTTTACCCTGATCGACGCCCTTGAAGTTGAAGCGGCCGACATAGGCGCGGCTCGGCATCTCGGTGTTGCCGATGCGCATGATGTCCTGCCCGCCGGAGACCTCTTCCCACACGGTTTTCGAACCGTCCATGCTGTCGCGGAACTGATCGACGGACGCCAGCTTGACGGTATCGCCCAGCACGATGCTGCCGGAATCAGGTTGCTCCTGACCGGACATCATGCGGAACAGCGTGGATTTACCCGCGCCGTTCGGGCCGATGATGCCGACGATCGCCCCTTTCGGCACCGAGAACGACAGGTCGTCGATCAGCAGGCGGTCGCCGTAAGACTTGCGCAGGTTGCTGACTTCGACCACTTTATCGCCCAGGCGCGCGCCAGGTGGAATGAACAGTTCGTTGGTTTCGTTACGTTTTTGGTATTCGGTGTTGTTCAGCTCTTCAAAGCGGGCCAGACGGGCCTTGCCTTTGGACTGGCGGCCTTTGGCGCCCTGGCGCACCCACTCCAGCTCTTTCTCGATCGACTTGCGACGAGCGGCTTCGGCGGACGCTTCCTGCGCCAGACGCGCGTCTTTCTGCTCCAGCCAGGACGAGTAGTTGCCTTCCCACGGAATGCCTTCGCCGCGGTCCAGTTCAAGGATCCAGCCGGCCACGTTATCCAGGAAGTAGCGGTCGTGGGTGATCGCCACGACGGTGCCTTCGAAGTCGTGCAGGAAGCGTTCCAGCCAGGCCACGGACTCGGCGTCCAGGTGGTTGGTCGGTTCGTCCAGCAGCAGCATGTCCGGCTTTTCGAGCAGCAGGCGGCACAGCGCGACGCGGCGGCGTTCACCCCCGGACAGATGGGCGATTTTGGCGTCCCAGTCCGGCAGGCGCAGCGCATCGGCAGCGCGTTCCAGCTGCGCGTTGAGGTTGTGACCGTCGTGCGCCTGAATGATCTCTTCCAGGCGGCCCTGTTCGGCGGCCAGCTTGTCGAAGTCTGCGCCTTCTTCCGCGTACAGCGCGTACACTTCGTCCAGGCGTTTCAGCGCGCCGACCACTTCCGCCAGCGCTTCTTCCACCGACTCACGCACGGTGTGTTCGAGGTTAAGCTGCGGCTCCTGCGGCAGATAACCGATCTTGATGCCCGGCTGCGGGCGCGCTTCCCCTTCGATATCGGTATCGATGCCGGCCATGATGCGCAGCAGGGTGGACTTACCGGCGCCGTTCAGGCCCAGTACGCCGATTTTTGCCCCAGGGAAGAAGCTCAGGGAGATGTTTTTCAAAATATGACGCTTCGGCGGTACCACTTTGCCGACGCGGTGCATGGTATAGACGTATTGAGCCACGTTGCTCTAAGCCTCTCTATATCAGTATTTATAGGATGTCTGGCGGCATGAGTGTAGCCCGTTTCGATCTTGGATCCCAGACATCGCTCAGCGATCGCTAAGTATAACCGTTTATGCGCCGATAAAGGCGCATATTGGTGGCTTATGGCGTGACGACGATCGCGACGCGGCGGTTTTCCGCGCGGCCGCTGGAGGTGCGGTTGTCGGCGACGGGATCGCGCTTGCCCATGCCGCGGGTTTCGATGTTGGCGCGCGGAATACCGACGCTGGCCAGCAGATCGGCGACCGCATCGGCGCGGCGCAGGGAGAGCTGATCGTTATAGCTGTCTTCGCCGTAGTTGTCGGTATGGCCGTCCAGACGGAACTTGGTGATACCGACGCTCAGCAGCGCGCGGCCCATCTTCTGCACCGTCTCGGTGCTTTCCGGGTTCAGCTTGCCGATGTTGTTGCCGAACAGCACTTTATCCGACAGGCCGAATTCCCAACCGTTGTCGGTCAGTTTGAAGCCCTGCGATTGCAGCAGCGCAACCTGCTCGGGCGTCAGGCCTTGCGGCTTGCTCTGGCAACCGGCGAGCGCCAGCAGGGCGACGAACGCCATCGTCAGCAGTGAAAAACGACCTTTAAACAGTTGCTGTATCATAGTCAAAATCCCTAGTTCAAGTGTTATAGCCGGGGCTCTTATTTATGTATAGCCAGCCGCCAGCCTCCGTTATAACGATGCTTTGCCTGATACATCGCATCGTCAGCTTCGTGCAAAAGACCCTGAGGCGTCGACGCGTGATCAGGGTACAGCGCAATGCCGATACTCAGAGAGGTAATGATCGTCTCGTCGTTCGGTAAAATAACCGGTTGCGTCATGCAATCGATGATGTTGTCGGCGATCTGCAAGACATCTTCCGTGCTGTGAACCGGCGCCAGCAGCACGGCGAATTCATCTCCTCCCAGGCGTGCGACCAGATCGGTTTCGCGCAGCTGCGCGCGAATGCGTCCGGCAATGGTGGTCAGCACCGCATCGCCCGCGGCGTGACCGTAACTGTCGTTCACTTCCTTGAAGCGATCGCCGTCGATAAACAGCACCGCCAATTTCGCCGGCGGCGCGATATCGCCCAGGGCGCGGCTCAGCCGGCCTTCGAAGAAGGCGCGGTTCGGCAAGCCGGTCAGGCTGTCGTGCGTCGCCCGGTGAGCCAGCGAGTCGTTTTCCTGCTTCAGATGGGCCTGCCAGGCCTCCAGTTCATCGAGCAAGCCATTGAAATCATTGCTGAGCTCATGCAGCTCGGCGATCGGCGCCGAGGGCACCCGCAGGCCGAAGGTGCGATCTCGCCGCACCGCATGCGCCACGTTGGCGATGTCGTCCAACGAACTGACGATGCCGACCAGCATGCGGCGCGACAACACCAAGGCGCACAGGGTACTGAGCACCATGCAGGCGATCATGCCGACCAGCCCGCGCAACAGGAAACGCAACAGGCTGCCGCCGTTGCCGCTCAGCCAGACCTGGCCGACCTGTTTGCCCTCGTGGGAGATAGGCAGGATGACCGGCTCGGGCAGCGCCCAGTGGGCGATAACCTGCTCCATGCCGTGCAGCGGGCCATCTTTGGGACGATGCCAACTGACCAGCACGTCACCGGCGTTGTTCAGAATTTTGGCCTCCGACACCTCTTCTTTGGCGGCGATCAGCACCATCGCCTCGCGAATGTAGGGGCGATCGCCAAACACCACTGCCGCTTCAACCGTATAGCTGATGGAGCGCGCGATCAGGTGTAGGTTGTGGTTGGCATAGGCGCGCAGCGCGAACAGCGCCACCAGCGTCAGAAAGATGCCGGCGGTGCCAACGGCGATCAACGCCAGCCCAAGATGCACCCGCTGCAGCACCGGGCCCAACGTCGGGCGCGCATTGCCGGAACGGTTTCTACGCAACAGCCTCATAGCGGCGGCGCCTGTTTGCGCGCCAGCTGCAGCACGTTGGGGTGAACGCGCACGCCGCTGCGCGCCAGGGCGTCCAGGTTGACCTTGAAGCCGGCCTGGTCGCCGTTGATCTGCAGGCAAAATGCGCTGCCGGCGGAGCATTCGCTATCGTTCTCGCTGATGCTGAGAATGGAGTTGCCGGAAATGCGCTGCATGAAATTTTGTCTCTGCGCGGCGTTGATGTTCCCTAAATAGATGACATCGCAGCCGGTACTCAGCGTCGGGCTGTCGAACGGCACGCGTTCGGTTTTAATCGGACGCGGCGCGCTGAGCAGGATCGGATCGAACAGCCCCTCGGCATACTGGGTGGGTGCGGTCACGCACAACCGGATCGGATTGGGTTCACGTGACCAGCGGGCGTAGCTGATGATGCCTACCACCACGGTCGTCACGGCGTGCGTGCGCTGTTGATAGGGATCATCGGCGGCGCGCGCAGGCCCGGGCAACGTCAGCAGCGCCAACAAAACGATCAGCAACAGGCGGCCGATATTCAGGCGTGCGGCAAGGAAGCCCGGCACGGGGCTTTTTGCGCAACGCATCGTTATCGCGGTATTACTCGCCATCTTCACCCGCCATTCCGGCCTGATCCACCGCCCGCAGGCCGTGGCCCGACAAGTAAAAATCCGGCCCGCTTGAAGGGACAATCGTTTTGCTGAAAGCTGTCAGTCGCACTGCCTAATGAACACTATCTACCCATAATTGGCGCGGATTGTATTATAAGATGTCTTCGTTGGGCGCTTTATGTGCTGTTTTCTCGGAATTATCCTACTTATTTTTGATAGTATAAAAATGCCCTCTCGGGTTTGCCACCGCTTTTCTGCAAAGTTGGCGCGTTTGGCCAGCTGTCAGGCGATTTGCGCAACGTCGGCGCTATCTCTTAAATGCAATAATGTGATAGCTAATAATTAGAAAGTATTTTACTTTTCCAATAAACGCCGTTGCGGCTAATAAAAATCCGGCCGGCGATAATATCCCGCCGCCCTGATTTGTCAGCCAAAGTAAACGTTTTTTACCTGGCTCCGATCATGGCGATACACTTCTTCTTCTACAGTATTGAATGGATGAGCGATTGCGCTGTCTATGGTAGATATCTGCGTCCGGGCCGTGCGCCCGGTTTTATTTTGTTCTGCGGCGCCGTGGCGCGGCGGTTACCGGGGAGCTGGGCGGCTCCCGCGGCACAATCAGTGAGGAAAGAGCGAGGATGGTCAAGGTGGACAAGCGACGGCTGTTGGCGATGGGGCTGTGCCTGACGGCGTTTTCCGGCGCGGCGCTGGCGGATTCTCTGGATGCGCAACGTCAGCGCTACCAGCAGATCAAGCAGGCGTGGGACGGCAATCAGATGGACGTGGTGGCGCAGCTGATGCCGACGCTGCGCGATTACCCGCTTTATCCTTATCTGGAATACCGCGAGCTGACTCAGGATCTGAGTCAGGCGGGGTTCTCCGAAGTGAACGACTTTATCAAACGCAACCCGACGCTGCCGCCGGCGAAATCGCTGGCGCCGCGCTTCGTCAATGAACTGGCGCGGCGCGAAGATTGGCGCACCCTGCTGGCCTTCAGCCCACAGCCGCCCAAACCGGTGGCGGCGCGCTGCAACTATTACTACGCCAAATGGGCTACCGGCGACCAGCAGGCGGCCTGGAGCGGCGCCGACGAGCTGTGGCTGAACGGCAAAACGCTGCCGAGCGCCTGCGATCGGCTGTTCAGCGTCTGGCGCGGCGCAGGCAAGCAAACGCCGCTCGATATTCTGGCGCGCATGAAGCTGGCGCTGAAAGAGGGCAACAGCTCGCTGGTCAGCAACCTCTACAGCCAACTGCCGGCCGACTATCAAACCATGGGCAACGCTCTGGTGCGCTTGCAAAACGATCCGACCACTGTGGAAGCCTTCGCCCGCAGCGTAGGGCCGACTGACTTTACCCGTGCCGCCACCGGCATCGCCTTTGAGCGCCTGGCGCGGCAGGATGTGGAAAACGCGCGGGCGATGATCCCGACGCTCGCGCGGCTGCAGAAAATGAGCGACGAGGAGCGGCTGGGGCTGGAAGAGGCGGTGGCCTGGCGCCTGATGGGCAGCGACGCTACCTATGAACAGGCGCAGTGGCGCGATCAGGTGATTCTGCGCAGCCGTTCGCCTTCGCTGCTGGAGCGCCGGGTGCGCATGGCGCTGGGCAACGGCGATCGGCAGGGCGTCGCGACCTGGCTGGCTCGCTTGCCGGAAGAGTCGCGCAACAAGGATGAGTGGCGCTACTGGCGCGCCAGTCAGCTGATGGACGAAGGCAAACGCGCCGAAGGCGAGGAGATGTTGCGCAACCTGATGACCGAACGCGGCTTCTATCCGATGGTGGCGGCGCAGAAGCTGAACGCAACCTATCCGGTGATGGTGGCGGTGGCGGCCAAGCCGCGCGCGTCGCTGACCGACGGGCCGGAAGTGGCCCGAGTGCGCGAGCTGATGTACTGGAATATGGACAACCTGGCCCGCAGCGAGTGGGGTTCCTATGTCGCCAGCCGCAGCCGGCCTGAACAAGAGGCGCTGGCGCGTTACGCCTTTGAGCAAAAATGGGCCGATCTGAGCGTGCAGGCGACCATCGTCGGCAAGCTGTGGGATCATCTGGAAGAGCGTTTCCCGGTCGCCTGGCCGCAGGAGTTCCGCCGCGCCACCGATGACAAGGGGATCACCAGCAGCTATGCGATGGCGATCGCGCGTCAGGAGAGCGCCTGGAATCCGAAGGCGCAGTCGCCGGTCGGCGCCTCCGGCCTGATGCAGGTCATGCCGCGCACCGCGCAGCATACGGTGCAGATGTACAACATTCCCGGCTATGTCGGGCCGAGCCAATTGTTCGATCCGCAGACCAACATCACCATCGGCACCAGCTATCTGGAGTCGGTCTATCAGCAGTTCGGCCGCAACCGCATTCTGTCGAGCGCCGCTTATAACGCCGGCCCGTCGCGAGTGAACACCTGGCTGGGCAACAGCGCGGGGCGGATCGATCCGGTAGCGTTCATCGAAAGCATTCCGTTCTCGGAAACCCGCGGCTACGTCAAGAACGTGCTGGCTTACGATGCGTTTTACCGCTATCTGACGCACCGGCCAGCCAAGGTGCTGACCGACGCCGAGTGGCAGAGACGTTATTGATTTTGACGGCCCTATGGTATGCTGCTGTACTAGTTAAATAGTATGGTGGCTGCCATGACGCAATTATCGTTAAACGACCCCGCTCTTTCAGAACAAGGCAATGAGGATTGGCTGCGCTTCGTCGCGCTGCTGCAGAATTCGTTTGCGCAAGAACTGCATCAACCGCTGTTGCAATTGATGCTGACGCCGGACGAGCGCACCGCGCTGGGCACCCGGGTGCGGATCATTCAGGAACTGATGCGCGGCGAGATGAGCCAGCGCGAGCTGAAAAATGAACTGGGCGCGGGGATCGCCACCATCACCCGCGGTTCTAACAGCCTGAAAGCGGCTTCACCCGCGCTGAAACAGTGGCTTGAGCAGCAGCTGCTGCACGACGCGCCCTAGCAGACTCTGCGTTATTGCTGATAGATGGCGTTGTGGAACGGCACCAGCGCCAGCAGCAGCGCCTGATGATAAACGCTGGTGCGGCTCAGCCGGCCGTCGGTGAAGACGCCGATGGCGCCGCCCTGGCGCTTCACCTCGGCGTTGCCGGTGATCGTCGCCATTTCGCTGCCCAATTCGCGGCCTTCGCGAATACCTTGTAAGATGACTTCCGGCAGCATCAGGCTCGCCGAGCGGGATTCGCCGCGGATGGACGGGTTCTCGATGGTCATCCAGGCGAAGGTCATATTCTCTTCAATCCCGGCTTCCACGCCGACCCAAAAATCGGCCTCGGGCCTGACCTGGCGCGCTTCCATCACGCGTTGACGCGCACCGGTGCGCGTTTCGTGATTGCCTATCGGCTGCAGCGAAACGCCGCTGGCGACGTCGACGGGTTCAATGCGGTATTGGCCTGCGCCGAAGACGTCATCGAAGGCCAATTGAATAGCCTTGATCTTTGCCGGGTTGGTAGTTGCAGCGACAACATGGTACATAACGGGTTTGATATCCTTCTGGCCGATACGCCGGGCAGCGGCAAAAGCGCCGCCGGGCCGGGGATAAACGCAAATTTCACGCAGTATAACGGAAAACAAAAATGTTACAGGTATACCTCGTTCGCCACGGCGAAACGGAATGGAATGCGGCTCGCCGCATCCAGGGTCAGTCCGACAGCCCGTTAACCGCCATGGGGGAACACCAGGCCCGTCTGGTCGCCAGGCGTGTCAGCAAAGAAGGCATTACGCATATCATTACCAGCGACCTGGGGCGCACGCGCCGCACCGCGCAGATCATCGCCGAAGCCTGTGGCTGCGAAGTGATTGGCGATCCGCGTTTGCGTGAGCTGCACATGGGGGTTCTGGAAGAACGCCTGATCGACAGTTTGACGCCGCAGGAAGAACAGTGGCGCAAACAGATGGTCGATGGTACTCCTGACGGCCGTATCCCTCAAGGCGAATCCATGGAGGAGCTGGGCGAGCGCATGCGCGCCGCGCTGGAGAGCTGCCTGATGCTGCCGGAGGGCAGCAAGCCGCTGCTCGTCAGCCATGGCATCGCGTTGGGGTGTTTGATCAGTACGGTGCTCGGGCTGCCGGCCTATGCGGAACGTCGCCTGCGCTTGCGCAACTGCTCACTGTCGCGCGTCGATCACCAGCAGAGCCCGTGGCTGGCTTCCGGCTGGATCGTCGAAACGGCGGGCGATGTCACGCATCTGGACATGCCCGCGTTGGACGAACTGCAGCGTTAACGTCGAATCGGGATCAGGTAATCGCACTTGATCTCGGTAGGCGCCTGATGCGGACGGCGCTCGCCTTTCGGGTAGAAGCGCTCGATGTCGTGCCCTTTGCGGCGCGTCAGTTTGAGCTCCGGCAGGCAAGTGCCGTAGACCGTCAGGATAAAGTCCTGCAGGCCTCCGATGGGCCCTTCATAGCTGAACATTGCAAATTCGCCGCCCGGCAGCACCAGCGGTTGAACTTCCTGCACTTTATCAGGCACCTGATCCGGCTCCAGCGCCGTGGTGTACAGCACTTCCTGTTCGTCGTCCTTCTCCTGGCTCGGACGCGAGTGGTGCAACCCGTACAGCACCGGCGGCAAGGTTTCGACTTCGCCGAGGAACTGGCGCCAGAACTGCGAGCGCAGCTCGGTGCGCACGGTGGTGATCTGTTCCAGCGTGCAGGAGTAGCTTTGGGTCAGGCCGACCAGATGCTTATCCGGCAACGAGAGGAACTCGGGCTGCGGCAGAGTGAAGGCCCCCAGACGGATCGGCGGGCAGATGCCGAACGCGTTCCAGTCTTCGGCGCGGCGGTACAGCGCCGGCGTTTGCGCAAACTGTTTCTTGAAGGCGCGCGTGAAGGTCTGCTGCGAGTCGAAGCGATATTGCAGAGCGATATCCAAAATCGGCCGGCTGGTCAGGCGCAGCGCGACGGCGGCCTTGGACAGCCTTCTTGCCCGGATGTAAGCACCGATGGCATTACCGGTAATATCTTTGAACATCCGTTGCAGGTGCCATTTGGAGTAGCCAGCCTTGGCCGCCACGTTATCCAGCGACAAGGGTTGGTCCAAATGGCTTTCCAGCCAGCTAAGCAGATCACGAATGATACCGGCTTGATCCATAGAACTTCCTCGTAAAGCTTGGGGGTAGGAACCCGAACTGTTGATTCGTCACGCTGGTGCTGCGCTATCAGACCGATCCATGAGCCATTATGGGTTGCACTCTTTGCCTCTGCTGCGCATGCCGCGCCAGAGTTGGATTGGGGTACACCGTAGTGGGCGCAAAGAAATAACGACGCCGCATCATAGCAATTTTTTTCCTCCGCGACTCTCAAAGATTTTTGTCACGCTCTGTGCTAAAACGGACGGTGCGGACCCGTAAAAACCCAATTCCGTGAGCTTAGACATAAATAATGGTGATCGCCGAGCCCATTTTCGCGGCAAGGTTATATCGGAGTTAAGTAAATGAAAAAAAGCTGGATATTTTTATTCGGTTTGGTTTGCGCAACCGTGGGAAGCGCACAGGCGGAGCAAGTGGGTTCCGTTGATACGGTGTTTAAATTGTTGGGGCCGGACCACAAAATCGTGGTCGAAGCGTTCGACGATCCGGATGTTAAAAATGTAACTTGTTATATCAGCCGCGCCAAAACCGGCGGCATCAAAGGCGGGCTGGGCCTGGCGGAAGATACCGCCGACGCGGCCATTTCCTGCCAGCAGGTCGGGCCTATCGAGCTGAGTGACAAGATCAAAAACGGCAAGGCGGAAGGCGATGTGGTGTTCCAGAAACGCACGTCGCTGGTGTTCAAGAAGCTGCAGGTGGTGCGCTTCTACGACGCCAAACGCAATTCGCTGATCTACCTGAGCTACTCCGACAAGGTGATCGACGGCTCGCCGAAGAATGCGCTGAGCGCGGTGCCGATCATGCCGTGGGCTGAGGCAAAATAAAAAAACGGGGTTCAGCATGCTGAACCCCGTTTTCATGACGGCAGGCTGGAATTACTCTTCCAGATCGCCGCAGAAGCGGTAGCCTTCGCCGTGGATGGTGGCGATGATTTCCGGCGTGTCCGGCGTCGATTCGAAGTGCTTGCGAATGCGACGGATGGTGACGTCCACGGTGCGGTCATGCGGTTTCAGCTCGCGGCCGGTCATCTTCTTCAGCAGTTCGCCGCGGGACTGGATCTTGCCCGGGTTTTCGCAGAAGTGCAGCATGGCGCGGAATTCGCTGCGCGGCAGCTTGTACTGTTCGCCGGCCGGGCTGATCAAAGAGCGGCTGTTGATGTCCAGCTCCCACCCGTTGAACTTGTAGCTCTCGACCAGGCGGCGCTCTTCGCCGAGGCTGCCCAGATTCATGGTGCGCGACAGCAGGTTGCGCGCGCGGATGGTCAGCTCACGCGGGTTGAACGGTTTGGTGATGTAATCGTCGGCGCCGATTTCCAGGCCGAGGATTTTATCCACCTCGTTATCGCGGCCGGTCAGGAACATCAAGGCGACGCTGGCCTGTTCACGCAGTTCGCGCGCCAACAGCAGGCCGTTTTTGCCTGGCAGATTGATGTCCATGATGACCAGATTGATATCATTTTCAGACAGGATATTGTGCATCTCTGCACCATCATTGGCTTCATGAACAATGTAGCCTTCCGCCTCGAAAATGCTCTTCAGGGTGTTACGAGTGACTAACTCGTCTTCGACAATCAGAATGTGCGGGGTCTGCATATTTGCTACCTAAAATTGCCAACAAAATAGAAAATAGGAAGTACAGAAGTCTCTGTTTTCTTAGAGGAGGGCAGAGATAGCGCCACGTTCCCTCTCAGCAAATGACTAAAGTACGTAAACTCGTTCTTGATGCACTTTCCATCTCATGTCAACAAGATCGCTAGCCTGGTGGGGATGCCGTTCCCTACAACCCCTTGGGTGCCAAAACGGCGCATATCCTAACCCCATTAACAGCAATATAACAGCGCGTGCCGAATTCATCACCCAACAAAACTACGCTTTGTTGACATATATCAAATTCAATTGTAGCACGTTAACAGATTTGTGAAAAACACTTACAGAAATGCCAGTTTAAGTCACAGAACCTCAAATTCTGTGAACGATTCAGCATTATCCGGCCCGATAGGATACAATTATTCGCTTATTGATCATTGCGTTGTTTTAACTCATTGATAAATAAATGCAGTAAAACATAAGCATGAATAATGACTATTACGACAGGTTTATTAGCTCAACGAGCCGTTTAATCTTGTTTGTTGCTATTAACGCGTTTATTGTTACGCAATTGTAAATACATGCGGGCGCTGCGCTATCGTCAAAAACGCAGGCCCGCCTTCGGTGGAAGAGTGATGCAGCTTCATATTGTTCTAGTGGCTCCGGCGCGGCCGGAAAACGTCGGCGCGGCGGCGCGCGCGATGAAAACCATGGGTTTCGCTTCGTTGCGCATCGTCGACAGCGAGGCGCATCTGCAGCCGGCGGCGCGCTGGGTGGCACATGGGGCCGGCGAGATCCTCGACGGCGTGCAAACGTTCGCCACGCTGGAACAGGCGCTGGCGGATGTGGATTTTACCGTCGCCACCACCGCCCGCAGTCGCGCGCGTTTTCACTACTACTGCACGCCGCCTGAGCTGCTGGAACAGCTGAGTGAGCGTAAGCAGTGGGTCGGCCAGGCCGCGCTGGTATTCGGCCGCGAGGATTCCGGCCTGACCAACGAAGAGCTGGCGCTGGCGGATTTGCTGACCGGCGTGCCGATGCAGGCGGATTATCCGTCGCTCAATCTGGGCCAGGCGGTGATGGTGTACTGCTACCAGTTGGCGAGCCTGATGGGCGTCAACGCCGCGCCGCAGGAGGCTGCGGCGCCTGAAGGGCAACTCAGGGCGTTGCGCCACCGCGCCGATGCTTTGTTGGATGCCCTGGAGGTCGGCGATGACCAAAAATTGCGCGACTGGCTGCACCAGCGCCTCGGTGCGTTGCCGCAGCGAGATACGGCGATGCTGCATACGCTGCTGCACGACATCGAAAAAAAACTCGCCAAGTGATAGCGGCTCCAGCAGGCGGTTACTCAGTGTGATCCACTATTAAACCGGCTTTAGGTTGTTTTTTTGTTCTGTCATTTTGCTTTTCACCTGTTGCATCGCGCATTACCGCCGCTGAACGGAAAATAAGCAAAAATAAGAAATCGTTTGACTTGGGATAGCGATTGCTTTAACCAATAGAGGGGACAGAGTATTTCATGAGACAGACAGACAACATGCGCAATATCAGCCTGACTACCACAATTATTACCACCACCGATACCACAGGTAACGGGGCGGGCTGACGCGCACAGGAAACACAGAAAAAAGCCCGCACCTAATCAGTGCGGGCTTTTTTTTCGGCTTAAATTCGGAGAGATCACAAATGCGAGTGCTGAAATTTGGCGGAACCTCGGTAGCGAATGCGGAACGTTTTCTGCGCGTCGCCGACATCATGGAGAGTAACGCGCGTCAGGGACAGGTAGCCACGGTCTTGTCCGCCCCCGCAAAGATCACCAACCATCTGGTGGCGATGATCGACAAAACGGTGGCGGGCCAGGACATTCTGCCGAATATGAGCGACGCCGAGCGGATCTTTGCCGACCTGCTGAGCGGACTGGCGCAGGCGCTGCCGGGCTTTGAATACGATCGTTTGAAAGGCGTGGTCGATCAGGAATTCGCGCAGCTCAAACAGGTGCTGCATGGCGTCTCGCTGCTGGGGCAGTGCCCGGACAGCGTGAACGCGGCGATCATCTGCCGTGGCGAAAAGCTCTCCATCGCCATCATGGAAGGGGTGTTCCGCGCCAAGGGTTATCCGGTCACGGTGATCAACCCGGTGGAGAAACTGCTGGCGCAGGGCCACTACCTGGAGTCCACCGTGGACATCGCCGAGTCTACGCTGCGCATCGCCGCCGCGGCGATCCCGGCCGATCACATCGTGCTGATGGCCGGTTTCACCGCCGGTAATGACAAGGGCGAGCTGGTGGTGCTGGGCCGCAACGGTTCCGACTATTCCGCCGCGGTGCTGGCCGCCTGCCTGCGCGCCGACTGTTGCGAGATCTGGACCGACGTCGACGGCGTTTATACCTGCGATCCGCGCACCGTGCCGGACGCCAGGTTACTGAAATCGATGTCGTATCAGGAAGCGATGGAGCTTTCCTATTTCGGCGCCAAAGTGCTACATCCCCGCACCATCACTCCGATTGCTCAGTTCCAAATCCCTTGCCTGATTAAAAACACCTCCAACCCGCAGGCCCCCGGCACGCTGATCGGCAAAGACAGCACCGATGCCGATATGCCGGTGAAGGGCATCACCAACCTGAACAACATGGCGATGATCAACGTCTCCGGCCCGGGCATGAAAGGCATGGTCGGCATGGCCGCACGGGTCTTCGCCGTGATGTCGCGCGCCGGCATTTCGGTGGTGCTGATCACCCAATCCTCTTCCGAATACAGCATCAGCTTCTGCGTGCCGCAGGGTGAACTGCAGCGCGCTCGTCGCGCGCTGGAAGAGGAGTTCTATCTGGAGCTGAAAGACGGCGTGCTGGATCCGCTGGACGTGATGGAACGCCTGGCGATCATCTCGGTGGTCGGCGACGGCATGCGCACCCTGCGCGGCATTTCCGCACGCTTCTTCTCCGCGCTGGCGCGCGCCAACATCAATATCGTCGCCATCGCCCAAGGATCTTCGGAGCGTTCCATTTCGGTGGTGGTCAGCAATGATTCCGCCACCACCGGCGTGCGCGTCAGCCACCAGATGCTGTTCAACACCGATCAGGTGATCGAAGTGTTCGTCATCGGCGTCGGCGGCGTTGGCGGGGCGTTGATCGAGCAGATCTATCGTCAGCAGCCGTGGCTGAAGCAAAAACATATCGATCTGCGGGTGTGCGGCATCGCCAACTCGCGCGTGATGCTGACCAACGTGCACGGCATCGCGCTCGACAGCTGGCGCGACGCGCTGGCCGGCGCGCAGGAGCCGTTCAATCTCGGCCGTCTGATCCGGCTGGTGAAGGAATATCACCTGCTGAACCCGGTGATCGTCGACTGTACCTCCAGTCAGGCGGTGGCCGATCAGTACGTGGACTTCCTGGCGGACGGTTTCCACGTGGTGACGCCGAACAAAAAGGCCAACACCTCGTCGATGAACTATTATCAGCAGCTGCGCGCGGCCGCCGCCGGTTCGCACCGCAAGTTCCTGTACGACACCAACGTCGGCGCCGGTTTGCCGGTGATTGAGAACCTGCAAAACCTGCTGAACGCCGGCGATGAACTGGTGCGTTTCTCCGGCATCCTGTCCGGCTCGCTGTCCTTTATCTTCGGCAAGCTGGACGAAGGGCTGTCGCTGTCGGCGGCGACCCTGCAGGCTCGGGCCAACGGCTACACCGAGCCGGATCCCCGCGACGATCTGTCCGGGATGGACGTGGCGCGCAAGCTGCTGATCCTGGCGCGCGAGGCCGGTTATAAACTGGAACTGAGCGATATCGAGGTCGAGCCGGTGCTGCCGCCATCCTTCGACGCGTCGGGCGACGTGGACACCTTCCTGGCGCGGTTGCCGGAGCTGGATAAAGAGTTCGCGCGCAACGTGGCCAACGCCGCCGAGCAAGGCAAGGTGCTGCGCTATGTCGGCCTGATCGACGAAGGGCGCTGCAAGGTGCGCATTGAGGCGGTGGACGGCAACGATCCGTTGTATAAAGTGAAGAACGGCGAGAACGCGCTGGCCTTCTACAGCCGCTACTATCAGCCGCTGCCGCTGGTGCTGCGCGGCTACGGCGCCGGTAACGATGTGACCGCAGCGGGCGTATTCGCCGATCTGCTGCGCACACTGTCATGGAAGTTGGGAGTTTAATATGGTTAAGGTGTATGCACCGGCCTCGATCGGCAACGTCAGCGTCGGTTTCGACGTGCTGGGCGCGGCGGTTTCGCCGATCGACGGCACGCTGCTGGGCGACTGTGTCAGCGTCGAAGCCGCCGAGACGTTCAGTTTGCAGAATGCCGGGCGCTTCGTCAGCAAGCTGCCGGCCGAGCCGAAAGAGAACATCGTTTATCAGTGCTGGGAGCGCTTCTGCCAGGAGATCGGCCGCGAAGTGCCGGTGGCGATGCGTTTGGAAAAGAACATGCCGATCGGATCGGGGCTGGGTTCCAGCGCCTGTTCGGTGGTCGCCGGGCTGATGGCGATGAACGAATTCTGCGATCGTCCGTTGGATAAGACGACGCTGCTCGGCCTGATGGGCGAGCTGGAAGGGCGCATTTCCGGCAGCGTGCATTATGACAACGTGGCGCCTTGCTATTTGGGCGGCCTGCAGCTGATGCTGGAAGAAGAAGGCATTATCAGCCAGGAGGTGCCGTGCTTTGACGATTGGCTGTGGGTTATGGCCTATCCGGGCATCAAAGTGTCCACCGCCGAAGCGCGCGCCATTTTACCCGCGCAATACCGTCGTCAGGATTGCATCAGCCATGGCCGCTATCTGGCCGGCTTTATTCACGCCTGCCATACCCGGCAGCCGCAGCTGGCCGCCAAATTGATGCAGGACGTGATCGCCGAACCGTACCGCACCCGGCTGCTGCCGGGCTTCGCCGAAGCGCGCAAGGCGGCGCAGGAGATCGGCGCGTTGGCCTGCGGCATCTCCGGCTCTGGCCCGACGCTGTTCGCCGTCTGCAACGACGGCGCCACCGCGCAACGCATGGCCGCCTGGCTGCAACAACACTATCTGCAAAACGACGAAGGTTTTGTTCATATTTGCCGTCTGGATACCGCAGGCGCTCGACTACTGGGATAACGCATGAAACTGTACAACCTTAAGGATCACAACGAGCAGGTCAGCTTCGCGCAGGCGATCAAACAAGGCCTGGGCAAGCAACAGGGGCTGTTCTTCCCGCTGGAGCTGCCGGAGTTCGAACTGACCGAAATCGACCACCTGCTGGAGCAGGATTTTGTCACCCGCAGCAGCCGCATTTTGTCGGCCTTTATCGGCGAAGAGGTGCCGGAAACGGCGCTGAAGAAACGCGTGCAGGCCGCCTTTGAGTTCCCGGCGCCGGTGGCGAAAGTGACCGATGACGTCTCCTGCCTGGAGCTGTTCCACGGCCCGACGCTGGCGTTCAAAGACTTCGGCGGCCGCTTTATGGCGCAGATGCTGGCGGAAGTGGCCGGCGAGCAGCCGGTGACCATTCTGACCGCCACCTCCGGCGACACCGGCGCCGCCGTGGCGCACGCCTTCTACGGCCTGAAAAACGTGCGGGTGGTGATCCTGTATCCGCAGGGCAAAATCAGCCCGCTGCAGGAAAAGCTGTTCTGCACCCTGGGCGGCAACATTCACACCGTGGCGATCGACGGTGACTTCGATGCTTGTCAGGCGCTGGTGAAGCAGGCGTTCGACGATCAGGAATTGAAAGACGCGCTGCACCTGAACTCGGCCAACTCGATTAACATCAGCCGTTTGCTGGCGCAGATTTGCTACTACTTCGAAGCGGTGGCGCAGCTGCCGCAGGAAGCGCGCAATCAGCTGGTGATTTCGGTGCCGAGCGGCAACTTCGGCGATCTGACCGCCGGGCTGCTGGCCAAATCGCTGGGCCTGCCGGTGAAGCGCTTCATCGCCGCCACCAACGCCAACGACACCGTGCCGCGCTTCCTGACCAGCGGCCAGTGGCAGCCGCACGCTACGGTCGCGACGCTGTCCAACGCCATGGACGTCAGCCAGCCGAACAACTGGCCGCGCGTGGAAGAGCTGTTCCGTCGCAAGGTCTGGCAGTTGAAGGAGCTGGGTCACGCGGCGGTCAGCGACGAGACCACCAAAGACACGATGCGTGAGCTGGCCGAGCTGGGCTATATCTCCGAACCGCATGCGGCCATCGCCTACCGCGCGCTGCGTGATCAGTTGCAGGAAGGGGAGTTCGGCCTGTTCCTCGGCACCGCGCATCCGGCCAAGTTTAAAGAGAGTGTGGAAGCGATACTCGGCCAGGAGTTGCCGTTGCCGAAAGCGCTGGCGCTGCGGGCTGAGCTGCCGCTGCTGTCGCACACGCTGCCGGCCAACTTCGGCGAGCTGCGCAAGTTCCTGATGGGGCTGCCTGCCTGAAGTTCGGCAGGCTAAAATGCGAAAAGCCGTCTTGCGACGGCTTTTTTTTATGCCTGCTCCGGGCGTTTGAACACCAGTTCATTGCCTTGCGAGGCGGCTTCGTCGAAGGCGTAGCCTTCCAGGTTGAAGTCCGCCAGCTGCTCGCTGCGCGTCAGGCGGTTTTTGATGATAAAGCGGCTCATCAACCCGCGCGCTTTCTTGGCGTAGAAGCTGATGACCTTGAACTTGCCGTTCTTCTCGTCGAGGAACACCGGTTTGATCAGCGAGCCGTGCAGCTTGGCCGGCTTCACCGCTTTGAAATACTCGTCTGACGCCAGGTTGACCACCACGTCGTCGCCCTGTTGCTCCAGCGCTTCGTTGAGCTTTTTGGTGATCTGATCGCCCCAGAAGCTGTACAGATCTTTGCCCTTCGGGTTTTCCAGCTTGATGCCCATCTCCAGCCGGTACGGCATCATCAGATCGAGCGGGCGCAGTACGCCATACAGGCCGGACAGCATGCGCAGATGCTGCTGGGCGAAGTCGAAATCGGCTTCGTTGAAGTCCTGCGCCTGCAGGCCGGTATATACGTCGCCCTTGAACGCCAGCAACGCCTGACGGGCGTTGTCCGGGGTAAATGTCGGTTGCCATTCGCTAAAGCGCGCGGCGTTCAGCCCGGCCAGCTTGTCGCTGATGCTCATCAGGCTGGCGATTTGCGCCGGCGTCAGCTCGCGGCAAATGTTGATAAGCTGCTTAGACTTGTTCAGCAGTTCGGGCTGCGTGAAGCGTTTTGTCGCCAGCGGGCTGTCGTAATCGAGCGTTTTTGCAGGTGAAATAATAACGAGCATGGCCAGATCCTGTTTATCCAAGTGCGCATACTGTAGCAAAAAGCGCGGGAAAAAGGGGCTATCGGTCCAATAGGCGGGGCGCGCATCGCACGCGCCCCGGAATACTCAGCGCGGCGGCTGCTTGTCGTCCCACACGCCCGGCTCCAGCTGCGATTTCAGCTCCGGGTAACGGTTGGCGTCGAAGGTCGGCAGCTTGCCCAGGCGGCGCTGGCGATGGTAGTCGTCGGCCAGCTTCAGCGCGACCCGCGACAGCAGCAAGATAGCCGTCAGGTTGGTGATCGCCATCAGCGCCATGGAGGTATCCGCCATTTTCCACACCAGCGGCAGCTCCGCCAGCGCGCCGAACATCACCATGCCCAGCGCCACGCAGCGGAAAATCAACAGGCCGCCTGGGTGGTTGTGCTCGAGGAACACCAGGTTGCTCTCGGCATAGGCGTAGTTGGCGATGATCGACGTAAAGGCGAAGAAGAAGATGGCGATGGCGACGAACGGAGTCCCCCAACTGCCGACGGCGGTCGACAGCGCGCGCTGGGTCAGATCGATGCCGCTGATGCTGTCGGTCGGCTGATCGAGAATGCCGGAAGAGAGGATGATCGCCGCGGTGGCGCTGCAGATGACGATGGTGTCGATAAATACCCCGAGCATCTGCACGTAGCCCTGTGAAGCGGGATGCGGCGGATAAGGCGAGGCGGACGCCGCCGCGTTGGGCGCCGATCCCATGCCGGCTTCATTGGAGAACAGGCCGCGCTGCACGCCCTGGGTCATCGCCTGGGAGATACCGTAACCGACGGCGCCGGCCGCGGCTTCCTGCAGACCAAAGGCGCTTTTGAAGATCAGCGTCAGGATCGCCGGCATGTGCTCGATGTTATGGCCAATCACCCAGAGAGCCAGCAGCAGGTAGGCGCCGGCCATCAGCGGCACCACCAGCTCGGCCACTTTGGCGATGGAGCGGATGCCGCCGAAGATCACCACGCCGCTCAGCAGCACCAGGCCAATACCGACGTGCAGCGGCTGTAAATGGAAGGCGACGGCGGAGGCCTGCGCGATGGAGTTGGCCTGTACGGCGTTGAACACCAGGCCGAAAGCGATGATCAGGAAAATGGAGAACAGCACGCCCATCCAGCGCATGCCGAGTCCCTTTTCCATGTAATAGGCTGGGCCGCCGCGGTAGTTGCCGTTGTCGTCTTTGGTTTTGTAGAGCTGAGCCAGCGAGCTCTCCACAAATGACGTGGCCATGCCGATAAACGCCACCACCCACATCCAGAAGATGGCGCCGGGGCCGCCGGCGGTCAGGGCAATGGCGACGCCGGTCAGGTTGCCGGTGCCGACGCGCGCCGCCAGCGTGGTGCACAGCGCCTGGAAAGAGGAGATGCCGGCGCTGTCGCTTTTATTACTGTTTTTCAACACCGAGAACATGTGGCTGAAGTGGCGGAGCTGGATAAAACGGGTGCGCAGCGTGAAGTAAATGCCGGTGCCGAGCAGCAGATAAATCAGCACCGACCCCCACAAAATGTTGTTTATAAAATTCATCAGGTCCGTCAAGGGATCCCTCCTCCTTATCGAAATGTCATGCGCACCTGGCAGCATCCACCGCAGGTGAGAAATATTGGCCTATTTTTTACAAGAGCTTAGCTGGAATCGGTCCGGCGTCAGGCGATTAAGATTTTTCGCAGATTGGCGGACGAATTGCATCAATTTTTTCGAATTTAACATAATTTATTCGGGCGATAGCACGTTATTGCCTTTCCATCCGCTCGGTAATGGCGAAAGATATCGGCGTAAACGGTTGCTCGCCCAAGGATAAAACAGATGCTTGCGCGCCGCGGTTTTCCAGCCTTGCGCCGGGCTTGGCGCATGTTATTATCAGGGCAGGGCATGGTTGAACAATGCCAAAAGTTCATGCACAAACGATGAGATAATGCCAACATGACCGACAAATTAACTTCCCTGCGCCAGCTGACTACAGTGGTTGCAGATACGGGTGATATCGCGGCAATGAAGCTGTATCAACCGCAGGACGCCACAACCAACCCTTCGCTGATCCTCAATGCAGCCCAAATTCCTGAATACCGCAAACTGATTGACGAAGCCATCGCCTGGGCGCGCGGCCAGAGCAGCGATCGCGAGCAGCAGATCGCCGACGCCGCCGACAAGCTGGCGGTCAACATCGGTCTGGAGATCCTCAAACTGGTTCCGGGCCGCATCTCCACCGAGGTTGACGCGCGTCTGTCTTACGACACCGTCGCCAGCGTGGCCAAGGCCAAGCGCCTGATCAAGCTGTACAACGAAGCCGGCATCAGCAACGATCGCATTCTGATCAAACTGGCCTCGACCTGGCAGGGCATCCGCGCGGCGGAGCAGCTGGAGAAAGAAGGCATCAACTGTAACCTGACGCTGCTGTTCTCCTTCGCTCAGGCTCGCGCCTGCGCCGAAGCCGGCGTTTACCTGATCTCGCCGTTCGTCGGCCGTATCCTCGATTGGTACAAAGCCAACGGCGACAAGAAAGAGTTCGCGCCGCACGAAGATCCGGGCGTGATCTCCGTGACCGAGATTTACCAGTACTACAAACAACACGGTTACAACACCGTGGTGATGGGCGCCAGCTTCCGCAACGTTGGCGAAATCATCGAGCTGGCCGGCTGCGACCGCCTGACCATCGCCCCTGCGCTGCTGAAAGAGCTGGCGGAGAGCGAAGGCGCGCTGGAGCGCAAACTGTCTTACACCGGTGAAGTGAAGGCGCGTCCTGCCGCACTGACCGAACCTGAGTTCTACTGGCAGCACAACCAGGATCCGATGGCGGTCGAGAAACTGACCGACGGCATCCGCAAGTTCGCCGTAGACCAGGGCAAACTGGAAAAAATGATCGCCGACCTGCTGTAATTCCTGCAGATCGCGCAGTAAAAAGGTGGCTCAGGCCACCTTTTTTTATGCCCGACGCTCCCGCCGGCGGGGGAAGCCCTTATACTCTCGGCAATGACAACAGAACGGGAGACGAACCCGTTCGGACCCCATCAGGCTGTAGAGGTTACGCATGGATATTTTACGTATTGGTTTGGTTTCCGTTTCTGACCGCGCTTCCGGCGGCGTTTACCAGGATAAAGGCATTCCGGCGCTGGAGGAATGGCTGGCCGGCGCGCTGGCGACGCCGTTCAAGCTGGAAACCCGGCTGATCCCCGATGAGCAGACGCAAATTGAACAAACGCTGTGTGAGCTGGTGGACGAAATGGGCTGCCATCTGGTGCTGACCACCGGCGGCACCGGGCCGGCGCGTCGCGACGTCACTCCCGACGCCACGCTGGCGATCGCCGATCGCGTGATGCCCGGTTTCGGCGAGCAAATGCGTCAGATCAGCCTACACTATGTGCCAACGGCAATTCTTTCTCGCCAGGTGGGGGCGATCCGCAAGCAGGCGCTGATCATCAATCTGCCCGGCCAGCCAAAGTCGATCAAGGAAACGCTGGAAGGGGTGAAGGACGAGCAGGGCAATGCGGTGGTGCACGGCATCTTCGCCAGCGTGCCTTATTGCATTCAGCTGCTCGACGGGCCTTATGTCGAAACGCATGCCGCAGTGGTAGCAGCATTTCGGCCAAAGAGCGCGCGTCGCGAGATAAACCTCTAAATTTCAGCAATCTGCGAGATCGGCTTCAGCCCGTTTGGTGTGAAAATAATTTGCCGCTATAGTAAGGATTCTTTTACAGAAAGCCTGCGGCTTTTATTTTTACAGCCTTTACCGACGGTGCCCTATGCCTCACGACACTAATCGCCGGCTGAACCGGCAAGACTACAAAACGCTGACGTTGGCCGCGTTGGGCGGCGCGTTGGAGTTTTACGACTTCATTATCTTCGTATTCTTCGCCGCCGTGGTCGGCGACCTGTTCTTCCCGGCGGACATGCCGGAATGGCTGCGGCTGGTGCAAACCTTCGGCATTTTCGCCGCCGGCTATCTGGCCCGCCCGCTGGGCGGCATCGTGATGGCGCACTTCGGCGATCTGGTCGGCCGCAAAAAGATGTTTACCCTGAGCATTCTGCTGATGGCGTTGCCGACGCTGGCGATGGGCCTGCTGCCGACCTACGCCAGCATCGGCATCGCCGCGCCGCTGTTGCTGCTGCTGATGCGCGTGCTGCAGGGGGCGGCGATCGGCGGTGAGGTGCCGGGCGCCTGGGTCTTCGTCGCCGAACACGTGCCGCGCCGGCGCATCGGTTTCGCCTGCGGCACGCTGACCGCCGGGCTGACGGTGGGCATCCTGCTGGGATCGGTGGTGGCGACGGTGATCAACACCACGCTTAGCCCGCAGAGCATTGCCGGCGGCGGCTGGCGCATTCCATTCCTGCTGGGCGGCATGTTCGGCCTGGTGGCGATGTACCTGCGCCGCTGGCTGCAGGAAACGCCGATCTTCATCGAGATGCAGGCGCGCAAAGCGCTGGCCGAGGAGCTGCCGCTGAAATCGGTGGTGCTCAACCACAAACGGGAAGTGGCGGTGTCGATGCTGCTGACCTGGCTGCTCTCCGCCGGTATCGTGGTGGTGATCCTGATGACCCCGACCTATCTGCAAAAACAGTTCGGCATTGCGCCGGCCCTGACGCTGCAGGCCAACAGCATCGCCACCATCATGCTGATCGCCGGCTGCATCGTCGCCGGTTTGTCGGCCGATCGCTTCGGCGCCAGCAAAACGCTGGTGGTCGGCAGTTTGCTGCTGGCCGGCTGCAGCTGGCTGTTCTATCAGACGGTGGGCGTGCGCCCGGAAATGCTGTTCGCCTGCTATGCGCTGGTGGGTTTCAGCGTAGGCGTGGTGGGGGCCGTGCCGTACGTGATGGTGCGGGCTTTCCCGGCGGAAGTGCGGTTTACCGGCATCTCGTTCTCATATAACGTCTCGTACGCTATTTTTGGCGGTTTAACCCCTATTTTTGTGACGCTGATCATGAAATTAACCCCGTTAGCGCCCGCTTACTATGTGCTGGCGCTGTCGCTTATCGGGCTGCTGCTCGGTGTCTACCTGCATCGCGACCTGAACAGCGAAGCCGGCGAGCGGCGAGCCGGTTCTTACAGCTAAAAAAAAGCCCTGCATTGCAGGGCTTTTTCGTCAGGGGCGGGCGATTACGCCGTGACCGGCGATGCCGCGACGCGGGCCGAGGCCGGTTCGCCAATCGGCAGCACGGTGCGGCCGTATTGCTCGTTGAGCACTTCGGCCATCGCCAGGTAGATGGCGCTGGCGCCGCAGATGATGCCCTCATAACCGGCGAAGGTCAGCAGCGCGTGGTTGCCGGTGATGTTGCCGACGGCCAGCAGGGCGAACAGCAGCGTCAGGCTGGCGAACACGAACTGCAGCACGCGGTTGGCGCCCAGGGTGCCGAAGAACATGAACAGGGTGAAGACGCCCCACAGCGCCAGGTAGATGCCCAACACGTGCGCCTCGGTGGCTTCCGCCAGGCCCAAAC
Source organism: Serratia sp. CY55921 (assembly GCF_052167655.1). Taxonomy (NCBI): domain Bacteria; kingdom Pseudomonadati; phylum Pseudomonadota; class Gammaproteobacteria; order Enterobacterales; family Yersiniaceae; genus Serratia; species Serratia sp. CY55921. Next base: position 214,524 of record NZ_JBJNMU010000002.1, on the reverse strand, counting down.
GCGGCAGCAGCAGCAGGCCGACCAGGCTCAGCCAGAAGCTGCCGTAGGCGGTGAATGCGGTCATGCCGAAGGTGTTGCCCTTCTTGTACTCCAGCAGACCGGCCAGGATCTGGGCCAGGCCACCGAAGAAAATCCCCATGCTGATGATGGCGGAGTTCAGTGGGAAAAAGCCCGCGTTGTGCAGGTTCAGCAAGACGGTGGTCATCCCGAAGCCCATCAGGCCGAGAGGGCCGGGATTCGCCAACTTGTTGGTGTGCATAAGTCCTCTGCGATAACAGAAAATTAACGGAAACAGCGAAGTAAAATCATAAATGGTCTGAATGGCCAAAAAATCGAAGTTTTCCATCAGAGCGCGCGCATCATAATGATCCCCGCAGCCGGAAACAATGATCTGAATGACGATAAAAAAAGAAATTTTTTTTGCCTTGCCCCTTGATGCCGAGCTGGATGGCCCCATCTTATTTGCAACCGCAGCTGCTAACCGCGGGTCGCACTGAGATATCGGGCAGTTGAAAAGCAAAAAATCGCCCGCATATAGGTTAGCAACCTGACTGACTTATGAATTTTTTAGTGGAGACGTTTAGATGGGCAAAATTATTGGTATCGACCTGGGTACTACCAACTCTTGCGTAGCAATTATGGATGGTGCCAAGGCACGCGTGCTGGAAAACGCCGAGGGCGACCGCACCACTCCTTCTATTATCGCATATACCCAGGACGGTGAAACTCTGGTTGGCCAGCCGGCTAAGCGTCAGGCAGTGACCAACCCTGAAAACACCCTGTTCGCCATCAAGCGCCTGATCGGCCGCCGCTTCCAGGATGAAGAAGCGCAGCGCGACAAAGCGATCATGCCTTACAAAATCATCGAAGCCGACAACGGCGACGCCTGGCTGGAAGTGAAAGGCCAGAAAATGGCTCCGCCGCAGATCTCTGCGGAAGTGCTGAAGAAAATGAAGAAAACGGCGGAAGATTACCTGGGCGAACCGGTAACTGAAGCGGTTATCACCGTACCGGCTTACTTCAACGACGCCCAGCGTCAGGCGACTAAAGACGCCGGCCGCATCGCGGGTCTGGAAGTCAAGCGCATCATCAACGAACCGACCGCGGCGGCCCTGGCCTACGGCCTAGACAAAGAAGTCGGCAACCGCACCATCGCGGTTTATGACCTGGGCGGCGGTACTTTCGATATCTCCATCATCGAAATCGACGACGTTGACGGCGAAAAAACCTTCGAAGTGCTGGCGACCAACGGTGACACCCACCTGGGCGGCGAAGACTTCGACAGCCGTCTGATCAACTACCTGGTGGAAGAGTTCAAGAAAGATCAGGGCATCGATCTGCGCAACGATCCGCTGGCGATGCAGCGTCTGAAAGAAGCCGCCGAGAAAGCGAAGATCGAACTGTCTTCCGCTCAGCAGACCGACGTTAACCTGCCGTACATCACGGCAGATGCGACCGGTCCAAAACACATGAACATCAAAGTGACTCGCGCCAAACTCGAGTCGCTGGTTGAAGATTTGGTGGCGCGCTCCATCGAGCCGTTGAAAGTGGCGCTGAAAGACGCAGGCCTGTCGGTTTCCGACATCCAGGACGTGATCCTGGTGGGCGGCCAGACCCGTATGCCAATGGTGCAGAAGAAAGTCGCAGACTTCTTCGGTAAAGAGCCGCGTAAAGACGTGAACCCGGACGAAGCGGTTGCCGTGGGCGCTGCGGTACAGGGCGGCGTGTTGGCCGGTGATGTGAAAGACGTTCTGCTGCTGGACGTTACCCCGCTGTCGCTGGGTATCGAAACCATGGGCAGCGTGATGACGCCGCTGATCACCAAAAACACCACGATCCCGACCAAGCACAGCCAGGTGTTCTCTACTGCGGAAGACAACCAGTCTGCGGTCACCATCCACGTGCTGCAGGGTGAGCGTAAGCGCGCCAGCGATAACAAATCTCTGGGCCAGTTCAACCTGGACGGCATCCAGGCGGCACCGCGCGGCATGGCGCAGATCGAAGTCACCTTCGACATCGATGCCGACGGCATTCTGCACGTGTCTGCCAAAGACAAGAACACCGGTCGTGAGCAGAAGATCACCATCAAGGCGTCTTCTGGCCTGAACGAGGACGAAATCCAGAAAATGGTGCGCGACGCCGAGCTGAACGCTGAAGCTGACCGCAAGTTCGAAGAGCTGGTACAGACTCGCAACCAGGCGGATCACCTGATCCACGGCACGCGCAAACAGCTGGAAGAAGCGGGCGACAAACTGCCGGCGGAAGACAAAACGGCGATCGAAGCGGCGCTGAAAGATCTGGAAGCGGCGGTGAAAGGCGAAGATAAAGCCGAGATCGAAGCGAAGACCCAGGCGTTGGTGCAGGTTTCCGGCAAGCTGCTGGAAATGGCTCAGGCGCAGCAGGCTCAGCAGGGTGCTGACGCCGGCGCGGACAACGCGGCGCAGAAAGAAGACGACGTGGTTGACGCCGAGTTCGAAGAAGTTAAAGACAAAAAATAATCGCCCTTAAGCGGGCACGGGGCGGCCGAGATGCCGCTCCCGGAAACCAGCACGGGCGTCGAGGCAACTCTGCGCCCGTGCACGCATGTTAAGGGTAAGCGAAAGAATGGCGAAGAAAGACTATTACGAGATTCTCGGCGTCAGCAAGACGGCGGATGAACGTGAGATCAAAAAGGCGTACAAACGCCTGGCGATGAAATACCATCCTGACCGCAACCAGGAACAAGACGCCGAAACCAAGTTTAAAGAAGTTAAAGAAGCTTACGAAGTCCTGACCGACGACCAGAAACGCGCGGCTTACGATCAGTACGGGCACGCGGCCTTTGAACAGGGCGGCATGGGCGGCGGCGGCTTTGGCGGCGGCGCCGACTTCAGCGATATCTTTGGCGACGTGTTTGGCGACATCTTTGGCGGAGGCCGCCGTCAGCGCGCCAGCCGCGGTTCCGATCTGCGCTATAACATGGAGCTGACCCTCGAGGAAGCGGTACGTGGCGTCACCAAAGAGATCCGCATCCCGACGCTGGAAGAGTGCGACGTCTGCCACGGCAGCGGCGCCAAGCCGGGCAGTTCGCCGGTCACCTGCCCAACCTGTCATGGTCAGGGCCAGGTGCAGATGCGTCAGGGCTTCTTCACCGTGCAGCAGGCGTGTCCGCATTGCCATGGCCGCGGTCAGATCATCAAAGATCCGTGCAACAAATGCCATGGCCACGGCCGGGTAGAAAAATCCAAAACGCTGTCGGTGAAAATTCCGGCCGGCGTGGATACCGGCGATCGCATCCGCCTGGCGGGTGAAGGCGAAGCCGGCGAGCACGGCGCACCGGCGGGCGATCTGTACGTTCAGGTGCAGGTGAAGGCGCACCCGATCTTCGAGCGTGAAGGCAACAACCTGTACTGCGAAGTGCCGATCAACTTTGCCATGGCGGCGCTGGGCGGCGAGATTGAAGTGCCGACGCTGGATGGCCGGGTGAAACTGAAGGTGCCTTCGGAGACCCAAACCGGCAAGCTGTTCCGCATGCGCGGCAAGGGTGTGAAATCGGTGCGCGGCGGCAGCCAGGGCGACCTGCTGTGTCGCGTGGTGGTGGAAACCCCGGTCAATCTGAACGACAAGCAGAAGCAGCTGTTGCGTGAGCTGGAAGAGAGCCTTGGCGGCCCGTCCGGCGACAAGAACAGCCCGCGTTCGAAGAGCTTCTTCGACGGGGTGAAAAAGTTCTTTGACGATCTGACTCGCTAACCTTCTGTTTCTGTTAGCTTATGCGCGAACCCCGGGCTTCTGTCCCGGGGTTTTTATTTGCGCGCCAAACCGCTAATCCCTTATATAAATGTGACTTATTCGTGCTTTTTATCGGTTTTTTCGAGCTGTTTAGCATTTATAAACTTATTTTTTCGAACTAAAACGCCCTCTATACTCACTTCATGACTGTGCTTCGCAGGGCGCTACGCCTTGCTCAGATTTGGAGAGACGTATTGTGACCAACATCATTCGTCAATTTTTACGTCAGGAAGCCGCGGGCGGCATCATCCTGATCGCGGCGGCGATCGTCGCTTTGATCATGGCCAACAGCCCGGCGCAGGGGATCTACCAGGCATTCCTTAACCTGCCGGTGATGGTGAAGGTAGCTTCGCTGGAGATCGCCAAGCCGCTGCTGCTGTGGATCAACGACGGGCTGATGGCCATCTTCTTCCTGGTGGTGGGGCTCGAGGTCAAGCGCGAGCTGATGCAAGGCTCACTGTCCGGGCGTGACAAGGCGGTGTTTCCGGCGATCGCCGCACTGGGCGGCATGCTGGCGCCGGCGCTGATTTACCTGTTGTTCAACGGCGCGGATGAAGTTACCCGCCAGGGTTGGGCGATCCCGGCCGCGACCGATATCGCCTTCGCGCTGGGCGTGATGGCGTTGCTGGGCAACCGCGTGCCGACCAGCCTGAAAGTGTTCCTGTTGGCGCTGGCGATCATCGACGACCTGGGCGTGATCATCATCATCGCGCTGTTCTACACCCACGAAGTGTCGATGATCGCGCTGGGGGTGGCGGCCGCGGCGACGGTGCTGCTGGCGGTGATGAACTGGCGCGGCGTGGGCAAAACTTCGCTGTATATGATGGTCGGCCTGGTGTTGTGGGTGGCGATCCTCAAGTCCGGGGTGCACGCGACGCTGGCCGGGGTGATCGTCGGCTTTATGATCCCGCTGAACGTGAAGAAGGGGCCATCGCCGTCGGAGACGTTGGAGCATGAGCTGCACCCGTGGGTGGCGTTCATGATCCTGCCGCTGTTCGCTTTCGCCAACGCCGGGGTCTCTCTGCAGGGCGTATCGCTGGAGGGAATGACCTCGCTGCTGCCGGTTGGGATTGCGGCCGGTCTGTTTATCGGCAAGCCGCTGGGGATTTTCCTCTTCAGCCTGCTGGCGGTGAAAATGGGCATCGCCCGCTTGCCTGAGGGGATCGGCTTCAAACAGGTGTTTGCCGTTTCGGTGCTCTGTGGTATTGGTTTCACCATGTCGATTTTCATCGCCTCGCTGGCGTTCGGCGAGGCCGATGCGGCGCTCAGCACCTATTCCCGTCTGGGGATCCTGTTGGGCTCCACCGCCGCGGCGGTGGCGGGGTACGGATTACTGCGTCTGGCGTTGCCGCGCGTGCGTTAATCCTGTCGGTGCCCGGCAGGGGCGCACAATAAAATGGCTGGTCGGAGCTGTGCGGTATAAAATATGTGCAGCTTCGGCCGTTCTTCGTTGGGACTAATGGGGCTATACGTTGTCTGAAGCAGGGAAAGGAAGTTTGTCGCTCGTCACGGCACACCGTTTGCCGCTGCGAAACGTTGTTAAGGAGAGCCGCTCGTGAGGATGTCGCATATCAACTTTAATCACCTTTACTATTTCTGGCAGGTCTGCAAGGCCGGTTCCGTGGTCGGCGCCGCTGAAGCGTTGTTTCTGACGCCGCAGACCATCACCGGCCAGATCAAGGCGCTGGAAGAGCGGTTGGACGGCAAGCTGTTCAAACGCCAGGGGCGCGGGTTGGTGCCTTCGGAGCTGGGGCAGCTGGTGTTCCGCTATGCCGACAAGATGTTCATGCTCAGCCAGGAAATGCTGGATATCGTCAACTACCGCAAAGAGTCCAACCTGCTGTTCGACGTCGGCGTGGCGGATGCGCTGTCGAAGCGGCTGGTCAGCCAGGTATTGGAAACGGCGGTGGTGGTGGACAACGAGCAGATCCACCTGCGTTGTTTTGAATCGACGCACGAGATGCTGCTGGAGCAGCTCAGCCAGCACAAGCTGGATATGATCCTGTCGGATTGCCCGGTGGACTCCAGCCAGCAGGAAGGGCTGTTCTCGCTGAAGCTGGGCGAGTGCGGCATCAGCTTCTTCTGCCGCCAGCCGGCGCCGGAGTTGCCGTTCCCGGCCTGCCTGGAGCAGCGTAAGTTGCTGATCCCCGGCCGCCGCTCGATGCTGGGGCGCAAGCTGCTTAACTGGTTCAATACGCAGGGCATTCAGGTGGAGATCCTGGGCGAGTTCGACGATGCGGCGCTGATGAAGGCCTTCGGCATGTACCACAACGCGATTTTCGTGGCGCCGACGCTGTATGCGCAGGATACCTACAACGATGACAACGTGGTGGAGATTGGGCGCATCGACAGCGTGCAGGAGGAGTATTACATCATCTTTGCCGAGCGCATGATCCAGCATCCGGCGGTGCAACGCGTGTGCAACAAAGACTTCTCGGCGCTGTTTTCCTGTTAGCGGTTCACTGAACGCAGGGCGTAAAAAAACCGGCCTGAGCCGGTTTTTTTATCAAGCAGATAACGAAATGCTTATTGCATTGCGTTGATGCGTGCAGTCAGGTTTGACTTATGACGCGCTGCTTTGTTTTTGTGGATCAGGCCTTTAGCTGCCTGACGGTCCACCAGTGGCTGCATTACCAGGAATGCATTTTGTGCTGCTTCTTTGTCGCCAGCTGCGATAGCTGCGTCTACCTTCTTGATGAAGGTACGCACCATTGAGCGACGGCTTGCGTTATGCTTGCGGCGTTTCTCAGACTGTACGGCGCGTTTCTTAGCTGATTTGATATTAGCCAAGGTCCAACTCCCAAATATATTCTATTGAGGACAATTCAAAGGCCGAGGAATATGCCCTTTTAGCCTTCGTTTGTCAATGGATTTGTGCAAATAAGCGCCGTTTGTACAGGCGGCACTCGCTACGTTGTGATGGCGCAGGATTTTACCAGCTTCGCTCTTGGGAATACAGTGTTTCGCGAGAAAATTCGCCAATGATTTGCCGCGGCGGGCGCAAGCCGTTGGCCGCGGTCGAGAATCGGCCCGGCGGCGCGGGATAAACTGCGGTGAAGCCGTTTCACGCGCAGATTATCTCCGGTATGGTATGTCTATTACATAAAGGCACCAATCGCGGGTTAACCTTACCGGCTGTACAAGGTATAATCCGCCGATTTCCACTGTTTTGAGCCAGCTATGGAGCTAATTCGCGGCATTCACAATATCCGGGCGCGCCACCATGGTTGCGTGCTCACCATCGGCAACTTTGACGGCGTACACCGCGGTCATCAGGCGCTGCTGGAGCAGTTGAAGCAACAAGGGCAACGCCTCGGGCTGCCGGTGATGGTCATGATCTTTGAGCCGCAGCCGCTGGAGATGTTCGCCGCAGACAAGGCGCCGGCCCGTTTGACGCGCCTGCGCGATAAGGCCAACTATCTGGCGCAGGCGGGCGTTGATTACCTGCTGTGCGTCAAGTTCGATCCGCGTTTTGCCGCCAACACCGCGCAGGCGTTCGTCGCCGAGCTGCTGGTGGAGAAGCTCGGCGTCAAATTCCTGATGGTGGGGGATGATTTTCGCTTTGGCGCCGGGCGTCAGGGCGATTTTCCGCTATTACAGCAGGCCGGAAAAGAGTACGGCTTCGACGTGGTCAGCACCCCGACCTTCCGCGAAGGCGACCGGCGCATCAGCAGTACGGCGATCCGCACTGCGCTGAGCGAGGACGATCTGCCGCTGGCGGAGACCCTGTTGGGCCACCCGTACAGCATCTCCGGGCGCGTGGTGCACGGCGATGAGCTGGGCCGCACCATCGGCTTCCCGACCGCCAACCTGCCGCTCAAGCGCCTGGTGGCGCCGGTGAAAGGGGTGTATGCGGTGGAGGTGTACGGCCTGGGGCCGCAGCCGCTGCCGGGCGTGGCCAACATCGGCACGCGCCCGACCGTCGCCGGCGTGCGCCAGCAGCTGGAAGTGCATCTGCTGGATGTCACAATGGATCTTTACGGGCGCCATATTGAGGTGGTGCTCCGCGCAAAATTGCGCAACGAACAACGGTTTGCTTCGCTCGATGCCCTGAAGCAGCAAATCGCCAATGATGTGGTGACGGCCCGGAAGTTCTTCGGGTTAAAAACACTGGTTTAATCGTTTACCCTAAACAATTCGAGTTGCACCGCGGCGGCAACCGCGCGAACCCCGATGAGCTTGCACAGGCAAGTGATTCGGGTGAGAAAGGGCGGCCGACAAAGATGCAGCTTGAAGTGTGACGGGTAAATAGCCGAAAACGGAAACGAGAATCTCATGAGTGACTACAAGAATACCCTGAACTTGCCGGAAACAGGGTTCCCGATGCGCGGCGATCTCGCCAAGCGCGAGCCTGGCATGCTGCAACGTTGGTATGAACAGGATCTGTACGGGATTATTCGTACTGCCAAAAAGGGCAAAAAAACCTTCATTTTGCATGACGGCCCTCCGTATGCGAACGGCAGCATTCACATTGGTCACTCGGTTAACAAGATTCTCAAAGACATTATCATCAAGTCGAAAGGGATGGCCGGCTTCGACTCGCCTTATGTGCCGGGTTGGGATTGCCACGGCCTGCCTATCGAACTGAAGGTTGAGCAGCTGTACGGCAAACCGGGCGAGAAGCTGACGGCGGCCGAGTTCCGCCAGAAGTGCCGCGAGTACGCGGCCGAGCAGGTTGAAGGCCAGAAGAAGGACTTCATCCGCCTGGGCGTGCTGGGCGACTGGGATCGTCCATACCTGACCATGGACTTCAAAACCGAAGCCAACATCATCCGCGCGCTGGGCAAGATCATCAGCAACGGCCACCTGCTGAAAGGCGCCAAGCCGGTTCACTGGTGCACCGACTGCGGCTCGTCGCTGGCGGAAGCGGAAGTGGAGTATTACGACAAGACTTCGCCGTCGATCGACGTGTCCTTCCATGCGGCCGACGCGGCTGCCGTGGCGGCCAAGTTCGGCGTGAGCCACTTCAACGGCGCCATCTCGCTGGTTATCTGGACCACCACGCCGTGGACCTTGCCGGCCAACCGCGCGATCTCGCTGCACCCGGACTTCACCTATCAACTGGTGCAGGTTGACGGCCGGTGCCTGATCCTGGCGGCCGAACTGGTGGAAAGCGTGATGAAACGCGCCGGCATCACCGAGTGGACGGTGCTGGGCAGCTGCAAAGGCGCCGATCTGGAGCTGCTGCGCTTCAAACACCCGTTCATGGACTTCGACGTGCCGGCAATCCTCGGCGAGCATGTGACCCTGGACGCCGGTACCGGTGCGGTGCACACAGCGCCGGGTCACGGCCCGGACGACTTCGTGATCGGCCAGAAATACGGCCTGGAAGTGGCCAACCCGGTAGGGCCGAACGGCTGCTACCTGACCGGCACCTACCCGCTGCTGGACGGCAAGTTCGTCTTCAAGGCCAACGATCTGATCGTCGATCTGCTGCGCGAGAAAGGCGCGCTGCTGCACGTCGAGAAGTTCCTGCACAGCTATCCGTGCTGCTGGCGCCACAAGACGCCAATCATCTTCCGCGCCACGCCGCAATGGTTCATCAGCATGGATCAGAAAGGCCTGCGTCAGCAGTCTCTGGAAGAGATCAAGGGCGTGCAGTGGATCCCGGATTGGGGCCAGGCGCGCATCGAGATGATGGTGGCCAACCGCCCGGACTGGTGCATCTCGCGTCAGCGTACCTGGGGCGTGCCGATGTCGCTGTTCGTGCACAAAGAGACCGAGCAGCTGCACCCGCGCACCGTTGAGCTGATGGAAGAAGTGGCCAAGCGCGTCGAGCAAGACGGCATTCAGGCCTGGTGGGATCTGGACGCGGCCGACATCCTCGGCGCGGAAGCCGCCGACTACGTGAAAGTGCCGGATACGCTGGACGTGTGGTTCGATTCCGGTTCTACCCACGCCTCCGTTGTCGACGTGCGTCCTGAATTCAACGGCCACGGCGCCGACATGTATCTGGAAGGCTCCGACCAACACCGCGGCTGGTTCATGTCATCGCTGATGATTTCCACCGCGATGAAGGGCAAGGCGCCATACAAGGAAGTGCTGACCCACGGCTTCACCGTCGACGGCCAGGGCCGCAAGATGTCCAAGTCGATCGGCAACACCGTCAGCCCGCAGGACGTAATGAACAAGCTGGGCGGCGACATTCTGCGTCTGTGGGTGGCGTCGACCGATTACACCGGCGAGATCGCGGTGTCCGACGAGATCCTCAAGCGTTCCGCCGACTCTTACCGCCGCATCCGCAACACCGCGCGCTTCCTGCTGGCCAACCTGAACGGGTTCGAGCCAAGCACCGATTGCGTGGCGCCGGAAGACATGGTGGTGCTGGATCGCTGGGCGGTCGGCCGCGCGCTGGCGGCGCAGCAGGATATCGAGCAGGCTTATGCCAACTACGATTTCCACGAAGTGGTGCAGCGCCTGATGCAGTTCTGTTCGGTCGAGATGGGCTCCTTCTACCTGGATATCATCAAGGATCGTCAGTATACCGCCAAGAGCGACAGCGTCGCCCGCCGCAGCTGCCAGACCGCGCTGTATCACATCGTCGAAGCGCTGGTGCGCTGGATGGCGCCGATCATGTCGTTCACCGCAGACGAGATCTGGGGCTTCATGCCGGGCAAACGCGCGCAGTACGTGTTCACCGAAGAGTGGTACGACGGCCTGTTCGGGCTGGCGGAAGGCGAGCCGATGAACGACGCTTTCTGGGCTGAGCTGCTGAAAGTGCGCGGCGAAGTGAACAAGGTGCTGGAGCAGGCGCGTGCGGACAAACGCCTCGGCGGTTCGCTGGAAGCGGCGGTGACGCTCTATGCCGACAGCGAGTTGGCGGCGCGTCTGAACAGCCTGCAGGATGAGCTGCGCTTTGTGCTGCTGACCTCTGCGGCAAGCGTTGCGCCATTGGCGGAGGCGCCGGCCGACGCGCAGGCCTCCGAGCTGCTGAAAGGGCTGAAGATCGCCTTCAGCACGGCGCCAGGTGAGAAGTGCCCGCGCTGCTGGCATTACACCACCGATATCGGCCTGGTAGCGGAGCATGCAGACATCTGCGGCCGCTGTGTGAGCAACGTCGCCGGTGACGGCGAGAAGCGTAACTTTGCCTGAGAACTTGCGCCTGATGAGTAAACCAATTTGTTCGACCGGCCTGCGTTGGCTGTGGGTTGTAGTGGCGGTGCTGGCGCTGGATTTCGGCAGCAAACAGTGGATCCTCGCTAACTTTACGCTGGGCCAGTCCCAGCCGTTGATCCCGTCGTTCAACCTGTTTTACGCGCGCAACTACGGCGCCGCGTTCAGCTTCCTGGCCGATCATGGCGGTTGGCAACGCTGGTTCTTCGCCGGCATCGCCATCGCCATCGTCGCGGTGCTGCTGGTGATGATGTACCGCAGCGCGGCGCAGCAGAAGCTGAACAACATCGCCTACGCCTTTATCATCGGCGGGGCGTTGGGCAACCTGTTCGATCGCCTGTGGCACGGTTTCGTGGTCGATTTCATCGACTTTTACGTCGGTGACTGGCACTACCCGACCTTCAATCTGGCGGACAGCTTTATCTGCGTGGGCGCGGCGATGATCGTGCTGGAAGGTTTCCTGTCGCCGGCGAACAAAGGCGCAAAGAGCAAAGGTGAGTAATATGACGGCTCAGGTTATCAGTGACAGCGCGGTGCTGGTTCACTTTACGCTGAAACTGGAAGACGGTTCGACCGCCGAATCCACCCGCAGCAGCGGCAAACCGGCGCTGTTCCGCCTGGGTGACGGCAGCCTGTCGGCGCCGCTGGAAGAGCAGTTGCTCGGCCTGCGCGCGGGCGACAAGCGCGCCTTTACCCTGCAGCCGGAAGCGGCGTTCGGCGCGGAGAACCCGGATCTGGTCCAGTTCTTCTCGCGCCGCGACTTCGCGGAAACCGGCGTGCCGGACGTGGGCACCATCATGCTGTTTACCGCGATTGACGGCAGCGAAATGCCGGGCGTGGTGCGCGCGGTGGCGGAAGATTCGATCACCGTCGATTTCAACCATCCGCTGGCGGGCCATCCGGTGACCTTCGACATCGAAGTGCTGGAGATCGATCCGCAGCAGGAGGAGACGCATGCAAATATTGCTGGCTAACCCGCGCGGCTTCTGCGCCGGGGTTGATCGTGCGATCAGCATCGTGGAACGCGCGCTGGAGCTGTATGGCGCGCCGATCTACGTACGGCATGAAGTGGTGCACAACCGCTACGTGGTCGACAGCCTGCGTGAGCGTGGCGCCGTGTTTATCGAAGAGATCGCCGAAGTGCCGGACGGCTCTATCCTGATCTTCTCGGCGCACGGCGTGTCTCAAGCCGTGCGCGCCGAAGCCAAGGCGCGCGATCTGACCATGCTGTTCGACGCCACCTGTCCGCTGGTGACCAAGGTGCATATGGAAGTGGCGCGCGCCAGCCGCCGCGGCACCGAAGCGATTCTGATCGGCCATGCCGGGCACCCGGAGGTGGAAGGCACCATGGGCCAGTACAGCAACCCGCAGGGCGGCATGTACCTGGTCGAATCGCCGGAAGACGTGTGGAAGCTGCAGGTGAAAGACGAAAACAACCTGTGCTTCATGACGCAGACCACGCTGTCGGTTGATGATACCTCGGACGTGATCGATGCGCTGCGTCAGCGCTTCCCGAGCATTATCGGTCCGCGAAAGGATGACATTTGCTACGCCACCACCAACCGTCAGGAAGCGGTGCGTAACCTGGCCGGCGATGCGGACGTGGTGCTGGTGGTGGGGTCGAAGAACTCTTCCAACTCTAACCGTCTGGCCGAACTGGCGCAGCGCGTGGGCAAACCGGCTTATTTGATCGATTCGGCGGCGGATATTCAGGAAAGTTGGCTGAGCGAAGCGCGCAACATCGGCGTCACCGCCGGCGCTTCGGCGCCGGACGTGCTGGTGCAGGAGGTGATCTCTCGCCTGAAAGCGCTGGGCGGCGTCGACGTGCATGAAATCAGCGGGCGTGAAGAGAACATCGTGTTCGAAGTGCCGAAAGAGCTGCGCGTGGACGTCCGGCAGATTGACTGAGGTGCGTGAGTGAATGACAACGGGGAGCTTAGGCTTCCCGTTTTTTTTTGGAATGCCAACGGCATTAAAAATAAAATGCTGAGCATATTCAAATTTTCTGCTAACTAAAGCCAAATTTATTCTGAGTATTTGAAATAGCGGTGGCGTCATTAATTATATAGGCTGAATGAAGTCATTAAATAGAATATCATTAGGCTGCAATCTAAATAGGGCCTGGTGTCGTCAACGTGATTACAATAATTACAATAGTGGTCTTGCAGATGTTTCTTATTTTATTCTTGTCGAATCTGTTCTAGGTCGTTTAATCCTTTCTCCTTTAAATAGAGCTTCATATGCTCCAGCAATCGCCGGACTTTTAATGGCTGGATCTCCCGTCGCGGCATAATGGCATAGCAATTAATTTCCGGTAATCGCCAGTCGGGCAATATTTCAATCAGCTCGCCGCTGCGCAACTCTCGCTCGACGTTGGCGAAGAAATTGCGAATGATGCCTTTGCCGGTCAGCGCCAGCTCCTTCATCGCCATGCCGCTGTTGGTGAACAGTCGCCCGGTCATGCGCATGCGGTGCTCGCCGCCGTCGCGATGGATCAGGCGAACAAACTGCGGATTGCCGAGCGGCGTAAAGGTGACCCAGTGATGTTGCGTCAGCGCCTGCGGCGAATCCGGCACCCCGTAGTTCGCCAGGTAGGCCGGGGAGGCGCACAGCACTTCGCGGCAGCGCGCCAGCCGCGTGGAGACGTAGCTGGAGTCAGCCAGCGCGCCGCCGCGTATCGCCAGATCGATGCGTTGCGCGATGAGGTCTATTCTCTCATCGTGGATTTCCAACCGCAGCGTGATGCGCGGGTGTTCGTCGAGGAAGCTCTGCAGCGCCGGCACCAGATAATGGGTGGCGAATTCGGTCGAGGTGGCGACGCGCAGTTCACCGACCAGCTCGCCGCGCAGCGCGGCGATCCGCTGTTGCCCGCGCTCGGCGGCGTGGATCATCAACAGACAATCTTCATAAAAGCACAATCCGGCTTCGGTCAGGCTCAATGAACGCGTCGATCGCAACAGTAATTGAATACCCAGATGTTCCTCCAGCTGGCGAATATGCTGGCTGACGGCCGATGTCGTCATGCCCAATTCTTTTGCCGCCATGCTGAATGCGCCACAATCGACCACTTTTGAGAAAATGGCCATGCGTTTTAAAATATTGCTCATAGTTTGTTAAGCACAACTTAACCTAGATTGTGAATTATACGGGCTAATAATATAGCACCATCTTTCCTATATTGCCTGAAGCATATAAACGCCGGGCTGATTATTATTTTGCATGCGCTTTATCTCTTTTTGATAAATCTTATTGCGCTTGCCAATAATACACCCGCGCCACATCGCAACAGGAGCTCATTGTGGATAGCGCACAGAAAAAAGAAGAGATAGCATTAAAAATCCTACGTGAATTATTGCAATATCGACGTCGTCTCATCGCCGACGATGCTTCTCTGGCTGAAGAGGAGCGGCAGGTCACTCAGGTGCAATTGCCGCGCATTCGGGCATTCATTGAAAACGACCAGCGCATCGAATTCGTGCTGCCGGCTTTTCCGACCAAGTCACCCAACGCCAATAAAGTGATAGGCGCGGTGCCGGACATGGCGGAGCGGCTGTCGCTGATCTTCCTCAACTCGCTGTGCCAGCGCATTCAACTCTATTACCCGCCGGGCGCGCATATCGTTATCTGTTCCGACGGCCACGTGTTCGGCGATCTGATCCGCGTCAGCGACGAAGCGATCAACCATTATCAACGTGAGATTGAAAGCCTGCTGCATGAAGTGGGCGCAACCCACCTGAGCGTGTTCAACCTCGGTGATGTCAAAGGCCTGGCGGAGCATACCGATGACTACGATCTGCTGCGCCGGCTGTTGGTGGACGGTTATGCCGAATCGGAAGAGGCGATCAAGCGCCAGCTGATGCAGGACGAGCAGGGATTAATGCTGTATCGCGCCATCACGCGCTTCTTATATGAAGACAGCCTCCTGCCGGGCTACAGCGGTTCCAACGCCGCGCTGCAAAAAGACGCCAAACGGCGCGCCTGCGGCGTTATCCAGCGCAGCTGGGCCTGGGGCAACCTGCTGGCCCAGCATTTCCCGGCGGCGATCCGCCTGTCGATTCACCCGCAGCCGGCCGACAGCCTGAAGATAGGCATCCACATGATGCCGACCAAAGACGACTGGCTGACACCGTGGCATGGCGTGGCGGCCAACGTGAACGGCCAGTTCGTGCTGATGAAGCGTAAAGACGCGCAGAGCCTGGACGGCGAGTTGGTTGAGATCCGCGGCACGCCGAGCCATTACCTGATCGAACAACCGCAGATGGCCTGAGGCCGCTGCATGCTTTTGCGCCCGAAATCCTGACGGGCGCCTTTTTGACGGCACGTTGCCGTGTGAGCAGCACATTCGATGCAAGGAGAATCACCATGAACAACCAACCACTTAATTGCCACATTCAACCGAACACCCCGTTCGGCGCGATCCTGACGCCGCAGCATCCGGGGCAAAAGGTCAGCGAGCTGCCGGTGGCGGCGCTGCGAGCGCTGGCGCAGGAGCACCACTTGCTGGTGCTGCGCGGATTCGACTCCGGTTTCAGCGAGCCGGAAGTCCTGACTCGCTATGCCGAACAGTGGGGCGAGATCATGATGTGGCCGTTCGGTGCGGTGCTGGACGTGAAGGAACATCCGGACGCCAAGGATCATATCTTCGACAGCAGCTACGTCCCGCTGCATTGGGATGGCATGTATAAGCCGACCATCCCCGAGTTCCAGTTATTCCACTGCGTGGCGGCGCCGTCGCCGGACGAAGGCGGATGTACCACCTTCGTCGACACCACGCGCTTGCTGGCCAATGCGGACGAAGCGTTGCTGGAGCAGTGGCTGTCGGTGTCTATCACCTACCGCATCAAGCAGGTGGTGCATTACGGCGGCGAAGTCTGTTCGCCGCTGGTGGTGCAGCACCCGAACGGCAGAGGATTGATCATGCGCTACAATGAACCGCCGACGGAGGGAAAAAAATTCCTCAACCAGCATGCGCTGGAATATCACGGCGTGCCGGCGCAGCAGCAGGAACAGTTCCACCGTACTCTGCAGCAGCACCTGTACGATCCGCGTCACTATTATGCCCACCAGTGGCAACAGGGTGACGTGGTGGTCGCGGACAACTTCTCGCTGCTGCACGGCCGCGAGGGCTTTACCGCCCGTTCCGCGCGTCATTTGCAGCGCGTGCATATTCAAAGCAATCCGGTGTGCGCCAATCTGGCGCTGAAGCCGGCCAACGCAGAAGCTTAAAAGGAGCATTATGGCAAGGATACTGATGGCGGCGGTCGCCACTCCGGGGCACGTCTACCCGATGTTAGCCATCGCTCGCCACCTGATCGCCCAAGGGCATCAGGTGCGGGTGATGACCGGCGCGCTGTTCCGCGAACGCGCCGAAGCGGCTGGGGCGAGCTTCGTGCCGTTCGACGCGCAGGTGGACTTCGACTATCGCCACCTGGAGGCGCATTTCCCCGAGCGCGCCGCGCTGCCGCCGGGCAATGCGCAGATGGCGCTGGCGCTGAAAGATTTCTTCGCCGCGCCGATCCCACTGTTGGATCGTCAGCTGCGTGCGGCCATCGCCGCCGAAAAGACCGATCTGCTGATGGTGGAGAACTGCTTCTACGGCGTGCTGCCGCTGCTGCAGTCCGCCGAACGGCCGCCGGTCTTCGGGATCGGCGTCACGCCGCTGTCGTATTCTTCGCGCGACGCCATTTTCTATGGCCCGCGCATCCCGCCGGCGCTGCTGCCGCGGGCGCTGACCCGCGAGCAATTGGTGGATGAAGCGACGCGGGTGTTGCTTGATGAGGTGCAGCAAAGCTTTGATACCGCGCTGGTGCAAGCGGGCGGGCGGCCGCTGAATCGCCCGTTTACCGATACGCTGATCGGCGGCTGCGAGCGTTTCCTGCAGTTGGCCACCACGGCGCTGGAATATGAGCGCGACGACCTGCCGAGCGGCGTGCGCTTCGTCGGGCCGCTGCGCAGCGGTGGTCAACCGGCCGCGGAAGAGGCGCTGTGGGAGGAGGACGATCGTCGGCCGCTGGTGATCGTGTCTCAGGGCACGCTGGCCAATGTCGATCTGCATCAGCTGATCGTGCCGACGCTGCAGGCGCTGGCGCATCTGCCGGTGCGGGTGTTGGCCACCACCGGCGGGCGGGCGACCGAAGGGCTGATGGACGCGTTGCCGGACAACGCCCGAGTGCGGGCGTTCATCTCCTTCGAACACTGGTTGCCGCAGGCGGCGCTCTTGATCACCAACGGCGGTTACGGCTCGATCAACTATGCGCTGGACAGCGGCGTGCCGCTGATTGTCGCCGGCACCGGTGAGGACAAGCTGGAGGCGGCCGCGCGCGTGGTGGCCGCCGGTTGCGGCATCAGCCTGCATACCAGCACGCCAAGCGCGGAACAAATACTGGCGGCAGCGACGCGCATTCTGCAACAGCCGATCTATCGCCGGCGCGCGGCGCTGGTGCAGGAGGACTATGCTCGCCACGATGCGCTGACGGCGATAGCCAACGAAGTGGCCGCCATTACCGCTTGACCCCGCCGCACTCCGTTCCTCAGGCGCCGTTTTCGGCGCCTTTTTTCTGCATTTTTTTGCAATGAAAACTGCATGATTATGTACAATCGTCGCAGGCCGCCAAATCGGTTGAATGTTAATCTCACGACAGCGCCGCTGATGAAAGAAGCGCAATATCATAATTTTCTAATTATGAAATGAATCCTCTGGCGGCGCCGCAGCGGGGCAGTTACCCTGAATCGATAGGTTAATGGGATACGCGTTACATCAAGAAGAGAGCAAGCATGAAAGATTCACAAATCCGCATTGCGATTGCGGGCGCCGGCGGCCGGATGGGCCGTCAATTGATCCAGGCGGTGCAGCAGGCGGAAGGCGTGGTGTTGGGGGCGGCGCTGTCGCGCCCGGGATCGAGCCTGGTCGGCGTTGATGCCGGCGAGCTGGCGGGCATCGGCGCGCTGGGCGTCAAGGTGAGTGACAGTCTGGATAAAGTGGCGAGCGAGTTCGATATTTTGATCGACTTCACCCGTCCTGAAAGCACCCTGGGCTACCTGGAATTTTGCGTGGCGCACCATAAGGCGATGGTGATTGGCACCACCGGCTTCGATGACGCCGGCAAACAGGCGATCCGCGACGCGGCGCAGCATATCGGCATCGTGTTCGCCGCCAACTTCAGCGTCGGCGTCAATCTGGTGCTGAAACTGCTGGAGAAGGCCGCGCAGGTCATGGGCGACTATACCGATATCGAAATCGTTGAGGCGCACCACCGGCACAAAGTGGATGCGCCGTCGGGCACGGCGTTGGCCATGGGCGAAGCGATCGCCGGCGCGCTGGGGCGCGATCTGAAAAGCTGCGCGGTCTATGCGCGCGAAGGCCATACCGGCGAGCGCGATCCGAAGAGCATTGGCTTCGCCACCATTCGCGCCGGCGACATCGTCGGCGAGCACACCGCGATGTTCGCCGACATCGGCGAGCGGGTGGAAATTACCCACAAGGCCTCCAGCCGCATGACTTTCGCCAGCGGCGCGGTGCGCGCGGCTTCATGGCTGCGGAGTCGGGATAAAGGTCTGTTTGATATGCGTGACGTGCTGAGTTTGGACCGGATATAACTAAACTGAATACCATCGTGATGTGGTTGTGTTGATCATAATGCTATGATAATAGGGCAATAATTTTATTGTCCTTTTTTTTAACATGATAAATATCGTTTTGATGTTGTTTCCTTGTCAAAGCTGGTATTTGTTTATGTTTATCTTGCTAATCATCTGCTTTTTTTCCACCGTCGGCTTTTTTAGCGTCTTTTTTTGTCCATTCCGACGCCTTTTTCCGTCATTCCTCCCCGCAACCGTTTTCCAGCCCCGGTTTTCTGTGTTTTTATCGGCGCTCAAGCCGCATGCGCGCCGAGAACTGCAAAAATAAAACAAAAAATGGCGGTTTGGGTAGACAAGCGGAACACTCATCATTAAAATGCGCCCAATTTGCCAAAAATTGGCCTCGCGGACGGTTTTTGCATTGATTTAGATCGCGATATCTGAATTAATATGCAAATATTGTGATTGATTATTCCTCGGAGGATGTTTTGATAAAGTCAGCGCTATTGGTTCTGGAAGACGGAACCCAATTCCACGGTCGGGCCATCGGGGCAGAGGGAACGGCAGTGGGGGAAGTGGTCTTCAATACGTCGATGACCGGTTATCAAGAAATCCTCACTGATCCTTCCTATTCCCGCCAGATCGTTACTCTTACTTATCCTCATATCGGCAATGTCGGCACCAATGCTTCCGACGAAGAATCCTCCGCAGTACACGCCCAAGGCCTCGTCATTCGTGACCTCCCGCTGATCGCCAGCAACTACCGCAGTGAAGAAAGCCTGTCCGACTACCTCAAGCGTCACAACATCGTGGCGATCGCCGATATCGATACCCGTAAGTTGACTCGCCTGCTGCGCGAAAAAGGCGCCCAGAACGGCTGCATCGTCGCCGCCGATTCGCCGGATGCCGCGCTGGCTCTGGCCAAGGCGCAAGGTTTCCCGGGGTTGAAGGGCATGGATTTGGCGAAAGAGGTCACCACTCAAGAGGCCTACAGCTGGCAGCAAGGCAGCTGGACGCTTGAAGGCGACCTGCCGGAAGCCAAAACCGCCGCGGAACTGCCGTTCCACGTGGTGGCTTACGACTACGGCGCCAAGCGCAACATCCTGCGCATGCTGGTGGATCGCGGTTGCCGCCTGACCGTGGTGCCGGCGCAGACCCCGGCCGACGAGGTGCTGAAAATGAATCCGGACGGCATCTTCCTGTCCAACGGCCCGGGCGACCCGGAGCCGTGCGACTACGCCATCGCCGCCATCAAGCAGTTCCTGGAAACCGACATTCCGGTGTTCGGCATCTGTCTGGGTCACCAGCTGCTGGCGCTGGCCAGCGGGGCGAAAACCATGAAGATGAAGCTCGGCCACCACGGCGGCAACCACCCGGTGAAGGATCTGGACAACAACACGGTGATGATCACCGCGCAGAACCACGGCTTCGCCGTCGATGAAAACGACCTGCCGGCGAATCTGCGCGTGACGCACAAATCGCTGTTCGACCACACGGTGCAGGGCATTCACCGCACCGACAAGGCGGCGTTCAGCTTCCAGGGGCACCCGGAAGCCAGCCCAGGCCCGCACGACGCCGCGCCGCTGTTCGATCACTTTATCGAACTGATTGAGACTTACCGTTCTAACGCCAAATAATCAGGAGCAGTAAAAAATGCCAAAACGTACAGACATAAAAAGCATCCTGATCCTCGGCGCTGGCCCGATTGTTATCGGCCAGGCGTGTGAGTTCGACTACTCGGGCGCCCAGGCGTGTAAAGCGCTGCGCGAAGAGGGCTACCGCGTCATTCTGGTCAACTCCAACCCGGCGACCATCATGACCGACCCGGAAATGGCCGATGCGACCTACATTGAGCCGATCCACTGGGAAGTGGTGCGCAAGATCATCGAAAAAGAGCGTCCGGATGCGGTTCTGCCGACCATGGGCGGCCAGACGGCGCTGAACTGCGCGCTGGAGCTGGAGCGTCAGGGCGTGCTGGCCGAGTTCGGCGTCACCATGATCGGCGCGACCGCCGATGCCATCGACAAGGCTGAAGACCGCCGCCGTTTCGACGTGGCGATGAAGAAAATCGGTTTGGATACCGCGCGTTCCGGCATCGCGCACACCATGGAAGAAGCGCTGGCGGTAGCCGCTGACGTCGGCTTCCCGTGCATCATCCGTCCTTCCTTTACCATGGGCGGCACCGGCGGCGGCATCGCCTACAACCGCGAAGAGTTCGAAGAGATCTGCGAACGCGGTCTGGACCTGTCGCCGACCAACGAGCTGCTGATCGACGAATCGCTGATCGGTTGGAAAGAGTACGAGATGGAAGTGGTGCGTGATAAGAACGACAACTGCATCATCGTTTGCTCCATCGAAAACTTCGACGCCATGGGCATCCACACCGGCGACTCGATCACCGTTGCGCCGGCCCAGACCCTGACCGACAAGGAATACCAAATCATGCGCAACGCCTCGATGGCGGTGCTGCGTGAGATCGGCGTTGAAACCGGCGGCTCCAACGTGCAGTTCTCGGTTAACCCGAAAACCGGCCGCCTGATTGTCATCGAGATGAACCCGCGCGTGTCGCGCTCTTCGGCGCTGGCGTCGAAAGCCACCGGCTTCCCGATCGCCAAGATCGCCGCCAAACTGGCGGTGGGCTATACCCTCGATGAGCTGATGAACGACATCACCGGCGGCCGCACCCCGGCGTCGTTCGAGCCGTCCATCGACTACGTCGTGACCAAGATCCCGCGCTTCAACTTCGAGAAGTTCGCCGGCGCCAACGATCGCCTGACTACCCAGATGAAGTCGGTCGGCGAAGTGATGGCCATCGGCCGCACTCAGCAGGAGTCGCTGCAGAAAGCGCTGCGCGGTCTGGAAGTGGGCGCCACCGGCTTCGATCCGAAAGTGAGCCTGGACGATCCGGAAGCGCTGACCAAAATCCGCCGCGAGCTGAAAGACGCCGGTTCCGACCGCATCTGGTACATCGCCGACGCCTTCCGCGCCGGTCTGTCGGTCGACGGCGTCTTCAACCTGACCAACGTCGATCGCTGGTTCCTGGTGCAGATTGAAGAGCTGGTGCGCCTGGAAGAGCAGGTGGCAGAAGCGGGCATCAACGGCCTGGACAAAGACTTCCTGCGCACGTTGAAGCGCAAGGGCTTCGCCGATGCGCGTCTGGCCAAGCTGGCCGGCGTCGCCGAGAGCGAAATTCGCAAGCTGCGCCACAGCCACGGCCTGCATCCGGTGTACAAGCGCGTGGATACCTGCGCGGCGGAATTCGCTACCGACACCGCCTACATGTACTCCACCTATGAAGAAGAGTGCGAGTCCAACCCGACCAACGACCGGCCGAAAGTGATGGTGCTGGGCGGCGGGCCGAACCGTATCGGCCAGGGCATCGAGTTCGACTACTGCTGCGTGCACGCTTCGCTGGCGCTGCGTGAAGACGGCTACGAGACCATCATGGTCAACTGCAACCCGGAAACCGTCTCCACCGACTACGACACCTCGGACCGCCTGTACTTTGAGCCGGTGACCCTGGAAGACGTGCTGGAAATCGTGCGCATCGAGAAACCGAAAGGCGTTATCGTGCAGTACGGCGGCCAGACCCCGCTGAAGCTGGCGCGCGAGCTGGAAGCCGCAGGCGTGCCGATCATCGGCACCAGCCCGGACGCCATCGACCGTGCCGAAGACCGCGAACGCTTCCAGCAGGCGGTCAACCGCCTGGGCTTGAAGCAGCCAGCCAACGCCACCGTCACCGCCATCGAGCAGGCGGTCGAGAAGGCGGCGGGCATCGGTTATCCGCTGGTGGTGCGTCCTTCCTACGTGCTGGGCGGCCGGGCGATGGAAATCGTCTATGACGAAACCGACCTGCGCCGCTACTTCCAGACCGCGGTCAGCGTGTCTAACGATGCGCCGGTGTTGCTGGACCGCTTCCTGGACGATGCGGTGGAAGTGGACGTCGATGCTATCTGCGACGGCGAGCGTGTGCTGATTGGCGGCATCATGGAGCACATCGAGCAGGCGGGCGTGCACTCCGGCGACTCCGCGTGTTCGCTGCCGGCGTACACCCTGAGCCAGGAAATTCAGGACGTGATGCGTCGCCAGGTGGAAAAACTGGCGTTCGAGCTGCAGGTGCGCGGCCTGATGAACGTGCAGTTCGCGGTGAAGGACAACGAAGTTTACCTGATTGAAGTCAACCCGCGCGCCGCGCGTACCGTGCCGTTCGTGTCCAAAGCGACCGGCGTGCCGCTGGCCAAAGTGGCCGCGCGCGTGATGGCGGGCAACACGCTGGTTGAACAGGGCGTGACCGAAGAGATCATCCCGCCGTACTACTCGGTGAAAGAAGTGGTGCTGCCGTTCAACAAATTCCCGGGCGTCGACCCGATTTTGGGGCCGGAAATGCGCTCTACCGGGGAAGTGATGGGCGTGGGCCGCACCTTCGCGGAAGCTTTCTCCAAAGCGATGCTGGGCAGCAACTCGGGCATGAAGAAACAGGGCCGCGCGCTGCTGTCGGTGCGCGAAGGCGACAAGGCTCGCGTGGTCGATTTGGCCGCCAGCCTGCTGAAGCAGGGCTTTGAGCTGGACGCGACCCACGGCACCGCGGTGGTGCTGGGCGAAGCGGGCATCAACCCGCGCCTGGTCAACAAGGTGCACGAAGGGCGTCCGCACATTCAGGACCGTATCAAGAACGGCGAGTACACCTACATCGTCAACACCACGGCAGGCCGTCAGGCGATTGAGGACTCCAAGCTGATTCGCCGCAGCGCCCTGCAGTACAAGGTGCACTACGACACCACGCTGAACGGCGGCTTCGCCACCGCGATGGCGCTGAAAGCGGATCCGACCGAGCAGGTGACATCGGTGCAGGAAATGCACGCGCGTATTGGTAAGTAACCGCGCGAGAACGCTACGCCAGGGCGCTGCAGATGCAGCGCCCTTTTTTATTCAGTGAATTTGTAGGCTGGCGTTAAAAATTTCCGCTATCAATCAGTGGGCAAACTGTCACTCTGTGTGATTGGTATATGCTTGGTGTATTGGCAAGGAACGAAGGAACGACGATAACAATGATTCTGATAATTTATGCTCACCCGTATCCCCGGCATTCGCATGCCAATCACCGCCTGCTGCAGGCGGTGAGGGATCTTCCCGAGGTGGAGGTGCGCTCGCTGTATGAGCTGTACCCCGATTTCAATATCGATATCAACGCCGAGCAACAGGCGCTGGAGCGCGCCGACATGGTGGTGCTGCAGCATCCGATGCAGTGGTACAGCTTCCCGCCGCTGTTGAAGCTGTGGATCGACAAAGTGCTGGAGCACGGCTGGGCCTATGGCCACGACGGCAACGCGCTGGTGGGCAAAGACTGCCTGTGGGCGGTGACCAGCGGCGGTGACGAGCACCATTTCGAACTGGGCGATTTTCCCAACTTCGCCGCGCTGGCGCAGCCGTTGCAGGCCACGGCGATTTATTGCGGCATGAACTGGCAGCCGTACTTCGCCCTGCACAACACCTTTACCTGCAACGAACCGGCGCTGATCGCCGCCGGCGAAGCCTACCGGCAGCGGTTGGTCGACTACCTGATGGAACATGCCGAAGCGGAAACCCGGGAGGCCAGCCATGGATAACCACCACATGATGATCGAGGGGCTGATCTATCTCGGTTCCGCCGCGCTGTTCGTGCCGATTGCGGTGC
Source organism: Serratia sp. CY55921 (assembly GCF_052167655.1). Lineage (NCBI taxonomy): Bacteria > Pseudomonadati > Pseudomonadota > Gammaproteobacteria > Enterobacterales > Yersiniaceae > Serratia > Serratia sp. CY55921. Next base: position 190,391 of record NZ_JBJNMU010000002.1, on the reverse strand, counting down.
GCCTGGGGCTGGGTTCGGTGCTCGGTTACCTGATCGCCGGCTGCATTATCGGCCCCTGGGGGCTGAAGCTGGTGTCGGATGCCGAGTCTATCCTGACCTTCGCCGAGATCGGCGTGGTGCTGATGCTGTTTATCATCGGCCTGGAGCTGGATCCCAAACGGCTGTGGACGCTGCGCGCCTCGGTGTTCGGCGGCGGCAGCATTCAGATGGTGGGCTGCGGCCTGGCGCTGAGCGCCTTCTGCTACTTCCTCGGCCTCAACTGGAAGGTGGCGCTGCTGATCGGTTTGACGCTGGCGCTCTCATCGACCGCCATCGCCATGCAGGCGATGAGCGAACGCAATTTGACGCCGTCGCCGATCGGCCGCAGCGCGTTTGCGGTGTTGCTGTTCCAGGATATCGCGGCGATCCCGCTGGTGGCGATGATCCCGCTGCTGGCCAGCAGCGGCGCCACCACGACGCTGGGCGCTTTCGTACTGTCGGCGGCCAAAGTGGTGGGCGCGTTGACGATGGTGGTGCTGCTTGGCCGCTACGTCACCCGCCCGCTGCTGCACTTCGTCGCCCGTTCGGGCATGCGCGAGGTGTTCAGCGCCGTGGCGCTATTCCTGGTGTTCGGCTTTGGCATCCTGCTGGAGATGGCCGGGTTGTCGATGGCGATGGGGGCGTTCCTCGCCGGGGTGCTGTTGGCGAGCTCGGAATACCGCCACGCGCTGGAGAGCGATATTCAGCCGTTCAAAGGGTTGCTGCTGGGGCTGTTTTTCATCGGCGTCGGCATGTCGATCGACTTCGGCACGCTGTTCCATCATCCGTTGCTGATCGCCTCGTTGCTGCTGGGCTTTATGCTTATCAAGGCGGCGTTGCTGTGGCTGATCGGCCCGCTGCTCGGGGTGCCGAAGCGCCAGCGCGGCCTGTTCGCCATTCTGCTGGGGCAGGGCAGTGAGTTCGCCTTCGTGATCTTCAGCGCCGCGCAGCTGGCCGGCGTCTTGCCGGTTGAATGGGCCAAGTCGCTGACGCTGGCGGTGGCGCTGTCGATGGCGGCCACCCCGCTGCTGTTGGTGATCGCCGCGCAGCTGGAAAAAAATGCGCCGAAAGAGGATCGCCCGGCTGACGTCATTGATGACGAGAACGCCAGCGTGATCATCGCCGGCTTCGGCCGTTTCGGCCAGATCGCCGGTCGTTTACTGTTGGCCAACGGCGTGCACACCGTGGTACTGGATCACGATCCGGACCATATCGAAACGCTGCGTAAATTCGACACCAAGGTGTTCTACGGCGACGCCACGCGCGCCGATCTGCTGGAGGCGGCCGGCGCCGCTCACGCCAAGGTGCTGATCAACGCCATCGACGATGTGGAGGACAGCCTGGCGTTAACCGAGCTGGCCAGGCAGCACTTCCCGCATCTGAAAGTGGTGGCGCGGGCGCGCGACGTCGATCATTGGTATCAGTTGCGGCAGTTGGGGGTGGAAAAACCGGAGCGCGAAACCTTCGAAAGCTCGCTGCGCGTCGGCCGTGAAACGCTGGAGCTGCTGGGGCTGGACGCCTATGAGGCGCGCGAGAAAGCGGACACTTTCCGTCGCTATAACCTGAAGATGCTGGAAGATACGCTGGATAATTACCAGGATACTGAATTCCGTATCGCCAGCCTGCAGCGGGCCAAGGAGATGCTCAGCGCGGCCATCGAGCAGGATCAGAATCGGCTGGCGCGGGTGCAGCAGACCGGCTGGCGCGGCAGTATCGACGGCAAGGCGCCGGAAGACGAAGTGGTGGAAGCCAAAGGATAAGGGGAGGGGCGCCGTGATGGCGCCCCTTTTTTGCTTAGCTCAGCGCGACCTTGATGCCTAAGGCGATCAACATGCCGCCCAGCAATTTGTCGACGATCTTCTGCGTCTTTTCCAGCCCGCGGCGCACCGGCCCGCTCTGGATCAAAAACACCAGCAGCGGCCACCAGATGACCGACAGGCCGAGAATAATCCCCGCGTACCACAGCTTGTCACCCAGACCGGAATCGATCTGCAACACCTGGGTGAAGACCGCCAGGAAGAACAGGGTGGCTTTCGGGTTCAGCAGGTTGCACAGGTAGCCTTGCGCAAAGGCGCTCTTCAGGCTGACCTGTAGCTGCGGCAGATTGCTGACGTTCATTTTGCCGCCGCCGCGCGACAGCAGTGCCTGGATGCCGATCCACACCAGATAGACCGCCCCGGCGTATTTCAGCAGGTTGAACAGCCACGGCGTGGTGGTGATCACCACCGCCAGCCCGGCGACGCAGTAGGACATGTGGGTGGCGACGCCGCAGATCACGCCGAAGGCGGTCATCATGGCGGCCAGACGCGGGTAGCGGGCGGCGTTTTTGATCACCAGGAAAAAATCCGGGCCGGGGGAAAGCATGCCGAGGGCGGCAATGCCGGCGACAAACAGTGAAGTTTCAAGCATGGGAGGCGTCTCGCGCAAAAGGCAGCATGTTGGCGATAATAACGCCGCTTCCTCTGATGCGCATCAACCCAATGAGGTATTGTTAGGCTCTATGATAATAATTCATCTATCGCCAGCGACGGAGCACCATGCAGCAGACTACCGCCACAGACAGGCCGGAACCGCACCGGCAACAGCGTGAAATCACCCGCTTGTGCATTCAATGCGCGCTGCTGCTGTTGCAGCACGGCGCCGAGAGCACGGTGGTGGAGCAGTTGTCCACCCGCCTGGGGTTTGCGCTGGGGATGGACAGCGTGGAAAGTTCAATCTCCGCCAATGCGGTGGTGTTGACCACCCTCAGCCACGGCGCCTGCCTGACCACGACCCGCAAGAATGTCGATCGCGGCATCAATATGCAGGTGGTGACTGAAGTGCAGCATATCGTGATCCTCGCCGAGCATCATCTGGCGGATACGCACGACGTGGCGCGGCGCTTCGAAAAGATCCGGCCGCTGCGCTATCCGCGCTGGCTGGTGGTGCTGATGGTGGGGTTGTCCTGCGGGTGTTTCAGCATGCTCAACGGCGGCGGCGGCGACGCCTTCCTGGTGACTTTTATCGCCAGCGGCGCGGCGATGCTGGTGCGCCAGATCCTCACCGCCCGCCATATGAATCCGCTGATCAATTTTTGCCTGACGGCGTTTGTCGCGACGTCGATATCCGGGCTGCTGCTGCGCCTGCCGGTGTTTAAAGAGACCTCGAGCGTGGCGATGGCCGCCAGCGTGCTGCTGCTGGTGCCGGGCTTCCCGCTGATCAACGCGGTGGCCGACATGTTCAAGGGGCACGTCAACACCGGGCTGGCGCGCTGGGCGATGGCCAGCCTGTTGACGCTGGCGACCTGTATCGGCGTGGTGATGGCGATGTCGCTGTGGGATCTGCGGGGGTGGTCATGAGTCTGCTGTGGGCATTGTTGCAGGAGATGCTGTTGGCGGCGGTGCCGGCGCTGGGCTTCGCCATGGTGTTCAACGTGCCGCTGCGCGCGCTGCGCTATTGCGCGTTGCTCGGGGCAATCGGGCGCGGCTCGCGCATGCTGATGATGCACGTGGGCATGAACATCGAGTGGGCGTCGCTGCTGGCGGCGATCCTGATCGGCATCATCGGTATCTATTGGTCGCGCTGGCTGTTGGCGCATCCGAAGGTGTTCACCGTGGCGGCGGTGATCCCGATGTTCCCCGGCATTTCCGCCTATACCGCGATGATAACTGTGGTGGAGATCTCGCATCTGGGCTACAGCGAGGCTTTGATGGAGACCATGATCACCAACTTCCTCAAGGCCAGTTTCATCGTCGGCGCGTTGTCGATCGGCCTGTCGTTACCGGGCCTGTGGTTGTACCGCAAACGCCCCGGCGTGTGAAATTCCCCGGCAAAAGAACGTTGGTTATTAGATATGCTGATAAGAGCTATCTTATATATTCATCTTGCTTGATTAGCCTATCGACGGCACTCAGGCCTTTACGTATAGTGTCACCAATTTTGCTGCCTACACAGGGTTAAACAATGATTATCAGCCTGATCGCTGCCTTGGCGGCGGATCGCGTTATTGGCATGGAAAACGCCATGCCGTGGCACCTGCCGGCGGACCTTGCGTGGTTTAAACGCAACACGTTGAATAAGCCGGTTATTATGGGCCGCAAGACCTTCGAGTCCATCGGCCGCCCGCTGCCGGGCCGTCACAATATCGTTTTGAGCAGCCGCCCGGGCAATGCCGCCGGGGTGACCTGGGTGACCTCGCTGGATGAGGCGCTGACCGCCGCGGGTGAGGTGGAAGAAGTGATGGTGATCGGCGGTGGGCGCATCTATACCCAGTTGCTGCCGCGCGCCGATCGCCTGTACCTGACACACATCGACGCCGAAGTCGGCGGCGATACTCACTTCCCGGATTACGAGCCGGACGAGTGGGAAACCACGTTCAGCGAATTCCACGACGCCGACGATCTGAACTCGCACAGCTACTGCTTCGAAATCCTGCAGCGCCGCTGATCTCAGCGCGTTAGCCAGTCATCCCCGGGGGCGCAAGCAATTGCGCCCCCGGTCTTTTTGCGCCGGTCATTCGTAACCTTTCCGTCACATTACCTGATTAGTATGAAGCCCAACTCCGAGCGCCACGGCAACTCTGGTGAATCTTGACCGCGGCGCCATAACTAAAAAGGTAACCACGTTATGACCAAGCAACTTGAGCAATTAGACGCCGACCGCCTGATCGATCCCACTCGCCGCAAGCTGCTGCTTGGCAGCGCCGGCGCCGTCGGCCTGGCCGGTTTTCTCGGCGGCGGCATCTGGTCGGTCTCCACCGAGGTGTTAGCCGAGGATCTGCCGCCGAACACGCTGCTGGGCTTCCGGGGCATCGCCGCGTCTACCGCCGATGAAGTGACGATAGCGCCGGGCTACCGCGCCGAGGTACTGATCTCATGGGGCGAGCCGCTGGTGGACGGCGCGCCGGCCTTCGATCCGCAGGGCAACAACAGCGCCGCCGATCAGGAAAAACAGTTTGGCGACAACAACGATGGCATGAGCTTTTTCCCTATCGATGACAATCACGGCGTGATGGCCATCAATAACGAATACGTTAACGAGCAGTACCTGTTCGCCCACGGCGGCGCCAAGGCCACCAGCCTGGAAGAGGTGCGCAAATCGCAGGCGGCGCACGGCGTCTCCATTGTCGCGGTCAAGCGGCTCGGCGACGGCCAGCGCTGGGAGGTGGAGCGCCCGTCGCGCTATAACCGCCGCATCACCGCCAACAGCGAGATGCAATTCAGCGGCCCGGCCGCCGGACATCCGTTGTTGCAGACCGCCGCCGATCCGAGCGGCCGCAAGGTGCTGGGCACCTTCGGCAACTGCGCCAACGGCAAGACGCCGTGGGGCACCTACCTGACCTGCGAGGAAAACTTCGACACCTATTTCGGCACCCGTCAGGCCGATTATCGCACCACGCCGGAACAGAAGCGCTACACGCTGAAGGTCAGCGAACCGGAACGCAACTGGCCGGACTATGACGAGCGTTTTGATGTGGCGAAGAATCCCAACGAATTCAACCGCCACGGCTGGATTGTCGAGATCGATCCGTTGAATCCGACCTCGACGCCCATCAAGCACACCGCGCTCGGCCGTTTCAAACATGAAAACGCGGCGGTGACCGTGGCCAAAGACGGCCGTCTGGTGGTGTATATGGGCGACGACGAGCGCGGCGAACATATCTATAAGTACGTCTCCAAAGGCGTGGTCGACGCCGCCAATCCGGCCAACAATCGCACGCTGCTGGACGAGGGGACGCTGTACGTGGCGCAGTTCGACGGCGATGAAGCCGGCACGCCGCTGAAGGGCAAAGGGCGCTGGATTGCGCTTGAGTTCGGCAAGAACGGCCTGACGCCGGAGAACGGTTTCCGCGATGAGGCCGAAGTGCTGATCTTCGCCCGCAAGGCGGCGCAGCAGGTCGGCGCCACCAAAATGGATCGCCCGGAGTGGATCGCGGTGAACCCGCATGACGGGCGCGCGTACTGCACGCTGACTAACAACAGCAAGCGCGGCGAGGAAGGGATGCCGTTGAACGCCGCCAACCCGCGACCGAACAATATCTACGGCCAAATCATTCGCTGGGACGAGGGCGGCGACGCCACCGCCGACGTCTTCGCCTGGGACATCTATGCGCTGTGCGGCAACCCGATTGCCCACCCCGAAGGCGTCAACCGCGGCACGCCGAACATCACGGCGGAAAACACCTTCAACAGCCCGGACGGGCTGGGTTTCGATCGCGCCGGCCGTCTGTGGATCCTCACCGACGGCAAGTACAGCAACAAGGGCGATTACGTCGGGCAGGGAAACAACCAGATGCTGGTGGGCGATCCGGTCAGCGGCGAGATCCGCCGTTTCATGGTGGGGCCGAAGTCCTGCGAACTGACCGGCATCACCTTCACCCCGGACTACAAGACGATGTTCGTCAACGTACAGCATCCCGGAGAAGAAGGCGATTCGCACTTCCCGAACAACAGCCCGCGCCCGCGTTCATCGGTGTTGATGATCACGCGTGAAGATGGCGGAGTGATTGGGGCGTAAGGCGGCAATACAGAACAAAGGCGGCCACCGGGCCGCCTTTATCGTTTCAGGATGCGGCTAATCTGCCGGCGTGGTCAGGCGCTTCGCCGCGATTGGCGGGCTGCGTGAAGTAACGGCGGTCTTCCCAGCGCAGCATCGTCAGATCGCCGCCCCAGCAGCAGCCGGTATCCAGCCCGATCACGCCCTCCGGCGTGCCCTTGCCTTCCAGCGAGGCCCAGTGGCCGAAGATGATGGTGTATTCCGGGTCCACCAGGCGCGGCAGCTCGAACCACGGTTTCAGCGGCGCCGGCGCGCTGCCCGGCGCATCTTTGCAGATCATGTCGAGCTGGCCGTTGGGGAAGCAGTAGCGCATGCGCGTCAGCGCATTGGTGCTGAAACGCAGACGCGCCAGGCCGCTCAGCTCCGGCGCCCAGTTGTTCGGCATGTCGCCGTACATGGCGTCGAGGAACAGCGGATAGCTGTCGCTGCTCAATACCGCCTCCACTTCGCGCGCGCACATTTTCGCGGTGTCGATGTCCCACTGCGGGGTGATGCCGGCGTGGGCCATCACCAGTTTTTGCTCATCATCCACCTGCAGCACCGGTTGGCGGCGCAGCCAGTTGATCAGCTCGTCGGCGTCCGGCGCTTCCAGCAGCGGCGTGATGCGATCTTTGGGTTTGTTGCGGCTGATGCCGGCGTAAACCGCCAGCAGGTGCAGATCGTGGTTGCCCAGCACCATGCGCACCGCCGGGCCGAGCGAGCGCACATAGCGCAGCACGTCCAGCGAGGCGGGGCCGCGCGCCACCAGATCGCCGGTCAGCCACAGTTGATCGCGCTCGGGATCGAACGCAACCTGAGCCAGCAGCGACTTCAGTTCATCGAAACAGCCGTGAACGTCGCCGATAAGGTATGTCGACATAATTAATGGATCAGCGTTGGAATGGCTAAGCGGAACACGGGAATAGCGGTGCGGAACGGCTGACCCTGATGGTCAACCATTTCGTAATGGCCTTCCATGGTGCCCAGCGGTGTTTCCAGAATGGCGCCGCTGGTGTACTGAAACTCTCCACCGGGCGGAATGACGGGCTGTTCGCCGATCACGCCTTCGCCCTGGACTTCGGTTTGGCGGCCGTTGCTGTTGGTGATCAGCCAGTAACGGCCCAGCAGTTGCACGTTGGTCCGCCCCAGATTGCGGATGGTAATGGTATAGGCGAAGACGTAACGCTCTTCTTCAGGGATCGACTGTGATTCCACATAGATGCTCTGAACCTGAATACACACGCGGGGCGAATCAATCATGACAACAACTCCTTATTGCTGCGGCGCCGGATTGGCTGACAGCCAGTTCGCCAGCTTGCAGTACTGCGCCACAGAAATATTCTCTGCTCTGAGCGAAGGATCGACGCCCAGCTCCGTCAGCTGCTCCGGCGTGAACAGATCGCCCAGGCTATTGCGGATGGTTTTCCGCCGCTGATTGAACGCCTGCGTGGTGATGCGGCTCAGCATGCGCACGTCGCCCACCGGGTTCGGCAGCTCGGTGTGCGGGACCAGGCGCACCACGGCGGAATCGACCTTCGGCGGCGGCGCGAACGCGGTCGGCGGCACTTCCAGCACCGGGATGACGTTGCAGTAGTACTGCGCCATCACGGTCAAACGCCCGTAGGCCTTGCTGTTCGGGCCGGCCACCAGACGGTTGACCACCTCTTTCTGCAACATAAAGTGCATGTCGCGGATTGCCTGAGTATAGCTGAAAAGGTGGAACATCAGCGGCGTCGAAATATTGTACGGCAGGTTACCAAATACGCGCAGCGGTTGGCCAGCCTCCTCGGCCAGTTCGGCGAAATTCACCGTCATGGCGTCCTGCTGGCGGATGGTCAGCTTGTCTTTCAGCTGCGGGTGATTCTCCAGCCGAGTGGCCAGATCGCGGTCCAGTTCGATCACCGTCATGCGGTCCATGCGTGCGCCGACCGGTTCGGTCAAGGCGCCGAGGCCGGGGCCGATCTCGACCACCGCTTCGCCCGGCTGCGGGTGAATGGCGGAGACAATGCTATCGATGACAAACTGATCGGTTAAAAAGTTTTGTCCAAAGCGTTTGCGGGCAAAGTGCCCTTGGTGGACTCTGTTATTCATTACAATTAATTATCATTTTAATGGCGAGATTCAGGGCCGTTTGGAAACTGCCGACATCGGCGGTGCCGGTGCCGGCCAGTTCCAGAGCGGTACCGTGGTCGACCGAGGTGCGTATGAAAGGCAAACCGAGGGTGATATTCACCGCGCGGCCGAACCCTTGGTATTTTAGCACCGGCAGCCCCTGATCGTGATACATCGCCAGCACCGCATCGGCATCTTGCAGATATTTGGGCTGGAACAGGGTGTCCGCCGGCAGCGGGCCGACAAGATGGATACCGTCAGCGCGCAGCGCGTCGAGCGCCGGGATGATGGTGTCTATCTCTTCGCGCCCCATATGGCCGCCTTCCCCGGCGTGGGGATTCAGACCGCAGACGTAAATGTGCGGCTGGGCGATGCCAAATTTGGTTTTCAGATCGTGGTCGAGGATGCGAATGACTTCGAACAGGCTCTGCTGCGTGATGGCGCCCGGTACCGCCAGCAGCGGCAGGTGGGTGGTCGCCAGCGCCACGCGCAGCTCTTCGGTCGCGAGCATCATCACCACGCGATCGCAGCGGCTGCGATCGGCAAAGAATTCGGTATGGCCGATAAACGGCACGCCGGCGTCGTTGATCACGCCCTTGTTCACCGGGCCGGTGATCAAGGCGGCAAACTCGCCGTTCAGGCAACCGTCGCAGGCGCGTGCCAGGGTTTCCACCACGTAGGCGCTGTTGCCGACGTTCAGTTCACCGGCGGTAACCGGCTGAGCGAGCGGCACCGGCAGCACGGTCAGCGTGCCGGCGCGTTGCGCCTCGGCCGGCTGCTGCGGCTGGTAGTCGCGCAGCGTCAGCGGCAGGTCCAAACGCTTGGCGCGTTCAAGCAACAGGGCCGGATCGGCGCACACCACCAGCTCAACAGGCCAATCCTGTTGCGCCAGGGCGGCTACCAAATCCGGCCCCACCCCGGCGGGTTCGCCGGGGGTAATGACGACGCGTTTATTGCTGCGCATCGCTGCCATCGAGGATCTTCACGTAAGCCTGGGCGCGCTGTTCCTGCATCCAGGTCTGCGCCTCTTCGGCGAACTTACGGTTGAACAGCATGCGGTAAGCGCGATCTTTCTGCGCGGCGTCGGTCTTATCCACCTGACGGGTATCCAGCAGCTGAATCAGGTGCCAACCGAAGGAAGAGTGCACCGGCGCGCTGATCTCACCTTTGCTCAGCTTCAGCAACGCATCGCGGAAGGCGGGATCGTAGATGTCCGGAGAAGCCCAGCCCAGATCGCCGCCCTGCATGGCGGAACCCGGATCCTGCGACAGCTGTTTGGCTTCGTCGGCGAATTTGGCGCGGCCGCTCTTGATCGCTTCCGCGACGGATTGCAGTTTGGCGCGCGCCTGGTCGTCGGTCAGCACCACCGAAGGTTTCAGCAGGATGTGACGGGCGTGCACTTCGGTGACCGACACCGACTGGCTGGCGCCGCGGATGTCGTTGACTTTCAGGATGTGGAAGCCGACGCCGGAACGGATTGGGCCGACGACGTCACCTTTCTTGGCGCTGACCAGGCGTTCAGCGAACAGGGTCGGGATCTCTTGCAGCTTGCCCCAGCCCATGTTGCCGCCTTTCAGCGCCTGAGAGTCGGCGGAGTAAGTGATCGCCAGCTTGCCGAAGTCGGCGCCGCTGTTGATCTCGCCCACCAGGCGTTTGGCCAGCTCTTCGGCTTTGTCGACCTGCTGCTGCGACGGGTTCTCCGGCAGCGGGATCAGGATGTGGCTGATGTTCATTTCGGTGTCGCTGCCGTTCTGCGCGCCCACCTGTTTGGCCAGCGCGTCCACTTCCTGCGGCAGGATGGTGACGCGGCGGCGCACTTCGTTGTTGCGCACTTCGGAGATCAGCATCTCTTTGCGGATCTGCGCGCGGTAGGTGTTGTAGTTCAGCCCTTCGTACGACAGGCGGCTGCGCAGCTGATCGACGCTCATGCGGTTCTGCGCGGCGATGTTGGCGATCGCTTTGTCCAGATCGGCGTCGGAGACGGTGATGCCCATTTTCTTGGCCATCTGCAGCTGGATGTTATCCATGATCAGGCGTTCGATGATCTGATGGCGCAGCGTCTTGTCGTCCGGCAGTTGCTGACCAGCCTGCTGGGCGTTGAGCTTCACCGATTGCAACAGTCCGTTGACGTCGCTTTCGAGTACCACGCCGTTATCCACGACGGCGGCGACTTTATCCACTTCTTGGGGTGCTGCGAACGCGGCATTGGCGCAAACCACCAATCCGAGAATAAGCGTTCTCCAGTTCTTCATACATTTCCCATTATGTAATCCGCAAATGCGGGTGAAAGTTCTCGTTTTCAAAGTGTTGCAAAGCGTCAGAATGCGCGCTGATACGGCAGAATGCCGGAGCGCAGCATTTCTGCGGAGCCGAGACTATGATCGCTGCTCAGGCCGCGCAGTTCGACGTTGAACGAAACTCTGTTGTCGTAAACGCTGGTATTGTTGCTGTTGTTCCAGTCGGTGATCTTGCGCTCATAGCCCAGCGTCACCGCCCAGCAGCAGGTGTTGTACTTCAGCCCCACCAGCTGATCGGCGGATTGTTTGGCGCGGGTGTCGTAGTAGTACGCCCCGACCACCGCCCAACGATCGGCGATCGGCCAGCTGCCGGTGATGCCCACCTGCGAGATGCCGTCCTGGAAGGCCGGAACCGTTTTGGTGTTCAACGCCGTCTGGATATATTCCGGCGTGGCGTAACGGTAGTTCAGCTGCACTACGCGCTCGGCATCCTGGCGGTATTCCACCACGCCGTTGCCCAGCGAGACGCTGTTCAGGCGGGTGTCGTACTGCAGGCCGCCGCGCAGGCCCCAACGATCGTCGATTTTCCAATAGGTATCGCCGGCCCAGGCCACGCTGCCGGTATCGTCGTTGTTGTCGTACCCGGTTACCCGATCGCCGGTGCGCGAACGGCTGAAGTAGTAGATTTGACCCACGGAAGCGTTAAAACGTTCAACCAGCGCGTCATCATAAATGCGCGTGGTCAAACCGGTAGACACGCGGTTCTGCGAAGCGATGCGATCCAGGCCGCTGTAGGTGCGATCGCGGAACAGGCCGGAGTAGTCGGTCTGCAGCAGCGTGGTGTCGTAGGTGTAGATGTTGCTCTGGTCGCGGTACGGCACGTACAGGTACTGCACGCGCGGCTCCAGCGTCTGGGTGGCGCCTTCGGCCCAGATCATCGGCCGCTCGAACACCAGCTTGCCGTCGACTTTGAACTGCGGCAGTACGCGGTTGACCGAATCATCGAGCTCCGGCGCGGCAGCGTTTTTGCGGCTCTGGTAGTTGGCGGCGAAACCGTCAGGAATATCCTGCTGGTAATGGGTCGCCATCACCTTGGCTTCGGTGTTCAGGCTGGCCCAGCCGTTGGTGAGCGGCAGACTCAGCGTCGGTTCCATATGCAGACGGGTGGCGTCCGGGCTGTATGGGTTGACGCTGGTGAACTTGGCCGCCTGGCCGTAAATATGGAAATCGAACGGGCCGAGGTCGTTCTTGTAGTAGTTCAGATCCAGCTGCGGCTGGACTTTATACGAGTCCGACTGTGAGCGATCGGTATCGTCGTAAATCTGGAACTGCTTGGAGCTCAGCGTGGCGTTCCAGTTCTCGTTGGCGTAGCCGAGGCTGAATTTCTGCGTGGCGTAGCCGTCGGTGGTGGAGCCGTATTTGGAGTCCAGATCGGTGAAGTACTTGGAATCGCTGACCTTGGTGTAATCGACGTTGAAGCGCCACACCTGATCCATAACGCCGTTGTGGTTCCAGTAGAACAGCCAGCGTTTGTTGTCGTCATGATCTTTACCGTATTCCTTGTCGTCCGGCAGCCAGTCGAACTCCATCAGGCCGAGGCCCGGCTGCACCAGATAACGGAACTCGGTCTGCCACTGCAGGCCGCGCTTGGACATATAGTGCGGGGTAATGGTGGCGTCGTAGTTCGGCGCGATGTTCCAGTAATACGGCAACATGAACTCGAAGCCGTTGTTGCTGCCGTACTTGGCGTTCGGGATCAGGAAGCCGGAACGGCGCTTGTCGCCGACCGGCAGCTGCAGGTACGGGCTGTAGAACACCGGCACGCCGCCGATGCGGAAGCGGGCGTTCCATATTTCCGCCACCTGCTCTTCGCGATCGTGGATCACTTCGGAACCGACCACGCTCCAGCTGTCGTCGCCCGGCAGACAGGAGGTAAAGGTGCCGTTTTCCAGGATGGTGTAACGGTTGGCGCCGCGCATTTTCATCTTGTCGGCGTCGCCACGCCCCTGACGGCCTACCATCTGGTAGTCGCCTTCATAGACGTCGGTATCTTTGGTATTCAGGTTAGACCAGGCCTTCGGGCCTTTCAGTTTGATCTGATTGTCGCTGTAGTGCACGTCGCCGGTGGCGGTGACGGTACGCACCGGTTCCGTCTGGCCGGGGTTTTGCGTCTGATTCAGCTCAACTTCTTTGGCGGTCAGGGTGCTGTTGCCCTGCTCGATATGCACGTTGCCGCTGAACAGGGCGCTTTTCGGGTAGTCGGCGCGCGAGTCATCGGCATTGATGGTCACCGGCTGGCTGTTCGGATCGCCGCTGACCAAAGGCTTGTCGTAAACAGGAACGCCAAGCATGCATTGCTCGGCCAGATCAGCCAGCGCATGCTGACTGTAGAGTGCCGTCCAAATCATCGTGGCCAGCAGTGTTGGGAAACTTTTTTTCATACGCGGTTTTGGTGTTCCGTCATCAGAGGCGTCGTGTCCGGCAAACGGTCAGAGACTATATTACTCATCTGCGTTGCGCTAGTGCTAAATCCAGCCGTTTACTTGCGTCGTCGTTAGGCGCAAAGATAAATGACAGGTATGATAATCCAAATTCTAGGAAAAATCGCCTGCGCCCTTTCCTGAAACGGAGGAGAGCGGGCGGCTTTCGGCATGATAATTGAGGAGTATATGCAGTATTGGGGAAAACTGCTCGGCGTCATCGTCGCCATCTGGTCTGGCGCGGGATTCTGGGGTGTAGTTCTGGGGCTGATTATCGGTCATATGATCGATACGGCGCGCAGCAACAAGCGCAGCCGGGGGTTTTTCACCGACCAGCAAACGCGGCAAACGCTGTTTTTCCGCACCACTTTTCAGGTTATGGGCCACCTGACCAAATCCAAAGGACGCGTCACCGAGGCGGATATCCAGATCGCCAGCCTGTTCATGGATCGCCTGCAGCTGCACGGCGAAGCCCGCACTGCGGCGCAGCAGGCGTTCCGCGAGGGCAAACAGAGCCAGTTCCCGCTGCGTGAGACGCTGCAGCAGTTCCGCAGCATCTGTTTCGGCCGCTTCGATCTGATTCGGATGTTTCTGGAAATTCAGATTCAGGCGGCGTTCGCCGACGGCTCGCTGCACCCGAACGAACGTCAGGTGCTGTATGTCATCGCCGAAGAGCTGGGCATTTCGCGCGCGCAGTTCGATCAGTTCCTCAGCATGATGGAGGGCGGGCGTCAGTTCGGCGGCGGTCAGCAGGGCGGGTATTCGCAAGGCGGTTATCAGCAGGCTCAGCGCGGCCCGACGCTCGACGATGCGTGCAAGGTGCTCGGCGTGCGCAGCAGCGACGATGCCGCCACCATCAAACGCGCCTACCGCAAGCTGATGAGCGAACACCATCCGGATAAGCTGGTGGCGAAAGGCTTGCCGCCGGAGATGATGGAAATGGCCAAGCAGAAAGCGCAGGAGATCCAGGCGGCGTACGACCTGATCAAACGCGAGAAAGGTTTTAAATAACGATACCCGTCATACTTCGAGCTGCAGGTGTGTTGGCTGCCCGCGCTTACCCCGGTCACGTACTTTTTGTACGCTCCCGGGGCTGCGCTTAGTTGCCGCCTTCCTGCAACTCGAATTATTTAGGGTATCTCAGGGTGATGAGCTCAGAAATCCGGCTCGGCGCGAAAGTGCATCGGCGTCTGGAAGGCGGGGTGGGTGATGCGCAGCTCTTGCGCATGCAGCTGCAGCCGCGGCGCCATCGCTTTGGCTTCCGGCGGGGCGTAGAAACCGTCGCCGAGGATCGGGTGTCCCAGCGCCAGCATGTGCACCCGCAGCTGATGCGAGCGGCCGGTGATCGGCGTCAGCTTCACGCGGGTGCTGCCGTCGGCGTCGCGCGACAGCACCAGATATTCCGTCTGCGCCGCTTTGCCGGTGTCAAAACACACCTTTTGCAGCGGCCGGTTCGGCCAGTCGCAGATCAGCGGCAAATCCACCAACCCTTCGTCATGCGCCATATGCCCCCAAACGCGGGCGATATAGGATTTCTTCGGCTCGCGTTCGCGGAACTGACGCTTCAGCTCACGCTCGGCGGCCTTGTTGAGCGCCACCACGATCACCCCGCTGGTGGCCATATCCAGCCGGTGCACCGATTCGGCGGCCGGATGATCGGCCTGAATGCGGGTCATCAGGCTGTCTTTGTTTTCCGGCGCGCGGCCGGGCACCGACAGCAAGCCGCTGGGCTTGTTGACCACCATGATGTGTTCATCCTGATACAGGATGTGCAGCGGGTCCTGCGGGGGATTGTAGGGTTCCATCTTGGCTCCGCGAAAAGGGCCGAACGGGGAGGCAACCACCTCCCCGCGTCGCGCCGGTTACTGGTGGGTGACCACCACCAGACGAATGGCGTCGAGACGCCAGCCGGCTTCATTGAGGTTGGCCAGCACCTGACGGCGGTTGAACTCCAGCGTCTCGACTTCGTCGTCGCGGATGTTCGGGTTGACCGCCTTCAGCGCTTCCAGACGCGCCAGCTCGGCGCTCAGCTTGTCGTCCGCCTCTTGCTTCGCCTGTTCGATAAGCGTGCGTGCCTGCGCTTCCACCAGGCTTTCCGCCTGCTGCAGCATGGCGTGCACGTCTTGCTGCACGGCGTTGACCAGCTTGCTGGAGGTGTGGCGGTTGACCGCGTTCAACTGGCGGTTGAAGCTTTCGAACTCGACCTGCGCCGCCAGGTTGGTGCCCTTGCGGTCCATCAGCATGCGGATCGGCGTCGGCGGCAGGAAGCGGGTCAGCTGCAGGTGCTTCGGCGCCTGGGCTTCCACCACGTACACCAGCTCAACCAGCAAGGTGCCGACCGGCAACGCTTTGTTTTTCAACAGGGACACCGCACAACTGCCGGTATCGCCGGACAGGATAAGATCCAGACCGTTGCGGATGATCGGGTGTTCCCAGCTGACGAACTGCGCGTCTTCGCGCGACAGCGCCTGATCGCGATCGAAGGTGACGGTGCAGCCGTCCTGCGGCAGGCCCGGGAAGTCCGGCACCAGCATATGGTCGGACGGCGTGAGCACGATCAGGTTGTCGCTGCGATCTTCCTGATTGATGCCGACGATGTCGAACAGGTTGAGCGCGAAGCCCACCAGGTTAACGTCGTTATCTTGCTCGGCGATGGCGGCGGCCAGCGCCTGGGCTTTGTCGCCGCCGTTGGAGTGCATCTCCAGCAGGCGGTCGCGGCCTTGTTCCAGCTGCGCTTTCAACTGGTCATGCTGTTGGCGGCAGGCGTGGATGAATTCGTCCAGGCCCTCCTGCTCGGTCGGTGCGGCCAGATAGCCGATCAACTGCTCGTAGCAGCTGTCGTAGATGGTGCGGCCGGTCGGGCAGGTGTGTTCGAAGGCGTCGAGCCCTTCGTGGAACCAGCGGCCCAGCACCGCCTGTGCGGTGTGCTCCAGGTAAGGCACCATGATTTGGATATCGTGCATCTGGCCGATACGGTCCAGACGGCCGATGCGCTGTTCCAGCAGATCCGGGTTGAACGGCAGATCGAACATCACCAGTTGGCTGGCGAACTGGAAGTTGCGGCCTTCGGAGCCGATCTCGGAACACAGCAGCACCTGCGCGCCTTCCTCTTCGGAGGCGAAGTAGGCGGCGGCGCGGTCGCGCTCGATGATCGACAGCCCTTCGTGGAACACCGCGGCGCGGATCGCTTCACGCTCGCGCAGCACCTGCTCCAGCTGCAGCGCGGTATCGGCTTTGGCGCAGATCACCAGCACTTTTTCGTTGCGGTTGGCCAGCAGGTAATCCAGCAACCATTCGACGCGCGGGTCGAAGTTCCACCAGGTGGCGTTTTCGCCTTCGAATTCCTGGTAGATCTGCTCCGGATACAGCATGTCGCGCGCGCGCGCTTCGACGGATTTCTTGGCGCCCATGATGCCGGACACTTTGATCGCGGTCTGATACTGGGTTGGCAACGGCAGCTTGATCTGGTGCAGGTTGCGGTGCGGGAAGCCCTTCACGCCGTTGCGGGTGTTGCGGAACAGCACGCGGCTGGTGCCGTGGCGATCCATCAGCATGGCCACCAGCTCCTGGCGCGCCTGCTCGGCGTTGTCGCCTTCGCTGTTGGCCGCTTTGAGCAGCGGTTCGATGTCCTGCTCGTCGATCAGCTCGCCCAGCAGGTTCAGCTTGTCGTCGGCCAGGCGTTCACCGCTCAGCAGCAGGGTGACGGCGTCGGCCACTGGACGGTATTTCTGCTGTTCGGCGACGAACTCGCCGTAGTCGTGGAAACGGTTCGGATCGAGCAGGCGCAGGCGCGCAAAGTGGCTCTGTTGGCCCAGCTGTTCCGGGGTGGCGGTCAGCAGCAGCACGCCGGGGATATGCTCGGCCAGCTGTTCGATCACCTGATATTCGCGGCTCGGCGCTTCTTCACTCCAGGCCAGGTGGTGCGCTTCATCGACCACCAGCAGATCCCACTGGGCGTCCGCCAGCTCTTCCAGGCGCTGCTTGTTGCGGCGCACGAAGTCTAGCGAGCAGATCACCAGCTGTTCGGTCTCGAACGGGTTGCTGCTGTCGAGCTTGGCTTCGGCGTAGCGGCTGTCGTCGAACAGCGAGAAGTAGAGGTTGAAGCGGCGCATCATCTCCACCAGCCACTGGTGCTGCAGCGTTTCCGGCACCACGATCAGCACGCGCTCGGCGCGGCCCGCCAGCAGTTGCTGGTGGATGATCATGCCGGCTTCGATGGTTTTGCCGAGGCCGACTTCGTCCGCCAACAGAACGCGCGGCGCATGGCGCTGGCCGACTTCATGAGCGATGTGCAGCTGGTGCGGGATCAGGCTGGCGCGCATGCCGCGCAGGCCGGCGAACGGCAGGCGATACTGCTCGCTCTGGTATTTGCGGGCGCGAAAACGCAGCGCGAAACGGTCCATGCGGTCGATTTGGCCGGCGAACAGGCGATCCTGCGGCTTGCTGAAGGTCAGTTTGCTGTCCAGCAGCACTTCGCGCATCGCCACGCCGCTTTCCTGGGTGTCCAGGCGGGTGCCGATATAGGTCAACAGACCGTTTTCCTCTTTCACCTCTTCCACCTGCAGCTGCCATCCCTCGTGGCTGCTGACGGTATCGCCCGGGTTGAACATCACGCGGGTGATCGGCGAATCGTTTCTGGCATAGAGGCGGTTTTCACCGGTGGCGGGGAAAAGCAGGGTAATCATGCGCGCATCCAGCGCCACGACGGTGCCCAGTCCTAATTCGCTTTCCGTGTCGCTGATCCAGCGTTGACCAAGAGTAAAAGGCATATATTGTCGGCTCGATTCTTTGTAAGTAAGTCTTGTTACCGGGCGGGAAGGGCCGCGGCACCTGTACTGAACATCGGTTAATCCCGGTTTGTTTTAAATTTGACGGGCAATAGCCGTTCACGCCATGCAGACGTCGCGAGACGGCAGGGCTAAGCGTGGTTCAGTTTTGGGAAGGGCGCTATGGTAATGGAAGGCGGCGCGTTCGTCACCTGCAAAACCGGATGATTTTTCTTAACCTGGCGCAATCTCAAAACAGCCCCATCTGCCCGGTGACCAGCGTGGTGAAGTCGTCGTGCAAGAAAGGGAGTATAGCGTCTGCCACCGGTTGCAGCTGACGTTCGAGGTAGTGCTGATAATCGATGGGCGAATGGCGGGTTTCCAGCGGTTCCGGCCCGGCGACGGTCATCACGTAGCTGATCCAGCCGCCGTTCTGATACTGCAGCGGCCGCCCCTGACTGCGGTTGTAGTCGTCGGCGATGCGCGCGGCGCGGGCGTGCGGCGGCACGTTGCGCTGATAGTCGTCGAGCTTTCTGCGCAGCCGTTTGCGGTACACCAATTGATCGTCGAAGTCGCCGTTCAGGGTTTTGCCGACGTAGTCGCGCACATAGTCCTGGTAGGGCTGTTGTTTGAAGATGCGCTGATAGAGCTGCTGCTGGAACTGCTGCGCCAGCGGCGTCCAGTCGGTGCGCACCGTTTCCAGGCCTTTGTACACCATCTCTTCCTGGCCGTCGGCGCGCGCGATCAGGCCAGCGTAGCGTTTCTTGCTGCCCTGCTCGGCGCCGCGAATGGTCGGCATCAGGAAGCGGGAATAGTGGGTTTCGAACTCCAGCTCCAACGCGTTCTCCAGCCCGAACTGCTGCTGCAGATGCTGTTGCCACCAGGCGTTGACCCGTTGCACCAGCGCCCGGCCGATCTGCGCCGCCTGTTGCTCGTCATGCGGCTGTTTCAGCCAGACGAAGGTGGAGTCGGTGTCGCCGTAAATCACCTGATAGCCTTCGGCTTCGATCAGCTCGCGGGTTTGGCGCATGATCTCGTGGCCGCGCAGGGTGATCGACGACGCCAGCCGCGGATCGAAGAAGCGGCAGCCGCTCGATCCCAGCACGCCGTAAAGCGCGTTCATGATGATCTTCAGCGCCTGCGACAGGGGCTTGTTGTGCTGGCGTTTGGCGGCCTCGCGCCCCTGCCAGATCTGTTCGACGATCGCCGGCAGGCAGTGTTTGCTGCGGGAGAAGCGGGCGTTGCGAAAGCCGGGCACCGAGTCGGCGTCGTTTGGGTGGCGCATGCCTTCCACCAACCCGACCGGATCGATCAAGAAGGTGCGGATGATCGACGGGTACAGACTTTTATAGTCCAGCACCAGCACCGAGTCGTACAGGCCGGGCCGGGAATCCATCACAAAGCCACCGGGGCTGTGTTCCTCCGGCTGTTCGCCGAGGTTGGGGGCGACAAAGCCCAGGCGATGCATGCGCGGCATATAGAGGTGGCTGAAGGCCGCCACCGATCCGCCGCTGCGATCGGCCGCCAGCCCGGTGACGGTGGCGCGCTCCAGCAGGAAGTTGAGCAGGTCGGCCTTGGCGAAAATCCGCGTCACCAGCTCGCAGTCTTTCAGGTTGTAGCGGGCCAGCGCCGGCTTGTCTTCGGCGAAGCGCCGGTCGATCTCCGCCATGCGCTGATAAGGGTTGTCGATCGCCTTGCCTTCGCCCAGCAGTTCCTGCGAAACGTATTCCAGGCTGAAGGAGGGAAAGTTCCAGGTGGCGGATTTCAGCGCCTCGATGCCGTCGATGATCAGGCGGCCGGCGGCGGCGGCGAAAAAGTGGTTCTGTTTGAAGCCGTGCTCGCGCCACTCCAGCAGGTTGCCGCCGCGCCCCAGCCGCAGCGGGATCTGGTAGCGTTCGGCGTGCTTTTGCAGCACCCGCAGATCGAACTGCACCAGGTTCCAGCCGATGATGGCGTCAGGATCGTGGCGCTCCAGCCACGCGTTCAACCGTTCCAGCAGCTGGGGGCGGCTGGCGCAGTATTCCAGATCGAAATCCAGCGGCGCATCGCCGCCGTTGGCCGGCCCCAGCATGTAGACCTGCCGCTGGCCGCAGCCTTCCAGCGCGATGGAGTAAAGCTCGCCGTGGGCGGTGGTTTCGATATCCAGCGACACCAGTTTTAGCGTTGGGCGGTACTCCGGCGCCGGCTTCATTTGGCCGCTGAGCAACGGCCCATTGCCGTCGCCCAGGCCGTTGAACCATACCGGCGCGGTGATGAAGCGTTCCATCAGGTAGCGCTCGGGCGGGCGAATGTCGGCTTCATAGACCGCAACGCCGCCTTCCCGCAGCAGTTTTTCCAGCTTGATGAGCTGACGGTGCTGGCGGCAGTACAGCCCCAGCATCGGGCGGTGATGAAAATCCGTTAGCGCCAGCGGTTTCAGTTCGACTTGCCGCTCTTCTCGCAGCAGCAGTTCCGCGCGCTGCCTTTGTTCGGCGGGGATAAACGCCACCGAGGTTTGCGGCGGCAGACGCAGCTGGCGCGGGCCCGCGTCGGTCGCCAGCCAAAATTCGACCTCGGTGCCGGCGGGCGTGTCGCGCCAATGGCGAGTGAGCAGGAACCCCTGTTGCAGTGCTGTCATAACCCCTTCGTTTTCCGCCGGGCGGCGTGTGCGACGTTCAGCGTGATGTCGGTTTTGGCGCTAATATAGATAAATTACAGTATGGGTTTTTATACAGTCATTGTCCATTGCCGCGCGGCGTTGCCAAATACGCATACAATTCATCGATTGACTCGCCAGCGGCGGCGCTGGAAAATCCTCGGCCCCGTTTGGCCCGAATAATCCACAGAGGTGTAATGGAAGCCTATTTACAAGATTTGATCACCCAGTCACTGGCTTTCACTCTGATGGTCGTTCTGCTGGTCGCTTTTCTGGAGTCGTTGGCGCTGGTGGGGCTGCTGTTGCCCGGCACGGTGATGATGGCCAGCATCGGCGCGCTGATCGGCAGCGGCAAGGTGGATTTTTACTACGCCTGGGTGGCGGGCATCGTCGGTTGCCTGCTCGGCGATTGGATCTCCTATTTCGTCGGCCGCGCCTTTAAGGGGCCTTTGCATCGCTGGTCGTTTCTGAAGAAGAACAAAGCGCTGCTCGACAAAACCGAACATGCCTTGCACCAGCACAGCATGGCGACCATTTTGATCGGTCGCTTCGTTGGCCCGACGCGCCCGCTGGTGCCGATGGTGGCCGGCATGCTCGATTTGCCGCCGTACAAGTTCGCGCTGCCGAATATCATCGGTTGCCTGACCTGGCCGCCGGTCTATTTCTTCCCCGGCATTCTGGCGGGGGTGGCGATCGATATCCCCGCCGACGCCAACAGCGCGACGTTCAAGTGGCTGTTGCTCGCGGCGGCGCTGCTGGTCTGGCTGGCGGTGTGGCTAAGCTGGCGCTGGTGGCGCGAGGGCAAGCGCAACGCCGATCGGCTGAGCCGTTGGCTGACGCCGCTGCGGCTGCGCGTGGTGTGCGGATTGAGTTGGCTGGCGGCGTTGGCGGTCGGCTATTTGCTGAGCCAACAGCCGCTGATGCCGGTGTACCGGCATCTGTTGTGGCAGGTGCTGTCCGGGCAATGATTGCGGGGGCATTAGCCCCCGTTCGCCTTACTGGAAGAACGCTTCCAGCTGTTCAAATACCCGCACGTCTTCGCTGTGGCGCTTCACCCGCAGCACGTCTTCCAGCTTTTCCACCTGGCTTATCATTTGTTCCAGCCGTTGATCGTCGGCGACCAATAGCCAAATGCGGCTCTGTTGGCCGTCTTTCAACGGCAGACACAGAATGCCTTCGACGTTGAACGCGCGGCGGGCGAACAGCCCGCAAACGTGCGACATCACGCCGGGATGGTTGCGCACCGCCAGCTCCAGGATCACCTGTGGTTTATCTTGTGGTTGCAGCATGGCTTATTCTCCAATCATGTCGATGTTGGCGGCGCCCGGCGGCACCATCGGGAACACTTTTTCGTTGATATCGATCAGCGCGTGGATCAGGCAGGGACCCGGGCGCTGGATCGCCTCAGCCAGTGCCGCCTGAGGATCTTCCGCGGCGTTCAGATCGCAGGTATCCAGCCCGAATCCGGCGGCGATTTTCAGGAAGTCGGTACGCTTCGGATAGGCGGCGGCGAAGATGCGCTGTTGGTAGAACAGGGTTTGCTGTTGGTGCACCAGCCCCAGCGCCTGGTTGTTCATCAAAATGATTTTCACGTCCAGATCGTGCTCGACCGCGGTGGCCATTTCCTGAATGTTCATCATCAGGCTGCCGTCGCCGGAGAAGCACAGCACTTTACGTTCGGGCTCCGCCAACGCCGCGCCGATCGCCGCCGGCAGACCGAAGCCCATGGTGCCCAGGCCGCCCGACGTCAGCCACTGGCGCGGCCGGCTCAGCGGATAGGCCTGCGCTACCCACATCTGATGCTGACCCACGTCGGTGGTGATGATGGCGCTGTCGTCCACGCAGCGCGCGGCGGCCAGCACCAGGCCGTAATGGCTCAGCGGATCGTCGGCGTTCGGCATGTTGAACGGGAATTCGCGCTTCAGATCGTTGACGGTGTTCAGCCACGCGCTGCGCGGCTGCGTGTCGATCTGCGGCAGCAGCTGTTGCAGCACCTGGCCGACGTCGGCATGGATCGCCACGTTGGCCTGTTTGACCTTGCCCAGCTCGGCGCGGTCGATATCCACATGAATGATGGCGGCGTTAGGGCAGAACTGCTCGGTTTTGCCGATCGCCCGATCGTCGAAGCGCGCGCCCAGCACGATCAGCAGATCGGCCTCCTGCAGAATGAAGTTGGTGCTGCGCGCGGCGTGCATGCCCAGCATGCCCAGCGACAGCGGGTGTTCCACCGGCATCGCGCCCAGCGCCATCAGCGTCATGGTGGTGGGCAGACCGGCGCGCTCGGCCAGTTCCAGCGCCTGCCGGTGAGCGTCGGCGCAGATGATGCCGCCGCCCAGGTAGAGGATGGGGCGTTTCGCCTGATTGATCATCGCGGCGGCCTGCGAAACCAGCGCCGGATCGAAGCTCGGGGCGGCGTCCGGCACGGCGATTGGCGGCAACTCTTCCAGGGTGATGGTGGCGGTCTGCACGTCTTTCGGCACATCGATCCAGACCGGGCCGGGGCGGCCGGACTCGGCGATGCGGAACGCGTCGCCAATCACCTGCGGCAGCTCGCGGATATCGCGCACCAGATGGTTGTGCTTGGTGATCGGGATGGAAATGCCGTAGGTGTCCACTTCCTGGAAGGCGTCGGTGCCGATCATCGAGGAAGGCACCTGCCCGGTGATGCACACCAGCGGAATGGAGTCGAGCTTGGCGTCGGCGATGGCGGTGACCAGGTTGGTGGCGCCCGGCCCGCTGGAGGCGATGCACACCGCCGCTTTGCCGTTGGCGCGCGCCATGCCTTGCGCCATAAAGCCCGCGCCCTGTTCGTGGCGCGCCAGCACGTGGTGAATGCGGGTGCTTTGGCTCAGCGCGTCATACAGCGGCAGCGCGGCGCCGCCGGGAATGCCGGCGACGGTGGTGATGCCCTGACGCTCCAGCAGATGAACGATCAATTGTGCGCCGGTGAAGCGGGTACTCGGTTGAGGCGTGCCCGAAGTTGCCATGTTCCTGTCCTTTCTCAAGGCCGGTGAGCTTTTCTGGGCAGGGTGCTAAAACAAGAAACCCCGCCCGGTTTGCGCCGGCGGGGTTTGGGAATCGATGCGTTGATTCGGACCCTACGGCGCATTGCCGACGACCACCACCACACGCACGACGACCACCGCGGCTGGTAGCGCGGTAACTAGTAGGGTCGAAGTCAGCGAGGATGCGATCACAGGGAACCTTATCATCAGTAAAAAAAGTCAGGTTTTTATAAAAACACAGGCGCAAAATTCGCACAACAGGTTTATTGGCGCAGCATAAAAAACGCGCGTCAGATCACGCTTTACCCGAAATGCCCAGCACGCGCGCTTCCGGTGCGCTGCCGTCCAGCAGGGCCTGCGTCGGGCCGTCGTAGTAGATGCGGCCGTCGACCACCAGCAGCGTGCGCGGCGCGATGCGCGCGGCGTCGTCGAGGTTGTGCGACACCATCAGCAGCGTCAGGTCGCGCTGTTCGCACACCGTCTGCAGCAGCTGCAGCATCTCGTTGCGCAGCGCCGGATCGAGCGCCGAGAAGGGTTCGTCGAGCAGCAGGATCGGCCGCCGGCGAATCAAACAGCGCGCCAGCGCGGCGCGCTGACGCTGACCGCCGGAAAGCTGCGCCGGCAGGCGATCCAGGTGTTCTTCCAGGCCGACCTGACGGGCGATGTGTTCTCGCTGTTGACGCTGCTGCGCAGTCAAGCGCAGACCGGGATCCAACCCCAACCCGATGTTCTGCGCCACCGTCAGGTGCGCGAACAGGTTGTTTTCCTGAAACAGCATCGACACCGGCCGTTTGGCCGGCGGCGTGGCGGTGTGGTCTTCGCCGTTCAGCAGCAGCCGGCCGCTGGCCGCCGGCAGAAAACCGGCGATCAGGCTCAGCAGGGTGCTTTTACCGGCGCCGCTGGGGCCGAGCACCGCGACGCGCTCGCCCGGCTGGATGCGCAAATCAAAGCGCATCGGCAGGTGTTCATACAGATAGGTCAGTTTTTCAAGCGTCAGCATGGCGGCCCGGTAAGCGTTCAATCAGGGTAAACAGCAGGAAGCACAGCAGCAGCAACAGCAGCGCGGTCACCGCTCCGTCCTGGCTGCGGTAGGCGCCAATCTGCTGATACAGGTAAAAAGGCAGGGTACGGAAATGCTCGTTGCCAAACAAGGCGACCACGCCGAAATCGCCGATCGACAGCACGCAGGCGAAGGCCAGCGCCTGCGCCAGCGGGCGGCGCAGGGCGCGCAGTTCAATCAGCCGCAGCCGTCGCCAGCCGCGGATATCCAGCGACAGGCACAGCGGGTTGTAACGTTCGGCGAGGTCGCGCATCGGGTTCTCCAACACCTTCAGCGCATAGGGCACCGCCATCAGCGCATTGGTGAGGATCACCAGCGCATAGGGCGACTGCGGCAACCCGATCGTATCGTTCAGCAGCAGGAAGAACCCGGTGGCCAGCACGATGCCCGGCATCGCCAGGATCACCATGCCGCTCAGCTCCAGCGCTTGGCCGCCGCGCAGCTGCTGCCGCAGTTTCAGCTCGCGGCTGCTCCACAGCAGCATCATCGTGAGCGCCACGCACAGCGCTCCGGCGCCAAGGGCGATGCGCAGCGACGTGAACAGCGCCTGCCACAGCACCGGCTGGCGCAGCACGCTGATGATAGCCTGATTGGCGCCGTCGGCGATCACCGCCAGCAGAGGCGGCAGCAGCAGCAACAGCGCGGCGGCGATCAGCAGAAAATCGCTGATGCGCCGCCACAGGCTGTCTTCCGGGTTGCGCCAGCGCTGGGCGTGGGTATGCCCTACCGGCAATGCCTGGCTCAGGCGTTGGCTGATCAGCACCAGCCCCAGACAACAGCCCAGTTGGATCAGCGCCAGCAGGGCGGCGCGGCCCAGATCGTAGTCGTAACTCAACGCCTGGTAGATCGCCAGCTCGATGGTGGTGGCCTGCGGCCCGCCGCCCAGTGACAGCACGGTGGCGAAGCTGGCGAAGCACAGCATGAAGATCAGCGCGCCGCTCGGCAGGATTTGGCGGCGCAGCGCCGGCCATTCGACGAAGCGGAACTGCTGCCAGCCGTTCATGCCCAGCTGGGCGGCCAGCTGGCGCTGTTCCACCGGAATATTCTCCAGCGCCTGCAGCAACAGGCGGGTAGCCAGCGGCAGGTTAAAGAACAGGTGCGCCAGCAGAATGCCCTGCAGCCCGTAGGGCGAGAAATCATACTCGACGCCCAGCCAGCCGCACAGCGTCGCCAGCCAGCCCTGGCGCCCATAGACGCTGAGCAGGCCGAACACCGCCACCAGCACCGGCAGCACCAGCGTCATGGCGCACAGTCGCAGCAGCAACTGCCGGCCGGGGAAACGGCGGCGATAGAGCGCGCGCGCCAGCAGAATGGCGGGCAGCACCGAAATCAGCGCCGACAGCAGCGCCTGCAGGAAAGTGAAGCGCACCACGTGCCACAGGTAGCTGTCCTGCCACAGGCCGCGCCAGCCGCTGTCCGGCGAGTGACGCCACAGCGAGCCCATCGCCAGCGCGGCGACCAGCAGGATCATGCCGGCGGCCAGCAGCCCCGGCCAGAGCCAGCGGGGGATCAGCGGCTGACGGCGGTTTGCCATGCCCGGATCCAGCCGCCGCGTTGTGTGGCCACCTCTTCGGCGCTGTATTGCAGCGCGGTATGCGGCACGTTCATCTGTTCAAAGCCGACGGGCAGCGGGGTGTTGATCACCGGGTACATCCAGTTGCCGGTCGGGATGGTGTTCTGGAATGCCGGCGTCACCATGAACTGCATGAAACGCTCCGCCAGCTCAGGCTGTTTGGCGGCCTTCAGTTTGCCGGCCACTTCCACCTGCAGGTAGTGGCCTTCGCTGAACGTGGCGGCGGCGTAGCGGTCTTTTTTCTCGGCGATCAGATGATAGGCGGGGGAGGTGGTGTAGCTGAGCACCAGATCGCCTTCGCCTTTCAGGAACAGGCCGTAGGCTTCGCTCCAGCCTTTGGTGACGGTCACGGTCTTTTTCGCCAGCTGCTGCCAGGCGGCCGGCGCCTTGTCGCCATACACTTTTTGCATCCACAGCAGCAGGCCGAGGCCCGGCGTGCTGGTGCGCGGATCTTCGTAGATCACCTTCCAGTCACGATCGCTGCTGACCAGCTCCTGCAGGCTTTTCGGCGGGTTCTTCAGTTTTTCCTTGTCGTAGACGAAGGCGAAATACCCGTAGTCGTAAGGCACGAAGGTCGCGTCCTGCCAGCCGCCCGGCACCGTCAGTTTGGCGGTGTCCACGCCGCTCGGCGCGAACAGGCCGGTTTGCTGCGCCGCCTGCAGCAGGTTGTTGTCCAGCCCCAGCACCACGTCGGCGGCGCTGTTCTTGCCTTCCATGCGCAGGCGGTTCAGCAGTGAGACGCCGTCTTCCAGCGCCACGAACTTCAGCTCACAGTCGCACTCGGCTTCGAAGGCTTTTTTCACCGCCGGGCCTGGGCCCCAGTCGGCGGCGAAGGAATCGTAGGTGTAAACCGTCAGCGTCGGCTTGGCGAACACCGGCGCGGCGCACAGCAGCAATAAGCAGGGCAGATATTTTTTGACCACGTTGCACTCCTGAAAAATAAGGGGGCAAGGGCATCTGAGGGGGCGAGGCGGCGTCGCCGGTTCGCTGGGCTCAAATCCCTCCGCCGGTATTGACCGGATCAGGTTCGACGGGTGTGCTCTCAGCGGAAAATCGGGCTTATCACGCGGCCCGACTCTCCGCACCCCGTTGAGACGGCGCTATTGTAAAGATTAACCGACCCGGGCGAAAGGCGCTTATGCCTCCGGCGGGGCAAACCAGGCTGACTTGAAGTCGAACCAGCCGAGGGTGTTCATTCGCACGCCGCGCATGCTGCGCTGGCCGTGCAACTGCAGCCAGTGGTGGAACAGCGGATGCAGTTGGTGATTGCTGACCAGGCGCTGGCAGAACTCCGCCAGCGGCAGACGGTTGGCGCGCCACAGCGCCGCATCCTGCGCCAGGTCCTCGCTCATGCAATGCTGCATCAGCGGCAGCTCGTACAGCGTGGCGAACAGCGAAAACTCCAGCGGCAGATAGAAGTTGGCGCTGCCGAGCCATAGATCGCTGCGCGCGTCGCCCTGGTGCCAGGTCGCGTAATCCACGCTTTGCACGATCAGGCGGATGCCGTGCTGCGCCAGCAGCGGCTCGATCGCCTGGCGGATGGCGTGGAACTCCGAATGCTCATTGAAGTGAGTCAGCGTCAGTTCGGTCAGCCCCGCCGGTTTGGGCTGCTGCGCCAGCGCGCGGTTGTGGTGCCAGCGCGGCAGCAGGCCGTACGCCGGCGACCAATAGCGCTGGTAGAGCGGCCCGGCGTGGCTCAGCAGCGAAATGGGGTTGATCAATTCGCACAGCCAGCTGCGCATGGCGGGATCGGCCGCCAAGGGAGAGCGCTGATCGAACAGCAGGAAGTAGCAGCCTTCTTCCAGCCGGCTTTCCAGCTCGCTGTTGCCGGTTTCATCGCCCTGCAGCTGTACGCCGGAGTGCACCAGTTCTTCGGAGAACTCCGGCAGCACCCAGATGTTGACCTCATCGATCAGCGCCCGGTAGCCGAAATAGTCATCGAAGGCGTGGATCTTCATCTGGCTGGGAAGGTTGCGCACCACGCGGTAGGGGCCGGTGCCGATCGGATGGCGGGTGAAGTCCGGCAGATCGCGCCATTCGCGCGGCAGGATCATGGCGTGCACGCTGCCCAGCAGCCAGGGTAACCAGTGGTCGGGGCTGCGCAGATGCACGTCGACAACGAACGGCGTCGGCGAGGTGACGCTTTCGATATGCGAGAACAGCGGTTGCGAGGTCAGACGCGAAAGCGAGCTGATGACGTCCGCCATCTCCAGCTCGCGGCCATGATGAAAATGGATCGCCGGGCGCAGGTAAAACCGCCAGTGCAGCGGCGTCAGCGCCTGCCAATGGTGGGACAGATCGGATTCGAGTTCCCCGTTTTCCTCATTTATGCGCGTCAGGCCGTTGAAGATCTGACGCGCCAAATGGGTCTCGGAACGCCGCAGCGCCGAGCCGGGCAGCAGGTTGTACAACTGCCGATAGTAGAGCACCCGCAGGATATGTTTCCCCTGACGGAAGCTGCGCCCCAGCTGCGACAGCAGCATTTGGCGCACCACGTTTTTGTCGCCCACCAGCTGCACCAACTGATCGATGCGATCCTGCTCCAGCAGCTCCTCGGCCCGCTGTTGCTGCAGCGCCAGGCCGGTGTAATGAAAGGTTAGCCGCGAACGCTTGCCGCGTCCCGACTCCGCCTGCCAGGTGAGCCAGCCCTCCCGCTGCATAGCGCTCAACAGGGAGCGTACGTGGCGCCGCGAGCAGCTCAGCGCCTCCGCCAGCGCCTGCAGCGTGGTGTCGGTGGTTTCACCGTGGCAGCGCTGCCACAGACGGATGAACTGCTGCTGCAATCTGGACGTGGACATAAAAGAGGAACACTCCTGTCTCAACTCGTCAATTTTTCTTTCCCTATATTACGCCGATAATTTTCATCAATGAAAGGGGAGGGCGTAATCATGAAAGCTTTCTTATCCAAATCGTTCTATCAGCGCTATTTCAGCGCGGTGCGTCGGCAGCACGCTGACTGGCTGAACGTGGTGCCCGAGCAGGCGCGGCTGGCAATATTGGCGCACCTGACGCAATGGGATATCAAAGAGATGAGCGACAAGCAGTATCGCGAGCACCTGTAAGGCGCTGCGGCATAAAAGTTTCTGAGTAATGGTGCTGTTTCACCAGCCAGTGGGTCGCCCCACTGGTTTTTTTATTTGCGGTTAGGGCGATGGACTTGCATTTTCCTCGCCGTGACCTAAGGTTTTTGCTTCTGCTTTGGGATCAGGGAAGAGGATATGGAACGCCTGAGACGGTTATCACTGCGCATCAACCCCATCTTTGCCGCCTTCCTGCTGATCGCTTTTCTCTCCGGCATCGCCGGCGCGTTGCTGACGCCGACGCTCAGCCTGTTTCTGACCACCGAAGTTAAGGTGCGGCCGCTGTGGGTCGGGTTGTTTTACACCGCCAACGCGGTGGCCGGCATCGTCGTCAGCTTCCTGCTGGCCAAACGTTCCGACACCCGCGGCGATCGGCGCAGGCTGATCCTGCTGTGCTGCCTGATGGCGGTCGGCAACTGCCTGCTGTTCGCTTTCAACCGCGACTACATGACGCTGATCACCGCCGGGGTGTTGATGTCCGCCGTTGCCAACACCGCCATGCCGCAGATCTTCGCGCTGGCGCGGGAATACGCCGACAGCGAGGCGCGTGAAGTGGTGATGTTCAGTTCGGTGATGCGCGCCCAGCTTTCGCTGGCGTGGGTGATAGGCCCGCCGCTGTCGTTTGCGCTGGCGCTGAATTACGGCTTTACCGTGATGTTCCTGATCGCCGCCGCCACCTTCGCCATCTGCGTGCTGCTGGTCGGGTTCATGCTGCCTTCGGTGCCGCGCGCGGCGGACGGCGACGGGCTGCGGGACGGCGCTTCCGCGCCGATTGCGCCCGCCAGCGCCTGGCGCAATCGCGACGTGCGTCTGCTGTTCATCGCCTCGATGCTGATGTGGACCTGCAACACCATGTATATCATCGACATGCCGCTGTATATTACCGCCGATCTCGGCCTGCCTGAGGGGCTGGCCGGGGTGCTGATGGGCACCGCTGCCGGGCTGGAGATCCCGGCGATGCTGCTGGCCGGTTACTACGTCAAACGTTTCGGCAAGCGCAACATGATGCTGCTGGCGGTGGCGGCGGGCGTGCTGTTTTACCTCGGGCTGACGGTGCTGGCGACCAAGCCGACCCTGATCGCATTGCAGCTGCTCAACGCGGTGTTTATCGGCATCGTCGCCGGTATCGGCATGCTCTATTTTCAAGATTTGATGCCGGGCCGACCGGGCGCCGCCACCACGCTGTTCACCAACAGCATCTCGACCGGGGTGATCCTGGCCGGGGTGCTGCAGGGCGCGCTGGTGGAGAACCTCGGTCATGGCTCGGTGTATTGGATGGCGGCGCTGCTGGCGCTGGCGGCGCTCTGGATGAGCGCCAAAGTGCGTGAAGTGTGAGGTCAAACGACGGCATTCTTGATGCAAGTCATTGAGAAGGCTGAAGCGGACGCCCAAGCTGAAGGCATATGGAGCGCGATCGTTGCGTCCACGCCCGTCTCGCTATTGAGATGCCGCCTTGTTGTTTAGAACAGTGGGAACGTTATGGATAAACTCACACCGCTCAAACCGCTTCCTTCCCTGTGCGCCCTTGCCGCCACGCTGATCATCTGGTTCCTCATTCCCGTGCCGGAGGGCGTTGCGCCCAACGCCTGGCAGCTGCTGGCGCTGTTTATCGGCACTATCATCGCCATCATCGGCAAGGCGATGCCGATCGGCGCGGTCTCGGTGATCGCCATCGCCCTGGTGGCGGTGACCGGCGTCACCAATCCCGGCAAGCCGGGCGCCGCGCTGGACGACGCGCTCAGCGGTTTTTCCAACCAGCTGATCTGGCTGATCGGCTTTTCTATCATGATCTCCCTCAGCCTGAACAAAACCGGGCTGGGCGCGCGCATCGGTTACTACTTTATCTCGCTGTTCGGTAAAAAAACGCTCGGCATCGCCTACGCATTGACGTTGGCGGAAACCACCCTGGCGCCGGTGACGCCGAGCAACACCGCGCGCGGCGGCGGCATCATTCACCCGATCATGAAATCGATCGCCGACAGCTTTGGTTCCAAACCCGAGCTCAATACCTCCGGCAAGATCGGCCGCTATCTGTCGCTGGTGAACTACAACATTAACCCGGTCACCTCGGCGATGTTTATCACCGCCACGGCGCCTAACCCGCTGATTGTCAGCCTGATCGCCAAAGGCACCCACGGCAGCTTCGAACTGTCCTGGTCGATGTGGGCGATTGCCGCCCTGGTGCCGGGGCTGTGTTCGCTGATCGTGATGCCGCTGGTCATTTATCTGCTGTACCCGCCGGAGGTGAAAAGCACCCCGGACGCGCCGCGTTTTGCCTGCGAAAAGCTGCAGGCGCTGGGGCCGGTGACGCTGCCGGAGAAAATTACTCTCGCGGTGTTCGCGCTGCTGTTGGTACTGTGGGCCGGCATTCCGGCGATGATTTTCGGCCCGGCGCTGGCGGTCAATCCTACCACCGCGGCGCTGATCGGCCTGGCGGTGCTGCTGGCTACCGGGGTGCTGAGCTGGGAGGATGTGCTGAAGCATAAAGGGGCCTGGGATACCGTCGTGTGGTTCTCGGCGCTGGTGATGATGGCCAGTTTCCTCGGCAAGCTGGGGCTGATCGGCTGGCTGTCGCAGACCGTCGGCAACGGCATCGACCATATGGGCATGAGTTGGGTGGGCGGCACGATCTTGCTGACCATCATTTATCTGTATTCTCACTATTTCTTCGCCAGCACCACTGCGCACGTAACGGCGATGTTCGCCGCCTTCTTCGCTGCCGGCATCGCGCTCGGCGCGCCGCCGGCGCTGCTGGGCCTGATCCTGGCGTTCTCTTCTTCGCTGATGATGTCGCTGACGCATTACGGGACCGGCACCGCGCCGATCATCTTTGGCTCCGGCTATGTGACGTTGGGGGAGTGGTGGAAAGCGGGATGGGTGATGAGCGTGGTTAACCTACTGATCTGGATAGTGATCGGCGGCGCATGGTGGAAGCTGCTGGGCTACTGGTGAGGAAAAAATTCACCCGCCGGGCGGCGGGTGAAGGGGATTAATTCAGAAACGCCGGTTGCTGCGCTTCGTAGCGGGAGATGTCCGCTTCATGCTGCAGCGTCAGGCCGATGCTGTCCAGCCCGTTGATCATGCAGTGGCGGCGGAAGCTGTCTATTTCGAACGGATAGCTTTTGCCACCGGCGTTGACCGTCTGGTTCTCCAGATCCACCACGAACTCCGTACCCTCGTTGGCGTCAACCAGTTTGAACAGCTCATCCACCTGCTGCTCGCTCAGCGTGACCGGCAACAGCTGGTTGTTAAACGAGTTGCCGTAGAAGATATCGGCGAAGCTCGGCGCGATCACCACTTTGAAACCGTAGTCGGTCAGCGCCCAAGGGGCGTGTTCGCGCGAGGAGCCGCAGCCGAAGTTCTCCCGCGCCAACAGGATGCTGGCGCCTTTATAGCGCGGTTTGTTCAGCACGAACTCCGGGTTGGGTTGCTGGCCGGCATCGTCGAGGAAGCGCCAGTCGTTGAACAGGTGCTGGCCGAAACCGGTACGGGTCACCTTCTGTAAAAACTGCTTGGGAATAATGGCGTCGGTGTCGACGTTGGCCGCATCCAAAGGCACCACTAAGCCGGTATGTTGAGTAAATTTAGCCACGTTAGCCCCTTAGTGAATATCACGGATGTCAGCGAAGTGACCGGCGACGGCGGCCGCGGCGGCCATTGCCGGGCTGACCAGGTGGGTGCGCCCACCGCGGCCCTGGCGCCCTTCGAAGTTACGGTTGCTGGTGGACGCGCAGCGCTCGCCCGGATTCAGACGGTCGTTGTTCATCGCCAGGCACATCGAGCAACCCGGCAAGCGCCATTCGAAACCGGCTTCAATAAAGATTTTGTCCAACCCTTCGGCTTCCGCCTGGGCCTTCACCGGGCCGGAGCCCGGCACCACGATGGCCTGCACGCCGTTGGCGACCTTGCGCCCCTTGGCGATCGCCGCCGCCGCACGCAGATCTTCGATGCGCGAGTTGGTGCAGGAACCGATGAACACTTTGTCGATCGGCACTTCGGTCAATTTGATGCCCGGCTTCAAATCCATGTAGGCCAGCGCTTTCTCGGCGGAGGCGCGCTCAACCGGATCGTTAAACGATTCCGGCGCCGGGATCGCCTGATTGACGGCGATCACCTGGCCAGGGTTGGTGCCCCAGGTGACCTGCGGCGCGATCTCTTCGGCGCGCAGCGTCACCACGGTATCGAACTGGGCGTCGGCGTCGGACTTCAGCGTGCGCCAGTAAGCGACCGCCTGCTCCCAGTTTTCACCGGTCGGCGCGAACTGACGCCCCTTCAGGTAGGCGAAGGTGGTGTCGTCCGGCGCGACCAACCCGGCTTTGGCGCCCATTTCGATCGCCATGTTGCACAGGGTCATGCGGCCTTCCATGCTCAATGCCTCGATCGCCTTGCCGCAGAACTCCACCACGTGGCCGGTGCCGCCGGCGCTGCCGGTTTTGCCGATCACCGCCAGCACGATGTCTTTGGCGGTAATGCCCTCGGCGGCATCGCCGGTGACCTCAATCTTCATGGTTTTGGCCCGGCCCTGCTTCAGGGTCTGGGTCGCCAGCACGTGCTCCACTTCGGAGGTGCCGATGCCGAACGCCAGCGAGCCGAAAGCGCCGTGGGTGGCGGTGTGCGAGTCGCCGCAGACGATGGTCATGCCCGGCAGCGTCATGCCTTGCTCAGGCCCGATCACGTGTACGATGCCCTGGAACGGGTGGTTCAGGTCATACAGCGAAACGCCGAATTCCGCGCAGTTCTTGATCAGCTCCTGCATCTGGATGCGTGCCATTTCGCCGCTGGCGTTGATGTCTTTGGTCTGGGTCGACACGTTGTGATCCATGGTGGCGAAGGTTTTGCCGGGCTGGCGCACCTTGCGGCCCATGGCGCGCAGGCCGTCGAATGCCTGCGGCGAAGTGACTTCGTGCACCAGGTGACGGTCGATATACAGCAACGGCGTTTCGTTCGGCGCTTCGTGCACCACGTGGGCGTCGTACAGCTTCTGGTATAAGGTCTTGGCCATGTTATGCCCCCTGAGCTACAAAGCGAGCGATGATGTCGCCCATTTCATCGGTGCTGACGGCTTTGCCGTCACCGGCCAGATCGGCGGTACGGTAGCCCTGTTCCAACGCCTGGTTGATGGCGCGCTCCACGGCGTCGGCCGCTTCATCGGCGCCCAGGCTGTAACGCAGCAGCAGGGTGGCGGACAGGATCTGCGCAATCGGGTTGGCGATGCCTTTGCCTGCAATATCCGGCGCGGAACCGCCCGCCGGTTCGTACAGGCCGAAGCCTTGCTCGTTCAGGCTGGCGGACGGCAGCATGCCCATCGAGCCGGTAATCATCGCGCACTCGTCGGACAGGATGTCGCCGAACAGGTTGGAACACAGCAGCACGTCGAACTGGGACGGATCCTTGATCAGCTGCATGGTGGCGTTGTCGATATACATGTGCGACAGCGACACGTCCGGGTAATCCTTGGCGACCTGATTGACCACTTCACGCCACAAGATGGAACTTTGCAGCACGTTGGCCTTGTCGATCGACGTCACCTTGTGGCGGCGCTTGCGGGCGGATTCGAAGGCGATGCGCGCGATGCGTTCAATCTCGAAACGGTGATACACCTCGGTGTCGAAGGCGCGCTCCTGCATGCCCTGGCCTTCGCGGCCCTTCGGCTGGCCGAAATAGATGCCGCCGGTCAGTTCGCGCACGCACAGAATGTCGAAGCCGCGGGCGGCGATATCGGCGCGCAGCGGGCAGAACGCCTCCAACCCTTGATACAGGCGGGCCGGGCGCAGGTTGCTGAACAGTTTGAAGTGCTTGCGCAGTGGCAACAGCGCGCCGCGTTCCGGCTGCTCGGCCGGCGGCAGGTGTTCCCATTTCGGGCCGCCCACCGAACCGAACAGGATGGCGTCGGCCTGCTCGCAGCCGGCGACGGTCGCCGCCGGCAACGGGCTGCCGTGGCGATCGATGGCGATGCCGCCGACGTCGTACTCGGCGGTGGTGATGCGAATGTCAAAGCGTTGACGCACCGCGTCCAACACTTTGCGCGCCTGAGCCATTACTTCCGGGCCGATGCCGTCTCCGGGCAAGACGGCAATGTGATAAGTCTTCGTCATGTTCACACCGTTTCCTGATTATTTTGATGTTTGTTTTGCTGCAGGCGCTGCTTTTCTTTTTCTACCTGCTGTGAGCGCCAAATATTGTTCAACACGTGCACCATCGCCTTGGCGGAGGATTCGACGATGTCGGTCGCCAGACCTACGCCGTGGAAGCGGCGGCCGTTGTATGAGACCACGATATCCACCTGGCCCAGCGCGTCGCGGCCATGGCCCTTGGCGGTCAGTTGGTATTTCACCAGCTCGATCGGGTAGTCGGTGATGCGATTGATTGCCTGATAAACCGCATCGACCGGGCCATTGCCGGTGGCGGCCTCGGCTTTCTCTTCGCCGCCGCAGATCAGTTTCACCGAGGCGGTGGCCATGATGCTGCTGCCGGACTGCACGCTGAAGTAGCCCAGGCTGAAGTGCTCCGGCTCTTCCTGCTGTTTATTGATGAAGGCCAGCGCCTCCAGGTCATAGTCGAACACCTGGCCTTTTTTGTCGGCCAGCTTCAGGAAGGCGGCGTACAGGGTGTCCAGGTTGTAGTCCTGCTCCTGGTAGCCCATCTCTTCCATGCGGTGTTTCACCGCCGCGCGGCCGGAGCGGGAAGTCAGGTTCAACTGCACGTCTTTCAGGCCGATCGACTGCGGGGTCATGATTTCGTAGTTTTCGCGGTTCTTCAGCACGCCGTCCTGGTGAATGCCGGAGGAGTGGGCGAAGGCGTTGGCGCCGACGATCGCCTTGTTGGCCGGGATCGGCATGTTGCACAGCTGGCTGACGATCTGGCTGGTGCGGAAGATTTCCTGATGATTGATGTTGGTGTGCACGTTCATGATGTCCTGGCGCACCTTAATCGCCATGATCACCTCTTCCAGCGAACAGTTGCCGGCGCGCTCACCGATGCCGTTCAGGGTGCCTTCCACCTGACGGGCGCCGGCCTGGACCGCGGCAATGGAGTTGCCGACTGCCATGCCCAAATCGTCGTGGCAGTGTACGGAAATGATGGCTTTGTCGATGTTTGGCACGCGGTCATACAAGGTGGTGATGATACCGCCGAACTGGTTTGGCGTGGTGTAGCCGACGGTATCCGGAATATTGATGGTGGTGGCGCCGGCGTTGATGGCGGCTTCGACCACGCGGCACAGATTGTCGATCGGCGTGCGGCCGGCGTCTTCGCAGGAGAATTCCACGTCGTCGGTATAGTTGCGGGCGCGTTTGACCGAGCGCACTGCCATCTCCAACACTTCGTCGAACGAGCGCTTCAGCTTCGATTCGATGTGCAGGGTGGAGGTGGCCAGGAACACGTGGATACGGAACGCTTCAGCGACGC
Organism: Serratia sp. CY55921; assembly: GCF_052167655.1. NCBI lineage: Bacteria > Pseudomonadati > Pseudomonadota > Gammaproteobacteria > Enterobacterales > Yersiniaceae > Serratia > Serratia sp. CY55921. Next base: position 153,505 of record NZ_JBJNMU010000002.1, on the reverse strand, counting down.
GCAACGCTTCGGCGGCCACGTCGATGTCTTTGTCCACGCAGCGGGCCAGGCCGCAGACACGACTGTTCTTGATCTGGCGAGCGATGGTTTGCACCGATTCGAAATCGCCCGGCGAAGAGACCGGGAAGCCGACTTCCATCACGTCAACGCCCATTCTTTCCAGCGCCAGCGCAATCTGAATCTTCTCTTTTACGCTCAGGCTGGCCTGCAATGCCTGTTCGCCATCACGCAGCGTGGTATCGAAAATAATGACTTGTTGGCTCATCGGTGCATTCCTTATCGTGTTGATTTCACGCTAAGCGGGCAAAAAAAAACCCGCGCAGTAGCGCGGGTTTCTTATGGGTGATCGGCTGAGTCAGCTCCGAACTTCGTCCACAGGCATACCGCGCAAACAAGATGCGTTGAGTAGTAGGCCTAGTAGACGGTGAGTACGGATCATAATGGTTCAGCTTCTCTTAAATTGGGTGTCTGCCTAATTTGATACGTGATTGGCCTGGCGATGTCAACACCTGATTGAATGCGGGGACAATGCACCGGCTATCCGTCCAAACAGAGGATCATTCGGTAAAAATGCAGCGCTATAGAGAAAAAATGGGAGCAGTTTGCGTGCTGCTTAGCATAAACGAATCGAATATATACTGCGCTAATTGCTTCTGGATTTTGTTGGGTTAAGATTTGTGATGAAAAAATAAGGAGGATTAATCACGGGAGGAAACAAAATAATATTTTTAATACGAATGATTTAAATTGAATTCATATGATTAATTGATTGTTTTAGTCATAATATAACAAAATAATGCGATTTTACACAAAGCGATTGATGTTTTTAGATGGTTTGATTGCTTATGATGTGTTTTTATAGTTTGTCTCATACAGTGGGGTTACGTTGTTTAATTGTATTAATCATTGTTAATACCTAATTATTAGTACCACCCAGGTGGCATTTTTCCTGCTGACGGTAGAAGTGACTGATATGCATTCCATATACGACTTAAATCGTGTCGATAACACGAGGTTTTTTATCGGCTGATGACGGTAATGGCAGGATTTGTCGTGCAAAGATAAGACAATGCGGCGTTTCATTGTTTGTCGAGCATAAGGATTAGATTATCTACACAGGATTTAGTGGAGTGAAATATGGCTGAATATGATTCAGAAATCGCCATGGTCAAAGAGCCGGCGGACATCCATTTGCGCAGCGTCGATCTTAATTTGCTGACGGTGTTTGACGCCGTGATGCAAATGCAAAATATTACGCGAGCCGCTAATTCGCTAGGGATGTCGCAGCCGGCGGTGAGCAACGCGGTAGCGCGTCTGAAGGTGATGTTCAACGACGAGCTGTTCGTGCGCTGCGGGCGCGGGATCCAGCCCACCATGCGGGCCAGACAGCTGTTCGGGCCGGTGCGGCAAGCGCTGCAGCTGGTGCAAAATGAGTTGCCGGGATCTGAGTTTGAGCCGCTGACCAGCACGCGAGCGTTCTCCCTGTCCCTGTGCAGCCCGCTCGATTTGCGTCTGGGCGCCGGGATAATCAATCACGTCAAACAGATAGCGCCGCAGCTTAACCTGCAAATAAAGTCATACATTAACAATAATATTGAACATCAATTACGTTATCAGGACGTCGAATTTGTCATCGGCTACAGCCGTTTCGAGTCGGCGGAGTTTCGCAGCCTGGCGATGTTCGACGACGAATTAGTGCTGGCGGTTGCGCAGGCGCACCCGCGAATAGGGGAGGAGGTGACGCCGGAACACATGTTGGCCGAACAGCACGCGGCGGTTTCCCTGGAAAGTTTTGGATCGTTCAGTAAACCTTTCTATTTAGAGGAGCCGATGCTGCGCGCCGTGACACAACAGTGCACGGATCTCTACAGCGTGTTGAATATGGTGTCGCAAACGGAAATGGTGGCGATTGCGCCCGCCTGGTTGGTGCGGCAACAGACGGAGGCGTTGAAAATAAAGGCAGTTCCTTTGTGCGCCAATCACAATAAAGCGACCTGCTATCTTTCCTGGCATGAATCCTCCGAACGGGATAAAGGGCACCAGTGGATGAAGTCCGTCCTGATTGAGGCGGGTAACCCAAAGTAAAGCGATAAAAAATGGGGATATATAAAGATAATATTCAACTGAGCGTTTTTTTCTCATGATAAAAACTAAGAACTATCTGGGTTTTTATTAAGATGTTTCTTGGTTTTGCGGCGATTAAATAACTTATTTTCAGGGTGAGTTGGTTCGTTTACCAAAAATAATTAATATAAATTAATATTCTGATTTTTACTTTACGACTGGTATTTTAAACTAACTCGATGCGGCGGCCCAGATGGGCCGCGTTTTATTGCCGCCAGCAAACCTTTTCCTTCCCGTTCTGTCCAACCCATGAAAGCGCGAAAGCCGGCCTGAGTTTTGGCTCACACTTCTACGCTGAAATCGCTTTTCCCCCTGCCTGAGAGTAGGTAGACTGCGCGGAAAAAAGTAAACACGTGTAAGCTGAGATGAGGGCCGTAAGGCGTCGTTCAGGCTTAACTGTATGATTCATTTCAGGCTTAGAGCACTATGATCACTAATCTGCTGCAATACCATTTGATCCATCGTATACAGCATCAAATCACCCACCGAGCCGATCGCACAGCTTTTCGCCAATGGTCGCCCAACGGCGAGTTTCAACTGACCTGGGAAGAGGCCGCCGTTCGCATCGATCGCATTGCCGCCGGGCTGTTGGCCCTGGGGGCCGAAGTGCAAGAGCGCATCGGCATTTTCGCCAATAACGGCATGGCCTGGTCGCTGGCCGATCTCGCGATTCTCCACCTGCGCGGCGTCAGCGTGCCGCTCTATTCCACCAATACGCCGGCGCAGGCGGCCTTCGTCATCAACGACGCCGACATTCGCATACTGTTCGTCGGCGAACAGGCACAGTTGGACGCGGCCATCGCGCTGCGCGGCGTTTGCCCACAGCTGCGCCATATTATCGTGTTTGACCAAGATGCCGATCTGCGCGGCTGCGAGATAGCGCGACACCTGAGCGCCTTCGAGCATGCCGCCGATCCGGCGGCTTTTATCGCTCAACGTCGGCAGCGCATTGAAGAGTGCGACCTGCAGGACCTCTTCACCCTGATCTATACCTCGGGCACCACCGGCGAGCCGAAAGGGGTGATGCTGGATTACCGCAACCTGGCGGCGCAGCTCTACCTGCATGATGAGAGACTGACGGTTGGCGAAGAAGATGTGTCGCTCAGTTTCCTGCCGCTGTCGCATGTATTCGAGCGTGCCTGGAGCTTCTTTGTCATGCATTCCGGCGCGCAGAACGTCTTCCTGCCGAACACTGACTGGGTACGGGAAGCGATGGGGCAGGTCCGCCCGACGCTGATGTGCGCGGTACCGCGTTTCTACGAGAAGATTTTCAGCGCGGTGCATGAAAAAGTGGCGCGCGCGCCTTGGCTGCGCCGCGCGCTGTTCCACTGGGCGATCGTCTGCGGGGAGCGCAAGTTCCTTCAGGAGCGGGCCGGCAAACCGTTGGGTAAACTGTTCGAACTCTCTCATCGCTGGGCCGACAAGCTGGTATTGAGCAAGCTGCGCGGCATCCTCGGCGGCCGGGTGCGCTTCCTGCCGGCGGCGGGCGCCAAGCTGGATGACAATGTGATCCTGTTTTTCCAGGCGATGGGCGTCAACATCAAGTACGGCTATGGCATGACCGAAACCTGTGCGACCGTGTCCTGCTGGGAAGAAGGGCATTTCCGCTTCGGCTCTATCGGCAAACCGCTGCCGGAGGTCGAGGTGCGCATCGGTGAAGAAAATGAAATCCAGGTGCGCGGGCCGATCGTGATGCGCGGCTATTTCAACAAACCGTTGGAAACCGCCGCGACCTTTACCGCAGACGGCTGGCTGAAAACCGGCGATGCCGGGGCGATCGATGAAGAGGGCAATCTGTTCATCACCGAGCGCCTTAAGGATTTGATGAAAACCTCCGGCGGCAAATACATCGCGCCGCAGATGCTGGAAGGCACGCTGGCGCAGGACCGCTTTATCGAGCAGGTGGCGATCATCGCCGATGCGCGCAAGTTCGTTTCCGCGCTGATCGTGCCGTGCTTTGAGTCGCTGGAAGAGTACGCGAAGTCAGTCAACCTGAAGTATCAGGATCGCCTGGAGCTGCTGCGCAACGGTGAAATCCTCGAGATGTTCGAAAAGCGTCTGCGTGAGATGCAAAAGGAGCTGGCGCGCTTCGAGCAGGTGAAGAAGTTCACGCTGCTGCCGGCGGCCTTTTCCATGGAGCTGGGGGAGCTGACGCCAACGCTGAAGCTGCGCCGCAAAGTGATCCTGCAGCGCTATCAGCGTGAAATCGACTCCATGTACCAGGAACAGGGCTGAGGCCGCCGCCGGGCCGCGCGTTCGGCGAAAAAAACGGCATATTCTTCGCCTGATTTAGTTCTGTAATTTTCCCTCTGTTCGAAACAATGCCTAGCCTGACGCCCCTGGGGCTAGCGCATTGTTTTTATAAAGTCGCGATCTCCAGCCGCTTGGCAATAACCCCGCCGTCGTTAAGCCATTTTGCCGTTTGCCTGCCCCATATTCTGACGTTATGTTAATTCGATAGCGACAACCCATAAAAATTTAGGGGCATTGCCCCGCAGCAGGCGCTACGTTCCGGCGCCAGAGAAGAATAAGCAAGCCTGGAGGCAAACCCATGGAGATGTTGTCAGGAGCCGAGATGGTCGTCCGATCGTTGATCGATCAGGGCGTTAAACATGTATTCGGCTACCCCGGCGGGGCGGTGCTCGATATCTACGACGCCCTGCATACGGTCGGAGGGATCGATCATATTCTGGTGCGCCACGAGCAAGGTGCGGTGCACATGGCCGACGGTTACGCGCGCGCCACCGGCGAAGTGGGCGTGGTGCTGGTGACCTCCGGCCCCGGCGCCACCAACGCCATTACCGGTATCGCTACCGCTTATATGGACTCGATCCCGATGGTCGTCCTGTCGGGGCAGGTGCCCAGCTCGCTGATCGGCTACGACGCCTTCCAGGAGTGCGATATGGTGGGGATTTCTCGGCCGGTGGTGAAACACAGCTTCCTGGTGAAACGCACCGAAGACATCCCGGCGGTGTTGAAGAAGGCCTTTTACCTGGCCTCCAGCGGCCGCCCCGGCCCGGTGGTGATCGATCTGCCGAAAGACATCGTCGGCCCGGCGGTGCGGATGCCTTATGCCTATCCGCAGGACGTGAGCATGCGTTCTTACAACCCGACGGTGCAGGGCCACCGCGGGCAAATCAAACGCGCGCTGCAAACCATTCTGGCGGCCAAAAAGCCGGTGATGTACGTCGGCGGCGGCGCGATCAACGCCGGTTGCGAAGCCGAACTGTTGGCGTTGGCGGAGCAGCTGAACCTGCCGGTGACCAGCAGCCTGATGGGGTTGGGGGCCTTCCCCGGCACTCATCGCCAGAGCGTCGGCATGCTCGGCATGCACGGCACCTATGAAGCCAATAAAACCATGCACCATGCCGACGTGATCTTCGCCGTCGGCGTGCGTTTCGACGATCGTACGACCAACAATCTGGCCAAATACTGTCCGGATGCCACCGTGCTGCACATCGATATCGATCCGACCTCGATCTCCAAAACGGTGGACGCCGATATCCCGATCGTCGGCGATGCCAAGCAGGTGCTGGTGCAGATGCTGGAGCTGCTGGCGCAGGACGAGAAAGCGCAGGATCACGATGCGCTGCGCGATTGGTGGCAGTCTATCGAGCAGTGGCGCGCCCGCGACTGCCTGGGCTACGACAAAAACAGCGGCACCATCAAGCCGCAGGCGGTGATTGAAACCCTGCATCGCCTGACCAAAGGCGACGCCTATGTGACCTCGGACGTCGGCCAGCACCAAATGTTCGCCGCGCTCTATTATCCGTTCGACAAACCGCGCCGTTGGATCAACTCCGGCGGCCTCGGCACCATGGGCTTCGGCCTGCCGGCGGCATTGGGCGTCAAGCTGGCGCTGCCGGAGGAAACCGTGGTGTGCGTGACCGGCGACGGCAGCATTCAGATGAATATTCAGGAGCTGTCCACCGCGCTGCAATATAACCTGCCGGTGGTGGTGGTGAACCTCAACAACCGCTATTTGGGCATGGTCAAGCAGTGGCAGGACATGATTTATTCCGGCCGTCATTCGCAGTCTTACATGGATTCACTGCCGGACTTCGTCAAGCTGGCCGAGGCTTACGGCCATGTCGGCATCGCCATCCGCACGCCGGATGAGCTGGAAAGCAAGCTGGCGCAGGCGCTGGCGGAAAAAGAGCGGCTGGTGTTCGTCGACGTGACCGTCGATGAAACCGAACATGTCTACCCGATGCAGATCCGCGGCGGAAGCATGGACGAAATGTGGCTTAGCAAAACGGAGAGGACCTGATCATGCGCCGTATTTTATCTGTCTTGCTGGAAAACGAATCCGGCGCCCTGTCGCGCGTGGTGGGGTTGTTCTCCCAGCGCGGTTACAACATCGAGAGCCTGACGGTGGCGCCGACCGACGATCCGACGCTGTCGCGCATGACTATCCAGACCGTCGGCGACGAGAAAGTGCTGGAGCAGATTGAGAAGCAGTTGCACAAGCTGGTGGACGTGTTGCGCGTCAGCGAGCTGGTGCAGGGCGCTCACGTTGAACGCGAGATCATGCTGGTGAAGCTGCAGGCCAGCGGCTACGGCCGTGAAGAGGTGAAACGCTGCGCCGATATTTTCCGTGGCCAGATCGTCGATGTGACGGCGACGCTGTATACGGTGCAGCTGGCCGGCACCAGCGACAAGTTGGACGCTTTCCTGAGCGCGGTGCGTGAAGTGGCGGAGATTGTGGAAGTGGCGCGTTCCGGCGTGGTCGGCGTGTCGCGCGGCGACAAAATCATGCGCTGAGCGCGGTCTGGCGGCGAATAATCGGGGGCGCGGCGTGGCTGCGCCCTTTGTTTTTCGGCCTTTTTTGCCCGATTGCCGGCACCTTTCGGCAAAAGCGGTTGCTAGGTAGTGTTTTCTGCTGTTAGATCGCAGAGGCTGGATTGAATAACCGCACGGGATGCCATGGTTAATCCGAGCACAGCCTTCACTTCTATTTTCAGCGTCATTAAGGGGTTAATGTGAAACTGGATGAAATCGCGCGTCTCGCGGGCGTTTCGCGCACGACGGCCAGTTATGTCATCAACGGCAAGGCGAAGCAGTATCGTGTCAGCGATAAAACCGTCGAGAAAGTGATGGCCGTGGTCAGGGAGCATAACTATCACCCGAATGCCGTCGCGGCGGGGCTGCGCGCCGGGCGCACCCGTTCTATCGGCCTGGTGATCCCGGATCTGGAAAATACCAGCTATACCCGCATCGCCAACTACCTGGAGCGCCAGGCGCGCCAGCGGGGTTACCAATTGCTGATCGCCTGTTCCGAAGATCAGCCGGACAACGAAATGCGCTGCATTGAGCACCTGCTGCAGCGTCAGGTGGACGCCATCATCGTCTCCACCGCCTTGCCGCCGGAGCATCCTTTCTATCAACGCTGGGCCAACGATCCGCTGCCGATCATCGCGCTGGACCGCGCGCTGGATCGCGAGCATTTCATCAGCGTTGTGGGCGCCGATCAGGAAGACGCTTTTGCGTTGGCGCAGGAGCTGCGCACCTTCCCGGCGGAGTCGGTGCTGTACCTGGGCGCCTTGCCGGAGCTTTCGGTCAGCTTCCTGCGTGAGCAGGGCTTCCGCCAGGCCTGGCAAGAGGATCCCCGCCACGTCGATTACCTGTACGCCAACAGCTACGAACGCGAAGCCGCCGGCGCGTTGTTTGCCGAATGGTTGAAAGCGCACCCGATGCCGCAGGCGCTGTTTACCACGTCGTTCTCTTTATTGCAGGGCGTGATGGACGTGACGCTGAAGCAACGCGGCCGCTTGCCGACCGATCTGGCGATCGCCACCTTCGGCGATCATGAACTGTTGGATTTCCTTGAGTGCCCGGTATTGGCGGTAGCGCAGCGCCATCGCGACGTGGCCGAACGCGTGCTGGAACTGGTGCTGGCCAGCCTGGACGAGCCGCGTAAACCCAAGCCGGGGCTGACGCGCATTCGCCGCAATCTGTTCCGCCGCGGCAGTCTGAGCCGCAAGTAGTTTGGCTGACAGGGGCCCGCGTTGGCGGGCTCCTTTAGACGTAACCCGCTACCCGAAACAGCCGCCGGCAGTACTCCAGGAAGTAACCATACACCACGCCCATCGCCATGGAGACCAGCGCATTGCTGGTTACCGCCGCCAGCATTTGTTGGCCGTCGGCGCCCACGCTCCATAAAATTGCAGCATAAACCGGCGACTGGAAGCTGACATAGGCCAGCAGATCGGCGAGATTGCGCAGTAGGAACTGGCCGTGCGGGCAGCGGCGCGCCGTGCGGATAAACAGATCGCGATAGCGGCCATAAGGCCAGGCGATCAGAATGTTGACCGGGATCGACAACAGGCGTGAAGAGAGGGATTGCTGGAAGCTCATGCCGGAGATCAACACTTCAATCGCCATACCGGCGATAAAGCAGTACACCACCAGTGCAAACGTATCGGCAGCGGCGCTGCGCCAGTGTGCGGCGGGCGAAAGCATGTATCTCTCCTTTTGTGTTAATGTGCTGTTAATTTTATAATTTGCGGTTGTTAATTCTGGTTTTTTGCTTTTTATATAGTTTACTGATCTGGTTTGTGTTTTTTAACTAGGTTTATATTTTTATTTTTAACATTTGTTCGGTTTTTGTCCCGCAGAGCCGGGGCGCAGGAAGGGATGGAGAGATTAAAATCGGTGTTTTTAAATAAACCTATTAAAAACATGCTGTTGCGATTTTTTGTGTCCGCGGGGGGATTTTTCCGGCAAAAATTGTGGAAATAAAGGTGTAAGAAAATGAAACCATAATTGTAAACAGGTGTTTTGGGAATAATCTTACCAAATTGATTTAAATCGAAATTACTTCTGCTCGTAATATCCGAGTCATTTATTTTCGCCGTGCTCTCATCATGGCGGTGCAAATTGAAGTAAAATAGCGCGCAGTTTCACGGTGAATAACGATTGAGCGTTATTAACTCAAGGAGTTATAGCCTTATTCTGCGGTCGACTCGTCAGGCGCCGAGCCTTGGCGCGCGCGGGGCGGCAGCGGTTACAGCCCTGAGATTGCCGAGCTGAAAAATGAGACATGGCTTGCAGAAGGAAGTAATGAGTTAATTAATCGCCAGTTCGTCAGGTTTTTAATCAGATTCTTTCCGCCTAGAAAATTCTCTCCGTTTATCATGGTGTTAATTTTTAATCGTCGAATAATCAGAGTTTCTTTCGCGAGTCAGCTCCCAAAATGACCAGAGAAATATTGCCAAAGCGCTGGCGCTCTGGCTTGACAAGGTTTTCATACCCTCCGTAAACTCCATTGTGTGGGAATTTGTGGGGTAAAGTGGTGAAAACGGTCACTAAGGGGTAGCTCAGGAATGTTCCGTGGAGCGACGATGGTCAACCTCGACAGCAAAGGGCGGCTCGCCGTACCTACCCGATATCGGGAATTGCTCAACGAGGAATCGCAAGGCCAAATGGTCTGTACCATTGACCTCCATCAGCCCTGCCTGCTGCTTTATCCTTTGCCCGAATGGGAAATTATTGAACAAAAATTATCACGTCTGTCGAGCATGAATCCCGCCGAGCGCCGCGTTCAGCGCCTGCTGTTGGGACATGCCAGTGAGTGTCAGATGGATAGTGCCGGTCGTTTGCTGTTAGCCAGTACGCTGCGGCAACACGCCGGGCTCACGAAAGAAGTGATGCTGGTCGGTCAGTTCAACAAGTTTGAACTGTGGGATGAACAGACCTGGTATCAACAAGTCAAGGATGATATTGACGCTGAACAGTCGACTCAGGAACCGTTGTCTGAGCGGCTACAGGACTTGTCGCTATAAGCATGTTGGAAAACTATAAACACACCACCGTCCTGCTGGACGAAGCCGTCAACGGCCTCAATATCCGCAGCAACGGCATATATATCGACGGTACTTTTGGTCGCGGTGGCCATTCTCGTCTGATTCTGTCCCAACTGGGGCCGGAAGGGCGCTTGCTGGCAATTGACCGTGACCCTCAGGCGATTGCAGCCGCCAAATCTATTGAAGATCCTCGTTTTACCATCGTACACGGCCCATTTTCCGAGTTGTCGCACTATGTGCGGGAGCGCGAGCTGGCGGGCAAGATCGACGGCGTTCTGCTCGATCTGGGCGTTTCCTCGCCGCAGCTTGACGACGCGGAGCGCGGGTTCTCCTTTATGCGCGACGGTCCGCTGGACATGCGCATGGATCCGTCCACCGGCCTGTCTGCCGCAGAGTGGCTGATGAAGGCCGAAGCGGACGACATCGCCTGGGTGCTGAAAACCTTCGGCGAAGAGCGTTTCGCCAAGCGCATCGCGCGCGCCATCGTCGAAAGAAACCGCGTGGAGCCGATGACGCGCACCAAAGAGCTGGCGGATCTGATCGCCGATGCCAGCCCGTTCCGTGAAAAGCACAAGCATCCGGCGACGCGCAGCTTCCAGGCGATCCGCATTTATATCAACAGCGAGCTGGAAGAGATCGAGCGTGCGCTCGACGGCGCGCTGGAAGTGCTGGCCCCGCAGGGCCGTTTGTCGATCATCAGCTTCCATTCGCTGGAAGACCGCATCGTCAAACGCTTTATGCGACACCACAGCCGCGGCGCCCAGGTGCCGGCGGGCATTCCGTTGACCGAGGAGCAACTGCGCGGCATGGGCGGGCGAACGCTGAAAGCGCTGGGCAAAATGATGCCGTCGGAAGCGGAAGTGGCGGACAACCCGCGTGCGCGCAGCTCGGTGCTGCGCATTGCTGAGAGGATGCCCGCGTGATTGGCAACGAACGTCACGGCCTGGTCGGGGTGATTGGCGGCGATCTGCTGCGCAACGCCAAGATCCCCATGATTTTACTGATTGCGTCACTGGTCTCCGCGATTTTCGTGGTGACCACCGCGCACCGCACCCGCCTGCTGACCGCCGAACGCGAGCAGCTGGTTCTGGAGCGCGATGCGCTGGATATCGAGTGGCGCAACCTGATTTTAGAAGAGAACGCCCTCGGCGATCACAGCCGGGTTGAACGTATCGCGACAGAAAAACTGCAGATGCAACACGTTGATCCATCGCAGGAAAATATCATCGTTAAACAATGAATGGTTTAACCGGAATAATGACACGGAGTAGAAAGGAAACGCATGAAAGCAGCGCGCCCCGGTAAGTTGAGACGCCAGGAAGATCAGGCCAGCTTTGTCAGCTGGCGTTTTGCGTTGCTGTGCGGCTGCATTTTGCTGGCGATGGTTGGCCTGATGCTGCGCGTCGCGTACCTGCAGGTCATCAACCCCGATCGTCTGGTGAAAGAAGGCGACATGCGTTCGCTGCGCGTGCAGGAAGTGCCGACCGCGCGCGGCATGATCAGCGATCGCGCCGGCCGTCCGTTGGCGGTCAGCGTGCCGGTGAATGCGGTGTGGGCCGATCCGAAAGAGCTGAACGAACGCGGCGGCATCACGCTGGACAGCCGTTGGAAAGCGCTTTCCGATGCGCTCAACATCCCGCTGGACCAGCTTTCCAACCGCATCAACGCCAACCCGAAAGGGCGCTTCGTTTACCTGGCGCGCCAGGTTAACCCGGCGATCGGCGACTACATCCACAAACTCAAGCTGCCGGGGATCTACCTGCGGCAGGAGTCGCGCCGTTACTACCCGGCGGGGCAGGTGACGTCGCACATCATCGGCGTGACCAACATCGACGGGCAAGGCATCGAAGGCGTCGAGAAGAGCTTCGATCGCTGGCTGACCGGGCAACCGGGCGAGAGAACGGTGCGCAAGGACCGCTTCGGCCGAGTGATTGAAGATATCTCCTCCGTCGATAGCCAGGCGGCGCATAACCTGGTGCTGAGCGTCGATGAGCGCCTGCAGGCGCTGGTGTATCGCGAGCTGAACAACGCCGTGGCGTTCAACAAGGCCGAATCGGGCACTGCGGTGCTGATCGATGTGAACACCGGCGAAGTGCTGGCGATGGCCAACAGCCCGTCTTACAACCCGAACAACATGGCCGGTACGCCGAAAGAAACCATGCGTAACCGCGCTATCACCGATATTTTTGAACCCGGTTCAACCGTGAAGCCAATGGTGGTGATGACCGCGCTGCAAAACGGCGTGGTGAGAGAAAACAGCGTGCTGAACACCATCCCGTACCGCATTCAGGGCCACGAGATCAAAGACGTGGCGCGGTACTCGGAGCTGTCATTGACCGGGATCTTGCAGAAGTCGAGTAACGTCGGTGTTTCAAAGCTGGCGTTAGCGATGCCGTCCTCAGCGTTAGTAGATACTTACTCTCGTTTTGGGCTGGGAAAAGCGACCAATTTGGGGCTGGTCGGAGAAAGCAGTGGCATATACCCAAAAAAACAACGGTGGTCTGACATAGAGAGGGCCACCTTCTCTTTCGGCTACGGGCTGATGGTAACTCCGTTACAGTTGGCGCGAGTCTATGCAACGATCGGCAGTCTGGGCGTGTATCGCCCATTGTCGATCACCAAGGTTGACCCTCCGGTCGCCGGCGAACGCGTTTTCCCTGAACCTCTGGTGCGCACCGTGGTGCACATGATGGAAAGCGTGGCCTTGCCGGGCGGCGGCGGCGTGAAAGCCGCCATCAAGGGATATCGTATCGCCATCAAAACCGGTACCGCGAAAAAAGTGGGCCCGGACGGCAAATACGTCAACCGATACATCGCTTATACCGCCGGCGTCGCGCCGGCAAGTAACCCCCGTTTTGCCCTGGTGGTCGTCATCAACGACCCGCAGGGTGGGAAATACTATGGTGGCGCAATCTCCGCGCCGGTGTTCGGCGCCATCATGGGCGGCGTATTGCGCACCATGAACGTCGAGCCTGACGCGTTGCCCACCGGTGACAAAAGCGAATTAGTGATTAACAAGAAAGAGGGTTCAGGTGGCAGATCGTAATTTGCGCGACTTACTCGCCCCGTGGGTGCCGACGGCGCCCGGGCGCGCGCTGCGGGAAATGACATTAGACAGCCGTGTGGCGGCTGCCGGGGATCTGTTTGTCGCCGTGGTCGGCCATCAAACGGATGGACGCCGCTATATTCCGCAGGCCATCGCGCAGGGCGTCGCCGCCGTGATCGCCGAAGCTGACGGTCAGGCCGAAGACGGCGCCATCGTTGAGATGCACGGCGTGCCGGTGATCTACCTGAGCCAACTGAACCAGCGCCTTTCCGCGCTGGCCGGGCGTTTTTACCATCAGCCGGGCGAGCGTCTGCGGCTGGTCGGCGTGACCGGCACCAACGGCAAAACCACCACCACGCAGTTGTTGGCGCAGTGGAGCCAACTGCTGGGCGAAACCAGCGCGGTGATGGGCACCGTCGGCAACGGTCTGCTGGGCCAGGTCTGCCCGACCGAGAATACCACCGGTTCTGCGGTGGATGTTCAACACGTATTAAACGACTTGGCGGAACAGGGCGCGACCTTCGCCGCGATGGAAGTCTCATCCCACGGTTTGGTGCAACACCGGGTGGCGGCGCTGCCGTTCGCTGCCGCGGTCTTCACCAACCTGAGCCGCGATCACCTGGATTACCACGGTGACATGGCCAATTACGAAGCGGCCAAATGGTCGCTGTTCGCCGCCCACAATGTGGGGCAGGCGATCATCAACGCCGACGATGAAGTCGGCCAGCGCTGGCTGAGCAAGCTGCCGGATGCGGTGGCGGTGACGATGCAGGGCAACCTGCAGCCGGGCTGTCACGGCCGCTGGCTGAAAACCACGGCGGTCGATTATCACGACAACGGCGCCACGGTTCGGTTCAGCTCCAGCTGGGGCGACGGCGAGATCGAAAGCCGCCTGATGGGCGCTTTCAACGTCAGCAATCTGCTGTTGGCATTGGCGACGCTGCTGTCGCTGGGCTACCCGCTGGAGGCGCTGGTGGAAACCGGCAACCGTCTGCAGCCGGTCTGCGGCCGCATGGAAGTGTTTAACGCGCCGGGCAAACCGACGGTCGTGGTGGATTACGCCCACACGCCGGATGCGCTGGAGAAAGCGCTGGAAGCGGCGCGCCTGCACTGCCAGGGGCAGCTGTGGTGCGTCTTCGGCTGCGGCGGCGATCGCGACAAGGGCAAACGTCCGCTGATGGGCGGCATCGCCGAGCAGTTCGCCGATCGCGTGGTGATCACCGATGACAACCCGCGTACCGAAGAGCCGCGCGCGATTATCAACGATATCCTGACCGGATTGCTGGATGCCGGGCAGGCGCTGGTGATCCACGGCCGCGCCGAAGCGGTGACCAGCGCCATCATGCAGGCGCAGGAGCAGGATGTGGTGTTGGTGGCGGGCAAAGGCCACGAAGATTATCAGCTGGTGGGCAACCGCCGCCTGGATTACTCCGACCGCACGACGGTCGCCCGACTGCTGGGGGTGCTGGCATGATCCCTGTCTCTCTTCAGACACTGGCTGAGGTATTGAGCGCTGAACCGATCGGCGCCGATTGCCAAATTGTCGAGGTGACGACAGACACCCGCAAGGTGACCGCCGGTTGCCTGTTTGTGGCGCTGAAAGGCGAGCGTTTCGACGCTCACGACTTCGCGGCGGATGCCGTAGCCGCAGGCGCCGGGGCGTTGCTGGTCAGTAAGCGCTTATTGGTGGACGTGCCGCAGCTGGTGGTGAAAGACACCCGTCTGGCGCTGGGGCAGCTTGGCGCCTGGGTGCGTCAGCAGGTGCCGGCGCGCGTGGTGGCGCTGACCGGCTCCTCGGGCAAGACATCGGTGAAAGAAATGACCGCCGCCATTCTGCGTGAATGCGGCGAAGTGCTGTATACCGCCGGCAACTTCAATAACGACATCGGCGTGCCGTTGACGCTGTTGCGTCTGGAGCCGCAGCATGATTTTGCCGTGATAGAGCTGGGCGCTAACCACATTGGCGAAATTGCTTACACCACCGCATTGACGCGTCCGCAGACCGCTTTGGTGAACAACCTGGCGGCGGCGCACCTGGAAGGCTTCGGCTCGCTGGCCGGCGTCGCCCAGGCGAAAGGTGAAATCTTTACCGGCCTGCCGGCCGACGGCGTGGCGATCATCAACGCCGATAACAACGACTGGCCGCACTGGCAGAGCATGCTGGGCGGCAAAACCGTCTGGCGCTTCTCGCCGCAGGCGGCCGAAGGCGTGGACTTCTTCGCGGACGATGTGCGGGTGAACGGCGCAGGCACGCAGTTTACGCTGCACAGCCCGTTCGGCACCGCCGAGATCGCGCTGCCGCTGCCGGGGCGCCACAACGTGGCCAACGCGCTGGCGGCCACGGCGCTGGCGATGTCGGTGGGCGCCACCCTCGAAGCGGTGCGTCAGGGGTTGAAACAATTGCAGGCGGTGCCGGGGCGTTTGTTCCCGGTGGCGCTGGCCGAAGGCAAGCTGCTGCTGGACGACAGCTACAACGCCAACGTCGGGTCGATGACCGCGGCGGCGCAGGTGCTGGCGGAGATGCCGGGCTACCGCGTGATGGTGGTCGGCGATATGGCCGAGCTGGGCGCAGAAGCGGAAGAGTGCCACCGTCAGGTGGGTGAAGCCGCCCGCCAGGCCGGGGTCGATAAAGTGATCAGCGTCGGCGGGTTGAGCCGCGTGCTGAGCGAGGCTTCCGGCAACGGCGAACATTATCAGGACAAGACAGCAGTGATCGCGCGCGTGGCGGAATTACTGTCGGAACATGCGGTCATCACCGTGTTAATCAAAGGTTCACGTAGTGCCGCAATGGAGCAGGTAGTACGCGCGTTACAGGAGAAAGCACCATGTTAGTTTGGCTGGCCGAGCATTTGGTCAAGTATTACTCAGGCTTCAACGTCTTTTCTTATCTGACGTTCCGAGCCATTGTCAGCCTGCTGACCGCGCTGTTCCTGTCGCTGTGGATGGGCCCGCGGGTGATCAAGCGTCTGCAAGAAATGTCCTTCGGCCAGGTGGTGCGTAACGACGGCCCCGAGTCGCACTTCAGCAAGCGCGGCACGCCGACCATGGGCGGCATCATGATCCTGACCTCCATCACCATTTCGGTGCTGATGTGGGCCTACCCGTCCAACCCGTATGTCTGGTGCGTGCTGTTTGTGCTGGTGGGTTACGGCATCGTCGGTTTCGTCGATGACTACCGCAAGGTGGTGCGTAAGGACACCAAAGGGCTGATCGCCCGCTGGAAGTATTTCTGGCAGTCGGTGATTGCGCTGATTGTCGCATTCGCCATGTACGCCGTAGGAAAAGACACGCCAGCCACCGAGCTGGTTGTGCCGTTCTTTAAGGACGTGATGCCGCAGTTGGGCTTGCTGTACATCCTGCTGGCCTATTTCGTCATCGTCGGCACCAGCAACGCGGTCAACCTGACCGACGGTCTGGACGGCCTGGCGATTATGCCGACGGTATTCGTGGCGGCCGGTTTCGCGCTGGTGGCCTGGGCGACCGGTAACATGAACTTCGCCAACTACCTGCATATTCCGTATCTGCGTCATGCCGGTGAGTTGGTGATCGTCTGCACCGCCATCGTCGGCGCCGGCCTCGGCTTCCTGTGGTTCAACACCTACCCGGCGCAGGTGTTTATGGGCGACGTCGGTTCGCTGGCGCTGGGCGGCGCGCTGGGCACCATCGCGGTGCTGCTGCGCCAGGAGTTTTTGTTGGTGATCATGGGCGGCGTATTCGTGGTAGAGACGTTGTCGGTGATCCTGCAGGTGGGATCGTTCAAGCTGCGCGGACAACGCATTTTCCGCATGGCGCCGATTCACCACCACTATGAATTGAAAGGCTGGCCGGAGCCGCGCGTTATCGTGCGCTTCTGGATCATTTCGCTGATGCTGGTGCTGATTGGCCTGGCAACGCTGAAGGTGCGTTAATCATGGCAGACTATCAGGGTAGAAAAGTCGTCATCATCGGGTTGGGCCTCACCGGCCTGTCCTGTGTCGATTTCTTCATGGCGCGCGGCGTGACGCCGCGCGTGATGGATACCCGTATCGCGCCGCCAGGGTTGGACAAACTGCCTGAAAGCGTGGAGCGCCATCTGGGCGATCTGAACCAGGACTGGCTGCTGGCGGCGGATCTGATCGTCGCCAGCCCGGGCGTCGCGCTGGCGACCCCGGCATTGAGCGCCGCGGCTGACGCCGGCGTGGAAATCGTCGGCGACGTCGAACTGTTCTGCCGCGAGGCGCAGGCGCCGATCGTGGCGATTACCGGCTCCAACGGCAAGAGCACCGTCACCACCCTGGTGGGCGAGATGGCGAAAGCCGCCGGTTGGGCGGTGGGCGTGGGCGGCAATATCGGCCTGCCGGCGCTGAGCCTGTTGCGCCAGGAATGTCAGCTTTACGTGCTGGAGCTGTCCAGCTTCCAGCTGGAAACGACGTATAGCCTGCGGGCGGCGGCGGCGACCATCCTGAACGTGACCGAAGATCATATGGATCGCTATCCGTTCGGCCTGCAGCAGTATCGCGGTGCCAAGCTGCGCGTGTATGAAAACGCCGCCGTGTGCGTGGTGAACGCGGACGATGCGCTGACCATGCCGGTGCGCGGCGCCGACGAACGCTGCGTCAGCTTCGGGGCGGACGTGGGCGACTATCACCTGAACCGTCAGCAGGGCGAAACCTGGCTGCGGGTGCGCGGTGAGAAGGTGCTGAACACGCGCGAGATGAAGCTGACCGGCCGCCACAACTACACCAACGCCCTGGCGGCGCTGGCGTTGGCGGATGCGGTCAATATCCCGCGTGCCTCCAGCCTGAAGGCGTTGACCACCTTCACCGGCCTGGCGCACCGCTTCCAGCTGGCCTGGGAGAACAACGGCGTGCGTTGGATCAACGATTCCAAAGCCACCAACGTCGGCAGCACCGAAGCGGCACTGAACGGCCTGCAGGTGGACGGCACGCTGCATCTGCTGCTGGGCGGCGACGGCAAGTCCGCCGATTTCTCGCCGCTGGCGCGCTATCTGCAGGGCGACAACGTGCGGCTGTATTGCTTTGGCCGCGACGGCGCCCAGCTGGCGCAGCTGCGGCCGGAAGTGGCGACGCTGACCGAGACCATGGAGCAGGCAATGCGCACCATCGCCGGCCGCGTACAGCCCGGCGATATGGTGCTGTTGTCGCCGGCCTGCGCCAGTCTCGATCAGTTCCGTAATTTTGAAGTGCGCGGCGATGAGTTCGCCCGCCTGGCGCAGGAGCTTGGCGGATGAAACTACGCTTGCCGAACTTCGGGCTGACAGAACGGCTGAAAGACTGGGTGACCGGCGCGCGCGACAACGACGCGGTCAACATGGTGCTGTACGATCGCACCCTGCTGTGGCTGACCTTCGGGTTGGCGATCATCGGCTTCGTGATGGTGACCTCGGCGTCGATGCCGATCGGCCAACGCCTGGCGGACGATCCGTTCCTGTTCGCCAAACGCGATGCGCTGTACCTCGGCCTGGCGTTCGGCCTGTCGCTGGTGACGCTGCGCATCCCGATGGAAGTTTGGCAGCGCTACAGCAACGTGATGCTGCTGATGTCGATCGTGATGCTGCTGATCGTCCTGGTGGTGGGGAGCTCGGTGAACGGGGCCTCGCGCTGGATCGCGCTCGGCCCGCTGCGTATTCAGCCGGCGGAGCTGTCCAAGCTATCGCTGTTCTGCTACCTGGCGAGCTATCTGGTGCGCAAGGTGGAAGAGGTGCGCAGCAACTTCTGGGGCTTCTGTAAGCCGATGGGCGTCATGGTGGTGCTGGCGGTGCTGCTGCTGGCGCAGCCGGATCTCGGCACCGTGGTGGTGCTGTTCATCACCACGCTGGCGATGCTGTTCCTGGCCGGCGCGAAAATGTGGCAGTTCCTGGCGATCATCGGCTCCGGCGTGTTCGCCGTGGTGCTGCTGATTATCGCGGAACCGTACCGTATGCGCCGCGTGACCTCGTTCTGGAACCCGTGGGCCGACCCGTTCGGCAGCGGCTACCAGTTGACCCAGTCGCTGATGGCGTTCGGCCGCGGCGAGTTCTGGGGGCAGGGGCTCGGCAACTCGGTGCAGAAACTGGAGTATTTGCCGGAAGCGCACACCGACTTCATCTTCTCCATTTTGGGTGAAGAACTGGGCTATATCGGTGTGGTTTTAGCCCTGTTAATGGTATTCTTCGTCGCTTTTCGCGCGATGTCCATCGGGCGCCGCGCGCTGGAGATCGACCAACGCTTCTCCGGCTTCCTGGCCTGCGCGATCGGCGTGTGGTTCAGCTTCCAGGCGCTGGTTAACGTCGGCGCCGCCGCGGGCATGCTGCCGACCAAAGGTCTGACGCTGCCGCTGATCAGTTACGGCGGCTCGAGCTTGCTGATTATGTCGACGGCGATTGTGCTGTTGCTGCGAATTGATTATGAAACGCGCCTGACCAAGGCTCAGGCGTTTGTGAAGAGGTAAGGGATGAGCGGGAAACCTAAGCGTTTAATGGTGATGGCAGGCGGTACCGGCGGGCACGTGTTCCCGGGGCTGGCGGTCGCGCATCATCTGATGGCGCAGGGCTGGCAGGTGCGCTGGCTCGGAACCGCAGACCGAATGGAAGCCGATCTGGTGCCGAAGCACGGGATCGAGATTGATTTTATCCGCATCTCCGGCCTGCGCGGCAAGGGCCTGAAGGCCCAGTTGACGGCGCCGCTGCGGATCTGGCAGGCGGTGCGGCAGGCGAAAGCCATCATGCGCAGTTATCAGCCGGATGTGGTGCTGGGGATGGGCGGTTACGTTTCCGGCCCCGGCGGCCTGGCGGCCTGGCAGTGCGGCATCCCGGTGGTGCTGCACGAGCAGAACGGCATCGCCGGCTTGACCAACCGCTGGCTGGCGCGCATCGCCGCCAAAGTGATGCAGGCCTTCCCCGGCGCGTTCCCGAACGCCGAGGTGGTGGGCAACCCGGTGCGCACCGACGTGTTGGCGCTGCCGTTGCCGGCGGAGCGGTTGCAAGGGCGCGAAGGCCCGATCCGCGTGCTGGTGATTGGCGGAAGTCAGGGCGCCCGCGTGCTGAATCAGACAGTTCCTGAAGTCGCGGCGCGTTTGGGCGATAGAATTACGCTCTGGCATCAGGTTGGCAAGGGCGCGCTGGAAACGGTGTTGCGCGACTACGAGAGGGTAGGGCAGACGCAGCACAAGGTGACCGAGTTCATCGACGACATGGCCGCCGCCTATGCCTGGGCCGACGTGGTGGTCTGCCGCTCCGGCGCGTTGACCGTCAGCGAAATCGCGGCGGCGGGGCTGCCGGCGATTTTCGTGCCGTTCATGCACAAGGATCGTCAACAGTACTGGAACGCACGCCCGCTGGAAGAAGCCGGCGCGGCGAAGATTATCGAACAGCCGCAGTTCAACGCCGATGTGGTGGCCGAACTGCTGGCGAGCTGGGATCGCAAGACGCTGCTGGCCATGGCCGAGAAAGCGCGCGCGGTCGCCATTCCGGACGCCACCGAGCGCGTGGCGGCGGAGCTGGTGCGGCTCGCCAAGTAACGAGTGCAGGGGTTCGGCGCGCCGAACCTGAATAAAAGCAATGTGATGTAGGCCGGTATACCGGATCCGGATTAGAGAGAGTGATGAATACACAACAACTGGCGAAACTACGTACTATCGTGCCCGAGATGCGTCGCGTCCGGCACATTCACTTTGTCGGCATCGGTGGCGCCGGCATGGGTGGTATCGCCGAAGTGTTGGCAAACGAAGGGTATCAGATCAGCGGCTCCGACCTGGCGCCAAATCCGGTGACCCAGCAGTTGAGCGCGCTCGGGGCGACGATTTATTTCAATCACCGTCCGGAAAACGTGCTGGATGCGAGTGTGGTGGTGGTATCTACCGCCATCTCCGCCGACAACCCGGAGATCGTCGCCGCCCGTGAAGCGCGCATCCCGGTGATCCGCCGCGCTGAAATGCTGGCGGAGCTGATGCGTTTTCGCCACGGCATCGCTATCGCCGGCACGCACGGCAAAACCACCACCACGGCGATGGTCTCGAGCATTTACGCCGAAGCCCGCCTGGACCCGACCTTCGTTAACGGCGGGCTGGTTAAGGCGGCGGGCACCCACGCACGACTGGGGTCCAGCCGTTATCTGATCGCGGAAGCGGATGAGAGCGATGCGTCGTTCCTGCATCTGCAGCCGATGGTGGCCGTGGTCACCAACATCGAAGCCGACCACATGGACACCTACCAGGGCGACTTCGAGAACCTGAAGCAGACGTTTATCAATTTCTTGCACAACCTGCCGTTCTACGGTCGCGCGGTGATGTGCATCGACGATCCGGTGGTGCGTGAGCTGCTGCCGCGCGTGGGTCGTCATATCACCACCTACGGCTTCAGTGAAGATGCCGATGTGCGCATCGAAGACTACCGGCAGATTGGGCCGCAGGGGCACTTTACCCTGAGCCGTCAGGACAAACCGTTGCTGACGGTGACGCTGAACGCGCCGGGCCGCCACAATGCGTTGAACGCAGCGGCGGCGGTGGCGGTAGCGACCGAAGAAGGCATCGACGACGAAGATATCCTGCGCGCGCTGGCGGGCTTCCAGGGCACCGGGCGCCGCTTCGATTTCCTCGGAGAGTTTCCGCTGGAGCCGGTCAACGGCAAAGCGGGCAGCGCGATGCTGGTGGACGATTACGGCCACCATCCGACCGAAGTGGACGCCACGCTGAAGGCGGCGCGCGCCGGTTGGCCGGACAAGCGTCTGGTGATGATCTTCCAGCCGCACCGCTACACGCGTACCCGCGATCTGTACGACGATTTCGCCAACGTGCTGTCGCAGGTGGATGTGCTGCTGATGCTCGACGTGTACGCCGCCGGCGAAGCGCCGATCCCGGGCGCGGACAGCCGCTCGCTGTGCCGCACCATCCGCAGCCGCGGCAAGCTGGATCCGATCCTGGTTTCCGATGCCGATACCGTGCCGGAAACCCTGGCGCAGCTGCTGCAGGATGAAGACCTGGTGCTGGTGCAAGGCGCCGGCAACGTGGGCAAAATCGCCCGTAAACTGGCCGAGCTGAAGCTGCAGCCGCCGAAGAAAGAGGAGGAGCACCATGGCTGATAAAGTTGCAGTTCTGCTGGGCGGCACCTCCGCTGAACGTGACGTTTCTCTGCAGTCCGGCGCCGCGGTGCTGGCCGGGTTGCGCGAAGCCGGTATCGATGCGCACGGCGTCGATACCCGCGATTTCCCGGTGACCCAGCTGAAAGAGCAGGGGTTCACCAAAGTGTTTATCGCGCTGCACGGCCGCGGCGGCGAGGACGGCACCCTGCAGGGGCTGCTGGAGTTCCTCGAGTTGCCTTATACCGGCAGCGGCGTGATGGCCTCGGCGCTGACCATGGACAAATGGCGCACCAAGATGGTGTGGCAGTCGATGGGCTTGCCGGTGGCGCCTTACGTGGCGCTGAATCGCCAGCTGTATCTCGGCGCCGAAAAAGCGGCGCTGCTGGCGCGCGTGGCGGATCTCGGTCTGCCGGTGATCGTCAAGCCGAGCCGTGAAGGCTCCAGCGTCGGCATGAGCAAGGTCACCGAAAGCGCGGCGTTGGCAGCGGCGTTGGAAGAAGCCTTCCGCCATGACGACGATGTGCTGGTGGAGAAGTGGTTGAGCGGCCCGGAATACACCGTGGCGATGCTGGGCGATCAAGTGTTGCCGTCGATCCGTATCCAGCCGGCCGGCGTGTTTTACGACTATCAGGCCAAGTACATTTCGGACGACACGCAGTACTTCTGCCCGAGCGGTTTGAGCGCCGAGCAGGAAGCCGAGATGGCGGCGTTGGCGCTGCGCGCCTACCGCGGTCTGGACTGCAGCGGCTGGGGCCGCGTCGATGTGATGCAAGACAGCGATGGCAGCTTCTATCTGCTTGAGGTGAACACCTCTCCGGGCATGACCAGTCATAGCCTGGTGCCGATGGCGGCGCGCCAGTTTGGATTAAGCTTCTCGCAGCTAGTGGCGAGAATTTTGGAGTTGGCCGACTGATATGTCGCAAGCTGCCCTGAATGCGCGCGATCGCGAGGTGGATAACGGCCCGCGCCGCAGCAATGGAACCCAGTTGGCGGGAATGATTTTCCTGCTGATGGTGTTGGGAACGGTCGTGTGGAGCGGTTGGGCGGTGCTTGGCTGGATGAAAGACGCCAGTCGCCTGCCGCTCTCAAGGCTGGTGGTGACCGGCGAACGCCATTACACCACCAACGATGATATTCGTCAGGCGATCCTGGCGCTGGGCGCGCCCGGCACCTTTATGACGCAGGATGTGGACGTCATCCAGCAGCAGATCGAACGTCTGCCGTGGATCAAGCAGGCCAGCGTGCGCAAACAATGGCCAGATGAGCTGAAGATCCATCTGGTGGAGTATGTCCCGGTGGCGCGCTGGAACGATTTGCACATGGTGGACGCCGAGGGCAAAGCGTTCAGCGTGCCGGCGGAGCGGGCGGGCAAGCAGAAGTTGCCGCTGCTCTACGGGCCGGAAGGGAGCGAGCAGGATGTGTTGGAAGGCTATCGGGCGATGAGCGCCACGTTGGCGGCCAGCAAATATACGCTGAAAATGGCGGCGATGACCGCGCGCCATTCCTGGCAGCTGGCGCTGGACAACGATGTCCGGCTTGAGCTGGGGCGCGATGACCGCAACGGGCGTTTGCAGCGGTTTATCGAGCTTTACCCGGTATTGCAGCAGCAGGGCCAGGCGGAGAGCAAGCGTGTCAGCTATGTCGATTTGCGCTACGAGTCCGGCGCTTCGGTAGGGTGGGCTCCGGTGTTGGTCGATCCGCAGGCGCTTGGCGGTCAGCAAAACAGTAATCAGCAACAGAATCAGGCACAGGCAAAACAACAATGATCAAGTCGACGGACAGAAAACTGGTAGTTGGACTGGAGATCGGTACTGCAAAAGTCTCCGCGTTGGTAGGGGAAGTTCTGCCCGATGGCATGGTCAACATTATCGGGGTGGGCAGCTGCCCGTCTCGCGGCATGGATAAGGGCGGCGTAAACGACCTGGAGTCGGTGGTGAAGTGCGTACAGCGCGCCATCGATCAGGCCGAGCTGATGGCGGACTGCCAGATCTCGTCGGTGTACCTGGCGCTGTCGGGCAAACACATCAGCTGCCAGAACGAAATCGGCATGGTGCCTATCTCGGAAGAGGAAGTGACGCAGGACGACGTGGAGAACGTGGTGCACACCGCCAAATCGGTGCGCGTGCGTGACGAACACCGCATCCTGCACGTGATTCCTCAGGAATACGCCATCGATTATCAGGAAGGCATCAAAAACCCGGTTGGGCTGTCCGGCGTGCGCATGCAGGCCAAGGTGCATCTGATTACCTGCCATAACGATATGGCGAAGAACATCGTCAAGGCCGTGGAACGTTGCGGCCTGAAAGTTGACCAACTTATTTTCGCCGGTTTGGCCGCGAGCTACGCGGTGCTGACCGAAGATGAACGCGAACTCGGCGTTTGCGTGGTGGATATCGGCGGCGGCACCATGGATATGGCGGTGTACACCGGCGGTGCGCTGCGCCACACCAAAGTGATCCCTTACGCCGGGAACGTGGTCACCAGCGATATCGCTTACGCCTTCGGCACGCCGCCGACCGACGCGGAAGCGATTAAAGTTCGACACGGTTGTGCGCTTGGGTCGATTGTTAGCAAGGATGAGAATGTAGAGGTGCCTAGCGTCGGGGGACGTCCTCCGCGCAGTCTGCAAAGACAGACGCTGGCTGAAGTCATTGAGCCACGCTACACCGAACTGTTGAATCTGGTTAACGATGAAATTTTGCAATTGCAGGAGCAACTGCGTCAGCAAGGGGTGAAGCATCATCTGGCGGCCGGTATCGTGCTGACCGGTGGCGCCGCCCAGATTGATGGCCTGGCAGCCTGTGCGCAACGGGTGTTCCACACCCAGGTACGCATCGGCCAACCCTTGAACATCACGGGTCTGACGGATTATGCGCAGGAGCCTTACTACTCGACGGCGGTAGGTCTGCTGCACTATGGAAAAGAGTCTCACCTGAGCGGTGAGACAGAAGTAGAAAAACGCGCCTCGGTGGGCAATTGGTTTAAACGCATCAATAGCTGGCTGAGAAAAGAGTTTTAATGTTTCAACAAAGAGATCATGCTGAGTAATCTTTTTATGATCTCGCAGCGACAGGCACAAAACGGAGAGAAACTATGTTTGAACCAATGGAACTAACCAATGACGCGGTGATTAAAGTCATCGGCGTCGGCGGCGGCGGTGGCAACGCCGTTGAACACATGGTGCGCGAGCGCATCGAAGGTGTTGAATTCTTCGCTGTGAACACGGACGCCCAGGCGCTCCGCAAAACGGCGGTTGGCCAAACCATCCAGATTGGTAGCGGTATTACCAAAGGTCTGGGTGCGGGCGCGAACCCGGAAGTGGGTCGCAATTCAGCGGAAGAAGACCGCGAAGCCCTGCGCGCAGCGCTGGACGGCGCAGACATGGTCTTCATCGCAGCCGGCATGGGCGGCGGCACCGGTACCGGTGCGGCGCCAGTGGTGGCTGAAGTGGCTAAAGATTTGGGTATTCTGACCGTGGCCGTGGTGACCAAGCCTTTCAACTTCGAAGGCAAAAAGCGCATGGCATTCGCGGAGCAGGGTATCGCTGAACTGTCCAAACACGTGGACTCACTGATCACCATCCCGAACGACAAGCTGTTGAAAGTTCTGGGGCGCGGCATTTCCCTGCTGGACGCGTTCGGCGCGGCCAACGACGTGCTGAAAGGCGCGGTGCAGGGTATCGCCGAGCTAATCACCCGTCCGGGCCTGATGAACGTCGACTTCGCCGACGTGCGCACCGTGATGTCCGAAATGGGCTACGCGATGATGGGTTCCGGTGTGGCTTGCGGTGAAGACCGCGCCGAAGAAGCGGCCGAAATGGCGATCTCCAGCCCACTGCTGGAAGACATCGACCTGTCCGGCGCGCGCGGCGTACTGGTCAACATCACCGCCGGCTTCGACCTGCGTCTGGATGAGTTCGAAACCGTGGGTAACACCATTCGTGCGTTCGCTTCCGACAACGCCACCGTGGTTATCGGTACCTCGCTGGATCCGGAAATGAACGACGAACTGCGCGTAACCGTGGTTGCAACCGGTATCGGTATGGACAAGCGTCCTGAAATCACCCTGGTGACCAATAAGCAGGCCAGCCAGCCGGTGATGGATCACCGTTATCAGCAGCACGGCATGTCGCCTCTGCCGCAGGAAGTGAAACCTGCCGCGAAGGTGGTCAACGACCAAGCTGCGCAGCCGAATAAAGAGCCCGATTATCTTGATATTCCAGCCTTCCTGCGTAAACAGGCAGACTAAGAATATCCTGAGAATTTGGAATCTCCGCTCTTTGTGCTAAACTGTCCCGCCAGCCATGCTGTATGCTTGGCTGGTAGGATGGATAACATTGCGAGATAAAACGATGATCAAACAAAGGACATTAAAACGTATTGTTCAGGCGACTGGCGTCGGTTTGCATACCGGCAAGAAAGTCACGCTGACAATGCGCCCAGCGCCGGCTAATACCGGGGTCATCTATCGTCGCACTGACTTGAATCCACCGGTTGATTTTCCGGCTGATGCAAAATCCGTGCGTGATACCATGCTC
This sequence comes from Serratia sp. CY55921, assembly GCF_052167655.1. Taxonomy (NCBI): domain Bacteria; kingdom Pseudomonadati; phylum Pseudomonadota; class Gammaproteobacteria; order Enterobacterales; family Yersiniaceae; genus Serratia; species Serratia sp. CY55921. Next base: position 126,937 of record NZ_JBJNMU010000002.1, on the reverse strand, counting down.
TGTACTTGCCTGGTGAATGAGCATGACGTGCGTATTTCGACCGTTGAGCATCTTAACGCCGCGCTGGCTGGGCTGGGCATCGACAACATCGTCATCGAAGTCGACGCCGCTGAAATCCCAATCATGGACGGCAGCGCCAGTCCGTTCGTGTTCTTGCTGCTGGATGCCGGCATCGAAGAACTGAACTCGGCGAAGAAATTCCTGCGTCTGAAAGAGACCGTACGCGTTGAAGATGGCGACAAGTGGGCCGAGCTGTCCCCGCATAACGGGTTCCGCCTGGACTTCACCATCGACTTCAACCACCCGGCCATCGACGCCAGCTCTCAGCGCTATCGTCTTGATTTCTCGGCTGAGTCGTTCGTGCGTCAAATCAGCCGCGCGCGCACCTTCGGGTTCATGCGTGATATCGAATACCTGCAGTCCCGCGGCCTGGCCTTGGGCGGCAGCTTCGACTGCGCCATCGTGGTAGACGACTACCGCGTGCTGAACGAAGACGGTCTGCGTTTCGAAGACGAATTCGTACGTCACAAAATGCTGGACGCCATCGGCGACCTGTTCATGTGCGGCCACAACATCATTGGCGCGTTCACCGCGTTCAAGTCTGGCCACGCGCTGAACAACAAACTGCTGCAGGCCGTGCTGGCCAAGCAGGAAGCGTGGGAATACGTGACCTTCCAGGACGAAGCCGAAATGCCATTGGCATTCAAGGCACCGTCTACCGTATTGGCGTAAGGTCTGCATTCCTCACCTGCGAATAACGGCAGGCGCATCCCCTGAGAGCCTGAGAATTCAGGCTCACGATGGTGTGATGTCGGCTGTTCGGTATTTTGCAGTTTGTGTCGCTGATTACTTATCACGACTGGTTGTGTTGGTACCCTCTCCGGCCAATGCAGCCAGCCGTTCCAATATCTTGCGCAGTTTCTCCGGGCTACGGCTCGCCAATCCCCTCAGCTCTTCCGCACTCTCCAGACTCAAATGCCGCATCGGCACGGGTTTTTCCGGCGCTTTTTCGGCGTTTTGCACCTGGTTGCTGCCTTTCGCCATCAAGGCCGGATTAATCCTGATGTCGATCGACGACAATGATGGTAGAATTTGCGCTCGTAGTGCAGACAGCAAAGCGGGTTGTTCGTAGCGCAAGCGCATCATCCAACTGGCATTTGCCGTTTCGAGCACTAAAATACCCTGTCGGAAATTCGCGACGCGGCACCAGGGATGCAGGGGAGCGGGCAACAGGCCCTTCACTGCACGGTTAAGCTTGAGCAGCGCCACCGCGCGTTGCTGGACGTTATGCAGCGGCCCTTTGCTGCCGGCAGACGCGTCGTCGAACAGGACATCTAATAATTGTGGACGGCTATCGCGCATAATGGGCTCCGGCGGATTATAAACTCGTGATCGGTATTCTAAATCGTTGGCGACAATTTGGCAGACGTTATTTCTGGCCCCATCTCCTGTTAGGGATGGTTGCGGCCACGCTTGGCGCGCCTTCCAATTTGTCCGGCGCACCCGATCAGGCCGCATTGCCGAGCACATCGTCCAGCCTTAACCGGCAAAATTCGGCCAACGGCACCTTCAACAGCCTGGCCCTGCTGCAGGACGCGCATCGCCGTCCTACCTTCAGCGTAGATTATTGGCAGCAACATGCGCTGCGCACCGTCATTCGTCACCTCTCTTTCGCGCTGGCGCCGCAGGCGGTTTATGCGCGGGTGCAGGAGAGCGAAGCCGAAGCGGAACCCCCTTTGCAGGTAGCGCAACTGGCGCTGCTTTCTACTCTCAACGCGCTGCTGACGCACGAGCCGAAGCCGCCGACCATCATTCGCCACACCCACCTTGAGGTGCTGCCAACGCTGGCGCGGCACCAGACCGGCCTGTGGGTGGCGCAGGTGCAGGGCATTCGCGCCGGGCCCGTCGCCCTCGTCTGATCTCGCCCTTTGGGCACAAAAACCATAAATAATAGCAAGTTGACTGCCGCGCTCGGCGGTCATGACAGAGATATCAAACATCATGTTAGTGAAATTATTAACCAAAGTTTTTGGCAGCCGTAACGATCGTACCCTGCGCCGCATGCGCAAAGTGGTTGAGCAGATCAACCGCATGGAACCGGACATGGAAAAGCTGTCCGATGACGAGTTGAAAGCGAAAACCAACGAATTCCGCGCGCGCCTGGAGAAGGGCGAATCGCTGGAAAGCCTGATCCCGGAGGCCTTCGCCGTGGTGCGTGAGGCGAGCAAGCGCGTGTTCGGCATGCGTCACTTTGACGTGCAGCTGCTGGGCGGCATGGTACTGAACGACCGCTGCATCGCCGAGATGCGCACCGGTGAAGGTAAAACCCTGACCGCGACGCTGCCGGCTTATCTGAACGCCCTGAGCGGCCGCGGCGTGCACGTCGTGACCGTCAACGACTATCTGGCGCAGCGCGACGCCGAAAACAACCGTCCGCTGTTCGAGTTCCTCGGTCTTAGCATCGGCATCAACCTGCCGGGCATGCCGGCGCCGGCCAAGCGCGAAGCTTACGCCGCCGACATCACCTACGGCACCAACAATGAGTACGGCTTCGACTACCTGCGCGACAACATGGCGTTCAGCCCGGAAGAGCGCGTGCAGCGCAAACTGCACTATGCGCTGGTGGATGAGGTGGACTCCATCCTGATCGATGAAGCGCGTACACCGCTGATCATCTCCGGCCCGGCAGAAGACAGCTCCGAGATGTACATCAAGGTCAACAAGCTGATCCCTAAACTGATCCGCCAGGAAAAAGAAGACTCCGACACCTTCAAAGGTGAAGGGCACTTCTCGGTGGACGAGAAGGCGCGTCAGGTACACCTGACCGAACGCGGCCTGATCCTGATTGAAGAGATGCTGGTGGAAGCCGGCATCATGGATGAAGGCGAATCGCTATACTCGCCGACCAACATCATGCTGATGCACCACGTTACCGCCGCGCTGCGCGCTCACGTGCTGTTCACCCGCGACGTGGACTACATCGTGAAAGACGGCGAGGTGATCATCGTCGATGAGCACACCGGCCGTACCATGCAGGGCCGCCGCTGGTCCGACGGTCTGCACCAGGCGGTGGAAGCCAAAGAAGGCGTGGAGATCCAGAACGAGAACCAGACGCTGGCTTCGATCACCTTCCAGAACTACTTCCGTCTGTACGAGAAGCTGGCCGGGATGACCGGTACCGCCGATACCGAAGCCTTCGAATTCAGCTCGATCTACAAGCTGGACACGATCGTGGTGCCAACCAACCGTCCGATGATCCGTAAGGATATGCCGGATCTGGTGTACATGACCGAGAAAGAGAAGATCGGCGCCATCATTGAAGACATCCGCGAACGTACCGCCAAAGGCCAGCCGGTGCTGGTGGGGACCATCTCGATCGAGAAATCCGAAGTGGTGTCCCGAGAGCTGACCAAAGCGGGCATCGACCACAAAGTGTTGAACGCCAAATTCCACGCCATGGAAGCGGACATCGTCGCCCAGGCCGGCCAGAGCGGTGCGGTGACCATCGCCACCAACATGGCGGGCCGTGGTACCGATATCGTGCTGGGCGGCAGCTGGCAGGCCGAAGTGGCGCTGCTGGAAGAACCGACCGAAGAGCAGATCGAAGCCATCAAAGCCGCCTGGAAAGAGCGCCACGACGCGGTGCTGGCGGCGGGCGGCCTGCATATCATCGGCACCGAGCGCCATGAATCGCGCCGTATCGATAACCAGCTGCGCGGCCGTTCCGGTCGTCAGGGCGACGCCGGTTCATCCCGCTTCTACCTGTCGATGGAAGATGCCCTGATGCGTATCTTCGCCTCGGATCGCGTGTCCGGCATGATGCGTAAACTGGGCATGAAAGAAGGCGAAGCGATTGAGCACCCGTGGGTGACCAAGGCGATCGCCAACGCGCAGCGCAAAGTGGAAAGCCGCAACTTCGATATCCGTAAGCAACTGCTGGAATACGACGACGTCGCCAACGATCAGCGCCGCGCCATCTACAGCCAGCGTAACGAATTGCTGGACGTGTCCGACGTGAGCGAAACCATCGCCAGCATCCGCGAGGACGTGTTCAAGAGCACCATCGACAACTACATCACGCCGCAGTCGCTGGAAGAAGAGTGGGACATTCAGGGGCTGGAAGAGCGTCTGAAGAACGACTTCGATCTGGAGATGCCGATCGCCCAGTGGCTGGACAAAGAGCCGGAGCTGCACGAAGAGACGCTGCGCGAACGCATTCTGGAGAACGCCAAAGAGCAGTACCTGCGTAAGGAAGAAGTGGTCGGCAGTGAAATGATGCGCAACTTCGAGAAGGGCGTGATGCTGCAGACGCTGGATTCCCTGTGGAAAGAGCACCTGGCGGCGATGGACTACCTGCGTCAGGGCATCCACCTGCGCGGCTATGCGCAGAAGGATCCGAAGCAGGAGTACAAGCGCGAATCCTTCAACATGTTCGCCACCATGCTGGAATCGCTGAAATATGAAGTGATCAGTGTGCTGAGCAAGGTACAGGTGCGGATGCCGGAAGAGGTGGAAGCGCTGGAACAGCAGCGCCGTGAAGAGGCCGAGCGTCTGGCGCAGCAGCAACAGCTGAGCCACCACGACGAGAACGCGCTGGTGACCGAAGATCCGAACGCGCCGGCGACCGCCGAGCGCAAAGTGGGCCGCAACGATCCTTGCCCATGCGGTTCCGGCAAGAAATACAAGCAGTGCCACGGCCGCCTGCAGTAATGCCGGCCGCGGTTGACCGATAATACCCAGGGGTTCAGCTTGCTGAGCCCCTGTTTTTTGGCACCCATCAGGAGGGTGAGATGAAACATCTGAATATCGCCGTGGGCATCATCCGCAATGCTCAACGGGAGATCTTTATTACCCGCCGCGCCGCTGACGCGCACATGGCCGGATTTTGGGAGTTTCCCGGCGGCAAGATCGAACCGGGTGAGACGCCGGAACAGGCGCTGAACCGCGAGCTGCGTGAAGAGACCGGTATCGAAGCCGAGCGGGCCGAACTGCTGGAGGTGGTGGAACATCGCTTCAGCGATCGCATCGTGACGCTGAATTTTTATCTGGTGGAGCATTGGGCGGGCGAGCCGTTTGGCCGTGAGGGGCAGCCGATGCGCTGGGTAAAACAGGCGGAGCTGCGTGAAGACGAGTTCCCGGAAGCCAACGCCGGCATTATCCAACTGCTGGTGGCGCAGGCTGGCGCCGCCCAATAACACTATCGGCCTGGCGTGCGCCAGGCCTTCAATCGGCGATTAGCGGTCGTCGAGTTCGCTCCAGTCCTCACTTTCCGACAGATCGCTGTTGCTCGGAATGCGCTTCTCTTCATCGGCCCACTCGCCAAGATCGATCAGTTGGCAGCGCTTGCTGCAAAACGGCCGGAACGGGCTGACTTCGCCCCAAACCACGCCGGTGCCACAGGTTGGGCATTTCACTACGGTCGTCATAACGGTTCCTTACGCCTTCTGGCGGTGCTGAGAAGGCTTGCTTTCATGAGTTCAACAACAGGCCAGTTCGAACGTCAGGCGTTCAGGCACCATGCCATGTTCGCTGTCCAACGGCAGGAAACGAATGGCATAACGCGTCTTGTGGCCGGAAATTTGCGGATAAAGCTGCGGCGCCAGATGAAGGCGCAGGCGCAGCAGGTCCGCCCCTTCGGCGTTGTCCTGGAAAAAGCCGTTCAGACTGATTTGATTGCGGAACGGCCCCGACTGACGGATCAGATCCAGCACCATGATCAGCGCCTGGTTCAGCGGATCCAGCGACTGCAGCCAGGCGGCGACGTCGGCATCGCGATCCTGCTGCGGCGCATGCATCCACATGTGCAGGGTCGGCAAATCGAAGCTGCAGCAGCCGCCGGGAATGTTCAGACGCTGGCGCACCAGGCCGATCAGCCGGTCTTCACGCAGTGCCTGACCGAGGCGCGGTGCCGCCATCAGCGCCGATGAACGCGACTTCAACTGGCCGCGCAACTGCTCGATCAGCGCCATATCCACGCCCGGCACATCGGCCCAGGCCAACAGTTTTTGCTGCTGACGCTCCAGCTCTTTGAGCAGTTCGGTGCGTACCTCGCCGCGCTCCAGTACGTCCAGCAAATCGGAGACGGTGCGGAAAAAGGTAAGGGCGATGGCGGTTTCGCTCAGGGCGCGCTGGCCGTGCAGCTGTTGCAGTAAAAACTCGATGCGCAGCCAGGTACGCATTTTTTCGTTCAGCGGGTGTTCAAAGAGAACGGTTGGGGAAACATCACTCATGCAGTTTAATCCTGTTGGGGCGCTGTTGCCGCCAGTTCAAGGTAGCGACGATGCAGTGCGGCGACCCGTGGCTCTATCCCCTGAGCGGCGCCGCTGTTGTCAATAATGTCATCCGCCACGGCGAGGCGCTGCTGGCGCGTGGCCTGGGCGGCGAGAATGCTCTGCGCTTGCTCGCGGCTGATGCCGTCGCGCGCGATGGTGCGAGCCAACTGGGTTTCGGTGTCGACGTCGATCACCAGCACCCGATCGGCGCGATCCTGCAGGCCGTTTTCCACCAGCAGCGGCACGACCCACAGCGCGTACGGGCTGGCTGCCTGCGCCAGTTGGCGTTGGGTCTCGCGGTGTATCAGCGGATGCAGCAGTTGGTTCAGCCAGGTTTTATCATCGGGGTGGCTGAAGATGCGCTGACGCAGCGCAGCGCGGTTGAGCGCGCCGTCCGGCAGCAACATTTCATTACCAAATCGCTCGGCGATCGCGGCCAGAGCAGGGGTGCCCGGCTCAACGACCTGACGGGCGATCACGTCGGCATCGACAATGGCTGCGCCGTGGCGCGCAAAGGCGTTCGCAACGGTCGTTTTGCCGCTGCCTATGCCCCCGGTCAACGCAACAATGTAGGCCATGGTGTTAGGTGCATCCGATGTTCATAAAAAAATAATAGACGAATCATAAAGCGATCGCGCAGAAGTGCAAGTCGGCAGGCGGCGCTTGCGCCTCGGCCCCGTTTGGACGGCGAGAAAAAGCGCAGCGGCACGGCAGAAATGAGCGGGCAATCACACTGCGATTATGCAGGTAAATTTGTCGGATTGTAGCGTAAATAAAGGCGAATTCGCAGTCTTGTTCGGCGATTATTAGCGCGTATTATAACGTCACTGGAACTGGCATTACTCTCGCCGTCATCTTTCCGCGCCACGGGAAAGCCGTCGGGCAGAGGTTCGAATATCCTCCTTGCGATCCGTCGCCATTAACCAGGAAATCATAAGTCATGCGTATTGAAGAAGATTTGAAGTTAGGCTTTAAAGACGTGTTGATCCGCCCTAAGCGTTCCACGTTGAAAAGCCGTTCCGAGGTTGAACTGGAACGTCAGTTTACCTTCAAGCATTCAGGTTGCAGCTGGTCCGGCGTGCCGATTATCGCCGCCAACATGGACACGGTGGGCACCTTCCGCATGGCCGAGGCCCTGGCTTCTTTCGACGTTCTCACCGCCGTACACAAACATTACAGCGTCGAGCAATGGGCTGACTTCGTGCAGCGCATGCCGGAATCGGTGCTGCGCCACGTGATGGTGTCCACCGGCACCTCAGAAGCCGACTTCGCCAAAATGCAGCAGATCCTGGCCCTGTCTCCGGCGCTGAAATTCATCTGTATCGACGTGGCCAACGGCTACTCTGAACACTTCGTCGCCTTCCTGCAGAAAGCGCGCGAAGCCTGCCCGAATCACGTCATCTGCGCCGGCAACGTCGTGACCGGCGAGATGGTGGAAGAGTTGATCCTCTCCGGCGCCGACATTGTTAAAGTCGGCATCGGGCCGGGATCGGTATGCACCACCCGCGTGAAGACCGGCGTGGGCTATCCGCAGCTGTCGGCAGTGATCGAATGCGCCGATGCGGCCCACGGGCTGGGCGGCCAAATCGTCAGCGACGGCGGCTGCTCGGTGCCGGGCGATGTCGCCAAAGCCTTCGGCGGCGGCGCGGACTTCGTGATGCTGGGCGGTATGCTGGCCGGCCACGACGAGTGCGAAGGCACCGTGGTGGAAGAGAACGGCGAGAAATTCATGCTGTTCTACGGCATGAGCTCCGAGTCAGCGATGAAGCGCCACGTCGGCGGCGTGGCGGAGTATCGCGCGGCCGAAGGCAAAACCGTCAAGCTGCCGCTGCGAGGCGAGGTGGAGTTCACCGTGCGTGATATCCTCGGCGGCCTGCGTTCCGCCTGCACCTACGTCGGCGCCGAGCGTTTGAAAGAGCTGACCAAGCGCACCACCTTTATCCGCGTGGCGGAGCAGGAAAACCGCGTCTTCGGCAGCAAATAAGCCGCACCTTGCATTCGGGCGCAGCGCACCGCGGCGCCCGCTATCCTTTTACCCTTATCCCAACACGCTGCCCAGTTGAAAGATAGGCAGATACATGGCGATCACCAAAGCGCCGACAATCCCACCTACCACCAGCATCAGCAGCGGCTCCAGCGTTTGCGCCAGCGTATCGGCCAGCTCGTGCGTCTGCCGTTCATACCACTGCGCCAATTTATCCAGCAAGGCGTCCAGCGAACCGGACTCTTCGCCCACCCGCACCAGCTGCCGGCACAGCGGCGGAAACAGCGGTTGCAGGCCCAGGGCATGATGAAAGGCTTCGCCTTCGGCGATCTGCCGTTGCACCTGCTCCAGCGCCTGTTTGTACAGCAGATGGTCAGCCGCCAACGCCGCCGCGTTCAACCCTTCCACCAGCGTCAGCCCGGCGCGTTGGGTCATGGTCAGGATGCGAAATGTTTGGCTCAGCGCGCCGCCGCTCACCAGCCGGGCGATCAGCGGCAGGCGCAGCAAGAGAGCCTGTTCACGTCTGCGCCACGGCGGGCGCGGGTGCAGCCAGCGGCCATAGCCGAACAGCGACGCGCCCAGCAGCAGCGCCAGATAGGGGCCGGTGGCGATCAACTGCGCAGACAATGCCAGCAACCCTTGGGTAAACCAGGGCAGCGGCGCATCGAACGATTGATAAACCTTGGCGAATTCCGGCAGCACCATCACCAGCATCAACACGCTGACCATCAGCGCCACCGCGCAGATGAAGAGGGGATAACGCAGCGCTTTGGTCACCTTGCGGCGCAGCAGCAACTGGGCCTCCTGTTGTTGCGCCAGCTGCAGGCAGCAGCGATCGAGGTTGCCGGTCAGTTCACCGATGGCGATCAGCTGGCGATAGATCAGGGGAAAAATCCCCGGTTGTTCGGCGAGGGTTTCGGAAAGCGGTTGCCCTTCGCGCACCTGGTCGGCCAGCTGGCGCAACAGGCAGCGCCAGGCTGCCGAAGGATGCTCTGCTGCCAGCAACTGCAGCGCATTGACCAGCGGCAACCCCGCCTGCAGCAGAGTGGCGAGCTGGCGGGTGAAGTGGATTAACGGTTCTCCACGCCATTGGCCGGGCGTAACGCGTTTGCCGTGCCCGATTCGGCACGGTTGCAGGCCTTGTTCGATCAGCAACCGGCTCACCTGCCGTTTTTCCTCGCTCATCAGTTCGCCGCGGCGTAAGGCGCCCTGTGCGTCGAAAGCCTGCCAAAGAAACAGCCGGCGCGCTTTCATGGCGCGGCTATGCCAGGCTGGACGACGTCGATCACGCGGTACAGTTCTTCCAGCGAGGTCGTGCCTTCGGCGGCCAGCGCCAGGCCCGCGTGCAGCAGCGAAAGCTGCCCCTGTTCGCGGGCGATATCCGCCAGCAGACTGGGAGCGGCGTTCGCCAGCAATGCCGCCTGTATTTCCGGCGTAATGGCCAACAGTTCATACACGCCGATGCGCCCATAGTAACCGCCGAAGCAATGCTCGCAGCCATCGGCGCGCCAGACAGTGAGCGGTTCCGGCCAGATCGCGCTGGGAAAATGCGTCGGCTGGCTGTGCGGATAGCGGCAGTGGCGGCACAGTCTGCGCACCAACCGCTGCGCGACGATCAGCTTCAGACAGCCGGCGAGCAGGTAGCCGGGGATCCCCATGTGCATCAGCCGCGTCAGGGTTTCGCCGGTAGAGTTGGTATGCAGCGTCGACAGCACCAGGTGGCCGGTTTGCGCGGCCTTGACCGCGATCTCGGCGGTTTCCGCATCGCGGATCTCGCCGATCATGATGACGTCTGGATCCTGGCGCAGCAGGGCGCGCAGCACCCGGGCGAAGCTCAGCTCGGTTTTGGCGTTGATCTGGGTCTGATTAACGCCGAACAGCGGGATCTCGACCGGATCCTCGACGCTGCACAGGTTGCTCTGCGCATCGTTCAACTGGCGCAGACCGCTGTACAGCGTCACCGTTTTGCCGCTGCCGGTCGGGCCGGTCACCAGGATCAACCCTTGCGGGCAGGCCAGCGCCGTCGCGTAGCGCGCCAGATCCGCCCGGCTCATGCCTAACTGATCCAGCGGCAGTTCTTGTTGCTCGCCCTGCTGAACGCGCAGCACCACCTTTTCGCCGTGCAGCGTCGGCAGAGTGGCGATACGCATGGCATAGCGCGCGCTGTCCAGCGTCAGGCTGAGCTGCCCGTCCTGAGGCTGACGGCGCTCGGCGATATCCAACTGGCCGAGGATCTTCAGCCGGGCGACGAGGCGCGCGGCCAGCTGCGGCGGCGGTGAGGCGAGGGTTTGCAGCACGCCGTCGATGCGCAGACGAATGCGAAAATGCTGCCGAAAAGGCTCGAAGTGGATGTCCGAGGCGCGGCGCTGGATGGCCAGGCGCAGCGTCTGGTTGATGAATTGCACCACCGGCGCATCGCCGTCGTCGGGGTAGGCGATGTCGGTTGTGTCCTCTTCGGCCGCCAGCGGCGCCGAGAGCGGTTCGTGGCGCTGGTTAAGCGCCAGCTCCAACCTGGCCGCCGGCCATTGTTCCAGATGGATGCGTTTGCCGGTGGCGAAACGCAGCGCCGCCAGCAGCCCCTGCGGCGCTTCTTCGCTGAGCGCGACCGTCAGGGTGGTCGGGTCCTCGCTCAACGCCAGCGCCTGATAGCGCCGACACAGGGTGTGAACCTCTTCGCTGATTTGCGCGTTCATCGCCGTTACTCCGCCGCGTCGTCGAAGCGGAAGACTTCCCGGCACACCTCAACCAGCGTCGCGTTTTCGCTGCTGCACAGCCGGGTCCAGCGGGTCAGCCCATCGGCGTTCGACTTGGGGGTTAACGCCACCGCCAGCCCCTGCAGAGTTTGGGTGCCGGTCAGCGTGATTACGCCTTTAACGACTTTCACCCCGCTGACGTAACGCGCCGCGCCGCCGGTGGAAATGCCTTTGCTGCCTGCTTCACAGCCGGCGGGCGCGCCTTCATCCAGTACGCACAGCTCGACCGCCAGCTTATACGGCGCCATGGTTTGCAGCATGTCGGTCATCGCCGCTTTCTGGATGTAGCGCTGGTAGGCGGGAATGCCGATGGCGCTGAGGATGGCGATGATGGCGATCACCACCATCAGTTCGATCAGGCTAAAGCCGCGTTGCGTTTCCATGCGTTGTTTCCTCCATAAGGGTGTGGAAGACAACGGTAGCGGTTTGCGCGGGGGAACGGCGAGCGGGTTTTACGCGTTTCTCGGCGTACTTCCATCAGTATTGATGTCGTTTGCAGCGGAGGAAAAAACGGTGCGAGGGGCTTCGCAAATCTGCGTTAACGCCCCCGGCGGCGGCCGGGGGCGAGGGGATCATTTGAAGCGCATCGACAGATCGAGCGCGGTCACATGTTTGGTCAGCGCGCCGACCGAAATGTAATCCACGCCGGTCTCGGCGAAGGTGCGCAGCGTCTCGCTGGTGACGTTGCCGGACACCTCCAGCTGGGCGCGGCCCTGGGTTTGGGCGACCGCCTGACGCATCATCTCGACGCTGAAGTTGTCCAGCATGATGATGTCGGCGCCGGCGTCCAGCGCCTGCTGCAGCTCATCGAGCGACTCGACTTCCACTTCCACCGGCACGTCGGCGTGCAGCCAGAAGGCTTTTTCCACCGCGTTTTTGATCGAGCCGGAGGCGATGATGTGGTTTTCCTTGATCAGGAAGGCATCGGACAGCCCCAGCCGGTGGTTGCTGCCGCCCCCGCACAGCACGGCGTATTTCAGCGCGGTGCGCAGGCCGGGCAAGGTCTTGCGGGTATCGAGCAGGCGAGTCTGGGTGCCTTCCAGCAGAGCCACGTAGCGGCTGACCTCGGTCGCCACGCCGGAGAGCATCTGCACGAAGTTCAGCGCGGTGCGCTCGCCGGTCAACAGCACCCGCGCAGGGCCGCGCAGCCGGCAAAGCGGTTGGTTCGGTATCAGACGGTCGCCGTCTGCCACCAGCCACTCCACCTGCACCTGGTTGCCCAACTGAATAAAGACTTCGTTCAGCCAGCGGCGGCCGCAGAACACGCCGGCTTCGCGGGTAATGACGGTGGCTTCGGCCTGCTTGTCCGCCGGTAACAATTGCGCGGTAATATCGCGCCCGGCGTCAACTTCACCTCCCAGGTCTTCGCGCAGCGCCTGGGCGACGGAATAGGGAATATCACTTTCAATACGTTCAAGAAGCTCGGTGCGGCGACGGTCGGCACTGTAGCGGCGTGTCGGCATGGAAAACTCCGAAATGGACGGTTAGTTCGTAGGGGAACATGCTACTCTGTTGCAGGAATAAGTACCACCGCAGAGAGGTGTCTGATGCAGTTGGAAAATGGCTGGATTGTCGGGGTGACGCGAGTGGTTTCGCCGCACTGCGATCGGCGCCCGGATGACGAGCCGCCCTCGCTGCTGGTCATCCATAACATCAGCCTGCCGCCCGGCGAATTCGGTGGCCCCTATATCGACCAGCTGTTCACCGGCACGCTCGATCCCGCGCAGCACCCTTATTTCGCCGAGATCCATCAGCTGCGAGTGTCTGCGCACTGTCTGATCCGCCGCGACGGGGAGATCGTGCAGTATGTGCCCTTCGACCAGCGCGCGTGGCACGCGGGCGTTTCTCTGTATCAGGGGCGCGAACGGTGCAACGATTTCTCCATCGGCATCGAGCTGGAAGGCACCGACCAGTTAGCCTACACCGAGGCGCAATATCGCACGCTGCAGGCGGTCACCGCGCTGCTGGCCGAACACTATCCGCCGTTGGCGGCGCATATCGCCGGGCATTGCGATATCGCCCCCGGCCGCAAAACCGATCCCGGGCCGGCGTTCGATTGGGATCGCTATCTGGCATCTCTGGAACAACGCGGCGCGCCCGCCGACGCTATGCTTGAGACAAGAAAAAGGGAGAGGAATCGCTAATGACGCTGTTTACGCTGTTGCTGGTTTTGGCCTGGGAGCGCCTGTTCAAGCTGGGGGAACACTGGCAGCTGGATCATCGCCTCGAAGTGGTATTTCAGCGGCTGCATCGGGTTTCGCTGGCGCAGACGCTGGCGATGACCGCCGCCTGGATGGTGATCGTCTGGGGCGTTCTGTGGTTGTCGCACGGGTTATTCTTCGGCGTGGTGACGCTGCTGCTGTGGATCGTCATCGATCTGCTGTGCGTCGGCGCCGGCATCAAGCGCAAACACTATCGCGCCTACCTGAAAGCGGCGCGGCAGGGGGATACCCATGCCAGCGATCAGATGGCGGAAGAGCTGGCGTTGATCCACGGTTTGCCGGTGGACTGCAGTGAAGAGCTGCGCCTGCGCGAGCTGCAAAACGCGCTGCTGTGGATCAACTTCCGTTATTACCTGGCGCCGCTGTTCTGGTTCGTGGTCTTTGGGCCGTACGGGCCGATCGCGCTGGCGGGATATGCCTTCCTGCGCGCCTATCAAACCTGGCTGGCGCGCCACAATACGCCGCTGGAGCGTTCGCAGTCGGGCATTGATCATCTGCTGAACTGGCTGGACTGGATCCCGGTGCGTTTGGCCGGGGTGGCCTATGCGTTGTTCGGCCACGGCGAGCGCGCGTTGCCGGCCTGGTTCGCCTCACTCGGCGATCGGCATTCGTCGTCGTATCAGGTGTTGACGCGGCTGGCGCAGTTCTCGCTGGCGCGCGATCCGCATATGGACCCGGTGCAAACGCCGCGGGCGGCGGTGACGCTGGCGCGCAAGGTGACGATGATCATCGTGGTGGTGGTGGCGCTGTTGACCATTTACGGCACGCTGCTGTAAACCGCCGTGAAAAACAAAACGGGCGCCTCGGCGCCCGTTTCTTTTTGGCCATCCGGCCGGGATTACAGCTTGGCGAAGCAGCGACGCGCGGCGTCGATGGTGCGCTGGATGTCTTCCTTGCTGTGCGCCACGGACATGAAACCCGCTTCGAAGGCGGACGGCGCGAGATACACCCCCTCTTCCAGCATCAGGTGGAAGAAGCGCTTGAAGCGTTCCACGTCGCACTGCATCACGTCCTGGTAGCAGGTGACCGCCGGCGCGTCGGTGAAGAACAGGCCGAACATGCCGCCGACGTTGTTGACCACCAATGGAATATTCTCTTCCTGCGCCGCGTGCAGCAGGCCAGCGGCCAGCATCTCGGTCAGTTCGGTCAGCGTCTGGTGCACGCCAACCTGCGACACTTCGGTCAGGCAAGCGTAGCCCGCCGCCATGGCGATCGGGTTGCCGGACAGGGTGCCCGCCTGGTAGACCGGGCCGGTCGGCGCCAGCGCGTCCATCACCTCGCGACGGCCGCCGAAGGCGCCCACCGGCATGCCGCCGCCGATGATTTTTCCGAGGCAGGTCAGATCCGGCTCGACGCCGTAATAGGATTGCGCGCCGGCCAGCGCGACGCGGAAGCCGGTCATCACTTCGTCGATGATCAAGAGCGCGCCGTACTTGTCGCACAGGGCGCGCAGGCCCGGCAGGAATTCCGGCAGCGGCGGCACGCAGTTCATGTTGCCGGCGACCGGCTCGACGATGATACAGGCGATCTCGGACGGGTACTGTTCGAAGGCGGCGCGCACCGAATCCAGATCGTTATAGGTGCAGGTCAGGGTGTGTTTGGCGAAGTCGGCCGGCACGCCCGGTGAGTTCGGCTGGCCGAGGGTCAGCGCGCCGGAGCCGGCTTTCACCAGCAGGCAGTCGGCGTGGCCGTGGTAGCAGCCTTCGAACTTGATGATTTTATCGCGGTTGGTGTAGCCGCGCGCCAGGCGGATAGCGCTCATGGTGGCTTCGGTGCCCGAGTTCACCATGCGCACCATATCCATCGTCGGCACCAGTTCGGTGACCAGCTGCGCCATTTTGACTTCCATCTCGGTCGGCGCGCCGAAGCTCAGGCCGCGCTGCGCCGCTTCAATCACCGCGTCGCGGATCGCCGGGTGGTTATGCCCCAGCACCATCGGCCCCCAGGAACCGACATAGTCGATATAGGCCTTGCCGTCGGCATCGAACAGGTAAGCCCCGTCTGCGCGCTCGATAAACAGCGGCACACCGCCCACGCCGGTGAATGCACGCACCGGAGAGTTTACCCCGCCGGGGATCAACTGTTGCGCCTGGGCGTACAGACTTTCGGACTTGCTGTGTAGGCTCATAAATCGGCTCCTGGATTCTCTTTTGAATGATTTGACCGCGCTATTCTAGAGGAGAGCGCCGCGTTATGAAACGATCACAGTCAGATACCATTAACGGCAGCGCCCGCCGCCGGGTTGGGGTAGAATTATCGCCCTGCCTATTTGTATTACAAATTACCTGACGAATCACTCGCGATGACAGAATCACAATCACAGCCAGTCGGGACGTTGAGCCCGCGTCTTAGCCGCAGCGATGCGGTGCGCCAGTTTATCCGCCGCGATAAAACGCCGGTGGCGATCCTGTTGATGGCCGCGCTGGTGGGGACGCTGGCCGGTTTGCTCGGCGTGGCCTTCGATAAAGCGGTGGAGTGGGTGCAGCAGCAGCGGCTGGCTTCGCTGGCGCAGGTCGCCGACTTCTGGATCCTGGTGTGGCCGCTGGCGTTTATCTTGTCCGCCGCGCTGGCGGCGCTGGGTTATTACCTGGTGCGGCGCTTTGCGCCTGAGGCTGGCGGTTCGGGCATTCCGGAGATCGAAGGCGCGCTGGAGGAGCTGCGGCCGGTGCGCTGGTGGCGCGTGATACCGGTGAAATTCATCGGCGGCATGGGAACGCTGGGGGCGGGCATGGTGCTGGGGCGCGAAGGGCCTACGGTACAGATGGGCGGCAACGTCGGGCGCATGGTATTGGACGTGCTGCGCATTCGCGGCGCCGAGGCGCGCCATTCGCTGCTGGCGACCGGGGCCGCCGCCGGGCTGTCCGCCGCGTTCAACGCGCCGCTGGCCGGCATTCTGTTTATCATCGAAGAGATGCGGCCGCAGTTTCGCTACAACCTGATCTCGATTAAAGCGGTGTTTATCGGCGTTATCATGTCGAGCGTGGTGTTCCAGCTGTTCAACGGCCAAGGCTCGGTGATCGCGGTCGGCAAACTCGCCTCGGCGCCCATCAACACCTTGTGGCTCTATCTGGTGCTGGGCGCGATATTCGGCGCGGTGGGTGTGGGATTCAACGCGCTGATCTTTCGCACTCAGGACATGTTCGCGCGCCTGCACGGCGGCAGAATGCGCAATGTGCTGCTGATGGGCGGGCTGCTCGGCGGCGTGTGCGGCATTCTGGGGCTGATCCAGCCGGAGGCGGCGGGCGGCGGCTTTGGGCTGATCCCGATCGCCGCGGCGGGCAATTACAGCGTCGGCATGTTGATGTTCATTTTCATTACCCGCATCTTCACCACGCTGCTGTGCTTCGGTTCCGGCGCGCCGGGCGGCATCTTTGCGCCGATGCTGGCGCTGGGCACGCTGTTCGGCACCGCCTTCGGGCTGGCGGGGGCGCATTTGTTCCCGCAGTACGGCATCGAGGCGGGCACTTTCGCCATCGCCGGCATGGGGGCGTTGTTCGCCGCCACGGTGCGCGCCCCGCTGACCGGTATCGTGTTGGTGCTGGAAATGACCGACAACTACCAGCTGATTTTACCGATGATCATCACCTGCCTCGGCGCTACGGTGGTGGCGCAACTGCTCGGCGGCAAGCCGCTGTATTCGTCGATCCTGGCGCGCACCCTGCAACGGCAGGAGGCGCAGTTGGCGCGGGAAGCGGCGGAGAAAACAAGTAAAGAAAATACAACAAATGCGGTGAATACTTGAACGCAACACTCAGGTATCGGATAATCGTTAATATTAATCAGGCAGCCCTGGTCGCGATCTGATGCTGAACAATGTTGGGAGTAAAGAGTATGAGTGATGAAACGGCACTGCCCCTGCAATTTACCGAGGCAGCAGCAAACAAGGTCAAGTACCTGATTGCTGACGAAGAAAATCCGAACCTGAAGTTGCGGGTTTACATTACCGGCGGCGGCTGCAGCGGATTCCAGTACGGTTTCACTTTTGACGACAAGGTCAACGATGGCGACATGACCATCGAGAAGCAGGGCGTGGCGCTGGTGGTCGATCCGATGAGCCTGCAGTATCTGGTTGGCGGTTCGGTGGACTACACCGAAGGGCTGGAAGGATCGCGCTTCGTGGTGACCAACCCGAATGCCAAAACCACCTGCGGTTGCGGTTCGTCGTTCAGCATCTGAGTTTGCCTGTCAGAATATCAACCCGCTCGCTTTCCGGCCGGCGGGTTTTTTTATGCCTACCACTCCACGAGGATCACTGCCACGCCGTTCTCCTGGGCCGGTGGGCTGTGGATGATATTCGGCTGTGCCGTCGCGTGGCTGCATTCGCCCCGCAGGGCGGCGGCTCAGCGTTCGAGAATAAAGGCGGGCAGCTTGAGGTGCCAGCGGATGGCCGCCAGCCGAATGGCCAGCGTGATGACCATGCCCAGCATCATGGCTTGTTGCAGCGGCATGTTGAAGGTGTAAAACGCCGTGGCGTGCGCGATGCCGCCGATGATACAGGCGGTGGCGTAAATTTCGGTGCGCAGGATCATCGGGATCTCGCGCGCCAGCACGTCGCGGATAATGCCGCCGCCGACGCCGGTGATCACCCCCATGCAGATCGCCACCAGCGGGCCGGTACCGGCCGCGAAAGCCTTGTTGACGCCGATGCCGACGAACACCGCCAGCCCGACGGCATCGAGCACCGGCAGCACCCATTTCGGCAGGCGGCGCGGCTGGCGCACCAGCAGCAGCGTCAATACGCAGGTGATCATCGCCACCACCAGATCGGTGGGATCCTTGACCCAGAACACCGGGCCGTTGGCCAGCGCCATATCGCGGATGGTGCCGCCGCCGACCGCGGTAACCACGCCCAACACCAACACGCCGAACGGATCCATGCGCAGTTTGCCGGCCAGCAGTACGCCGGAGACGGCGAACACCGCCGTACCGAGAATATCCAACCAGAACACCAGCATCAGCGGATCTCCGCCAGCTGGCGGCACAGTTGCTGCGCCGCCAACAGCAGCCGCGGGCCGCCGCGATTGAACCAGTCTTCATTCAGCGCGATCACCGGCACCTGCAGCTGCGGCGCCCAGAAGGCTTTCACATTGGCGGCCTCTTTCGCGCCGCCGGTGATGACGATGGCCTGGGGTTGGCGCGCCAGCACCTGCTCGCGGCTGATCTGCGGCCAAGGCGTGCGGCTGTCGGCGAAGACGTTCTGCGCGCCGCACAGCGCCAACACCTGGCTCTGCAGCGTGGCGCCGGAGCTGGTGAACAGCGGCTGGGTGCCGAACTGCAGCAACACGCGTCGCGGAGGATTATCGGCGTACTGTTGTCTGAGAGCAGCGAACTGACGGCGAAGGCCGGCGGCGGCCTGATGCGCCTGGTCCGGGTGCGGGCTGTATTGCGCCAGCTTATCCAGCAAGCCGGCGATCCCTTCGAGATTATCGGCGTCCGCATAGAAGATCGGGATGCCGAATGCGGCGAGCTGATCCAGCACGCGCTGCGGATTGCCGCCGCGCCAGGCGAGGATCAGATCCGGCTTGAGCGCCAGCACCCGCTCCAGATTGATGCCCTGCCAGGAGGCCACCTGCTCCAGCCTGGCGGCCTGCGGCGGATAATCGGAATAGGCGCTCGCCGCCACCAGCACCTCGCCCATGCCGGCGGCATAGGCGAGTTCGGTCGCATTGGGCGCCAGGCTGATCACTCGCTGGGCGGCCCCGGCCGGCAGGGCTAGCCAGAACGCCAGCAGCCAGAGCGCCGAGGTGAAGCGCAGCCTCACATCAACCGCGCTTGGCCAGGGTTTGCAGCATGGCGTTGACCATCAGCGTAGACTGCTTGGCCGCTACCACCAGGAACTCGTCAAAGCTCATGTGCGACTCGCTGTCGGCGACGTCGGAAATGGCGCGCACCACCACGAACGGCGTGCCGAACAGATGGCAGACGTGGGCGATCGCCGCGGCTTCCATTTCCACGGCGGCGACGCGCGGGAAGGTGGCGCGGATGCGCGCCAGCGGCTCGGCGCCGTTGATGAAGGCGTCACCGCTGCAGATCAGGCCGCGCACCGCGTGCAGATCCAGCTGTTTGATGCAGCTTTCCGCCAGCGCGATCAGTGCGTCGTCGGCGACGAACGCCGCCGGGCAGCCGGCCATCTGGCCCGGCTCGTAGCCGAAGGCGGTGACGTCGGCGTCGTGGTAGCGCACTTCTTCCGACACTACGATATCGCCCACGCGCAGCGTGCTGGCCAGGCCGCCGGCGGAGCCGGTATTGATCACCACGTCCGGGCTGCAGTGCTCCAGCAGCAGGGTGGTGCCCATGGCTGCGGAGACTTTGCCGATGCCGGATTTCAGCAGGGCCACTTCAACGCCGCCGATCTGGCCGGTGTAGATTTCGCAGCCCGCGCGCTGGATGGTTTGACGGTTTTCGATTTGATCGCGCAGCAGGGTGACTTCCTGCTCCATTGCGCCGATGATGCCTACTTTCATAAATAACACTCGCTGATTGGCCGTGAGAATTGCGGCATAGTCTATCATGGCTGTGTATCAGAGATAATGCGTTGCATCCGCCGCCGGGAATTGTTATCACGGGGGCAGGGCGCAACGGCGGAGAAACAGATGTCCGGGATCGACTTCAAGCAAAAAATCAGCTTCCAACGGCCTTTCAGCAAACCGATCGAGGCCGAGGAAGAGTACGACATCGTGCGGCAGTTCGAGAGCGATCGCGGGCGCATCGTCAACTCGGCCGCCATTCGCCGTTTGCAGCAAAAAACCCAGGTGTTTCCGCTGGAGCGCAACGCGGCGGTGCGCAGCCGCCTGACGCACTCGATGGAGGTGCAGCAGGTCGGGCGCCATATCGCCAAAGAGATCCTCAACCGCTTCAAACAGGCGGGTAAGATCGATGAATTCGGCCTGACCCGGCTGCTCGATCCGTTTGAGAGCATCGTGGAAATGGCCTGTCTGATGCACGATATCGGCAATCCGCCGTTCGGTCACTTCGGCGAGTCGGCGATCAACGACTGGTTCACCCAGCGGCTCGATCCTGCCAGCTGCGGCAGCGAGCCGGGCAGTCACGATCGCTGCCAGGTCGCGTCGCTGCGGCTGCATGAAGGGGAGAGCGATCTGAACCGGCTGCGCAGCCGGATCCGTCAGGATCTCAGCCATTTCGAGGGCAACGCCCAGGCGATCCGCATGGTGTACAGCCTGCTGAAACTCAATCTGACCTACGCGCAGGTCGGCTGCATTTTGAAATACACCCGCCCGGCTTATTGGGCGGGCGACATCCCCGCCAGCCACAGCTATTTGATGAAAAAGCCCGGCTATTATCTGGCGGAAGAAGCCTTTGTCGATAGGCTGCGGCGCGAGCTGCACATGGGCGAGTTCGATCGTTTTCCGCTGACCTACATCATGGAGGCCGCCGACGATATCTCGTACTGCGTGGCCGATCTGGAAGACGCGGTGGAGAAGAGCATTTTCACCGTCGAGCAGCTGTATCAGCATCTGATTCAGGAGTGGGGCGAGGTGGCGCCGGGCGATCTGTTCGACAAGACCGTCGCCAGCGCGTTTCGCAAGATCGACCGCGGCGGCGCGCGGCGCAGCGCGGAAGATCAGTTCTTCATGTATCTGCGGGTGTTTACCGTGGCGCGGCTGGTGCCGCACGCGGCGCAGCGCTTTATCGACAATCTTGACGCGGTTTATCAGGGCAGTTTCAATCAGGCGCTGCTGGAAGATTCCAGCCCGGCCTATCAGCTGCTGAAAATATTTAAAAATGTGGCGTTCAAGCACGTGTTCAACCACCCGGAGGTCGAGCAGCTCGAGCTGCAAGGCTACCGGGTGATCAGCGGCCTGCTGGACATTTACAGCCCGCTGCTGGCGATGTCGCTGGCGGACTTCAGCCGGTTGGTGCGCGAGGACAGCCATCGCGCTTACCCGATCGAAACGCGCCTGTTCCACAAGCTGTCCACCAAGCATCGGCTGGCTTATGTGGAGGCGGTAGAAGGGCTGCAGCATTTATCGCCGGAGCAGCAAACCATTCGGGAATATTATTTCCGCGCGCGTTTATTGCAGGACTATATCAGCGGAATGACCGACCTTTATGCCTATGATGAATATCGTCGATTAATGGCGGCGGAATAATTAAGCGGAGGAATAATTATCAGCAATTCCAACCGGTTGGCTGTCTCGAGTTTTGTAAAGACGAACAATATTTGTTTACTATTGCCAATCATCTGTGCCGGAACTTCGGGCTATTAATTAACTCTGAATAAGCACGCAAGACAGCCATTCTTTTTTGAACGACTTTATAAGAGACACACAGATGAAAAAAACCGCATTAGTTCTGAGCGCACTGGCATTCAGCATCGGTATGGCGATGGGCCCGGTTACGGCCAGCGCCGCTGAAACCGCGTCTTCCAGCACCCAGCAGTTGCCGAGCCTGGCGCCGATGCTGGAGAAGGTGATGCCTTCCGTCGTGAGCATTAACGTTGAGGGCAGCACCACGGTCAATACGCCGCGCATGCCGCAACAGTTCCAACAGTTCTTCGGTGAAGATTCGCCGTTCTGCCAGGACGGTTCACCGTTCCAGGGCTCGCCGATGTGTCAGGGCGCTGAACAGCCCGGACCGGATGGCCAGCAGCCGCAGGGCACGCAGCAGAAATTCCAGGCGCTGGGCGCCGGGGTGGTTATCGATGCCGCCAAGGGCTATGTGGTGACCAACAATCACGTGGTGGACAACGCCAACAAGATCCAGGTGCAGCTGAGCGACGGCCGCCGTTTCGACGCCAAAGTGATCGGCAAGGATCCGCGTTCCGACATCGCCCTGATCCAGCTGAAAGACTTCAAGAACCTGACGGCGATCAAGATGGCGGACTCCGATCAGCTGCGCGTCGGCGATTACACCGTGGCGATCGGCAACCCGTACGGGCTGGGTGAAACCGCCACCTCGGGCATCGTGTCCGCCCTGGGGCGCAGCGGCCTGAACATCGAAAACTACGAAAACTTTATCCAGACCGATGCGGCAATCAACCGCGGCAACTCCGGCGGCGCGCTGGTTAACCTGAACGGCGAGCTGATCGGCATCAACACCGCGATCCTGGCGCCGGACGGCGGCAACATCGGCATCGGCTTCGCCATTCCGAGCAATATGGTGAAAAACCTGACGGCGCAAATGGTCGAGTATGGCCAGGTGAAACGCGGCGAGCTGGGCATCATGGGCACCGAGCTGAACTCGGAGCTGGCCAAGGCGATGAAGGTCGACGCGCAGCGCGGCGCCTTCGTCAGCCAGGTAATGCCGAAATCTTCCGCCGCGAAGGCGGGCATCAAGGCCGGTGACGTGATCGTCACCATGAACGGCAAGGCCATCTCCAGCTTCGCCTCGTTCCGGGCAGAGATTGGCACGTTGCCGGTCGGCAGCAAGATGTCGCTGGGCATTATTCGCGACGGCAAGCCGATAACGATTGACGTCACGTTGGAGCAAAGCGCGCAGACCCAGGTGGCCTCGGGCAATATCTACACCGGCATTGAAGGCGCCGAGCTGAGCAATACCCAGGTCGGCAACGTGAAAGGCGTCAAGGTCGACAGCGTGAAAGCCGGCAGCGCCGCCGCACGCATCGGCCTGAAAAAGGGCGACGTGATCCTGGGCGTGAACCAACAGCCGATCCAGAACCTGGGCGAGCTGCGTAAAATCCTCGACAGCAAACCGTCGGTGCTGGCGTTGAATATTCAGCGCGGCGATAGCCAGCTGTACCTGCTGGCGCAGTGATAAACGTCAGGCGCTAAAAGCAACAAAGGCACGCTACGGCGTGCCTTTTTGCATTATGGCCTGAGGATTCAGGCCGGTTGCGCCAGATGCGCGCGCGCCGCGTGGATCACCAGTTCAATCTCATCCAACAGCTCCAGCCACTCCGGCTCCAGCTCGTCGTTGGTGATGCCCTGGCGCAGCTGCCGCTCGAGGTAGAAACACAGCTGCTTGAGGCGCGGCACGCCGCTGTAGCTGCAGCTGCCGTGTAGCTTATGGACCAGGTCGAGGATCTCGTCGTCGTGTTGCCCCTCGAGCAGCGCCTGCACCCGTTCGCGTACCTGCGGCAGGAAATCGAGCAGCATTTGCAGCAGATCGCGCGCCAGATCCGGTTTATTGGCCGCCTGGCGCAGCGCCAGAATGACCCGATCGGCCAGCTTCAGCGAGGCCAACAATTTGTCCTGATGCTGCGCCATGTTGTCGCGGAACGGGATCGGCACGCCGGCCAGCAGGAAATCGTAATGGCCTGACGGCAGCTGGCCCAGCGTCGGCGAGTGGGTGATCACCAGCTGCGTGACGCTGAGCATGTTGAGCGTCGCCTGTGCCGCCGTCGGGTTGGACTCGATGTAGGCGAGCGTTTTGCCGTTCAGGTCCGGCAGGTTCGGCGCCAGCGACAGCATGCCCTCGTTCAGATCCAGCGTGATGTGGAACCAGAAGGTCGAGCCGCGATTCAGCTGGCTGTGGAAGCAGATGTCGCCGCCCATTTCCTTCACCAGCTTTTGCGTGATCACCAACCCCAGCCCGGTGCCGCCGTGGCGGCGGGAGATGCTGGCGTCCGCCTGGCGGAACGCCTGGAACAGCTGCGACTGCTGGCGTTCGGAGATGCCGATGCCGGTGTCGTGGATCTGCACTTCCACTTCCACCCGGCGCTCCAGCTGTTTGCGCAGCTCGACGCGAATATCGATATTGCCGGTTTCGGTGAACTTGATGGCGTTGCCCAGCAGGTTGGTGATGATTTGCTGCAGGCGCAGCGAGTCGCCGATCACCTGCTCCGGCACGTCGTTGTGCACATCCAGCGTCAGCTCCAACCCTTTGTCATGGGCGCTGGGGGCCAGCAGCACCACCACTTCGTCCAGCGTTTCGCGCAGGGCGAACGGAATATGCTCCAGCACCAGTTTGCCGGCCTCCAGCTTGGAGAAGTCCAGCACGTCATTGATGATGGTCAGCAGGTTGTTGGCCGAGCGCTCGATGGTCTGCAAATAGTCGGTTTGGGTCGCGCTCAGATCGGTTTTCAGCATCTGGCGGGTAAAACCGATCACGCCGTTGAGCGGGGTACGCAGCTCGTGCGACATGTTGGCCAGGAATTCGGACTTGATGCGCGCCGCCTCCTGCGCGCGTTTTTTCGCCAGATCCAGTTCGACGTTCTGGATCTCCATCTGCTCCAGCGTTTCACGCAGGTCAGACGTGGCTTGATCGATGTTCTGCTGCATCTCTTCGTGATAGGCGGTGAGCGACATCGCCATCGAGTTGATGCCGTTCTTCAGCATGTGCAGCTCGCCGAGCATGTAGCCCTCCACGCGGCTGTCGAGCTGGCCGCGGCGGATGCGATCGACGGTGTTCACCATGTTGCGGATCGGGCCGGTCACGTCGCGCATCAGGCGGTAAGCGAACAGGATGGCGATGCACATGCACAGCAGCAGCAGCAGGGTGGAGACGAACACCTCTTTATACTGCTGCAGCCGCACCGACTGCAGATCCAGCTCGATCGCCACATAGCCCAGGTTGTTGTCGGGGTGGCTGCCGCCGTCGGCGGTTTCATCCGGATACTGATTTTCCGACAGGATCGGCGTGCGCAGGATCAGCGAATCGCCGCGCCGGGTGAGCATCAGTTCGGTGGGCAACGGCACGCCTTTCGGCAACTGCAGCTGAGCGAAGTTGTGGTGATAATTGGAGGTGACGAACAGGTTGTTCTGCGCATCGAACACGGTGATCGAACGCACGATGTCCGAATGGCGGCGGTGCAGCAGGCTGACCAGTTGCCTGACCGATTCGCGGCTGCGGAACGTCATGCCGTACTCGCTGGCTACCGCCAGCGGCTCGATGATGCTGGCGCCGGCGTCGACCAATTGCTCCTGCAGCTCGTTATAGCGGTGCACCACGAAGAAGGTGCTGAGCAGCAAACCAATCAGCAAGGTCGGGGCCAGAATCAGGATCATCATGCGCGCACGCAGGCTGTATTTGGTCATGGGATTCCAATGTGGGAGAATTGACAGCTGACACTAGCTTAATGAACCAGCACACAATCGACAAATATGGCGCAATTCTACTCTCCCAAACGCCGCGTGACGACCCGGCAGAGCTCACAAATCTTCACCGTGACGGTGAGCGATCTCGATACTTTCGGCCAGGGCGTGGCGCGCCACGACGGCAAAGCGGTGTTCGTGCCGGGCGTATTGCCGGGCGAGCAGGCGGAAATCCAGCTGACCGAAGACAAGCGCCAGTTCGCCAAAGGCAAGCTCAAGCGCCTGCTGAGCCGCAGCCCGCAGCGGGTGGAGCCGCGCTGCCCGCATTTCGGCGTGTGCGGCGGCTGCCAGCAGCAACATGCGGATGAGGCGCTGCAACAGCAGAGCAAGGCGGCGGCGCTGGTGCGCATGATCGCCCGCGAAACCGGAGTAACCCCGCAACAGGAACCGGTGATCGCCGGCCCGGAATACGGCTATCGCCGCCGCGCCCGCCTGAGCCTGGCGTGGCAGCCGAAGCTGCAGCGCCTGATGATGGGGTTTCGACAGGCGGCCTCCAGCGAGCTGGTGGCGGTGGAGCACTGCCCGGTGCTGCGCCCGGAGCTGGAACAGCTGCTGGCGCCGGTGCGCGCCTGCCTGAGCGGGCTGCAGGCGGTGCGGCGGCTGGGGCATGTGGAGCTGGTGTTGGCGGATAATGGTCCGCTGCTGGTGCTGCGCCATCTCGATGCCCTGAAAGAGGCGGATCGCCAGGCGCTGTTGGCGTTTGGCGAGCGGGAAAAGGTCGCCGTTTATCTGGCGCCGGACAGCGATCGGGTGGAAAAACTGTGCGGTGAAACGCCGTATTATCAGGTTGACGGGCTACGCTTAGACTTCAGTCCGCGCGACTTTATTCAGGTCAATGACGCCGTAAACCAACAAATGGTGGCGCAGGCCCTTGAATGGCTCGACATTCAACCCAATGATCGGGTGCTGGACCTGTTCTGCGGCATGGGGAATTTCACCCTGCCGCTGGCGCGCCGCGCCGCTGCGGTGGTGGGCATCGAAGGTGTTGCCACGCTGGTAGCGAATGGGCAATATAATGCACATAAGAATAAGCTGAATAATGCGTCGTTCTTCCATGAGAATCTGGAGGACGACGTTGAGCGGCAACCTTGGGCAGCACAAGGGTTTGATAAGGTGATGCTGGATCCCGCCCGCGCCGGTGCGGCCGGGGTGATGTCACACATTGTAAAACTGGCGCCGGCGCGGGTGGTGTATGTTTCCTGTAACCCCACCACGCTGGCTCGCGACAGCAAAGTGCTGTTGAACGCCGGTTATCGTCTTGCGCGCGTGCGGATGTTGGATATGTTTCCGCACACGGGGCATCTTGAATCAATGGCGCTGTTTATCAACGAGCGCGCGCCAGAGGTCGCTGCAAAGTAGGGAGAAGTTATGGTTGCGGTAAGAAGTGCACATCTGAATACGGCGGGTGAGTTCGCTCTCGATGAGTGGATCGCCGGCTTGGGGCTACCCAACCCGCAGTCATGTGAGCGATTGGCCGCAACCTGGCGTTATTGTGAGCAGCAGACCCAAAACCATCCCGACGCCTCGCTGCTGTTGTGGCGCGGCCTGGAGATGGTGGAAATCCTCTCGACGCTGAGCATGGACAACGACAGCATGCGCGCCGCGCTGCTGTTCCCGCTGGTGGATGCCGGCATCGTGCAGGAAGAGATCCTGACGGAAACGTTCGGCAAGGGCATCGTCGCCCTGGTGCATGGCGTGCGGGACATGGACGCCATTCGCCAACTGAAAGCCACCCAAAACGATTCGATGGCTTCCGAACAGGTCGACAACGTGCGCCGCATGCTGCTGGCGATGGTTGAGGATTTCCGCTGCGTCGTCATCAAGCTGGCGGAGCGCATCGCCCACCTGCGCGAGGTGAAAGACGCGCCGGAAGACGAACGCGTGCTGGCGGCGAAAGAGTGTTCCAACATCTATGCGCCGTTGGCTAACCGGCTCGGCATCGGCCAGTTGAAGTGGGAGCTGGAGGATTTCTGCTTCCGCTACCTGCACCCGGAAGAATACAAGCGCATCGCCAAGCTGTTGCATGAGCGCCGCATCGATCGCGAACAGTTCATCGACGATTTCGTCGCCGGGCTGCGCGACGAGATGGCCAAAGAAGGCATTCGGGTGGAGATCTACGGCCGGCCGAAACACATCTACAGCATCTGGCGCAAGATGCAGAAAAAGCACCTGGCGTTCGACGAACTGTTCGACGTGCGCGCGGTGCGCATCGTGGCGGAGCGTCTACAGGATTGCTATGCGGCATTGGGCATCGTGCATACCCACTTCCGCCACCTGCCGGACGAGTTCGACGACTACGTCGCCAACCCGAAACCCAACGGCTACCAGTCGATCCACACCGTGGTGCTGGGGCCGCGCGGCAAAACCGTCGAGATTCAGATCCGCACCCGGCAAATGCATGAAGACGCCGAGCTGGGCGTGGCCGCACACTGGAAGTACAAAGAGGGCGCGGGGGTTACCGTGCGCTCCGGCTATGAAGAGCGCATCGCCTGGCTGCGTAAGCTGATCGCCTGGCAGGAAGAGATGGCGGACTCCGGCGAGATGCTCGACGAAGTGCGCAGCCAGGTGTTCGACGATCGGGTCTATGTATTTACCCCGAAAGGCGACGTGGTCGATCTGCCGGCCGGCTCCACGCCGCTCGATTTCGCCTACCACATTCACAGCGACGTTGGTCACCGCTGCATCGGCGCCAAGATCGGCGGCCGCATCGTGCCGTTTACCTATCAGCTGAAGATGGGCGATCAGATTGAGATCATCACCCAGAAACAGCCGAACCCGAGCCGCGACTGGCTGAACCCGAACCTGGGCTACGTGACCACCAGCCGCGGGCGCTCGAAGATCCACAACTGGTTCCGCAAGCAGGATCGCGACAAGAACATTCTTGCCGGCCGCCAGATGCTGGACAACGAATTGGAACACCTCGGCATCAGCCTGAAAGAGGCCGAGAAGCTGCTGATCCCGCGCTACAACATGAACTCGCTGGACGAGGTGCTGGCGGCGATCGGCGGCGGGGACATTCGCCTGAACCAGATGGTGAATTACCTGCAGGGCAAGTTCAACAAGCCGAGCGCCGAAGAGCAGGATCGCGAGGCGCTGCGCCAGCTGGTGCAGCAGAAAGCGCCGCCGCCGGCCCGCAACAAGGATAACGGCCGCGTGGTGGTGGAGGGCGTGGGCAACCTGATGCACCACATCGCCCGCTGCTGCCAACCGATCCCGGGCGACGACATCGTCGGCTTTATCACCCAGGGGCGCGGCATCTCGATCCACCGTGCGGACTGCGATCAGCTGGCCGATTTGCAATCGCATGCGCCGGAGCGCATCGTCGATGCGGTGTGGGGAGAAAGCTACTCCAGCGGTTATTCGCTGGTGGTGCGCGTGATGGCCAACGATCGCAGCGGGCTGCTGCGCGATATCACCACCATTCTGGCCAACGAAAAGGTCAACGTGCTGGGCGTCGCCAGCCGCAGCGATACCAAGAAGCAGTTGGCCACCATCGATATGGACATCGAAATTTATAACCAGCAGGTGCTGGGCCGGGTGCTGGCGAAGCTGAACCAGCTGCCGGACGTGATAGACGCCAAGCGTCTGCACGGCAACTAACTCCTGCGCCTTTCGGGCCGCATCCGAGGTCGATGCGGCCCGAACTCCATCAGTTCCGGCGGACATGTCCGTGCGCCCCCATTTTCTCAGAGATTTTTTATGACCCAATCCACTTCGTTGCAGCGCCTGCTGAACATCATGAAAACGCTGCGCGACCCGCAGAACGGTTGCTCATG
Organism: Serratia sp. CY55921; assembly: GCF_052167655.1. Lineage (NCBI taxonomy): Bacteria > Pseudomonadati > Pseudomonadota > Gammaproteobacteria > Enterobacterales > Yersiniaceae > Serratia > Serratia sp. CY55921. Next base: position 97,916 of record NZ_JBJNMU010000002.1, on the reverse strand, counting down.
GGACCGTAAGCAAACCTTCGCCACCATCGCGCCCTACACGCTGGAAGAGACTTACGAAGTGCTGGACGCCATCGAACGGCAGGACTACGCCGATCTGCGCGACGAACTGGGCGACTTGCTGTTTCAGGTAGTGTTCTACGCTCAGATGGGGCAGGAACAGGGGCTGTTCGATTTTGATGAGGTGTGTACTGCCATCAGCGACAAGCTGGAGCGCCGTCATCCGCACATCTTCGGCGACGCCGAGGGCGGAGACAGCGAAGCCGTGGCGGCGCGCTGGGAGCAGCTCAAGGCCGGCGAGCGCGCCGAAAAAGCGCTGCACTCAGTGCTGGACGACATTCCGCAGGCGTTGCCGGCGTTGATGAAGGCGCACAAGATCCAAAAACGCTGCGCCTCGGTCGGCTTCGACTGGAACACGCTGGGCCCGGTGCTGGACAAAGTGTATGAAGAGATCGACGAAGTGATGCACGAAGCCCGCCAGGCGGTGGTCGATGAGAGCAAGCTGGAAGAGGAGATCGGCGATCTGCTGTTCGCCACGGTGAACCTCTCGCGCCATTTGGGCCACAAGGCCGAGAACGCATTGCAGGCGGCCAACCGCAAGTTCGAACGCCGCTTCCGCGAGGTGGAGGCGATCGTCAAGCAACGCGGGCTACGCTTGGAAGACGCCACGCTGGAGCAGATGGAAGATGCCTGGCAACAGGTGAAACGCCAGGAAAGTTGAATCGCTGCAACGACAATGTTGAATGTTGATCACAAACAAGGTTCACTCAAGCTGAAACGGTTAAGCTTACGGTCAGGTCACAGGCGCAGGGCTGCCGTCGGCAGCAAAAGGCCAACAAACTGAAATCTAAGGTGTTTTATCGTTCGAGAGGGGCGGTAAAAAGAAATTTTCTCCGCTAACTCTTTGTATTTCCTTGAGGGTTTTGGGCGCGCCGGCGGAGTAAACCCTGATGAACACGGGAGGGCGGCCGAGATGATGGACAGCAAAACGATCGTTTGTAGGTCAGGAGAGGTTCGGGTATACTACTTTCCCGTCCTGGTTCTTCCATCGTCTTTAAACCTAAACTCTCAGGTTCAGCATGACAACTAATTATATTTTTGTGACCGGCGGGGTCGTATCCTCTCTGGGTAAAGGCATTGCCGCAGCCTCTCTGGCGGCTATTCTTGAAGCCCGTGGCCTCAACGTTACCATCATGAAACTGGACCCGTACATCAACGTGGATCCGGGCACCATGAGCCCGATTCAGCATGGGGAAGTTTTCGTCACCGAAGACGGCGCAGAAACCGATCTGGATTTGGGTCACTACGAGCGCTTCATCCGCACCAAAATGTCGCGTCGCAACAACTTCACCACCGGCCGCATCTACTCCGACGTGCTGCGTAAAGAACGCCGCGGCGACTATCTGGGCGCGACCGTGCAGGTCATTCCGCACATCACCAACGCGATCAAAGAACGCATCATCGAAGGTGGCGAAGGCCACGATGTGGTGCTGGTGGAAATCGGCGGCACCGTCGGCGATATCGAATCGCTGCCGTTCCTCGAAGCCATCCGTCAGATGGCGGTGGAAGTGGGCCGCGAGCACACCCTGTACATGCACCTGACGCTGGTGCCGTACATGGCGGCGGCGGGCGAAGTGAAAACCAAGCCGACCCAGCATTCCGTAAAAGAGCTGCTTTCCATCGGTATTCAGCCTGATGTGCTGATTTGCCGTTCCGACCGCGCGGTTCCTGCTAACGAACGCGCGAAAATCGCGCTTTTCTGCAACGTGCCGGAAAAAGCGGTTATCTCTCTGAAAGACGTTGATTCTATTTATAAAATCCCAGGCCTATTGAAATCTCAGGGGCTGGACGATTATATTTGTAAACGATTCAGCCTGAACGCGCCGGAAGCCAACCTGGCCGAATGGGAACAGGTGATCTACGAAGAAGCCAATCCGGGCGGCGAAGTGACCATCGGTATGGTCGGCAAATACGTTGAGTTGCCGGACGCCTACAAGTCGGTGATCGAAGCGCTGAAGCACGGCGGGCTGAAAAACCGTCTGACCGTGAACATCAAGCTGATCGACTCGCAGGACGTGGAAACCCGCGGCGTGGAAGTGCTGAAAGGGCTGGACGCGATCCTGATCCCGGGCGGCTTCGGCTACCGCGGCGTGGAAGGCAAAGTGATGACCGCACGCTATGCGCGCGAGAACAACATTCCTTACCTGGGCATTTGCCTGGGCATGCAGGTGGCGTTGATGGAGTTCGCTCGCAACGTGGCGGGGATGGAGAACGCCAACTCCACCGAGTTTATGCCAGACTGTAAGTACCCGGTGGTGGCGTTGATCACCGAATGGCGCGATGAAGACGGCAACGTCGAAGTGCGCAGCGAAGAAAGCGATTTGGGCGGCACGATGCGCGTAGGTGGCCAACAGTGCAACCTGAGCGACAACAGCCTGGTGCGTCAGCTGTACGGCGAACCGACCATTGTCGAGCGTCATCGTCACCGTTACGAAGTTAACAACATGCTGTTGAAGCAGATCGAAGCCGCAGGGCTGCGTGTCGCCGGTCGTTCCGCCGACAACAAGCTGGTCGAGATCATTGAACTGCCGAATCACCCGTGGTTTGTGGCCTGTCAATTCCACCCGGAATTTACATCGACGCCGCGTGATGGGCATCCGCTGTTCGCCGGCTTCGTGAAAGCCGCAGGCGAGCATCAGAAGCGCCAGGTGAAATAAAATATTTGGTAGGCGGCGCGCGGTGAGAACCGCGCGCTGTTTGTCTGGAGTTTTAGTTTAACTTGTACTGAGGAAAACCTAATGTCCAAAATCGTTAAAGTCATCGGTCGTGAAATCATCGACTCCCGCGGTAACCCGACTGTTGAAGCCGAAGTTCATCTGGAAGGCGGTTTCGTCGGCCTGGCTGCTGCGCCGTCAGGTGCTTCTACCGGTTCCCGCGAAGCGCTGGAACTGCGTGACGGTGACAAGTCTCGTTTCCTGGGTAAAGGCGTACTGAAAGCCGTTGCTGCAGTAAACGGTCCGATTGCTCAGGCAGTACTGGGTAAAGATGCCAAAGACCAGGCGAACATCGACAAGATCATGATCGAGCTGGACGGCACCGAAAACAAATCCAACTTCGGCGCCAACGCCATTCTGGCGGTTTCCCTGGCAGCAGCGAAAGCGGCCGCAGCCTCTAAAGGCATGCCGCTGTACGAGCACATCGCTGAACTGAACGGCACCCCAGGCAAATTCTCCATGCCACTGCCGATGATGAACATCATCAACGGCGGCGAGCACGCTGACAACAACGTCGACATTCAGGAATTCATGATTCAGCCGGTTGGCGCGAAGACCCTGAAAGAAGCGGTGCGCATCGGTTCCGAAGTGTTCCACCACCTGGCGAAAGTTCTGAAAGCCAAAGGCATGAACACCGCCGTGGGCGACGAAGGCGGCTACGCGCCAAACCTGGGTTCCAACGCCGAAGCGCTGGCGGTTATCGCTGAAGCGGTAAAAGCGGCGGGCTACGAGCTGGGCAAAGACGTCACTCTGGCGATGGACTGCGCGGCTTCCGAATTCTACAAAGACGGTAAATACGTGCTGGCCGGCGAAGGCAACAAAGCCTTCACTTCCGAAGAGTTCACTCACTTCCTGGAAGAGCTGACCAAACAGTACCCAATCGTGTCTATCGAAGACGGCCTGGATGAATCCGACTGGGCGGGCTTTGCTTACCAGACCAAAGTGCTGGGCGACAAAATTCAGCTGGTGGGCGACGACCTGTTCGTGACCAACACCAAGATCCTGAAAGAAGGCATCGAGAAAGGCATCGCTAACTCCATCCTGATCAAATTCAACCAGATCGGTTCTCTGACCGAAACGCTGGCGGCTATCAAGATGGCGAAAGACGCCGGCTACACTGCGGTGATCTCTCACCGTTCCGGTGAAACCGAAGACGCAACCATCGCCGACCTGGCGGTAGGGACTGCAGCTGGCCAGATCAAAACCGGTTCCATGAGCCGTTCTGACCGCGTTGCCAAGTACAACCAACTGATCCGCATCGAAGAAGCGCTGGGTGACCGTGCGCCGTTCAACGGCCTGAAAGAAGTTAAAGGCCAGTAAGTTCGACCGATTCGGTTGCTAAATAAAAACCCGCCGCGGCGGGTTTTTTTATGGCTGACGTCCCGATGTTAACCCTGTTTTATTTATTAATAATCGCTGCGTTTAACCTAATAATTTTATTGTGCAGTTTTCTTGCCGGTTTTTATATTCCGTTTTTATTTGCTTTATAATTATTCGTTACTAGACTGCCAATAAGGCGGCGTTATTTTTTTTCTTGCCGTTAAATATCGCCATCATCGTAATGCGTTCTTTCATACTGCCGGGTTTCGGCTGGGGGAGGGCCAGATGCGACAGCGAGTCGTCATTGTCGGCGATGGAACCGGCGGCACCATGCTAGCCAATCTGCTGGCCGTGAAATTGCACAGGGAAATTCTCAATAATAAAGTTGAGTTATTAATGATTTCGGATTCGCCGCTGCATTATTACAAGCCGGCGTTTATGTATGTTGCATTCAATAATTTTTTCAAGCAGGAGCTCACGCGTTCACAGCGGAGTTTATTGCGGCCGGAAATACAGTTTGTCGTCGATAAAGCGGAATCTTTTGATTTAAAACAGCGGTATATCATTACGCAAAGCGGCAAGCATTATCCGTATGACTTCCTGGTTTTCGCCACCGGCTGCGAGCCCTGGCCGGAGCGCATCGAAGGGTTGGCGCAGGCGGGCGATCATTTCTACCAGTATCAGGCCGCGCGGCGGTTGGCGCATAAGCTGGCGACGATCGAGAAAGGCCGCATTTTCATCACCGTGTCCTTCCCTGAAACGCCTAATGTGCCCCATCAGTGCGGCATCGCGCCGATCGAAACCACCCTGATGCTGGACGACTACCTGCGGCGGCGCGGCGTGCGCAAGGCGGTGGAGATCGTTTATACCTACCCAACCATTTCTCAACTGCTGCGCAACTGTCTGTTTTTACAGCGCCCGACCGGCGAAGCGCTGCCCGCCATTTTTGCCGCGCGCGACATTCGCCACCAGCGTGGGTTTACCCTCAGCCGGGTGGACGCTCAGCGCAACATCGCCTATTCCGCCGAGGGGGAGGAACAGCCGTTCGACATTCTGATGGCGACGCCGCCCATCCGTGCAGTGGAGGCGGTGCGCAATACCGGGTTGAGCGAGAGCCAAAACGGCGAAGGCTGGCTGCCGACCGATCATCAAACGCTGCAGGTCTACGGCCAGCAGGGGGTGTATGTCATAGGTGATACCGTGGATTTGCCGGTCAGCAAGGCCGGTGGCTCTTGCCATAATCAGGCGCCGGTCATTGCCGACAACATCGTGGCGGAAATGCGGCTGGGCCAAACCGTGAGCCATTACGACGGCAAGGTGCAGGCGGTCGCGCAAATGGGGCTGAATGCCGGCATGCCGCTGGTGTACGACTACCGTCACGACGTGCTGCCGACGCCCGCCACCAAGGCGGGCGGCATGCTGCGCAACGGGTTCAACCGCGGCCTTTACTGGGCCACGGTAAGGGGGCTGATATGACGGAAAGCACGGTGCATGCGGCTGACCTGCAATCATTGGCGGCGTTGCTCGAGAAACTGCAGCCGCTGCTGGCGGGCGGCCGTTTGGATAACGTGATCGATCTGTTGTCGCTGCTGTCGGACGTGGTGGACATCGCCGACAACGCGCTGGTAGAGAAACTGGCCGGCGTCTTTGAAGGTTTGGTGACCATCGGTTGGGAAGGCGGAACGGCGCTGCAGATGGCGCACAGCGAGCTGCAATTGAATCCTCCGCCGGCCAGTTTTCGCGCGCTGTACGCCTTGCTGAAGCAGCCGGATACTCTGCTGGGGTTGACGCTGCTGCTGCGTACTTTACAAATCATCGGCCAGCGCACGCGAGACAGCGCATTGCCGCCGGCCCTTTCGGATGAATCAAAAAATTAAGCTTCACCCACTCAGGTAAGGAGTTGTGTTATGTCCGCTACAGCAGTTGGCCACGACTTTGCCACCCGGACTATTCATTACGGCTACGATCCGCAGCGGTATCAGGGGGCACTGTCTCCGCCGGTGTTTATGAGCTCTACGTTTGCTTTCCCCACTGCGGAATACGGCGGCGCCTGCTTTGCCGGCACCGAGCCGGGGTACTTTTACTCGCGCATCGCCAATCCGACGTTAAACCTGCTCGAGCAACGCGTCGCCAACCTGGAGGAGGGGGAGGCGGCGGTGGCGTTCGCTTCCGGCATGGGGGCGATCACCGCCTGTTGCTGGACGCTGCTCAGACCGGGCGATGAGCTGATTGTCGACGAAACCGTGTATGGTTGCACCTTCAGCTACTTTCATCATGGCCTGGCGCGCTTTGGCGTCAAGATAACCCACGTTGATCTGACCCGGCCGGAGCGGCTGGCGGCGGCCATTGGACCGCGTACCCGTCTGGTGTATTGCGAAACGCCGGCCAATCCCAATATGCGTTTGATCGATATCGCCGCCGTGGCGGAGATTGCCCATCGGCATCAGGCGCTGTTGCTGGTGGACAACACCTATTGCACGCCCTATCTGCAGCGGCCTTTGGCGCTAGGCGCCGATATCGTGGTGCACTCGGCGACCAAGTACCTCGGCGGACACGGCGATCTCCTGGCCGGAATAGCGGTGACGCGTCAGGCGTTGGCAGAGGCGATCCGTCTGGAGGGGCTAAAGGACATGACCGGGGCGGTACTGTCGGCGCAGGATGCCGCGCTGGTGCTGCGCGGGATGAAAACCCTGCCGCTGCGCATGGATCGTCATTGCGATAACGCGCAGCGCCTGGCGGAGATGTTGGCGGAGCATCCGGCGGTCGAGCGGGTATATTACCCCGGCCTGGCGAACTTCCCGCAGCATGCGTTGGCGCAGCGGCAAATGGCGCGCCCCGGCGGCATGCTGGCGTTTGAGCTGCTGGGCGGCCTGCGTGCGGGCATTCGTTTCCTCAACGCGCTGCAGCTCATCTTGCGCGCGGTCAGCCTGGGCGATTGCGAAAGCCTGGCGCAGCACCCGGCCAGCATGACGCACTCGGCCTACACGCCGGAAGAGCGGAAACGGCATCACATCAGCGAGGGGCTGGTGCGGTTGTCCGCCGGGCTGGAGGCGTTTGACGATCTGCAGGCGGATATCCTGCAGGCGTTGGCGCAGGCGCAATAAAAAACCCGCCGCAGCGGGTTTTAGCAGAAGCGAGCGTTACATCTGTTGCGTCGCCGCGGTCACCGGCGAACCGCCGCCTTTCTTGCGCACCCACAGCCAGTAAGCCACGGTGAGTAAAGCGATCCACACCAACCCGACGTACAGCGCGATGCGGCTCTCTTCGAAATAGCCGAGCAGGCCGATGACGAACGCCATAAAGGCGGTCGCCAATGCCGGCGCCACCGGCCACCACGGCACCGGGAAGCTCAACTGGCGCGTTTCTTCCGGCGACAGCGTGCGGCGCATGACGATCTGCGACAGCAGGATCATCAGCCACACCCAGACGGTGGCGAAGGTGGCGATCGAAGCGATGATCATGAAGACCTTCTCCGGGATCAGGTAGTTGAGCACCACCGCCAACAGCAGGGCGACCGACATCACCAGCACCGTCATCCACGGCACGCCGCTGGCGGTCAGTTTGGTGAAGCTGCGCGGCGCCTGGCCGTCCTGCGCCATGCCGTACATCATGCGGCCGGCGCCGAAGATATCGCTGTTGATGGCCGAAATGGCGGCGGTGATCACTACAACGTTCAGCACGTTGGCGGCGGAGCTGATGCCGAGGTTGCTGAAGATCTCAACGAACGGGCTGCCGTTCTGGCCGATGCTGTTCCACGGATAGATAGCCATCAGCACCGTCAGCGTCAGCACGTAAAACAGCAGGATGCGCACCGGCACGGCGTTGATCGCCTTCGGCAGCACTTTGGCGGGGTCTTTCGCCTCGCTGGCGGTAATGCCGATGATCTCGATGCCGCCGAAGGCGAACATCACCACCGCCAATGACGCGACCACGCCGCCGATGCCGTTAGGCATAAAGCCGCCGTGTTGCCACAGGTTGCTGATGCCGGTGGCGTGCTGGGTTTGCCCGAAACCGAACAGCATCACCGCTGCACCGCCGACGATCATCGCCACGATGGCGGCGACCTTGACCAGCGACAGCCAGAACTCCAGCTCGCCGAAGACCTTGACGCTGCACAGGTTGAGCGCGCCGATAAACAGGATGATGCTGAGCACCCAAACCCACTGAGCGACGTCCGGGAACCACAGCCCCATATAGATGCCGAAGGCGGTGACGTCCGCCAGGGCGACGATCACCATTTCGAAGGTGTAGGTCCAGCCGGTGAGGAACCCGGCCAGCGGGCCGAGATAGTGGCTGGCGTAGTGGCCGAACGAGCCGGAAACCGGCTGATGCACCGCCATTTCACCCAGCGCGCGCATCACCATGAATACCGCCGCGCCGCCCACCAGATAGGCCAGCAGCACCGCCGGGCCGGCCAGTTGGATGGCGCCGGCGGAGCCGTAGAACAGGCCGGTGCCGATCGCCGAGCCGAGAGCCATAAAACGGATATGCCGCGCGTTTAGTCCGCGTCTGAGTTGTGTCGTTTCGTTACGCATGTTGTTTCCCGTTAAGTGTTTGCCGAACAGGCACGCGCTGCCCGCACCGGGTGGAACGCACCCGGCGGGGCAGAACAAACTGCGTGATTCAGTGTGTGATGATTATGCCTGGCTAGGCAGCAGCGCCGCAGGCAGCAGCGATGTCAGGTGACCGGCCGCCAAGAGTTGGCTGGCGGCTTCAATGTCGGGGGCGAAGAAACGATCCTTGTCGTAGAAACTGACATGCTCGCGCAGCAGACGGCGCGCCTGCTCCAGACCTTCCGAGGTCTTCAGGCCGTTGCGGAAATCCAGGCCCTGGCAGGCGGCCAGCCATTCGACCGCCAGAATGCCGCGCACGTTGTCCGCCATGCTCCACAGGCGGCGACCGGCGGCCGGCGCCATGGAGACGTGGTCTTCCTGGTTGGCGGAGGTTGGGATGCTGTCGACGCTCGACGGATGCGCCAGCGCTTTGTTTTCGCTGGCCAGCGCCGCGGCGGTGACCTGAGCGATCATGAAGCCGGAGTTCACGCCGCCGTTCTCCACCAGGAACGGTGGCAGCTGCGACATGTGCTTGTCCATCATCAGCGAGATGCGGCGTTCGGACAGCGAGCCGATTTCGGCAAACGCCAGCGCCAGGTTATCGGCGGCCATCGCTACCGGTTCGGCATGGAAGTTGCCGCCGGACAGCACGTCACCCTGCTCGGCGAACACCAGCGGGTTATCGGAGACGGCGTTGGCCTCGATCTCCAGCACCTCGGCGGCCTGGCGGATCTGCGTCAGGCAGGCGCCCATCACCTGCGGCTGACAGCGTAGGGAGTAAGGATCCTGCACTTTTTCGCAGTTGCGGTGCGAGTCGGAGACTTCGCTGCGCGCGCCGAGCAGGTGGCGGTAGGCGAGGGCGGCGTCGATCTGGCCGCGCTGGCCGCGCACCTCATGGATACGCGCATCGAACGGGCTGCGGGAGCCCAGCGCCGCTTCCACCGTCAGGCTGCCCGCCACGGTCGCGGCGGCGAACAGGTCTTCCGCGTCGAACAGGCCGCGCAGCGCGAAGGCGGCGGAGACCTGGGTGCCGTTCAGCAGCGCCAGGCCCTCTTTCGCCGCCAGCGTCAGCGGTTTCAGACCGGCCTTGGCCAGCGCTTCGGTCGCCGGCAACCATTGGCCCTGATGGCGCGCCTGGCCTTCGCCCAGCAGCACCAGGCTCATGTGCGCCAGCGGCGCCAGGTCGCCGGAGGCGCCGACCGAGCCCTTCAGCGGGATATGCGGATAAACTTCGGCGTTGACCAGCGCGATCAGCGCCTGGATGACTTCCAGACGAATGCCGGAGAAGCCGCGCGACAGGCTGTTGATTTTCAGCACCATGATCAGGCGCACCAGATTGTCGTCGGTGGGCTCGCCCACGCCGGCGGCGTGTGACAGCACGATCGAACGCTGCAGGTTTTCCAGATCGTCGCGGGCGATGCGGGTCGAAGCCAGCAGGCCAAACCCGGTGTTGATGCCGTAAGTGGTGCGGTTTTCTTCAACGATGCGTTCCACGCAGGCCACGCTCTGCTGGATAGGGCCGTAGGCGTTGTCGTCCAGCGTCAGCGTCACCGGATGTTGATACACGTCGCGTAGCTGGGCCAGCGTCAGTTTGCCTGGGCGAATAGTCAGCGCTTTCATGCTTTTTCTCCTTGGGTCGCGGCAACCATCGGCAGGTTCAGGCCTTGCTCACGGGCGCAGTCGATAGCGATATCGTAACCGGCGTCGGCGTGACGCATGACCCCGGTAGCCGGGTCATTGTGCAGGACGCGGGCAATGCGCTCGGCGGCTTCGTCGGTGCCGTCGCAGACGATCACCATGCCGGAGTGTTGGGAGAAGCCCATGCCGACGCCGCCGCCGTGGTGCAGGGAAACCCAGGTGGCGCCGCTGGCGGTATTCAGCAGCGCGTTCAGCAGCGGCCAGTCGGAAACGGCATCGGAGCCGTCTTTCATCGCTTCGGTTTCACGGTTCGGGCTGGAAACGGAGCCGGAATCCAGATGGTCGCGGCCGATGACGATCGGGGCAGACAGTTCGCCGCGGCGCACCATCTCGTTGAACGCCAGGCCCAGCTTGGCGCGCTGGCCGAGGCCAACCCAGCAGATGCGCGCCGGCAGGCCCTGGAAGCTGATGCGCTCGCGCGCCATGTCCAGCCAGCGGTGCAGGTGCTCGTCATCCGGGATCAGCTCTTTCACCATGGCGTCAGTTTTGTAGATGTCCTGCGGATCGCCGGACAGCGCCGCCCAGCGGAACGGCCCGATGCCGCGGCAGAACAGCGGACGGATGTAGGCCGGCACGAAGCCCGGGAAGTCGAAGGCGTTGTCGACGCCGGTTTCTTTCGCCATCTGGCGAATGTTGTTGCCGTAGTCGAAGGTCGGCACGCCCATCTGCTGGAACGCCAGCATGGCTTTGACGTGATCGGCCATCGATTGCTTGGCGGCGGCGACCACTTTGGCCGGCTCGGTTTGCGCGCGCTGGCGATACTCTTCCCAGCTCCAGCCCTTCGGCAGGTAGCCGTTCAGCGGATCGTGGGCGCTGGTCTGGTCGGTGACCATGTCCGGGCGCACGCCGCGGCGCACCAGCTCAGGCAGGATTTCCGCCGCGTTGCCGCACAGAGCGATGGAGATGGCTTTGCCTTCTGAGGTGTATTTCTTGATGCGGGCCAGCGCGTCGTCCAGATCTTTGGCCTGCTCATCGACGTAGCGGGTTTTCAGACGGAAATCGATGCGGCTCTGCTGACATTCGATGTTCAGCGAGCAGGCGCCCGCCAGCGTCGCGGCCAGCGGCTGCGCGCCGCCCATGCCGCCCAGACCGGCGGTCAGCACCCAGCGCCCCTGCAGGCTGCCGTCGTAGTGCTGGCGGCCCGCTTCGACGAAGGTTTCATAGGTGCCCTGAACGATGCCCTGGCTGCCGATGTAGATCCAGCTGCCGGCGGTCATCTGGCCGTACATCGCCAGGCCTTTGGCGTCCAGCTCGTTGAAGTGTTCCCAGGTTGCCCAGTGCGGCACCAGGTTGGAGTTGGCGATCAGCACGCGCGGCGCGTTGCTGTGGGTTTTGAAGACGCCGACCGGTTTGCCGGACTGCACCAGCAGGGTTTCGTCTTCTTCCAGCGTTTTCAGGGTTTCGACGATCTTGTCGTAGCAATCCCAGTCGCGCGCGGCGCGGCCGATGCCGCCGTACACCACCAGCTCGTGTGGGTTCTCCGCAACTTCAGGATCGAGGTTGTTCATCAGCATGCGTAACGGCGCTTCGGTCAGCCAGCTTTTTGCGTTTAATTGTGTGCCGCGTGGCGCGCGTACATCGACATTGCGAACTTTGTTATTTGTAGTCACAGCATTTTCCTCAAACAGTATCGGTGCAGATTCCATGCCGCGGTGGGGATGAGTACCACGGCATAACAATGCGTAGGGCTTATTAACATATACTTGTATGTACAAGCATATGCAACATTGACCAGTTGCCGCTGAAAAGTGGCATAAGAAAAAGTTATTTTCTTTTTATATCAGGTTGATATGCGATTTTTTATCGCCGGTCTCAGGTACGGAAAGCCGGAGAAAAGTGAGCTGTTCGGCAAAAATGAATTAAAATTGACTCATTTTTGGGCGGCTAGTCACAATATTTTTACAGTCTTATTACAGTTGACGGCGGAGGATAAAAAAGCCCTATCACCGCAGGAAGAAAGCCCGCCGTGGGCGGGCTTGCAAGGGTCAGGCGGCCGGCTGTAGCGTCGGTTTGCGGCTCATCTTGCACACCGTGGCGATGGCGGCGATCAGCGCCGGCACGCACAGGAACATCAGGATGCTCTGCACTTCCCACTGCATGGCCAGCAGTTGGGCGCCCATCATGGTGCCGGCGACGCCGCCGAAGCGGCCGATGCCCTGCATCCAGGCGATGCCGGTGGCGCGGCTGTGGGTCGGGTAGAAGGTCGCCGCCAGCGTTTGCAGCCCGGACTGCGCGCCGTTCATGGTGACGCCCATCAGGAAGATGAAGGCGCCCAGCAGCACGATCTGTTTATCCTCGGTGGCCATCGCCACGATCAGCAGGGCGGTGACGACAAAGCCGCTCGAGACCACTTTGTGCGCATTCCAGCGGTCCATCAACCAGCCGGCCACCAGGATGCCCAGCGTGCCGCCGAAGGTGAACAGCGAGGTGAGCATCGCCGATTGCTCCAACTGATAGCCCAGTCCCTGCATCAGGATTGGCATCCAGCTCAGCAACACGTAGTAGATCACCAGCCCCATAAAGTAGGTCAGCCACAGCATCAGCGTGCCGAGCAGGTAAGGGCGGCTGAACAGCAGGCCGACGCTGGTCTTGGTCTGCGCCAGCTTCTCTTCGTACAGGTAAAACCGCGTCACGCCGTCGAGGCTCCGGCTGACGAAGCGCTGCGCGATGCGCTTGATCTTCGCCGCATCCTGGCCGCGGTTAACCATATATTTAACCGACTCCGGCAGCAGCAGGATCAGCAGGACAGTCAATACCAGCGGCGCGATGGCGCCGAGCAGCAGCACGCTGTGCCAGCCGTAGTTCGGGATCAGCCACGATGAAATGGCGCCGCCGCCGGCCGCGCCCAGCGGAAAACCGCAGTACATGGTGTTGATCGCCAGCGAACGGCAGCGCTGCGGCGCGTATTCGGAGATCAAGGTAATGGCGTTGGGCATCGCCGCCCCCAGCCCGAGACCGGTGAGGAAGCGCCACAGCGTCAGGCTGTTGAGCGAACCGGCGTAGGCGGTGGCCAGGCTCGACAGGCCGAAGAACAGGCAGGAAAACACCAGTACGCGCTTGCGGCCGATGCGATCGGAGATCGGCCCGGCGATCAGCGCGCCGAGCGACAGCCCCAGCAGCGCAGCGCTCAGCACCGGCCCCAGATCCTGCTTCACGATGCCCCAGTCTTTGGCGACCGAGGGGGCGATATAGCCCATGGCGGCGGTATCGAAACCGTCGATGGCGAGGATCAGAAATCCGAGAATGATCAGTGTCCAGTGAAACAGCGAAAACTTGCTGTCGTCGATGGCCTGTTGAATGTTTAACTCGCTGGTGGAATGAGTCATGGCACCCTCTAAACGCAGATGTAGTCGTGATGGATGGAACGTGGCCGAAACTGGCGCTCGGCTTGTGTTTGCTTGTATATACATCTGCGCGTCGGCGCTTTATGTCAAATATAATTATCTTATTTGTTAACTGTGTGTTGTTTTCTGTGGAGCAGGTTGCACCGCCGATGAAAGGCCAAAGACCGGTTAACAAATTAAATGAACGCCATTGGCGGTGAGATATGCTGACGGCGGCGCGGAGGATAAAATTTAATACAATTTTGGCCGTTTGGTCGCCGGGCCGGAATCTGCGATAATCGCTTTTTACTTTTCCAGATTGAGAAACCGATGCAGTACCCGATCAACGAGATGTTCCAAACCTTGCAGGGCGAAGGCTTTTTCACCGGCGTTCCGGCCATTTTCATCCGCCTGCAGGGCTGCCCGGTAGGGTGCAGCTGGTGCGACACCAAACATACCTGGGAAAAGGAAGCCCATCGGGAAGTCGACCTGCAACGGATCCTGGTCAAAACAGAAGAGAGCGACGCCTGGGGCAATGCCGGCGCCGAGCAGCTGTTGGCGGTGATGCGCCAACAAGGTTACACCGCGCGCCATGTGGTGATCACCGGCGGTGAACCCTGCATCTACGATCTGGCGCCGTTGACCGAGCTGTTCGAGCAGCACGGCTACCGTTGCCAGATTGAAACCAGCGGCACCCACGAAATTCGCTGCTCCGCCAACACCTGGGTGACGGTTTCGCCCAAGGTGAATATGCGCGGCGGCATGAAGGTGCTGGATCAGGCGCTGCGGCGCGCCGACGAGGTGAAGCATCCGGTGGCGCGCGAGCGCGATATCGAGGCGCTGGATGCGCTGCTGGCGACGCTGCAGGACGACAAGGCACGGATTATTGCGCTGCAGCCGATCAGCCAGAAAGAAGAGGCGACCCGCCTGTGCATCGAAACCTGCATTGCGCGCAATTGGCGGCTGTCGATGCAGACCCACAAATATCTGAATATCGCCTGAGTTTTTTATTGGCCGCAGGCCTTCGAACGGGACGGGAGTTACGGTGAAAATTGTATCGCGTGCATTCGAGGCGGTGACGGAAGCGGAATTGCGGTCGATTCGCTCGCTGTTGTCCGACGCTTTCCCCGAGATAACCGACGGATTTTATCGGCGGCAGGTGCCGGCTTGCCTGGTGACCGCCACGGAAGGCGAGGCGATCGTCGGCCAACTGGCGGTGCATGAGCGGCCGGTGTTGATTGACGGTGAGGCCGAGGTGATCGGCATCATCGGGCTGGTGGCCGTGGCACACACGCATCGGCGCCGCGGCGTGGCCGCAAACATGCTGGTGAAGGCGCATGACTATTTGCGCAGTAAAGGGATCGCGTATTCCATACTGTTTGCGGTAAGCGAAAAGTACTATACCGGCGCCGGCTATCGGGCGATGGAAAACGAGACGGCGTTCATTGAGGATGGCGAGAGCAAAACGTTTGTCTATCGAGGGGGAATGGCGCTGAGCCTGTCGGAAAGGCCCTGGACGGCGCGGCGCTTGGATCTGCAAGGCGAGGTAGTGTGAGGGTATCTGCACATACCCTCACGGCATCAACCTTTATATACGCATCCCGCTGTACAGGTCTCTTTCACCATCACCGCAGTCAGTTCCGGTAACTGGGGCTTGAGCTGCTGCCAAATCCAGGCGGCGAGCACTTCGCTGGTGGGATTTTCCAATCCTGGAATATCGTTCAGATAATGGTGATCCAGCCGTTCCCAGATCGGGGAAAACACAGCCTTGAGCTCGGCGAAATCCATCACCCAACCGGTGTGGGGATCCACTTCACCGGTCACTTCCAGACGCACCATAAACGAATGCCCATGCAGACGGCCGCATTTGTGGCCCTCCGGCACATGCGGCAAACGGTGTGCGGCTTCAAACTGAAAATCTTTAAACAGCGTGGTTGCCATTATTACGGCCTCATTGACTCAAAAACCGCCGCATAGTACCGGAAAGCGCGTCTGCTTGCCATTTATACCGTTATGGTCTACCGCCACGGCAAACGCATCCGGTTAACACTTTTTTTGTTTGGTGTCTGCGGTACCTATCGGCTGGGGTTATGAGCCGAAATGTTGAACGGTGAAAAAATGATGAAAAAAAGTGCTTTATTTTCATCTGGATAAAAAACTTTGTTTAACGGTTTAAGCGTTATCCCTTACCAGAAAAACAGCTTAGTCATTTTGGTTATGATTTATTGCTATCCCTTATTTAATCGTTGCTATTCTGCTCGGTAACCTTACAAACTCTCCTGATCTTTTCCGCACGCCCGACGCAGCGAAGAGACAGCGACTGACACTGGCGCGCGCCTGGCAGGAAAGGCGCTAAGTATAGGAAATAAGTACAGCAATGACGACTCAGGCTCCTCCAACATCTTTGCTCCCGCTGACGCCCGAACAGCTGGCACGCCTGCAGGCGACGATCGGCGACTATTCGCCGACGCAGCTGGCGTGGCTGTCCGGCTATTTTTGGGGCATGGTCAATCAACAGCCAGGAGCCGTGGCCATTGCGCCCGCCGCCCCTGCCGCCGCCGGCATCACCATCATTTCCGCTTCGCAGACCGGCAATGCGCGCCGCCTGGCGGAGCAGCTGCGCGACGATTTGCTGGCCGCCAATCTGAACGCCACGCTGATCAGCGCCGGCGATTACAAGTTCAAGCAGATAGCGCAAGAGCGCCTGCTGGTGATCGTCGCCTCCACGCAAGGGGAAGGCGAGCCGGCGGAAGAAGCGGTGGCGCTGCATAAATACCTGTTCTCGAAAAAGGCGCCGAAGCTGAGTGACACCGCGTTTGCGGTGTTCGGGCTGGGCGACACCTCTTATGAGAATTTCTGTCAGTCCGGTAAAGATTTCGACGCCAAGTTGGCCGAACTGGGCGCCGAGCGCCTGGTGGAGCGCGTGGATGCCGACGTGGAGTATCAGGAACTGGCCGCCGCCTGGCGCAAACAGGTGGTGTCGGTGCTGAAGGCGCGCGCGCCGGCGGAAAGCGCCGCGCCGGGCGCGTTGGCCAGCGGCGCGGTCGACCTGATCGACAGCAGCCCGTACAGCAAGGAACAACCGCTCACCGCCCAACTGGCGGTCAAGCAGAAAATTACCGGCCGCGCGTCCGATAAAGACGTGCGCCACATCGAGATCGATTTGGGCGATTCGGGCCTGCGCTACCAGCCTGGCGATGCGCTCGGCGTATGGTTCGACAACGATCCGGCGCTGGTGGACGAATTGGTGCAGCTATTGTGGCTGAAAGGCGATGAACCGGTGGAGGTGGAAGGGCAAACCCTGCCGCTGGCGCAGGCGCTGCGCAGCCATTTCGAACTGACGCAGAACACCACGCCGATCGTCGATAAATACGCCGCGCTGTCGCGCGACGAAAAGCTGATCGGTCTGTTGGCGGATAAAGCCGCGCTGCAGCAGTATGCGCACAACACGCCGATCGTCGACATGGTGCGCCAGGCGCCGGCGGATCTGAGCGCCGAACAGCTGGTCGGGCTGCTGCGTCCGCTGACGCCGCGCCTGTACTCCATCGCCTCTTCACAGGCGGAAAATGAGAACGAAGTGCACATCACCGTGGGCGTCGTGCGTTACGACATCGACGGGCGCGCTCGCAGCGGCGGCGCCTCCGGTTTCCTGGCGGACCGCCTGGAGGAGGACGGCGACGTGCGGGTGTTTATCGAGCACAACGACAACTTCCGTCTGCCGGCCAACCCGGAAACGCCGGTGATCATGATCGGCCCGGGCACCGGCATCGCGCCGTTCCGCGCCTTTATGCAGCAGCGCGACGCTGACGGCGCCGGTGGCAAAAACTGGCTGTTCTTCGGCAACCCGCACTTTACCGAAGATTTCCTGTACCAGGTTGAATGGCAGCGCTACGTGAAAGACGGCCTGCTCACCCGCATCGATCTGGCCTGGTCCCGCGACCAGCAACATAAAATATACGTACAAGACAAACTGCGCGAACAGGGCGCGGAAGTGTGGCGCTGGATTCAGGAAGGCGCGCACATTTACGTCTGCGGCGATGCCAATCGCATGGCGAAAGACGTGGAACACACATTACTGGAACTGGTGGCCGAGCACGGTGGCATGGATACCGAGCAGGCGGATGAATTTTTAAGTGAGCTGCGCCTTGAGCGCCGTTATCAGCGAGATGTTTACTGATGAGTGATAAACACCCCGGGCCTTTGGTAGTCGAAGGCAAACTGGCCGATGCGGAGCGCATGAAGAAGGAGAGTAACTTCCTGCGCGGCACCATCGCCGAAGATTTGAACGACGGCCTGACCGGCGGCTTCAACGGCGACAACTTCCTGCTGATCCGTTTTCACGGCATGTACCAGCAGGATGATCGTGACATTCGCGCCGAACGCGCCGAGCAGAAGCTGGAGCCGCGCCACGCCATGATGCTGCGTTGCCGCCTGCCGGGCGGCGTCATCAGCCCGCAGCAGTGGCTGGGCATCGACAAGTTCGCGCAGGAGAGCACGCTGTACGGCAGCATTCGCATCACCAACCGCCAGACGTTCCAGTTTCACGGCATCCTGAAAGGCAACGTCAAACCGGTGCACCAGTTGCTGAATCGCCTGGGGCTGGACGCGCTGGCGACCGCCAACGACGTGAACCGCAACGTGCTGTGCACCTCCAACCCGGTGGAGTCCGAGCTGCATCAGGAAGCCTACGAGTGGGCGAAGAAGATCTCTGAACACCTGCTGCCGCGCACCCGCGCCTATGCAGAGGTGTGGCTGGATCAGGAAAAGGTGGCCACCACCGACGAAGAGCCGATTCTGGGGCCGACCTACCTGCCGCGCAAATTCAAAACCACGGTGGTGATCCCGCCGCAGAACGACGTCGATCTGCACGCCAACGACATGAACTTCGTGGCGATCGCCGAAAACGGCAAGCTGGTGGGTTTCAACCTGCTGGTGGGCGGCGGGCTGTCCATTGAGCACGGCAACAAGAAAACCTACGCGCGTCAGGCCAGCGAGTTCGGCTACATTCCGCTCGAGCATACGCTGGCGGTGGCGGAAGCGGTGGTCACCACGCAGCGCGACTGGGGCAACCGCACCGACCGCAAGAACGCCAAGACCAAATACACGCTGGAGCGCGTCGGGGTGGACGTTTTCCGCGCCGAAGTGGAAAAGCGCGCCGGCATCACCTTCGCGCCGATCCGCCCATATGAATTCACCGGCCGCGGCGATCGCATCGGTTGGGTGAAGGGCATCGACGATCAGTGGCATCTGACGCTGTTTATCGAGAACGGCCGCCTGCTGGACTATCCGGGGCGCCCGCTGAAGACCGGCATGGCGGAGATCGCCAAGATCCATAAAGGCGACTTCCGTCTGACGGCGAACCAAAACGTGATCATCGCCGGCGTGCCGGAAAGCGAGAAGGCCAAGATCGACGCCTTGGCGCGCGATCATGGCCTGATCGACGACCAGATCAGCGAGCAACGCAAGAACTCGATGGCCTGTGTGTCGTTCCCGACCTGCCCGCTGGCGATGGCGGAGGCCGAGCGCTTCCTGCCGCAGTTCGTCACCAAGGTTGAGGAGATCATGCATCGGCACGGGATGGGCGACGAGCATATCGTGCTGCGCATCACCGGCTGCCCGAACGGCTGCGGCCGCGCGCTGCTGGCGGAGCTGGGGCTGGTGGGCAAGGCGGTCGGCCGCTATAACCTGCATTTGGGCGGCAACCGCGAAGGCACGCGCATTCCGCGCATGTACCGCGAAAACATCAACGAAGACGAGATCCTGAGCGAGATCGACCTGTTGGTGGGGCGCTGGGCGAAGGAGCGTAACGCCGGCGAGGGTTTCGGCGACTTCACCGTGCGCGCGGGCATCGTCAAACCGGTGCTGGATCCGGCGCGAGATTTCTGGGAGTGAGGCCGGGCGGCCCCTGGGCAGAGGGGCCGCACAGGTAATTTCAAGTATCAGGAGAGACAACATGGCTGAATTCGATCTGGCGGCGCTGAACGCGTTGCCCAAATCCGGGCAGGCGCTGGCATTGGCGGTGGTCAACGGCCAGCTGGAGAGCCTCAGCGCCGAACAGCGCGTTGCATGGGCGCTGGAGCATCTGCCCGGCGAGTTCGTACTCTCGTCCAGTTTCGGCATTCAGGCGGCGGTATGTCTGCACCTGGTGACGCGCATCCGGCCGGATATCCCGGTGATCCTGACCGACACCGGTTACCTGTTCCCGGAAACCTACCGCTTTATCGATCAACTGACCGACCAGCTGAAGCTGAATCTGCAGGTGTTCCGCGCCGAACAGTCTCCCGCCTGGCAAGAGGCGCGCTACGGCAAACTGTGGGAGCAGGGCGTGGAAGGCATTGAAAAGTATAACCAGATCAATAAGGTCGAGCCGATGAACCGCGCGCTGGAGACGCTGGGCGCGCAGAGCTGGTTCGCCGGCCTGCGGCGCGAACAGTCCGGCAGCCGCGCCAATCTGCCGGTGCTGGCGGTGCAGCGTGGGGTGTTCAAGATCCTGCCGATCATCGACTGGGACAACCGCAAGATTTACCAGTATTTGACCGAACACGGGCTGAGCTACCACCCGTTGTGGGAGCAGGGCTACCTGTCGGTCGGCGATACCCACACCACCCAAAAGTGGGAGCCGGGCATGAGCGAGGAAGAGACGCGCTTCTTTGGCCTGAAGCGCGAGTGCGGTCTGCACGAAGGCTAAACGACGCGAATGACATCACAGGGCTCAGCAATGCTGGGCCCTGTTTTTTACGGGCTACTTTTTCTTTTGCGCTTTCGGCGGGTGCGCCTGCGCCAGCTCTTTGATCAAGGGCAGCAGGATCTGCACGCTGTCGCGGCTGCGTTTGTCGATCCGCCCCGGCAGGTAGCGATCCAGATATTGCAGGTTGTCGTACTGCGGGCGGTGCCAGGTGATGCCCTGCGGGAAGTGCGGGCTGACGGCGCGCTGCTGGTAACCGTCCTTGTCGCCCAGCGACCAGTTGGTGGCCTCCACTGACAATACCGGGATGCCTGCGGCGTCGAACACCTCTTGATCGGAACAGCAGCCGGTGCCTTGCGGATGCTGCGCGTTGCCAGGGTTGGTGGCGGCGGCGATGCCGTAGCGGTGGGCGATATCCAGTGCGCGATCGCGGGAGCGCTTCGCCATCTGCGGCGGCGTGTTGCGCCCGGCGTTGAAGTACAGACGATCGCCGGTGATCAGGCTGTCGAGGTTGATCACCAGCACGGTGTTGCTTTTCTCTTCCGCGCTCATGCGCTGCAGGTAGTTCTGCGCGCCCAGCGAACCGATCTCTTCAGCGCTGGTGGCGACGAAGCGCAGGCCGTAGGCGGTGGGGATATCCTTCAGGCGTTCCGCCAGCTCCAACATTACGCCGATGCCGGAGGCGTTGTCGTCGACGCCCTGCAGCGTCAGGCCGCCGAGATTGTTATCCAGATCCTCGTCGCTCTGCGGCGTATAGGTGTCGAAGTGGGCGACGATCACGACCTGTTTCGGGCTGCTGCCGTTGCGGGCGGCGATCACCGAGCTGGCGGTGACGTTATTCCAGTTCTTCTTGCCGTCTTTGCTGGTGTAGAGATAGCGCGTATTGACGCTGCGAATGTCGCTTTGGTAACCCATCTTGCCGAACTGCTGCTTGAGATAGTCGGCGGTGAGCAATTCTGCCGGGCTGCCCGCCATGCGGCCGGGGAAGTAAGTGGCGATGTGGCGGGTCTGTTCGGCGGCGAAACGGCCCATTGGCGCGTCTTTTACGGGCTGTGCGGCACAAACGCTGAAGACGCCGCCGAGTGCGAGGGCCAGCAGGCTGGTCTTCAGGTAAAAACGGGAAAACATACCGAAAAATCCTTCTTTGCTATCGGCGCTGCCGATCATTTTTCTTCGGCGCCCAGTATGAGACGACGGGCGGCATTACACAATTTCCCTGTCTCTTAATTTTCGCGCGAACGCGCAAATCGCCGTCGCGATGAGCATGGTTTGCCTCCTGCGCTGCGGCCTATATTCCATAAAGGAACTAATCATTCCTTTTCGTCATTTCAGAGGCTAAATCTCAGCCCGTATAGTCACACTATCTTTCTGTTATATGAAAAGGCTGTTGTGGACTATCTACCAATATTCGCCGACCTGAAACAACGTCCGGTGCTGGTCGTTGGCGGTGGGGACGTGGCGGCGCGCAAAGTCTCCCTGCTTCAGCGCGCCGGGGCTGAAATACGGATAGTTGCGCAGTCGCTCTCACCGGAACTGGAACAACAACGTCAGCAAGGGCGGGTGCTCTGGCTGGGGAAAACCTTTGATCCGCAGCAGCTGGACGACGTGTTTCTGGCGATCGCTGCCACGGACGACAATGCGCTGAACGCCGCGGTGTTCGCCGAGGCGGATAAACGCCGGGTGCTGGCCAACGTGGTGGACGATCAGCCGCGCTGTTCGTTCATCTTCCCGTCGATCATCGATCGCTCGCCGCTGGTGGTGGCCGTATCGTCCAGCGGCCAGGCGCCGGTGCTGGCGCGGTTGCTGCGCGAAAAGCTGGAGGCGTTGCTGCCCGCCAGTTTGGGGCTGATGGCGCAGGTGGCGGGCCGCTGGCGTGGCCAGGTCAAACAGCGGTTGGCTTCGATCGGCGAACGTCGCCGTTTCTGGGAAAACACCTTCGGCGGCCGTTTCGCCACGCTGGTGGCCAACGGCCAGACGGCGCAGGCGGAACGCCAGCTGGAGCAGGATTTACACCGCTTCGCCACAGGCGATGAGGGCACCCAGGGCGAGATAGCGTTGGTGGGCGCCGGGCCGGGCGACGTGGGGCTGTTGACCCTGCGCGGGCTGCAGGTGATGCAGCAGGCGGACGTGGTGCTGTATGACCATCTGGTCAGCGGCGAAATCCTCGATCTGGTGCGCCGCGACGCCGAGCGCATCTGCGTGGGCAAGCGCGCCGGCGCGCACTCGGTGATCCAGGAAGAGACCAATAGGCTGCTGGTGGAACTGGCGCAGCAGGGCAAGCGCGTGGTGCGCCTCAAGGGGGGCGATCCGTTCATCTTCGGCCGCGGCGGCGAAGAGCTGCAGGTGGCCGCCGCCGCCGGCATTCCGTTCCAGGTGGTGCCGGGCGTCACGGCCGCCGCGGGGGCGACCGCCTACGCAGGCATTCCGCTGACGCACCGCGACCACGCGCAGAGCGTGACCTTTATCACCGGCCACTGCCGCCCCGACGGCGATGGCCTGGACTGGGCCGATCTGGCCCGGGCGCGGCAGACGCTGGCTATCTACATGGGCACCATGAAGGCGGCGGACATCAGCCAGCGCCTGATCGCCCACGGTCGCGACGCCTCGACGCCGGTGGCGGTGATCAGCCGCGGCACGCGCGCCGATCAGCAGGTGCAGATCGGCACGCTGGAACAACTGGAATATCTGGCCCAACGGGCGCCGTTGCCGGCGCTGCTGGTGATCGGCGAAGTGGTGGAACTGCACCACCAAATCGCCTGGTTCGGGCATCAATCGCAGACGGAAGGGGCCGCGCGCCCGGCCGTCGTGAATTTGGCATAGGCAAGGCTTTTAAGGACCTGTTATGGACGAAAAACGACTCACTCATTTGCGGCAATTGGAGGCGGAGAGTATCCATATCATCCGTGAAGTCGCCGCTGAATTCGCCAACCCGGTGATGCTGTATTCCATCGGCAAAGACTCTTCCGTGATGCTGCATCTGGCGCGTAAGGCGTTCTTCCCCGGCACGCTGCCATTCCCGCTGCTGCACGTCGATACCGGCTGGAAATTCCGCGAAATGTACGAATTCCGCGATCGCACCGCGAAGGAGTACGGCTTCGAGCTGCTGGTGCATAAAAACCCTGAAGGGGTGGCGATGGGCATCAACCCGTTCGTGCACGGCAGCGCCAAGCATACCGACATCATGAAAACCGAGGGCCTGAAGCAGGCGTTGAACAAGTACGGTTTCGACGCCGCCTTCGGCGGTGCGCGGCGCGACGAGGAGAAATCGCGCGCCAAAGAGCGCATCTATTCGTTCCGCGATCGCTTCCACCGCTGGGATCCGAAAAACCAGCGGCCGGAGCTGTGGCACAACTACAACGGCCAGATCAACAAAGGGGAGAGCATCCGCGTCTTCCCGCTGTCGAACTGGACCGAGCTGGATATCTGGCAGTATATCTTCCTGGAAAACATCGACATCGTGCCGCTGTATCTGGCGAAACCGCGCCCGGTGGTGGAGCGCGACGGCATGCTGATGATGGTGGACGACGATCGCATCGATCTGCAGCCGGGTGAAGTGATCAGCCAGCGCATGGTGCGTTTCCGCACCCTGGGCTGCTGGCCGCTGACCGGCGCGGTGGACTCGCAGGCGCAAACCCTGCCGGAGATCATCGAAGAAATGCTGGTCTCCACCACGAGTGAACGCCAGGGGCGGATGATCGATCGCGATCAGTCCGGCTCGATGGAGCTGAAAAAGCGTCAAGGGTATTTCTAAGGAGCCGCCGGATGAACAACGCAATTGCACAACAAATCGCTGACCAGGGCGGCGTCGAATCTTACCTGCACGCGCAGCAGCACAAGAGCCTGCTGCGCTTTCTGACCTGCGGCAGCGTCGACGACGGCAAAAGCACCCTGATTGGCCGCCTGCTGCACGATACCCGCCAGATCTACGAGGATCAGCTGTCGACGCTGCACAGCGACAGCAAACGCATCGGTACTCAGGGCGAAAAGCTCGACCTGGCGCTGCTGGTGGACGGCCTGCAGGCCGAGCGCGAGCAGGGCATCACCATCGACGTGGCCTATCGCTATTTCTCGACCGAAAAACGCAAATTTATCATCGCCGATACCCCAGGGCATGAGCAGTACACCCGCAACATGGCCACCGGCGCCTCCACCTGCGATCTGGCGATCCTGCTGATCGACGCGCGCAAAGGGGTGCTGGATCAGACTCGCCGCCACAGCTTTATCGCGACCCTGCTGGGCATTCGCCACCTGGTGGTGGCGGTGAACAAAATGGATCTGGTGGACTATCAGGAAGCGGTGTTCGAGCAGTTCAAACAGGATTACCTGACCTTCGCCCAGCAGCTGCCAGGCGATCTGGACATCAAGTTTGTGCCGCTGTCGGCGCTGGACGGCGACAACGTGGCGAGCGAAAGCGCCCATATGCCGTGGTACAGCGGCCCGACGCTGCTGGAAGTGCTGGAGAGCGTTGACGTGGTCAGCGAGCGAGAAAACCAGCCGCTGCGCTTCCCGGTGCAGTACGTCAACCGCCCGAACCTCGATTTTCGCGGCTATGCCGGCACGCTGTCCGCCGGCGTGGTGCGTGTGGGGCAACGCATCAAAGTGCTGCCTTCCGGCGTGGAGTCCAGCGTGGCGCGCATCGTGACCTTCGACGGCGATCTGCCAGAGGCGGTGCCGGGCGAAGCGATTACGCTGGTGCTGAAGGATGAAGTGGACATCAGCCGGGGGGATCTGCTGGTCGACGCCGGCGAAAGTCTGCAGGCGGCGCAGAGCGCGCTGGTAGACGTGGTATGGATGGCCGAGCAGCCGCTGGTGCCGGGCCAGAGCTACGACATCAAGATCGCCGGTAAAAAGACCCGCGCGCGCGTGGAGAGCATCCGTCATCAGGTGGAGATCAATACGCTGGCGCAGCATCCGGCCGACACGTTGCCGCTCAACGGCATCGGATTGGTGGAGCTGACCTTCGACGAACCGCTGGTGCTGGACAGCTACCAGAGCAATCACGACACCGGCGGGCTGATCTTCATCGATCGCATGAGCAACGTCACGGTGGGCGCCGGGCTGGTGCGTGAAACGCTGCAGGCCGCATCGGCGGCGCGCGGCGAATTCAGCGCCTTCGAGCTGGAGCTGAATGCGCTGGTGCGCAAGCACTTCCCGCACTGGGGCGCGCGCGATCTGCTCGGTGGCCGATAAGGTGGCCGCTGAACTGAGGGCGACCGGGCCGGACGATGAGAACGTGGTTTGGCATCCGCACGCGGTGACGCGCGCGGATCGCGAAGCGCGCAACGGCCATCGCGGCGCGGTGCTGTGGTTTACCGGGCTGTCCGGTTCGGGCAAATCCACCGTCGCCGGCGCGCTGGAGCAGGCGCTGCATGGGCTCGGCGTCAGCACCTACCTGCTGGACGGCGATAACGTGCGCCACGGCCTGTGCCGCGATCTCGGCTTCTCCGACGAGGATCGGCGCGAGAACATTCGCCGGGTGGGGGAAGTGGCCAAGCTGATGGTGGACGCCGGGCTGGTGGTGCTGACCGCATTCATTTCGCCGCACCGCGCCGAACGGCAGATGGTGCGTGAGATGCTCGGCGACGATCGCTTTATCGAGGTGTTTGTCGATACGCCGTTGGCGATCTGCGAGGCGCGCGATCCGAAGGGATTGTATAAGAAAGCGCGCGCCGGCGAGCTGCGCAATTTCACCGGTATCGACGCGGTTTACGAGGCGCCGCAGCAGCCGGAAATCCACCTTGATGGCCAACAATTGGTAACAAATTTGATTGCGCAATTGTTAGACGTGTTGCGTGGTCAGGCTATTATCAAACCCTGAATTCAAAAAAAGCGTGTGGCGTTTTTCGCCATGCGCTTTTTACTCTAAGCCGCCGCAGAGCGAGCCGAATAACCAGGGATCACTATGCAAAATGTCACGCCTATCTTGATCGACTCCAAGCAGTCAAAACAGGAGAGAGAGGAGCCTTCTTATTCTTTCCTGGGCGGCGTCAGCGGCTTTGTTTTCTACTGGCTGGCGTTCGCGTTGCCGTTTTTGGTTTACGGTTCCAATACGCTGTTTTTCCTGCTTTATACCTGGCCATTCTTCCTGGCGCTAATGCCGCTGTCGGTGCTGATCGGCATCACTCTCAGCATGCTGCTGCGCGGCCGTTTGATCTTGACGCTGCTGCTGACCGGCGCCGTTGTGCTGTGCCTGTTCTGGCTGGTGTTCAGCTTCCTGACCGGGTGGTGAGAGAGTGGGCGCCGAGGCCGGCGCCCGCAGGATTGCAAAGCCGTGCCGAAGGTTACAAAACTTTGCTCAAAAATGCCTGAGTGCGCGGATTGGACGGGTGACTGAAGATCTGCTGCGGCTGCCCCTCTTCCTGAATGATCCCCTGATCGATAAACAGTACCCGGTCGGCCACCTCGCGGGCAAAGCCCATCTCATGCGTGACGACCACCATGGTCATGCCCTCATGGGCCAGCGATTTCATCACCGCCAACACTTCGCCCACCAGCTCCGGATCGAGCGCTGAGGTCGGTTCGTCGAACAGCATGATTTTCGGCTCCATCGCCAGCGCGCGGGCGATCGCTACCCGCTGCTGCTGGCCGCCGGACAGGCTGTTGGGATAGGTGTCGATTTTGTCGAGCAGGCCGACCTTGCGCAGCAGCTGTTCCGCTTGCGCGATGGCTTCGGCGCGCGGCAGTTTTTTCACGCTGACCGGCGCCATGATGATGTTTTCCAACACCGTCATGTGCGGGAACAGGTTAAAGCGCTGGAACACCATGCCCACGCTTTCACGCATCTTGTTCAGGTCGGTTTTCTGATCGTGGACGGCGAAGCCATTCACCTCTATCTCGCCGCCGGAGAGCGTTTCCAGCGCGTTGATGCAGCGCAGGAAGGTGCTTTTACCGGAGCCGGAGGGGCCGATGACGCACACCACTTCGTTGGCGGCGATCCGGCAGGAAATGCCGCGCAGCACGTGGCTTTCACCGAACTGTTTTTGCAGGTTATGTACGCGAATCACTTTTACCGAACCTCTTTTCCATGTGTTGCACCAGCAGCGATAGCAGGAAGGTGATGACCCAATAGACCAGCGAAATGGTCAGGTAGGGCTCCCAATAGGTGGCGTAGGCGCCGGAGACGGTGCGGGCGGCATAGGCCAGATCCGCCAGGCCGATGGCGGAGGCCAGCGACGAATCCTTGACGATGGCGATGGCGTTGTTGCCCAGCGGCGGCAGCATGCGCCGGAAGGCTTGCGGCAAGATAACCTGTCGCATGGTCTTGCCGTAGCTCATGCCCAACGAGCGGGATGCTTCCATCTGGCCGCGGTCGATCGATTGGATCCCGGCGCGGAAGATCTCCGACACATAGGCGCCGGCGTTGAGCGTGATCGCCACCACGCAGGAGAGAAAGGCGCCGTAGTCGGCGCGCAGCGCGCGGGCGAAGTCGACGCTCATCAGGCCGCTGGTGACCAGCAGGCCGTCGCGCGGGTTGATGAACAGCGGCACCAGCGCAAAGTGCACCACCATGATCTGCACGAACAGCGGGGTGCCGCGAAAGGCGCTGATGTAGATACGTACCGGCCACTGAACGCCGTAATGCAGGATGGGTTTCCAGATGCCGTGCGGCGCCTGCGCCAAGCGCCCCAGACCGAGGATCAATCCCCAGGTGGTGCCCAGCAGCACGCAGATAATGGTGCATTTGATGGTCATCCAGGCGCCTTCCATAAACAGCGGCGCGTATTCCTGGATGATCTCCCAGCGGAAGTTCAAAGGGTATTCCTTCTTGGTATGCTGAAACGGTGGCGCGCCGACGGCCTTGCGGGCGCCGGCGGCAGGGCATTATTCCGCCGGCAGCGTCGGTACGTTGCTGTCGAACCAGGCTTGGTAGATCTTGGCGTAGGTGCCGTCGGCGATGATTTTCTTCAGGCCGGCGTTGATTTTGTTGCGCAGCTCATCGTTGCCTTTGGCGACGGCGATGCCGAAATACTGACGTTCGAACTTGGCGTCGGGCACCAGCTTGAAGGCTTTCTCAGGGTGGGTTTTGATATAGAACTTGGCCACGCCGACGTCGCCGACCGCCGCGCCGATACCGTCTTCATACAGCTCTTGCAGCATCAGCGGGGTATTGTCGAAGCGTTTGATGGCGGTGCTGTTTTTGCCCAGCGCGTCGGACACCACGATGTCGCCGGTGCTGGAGTTCACCACGCCGACCTTCAGCGCTTTCAACGCGGCAATGGAGTCTACCTTCGAGTCTTGCGGCACCACGATGGCCTGCTCTGCCGGGAAGTAAGGCGCAGAAAAATCAACCATTTGTTTGCGTTTATCGGTGATGGTGATGCCGGAGATGATGATATCGCGATCGCCGGAATTCAGCGTGGCGAAGATCCCTTCCCACGGCGTATTGATCAGTTTTATCTGGAAACCTTCGGCCTTGGCTACCGCTTTGATAATGTCGATGTCGAAACCTTCCAGCTGCTTTTGGCTGTTTTCAAACTCGAACGGCCGATAGGTGCCGCCGGAGCCGACGACGTAGGTAGGTTCAGCCGCCAACGCGGCGGTGGAGAAGGTGGCGGCCAGGCAGGCGCCGATCAGAACTAAACGTTTTAACATCGCGATCCCCGATAATGAATGGTTATATATTGGAATTATTTATGCACTATGAGTGCATAAAAATAAGCTTCAATGAATGAAAGTGCAACCACTGCATGAGGATTATTCTTTCTATGGTGTTAAATATTCACTTCTTGCTTTGCCTTGGCGTAAGCGACGGGTCAGGATGCGATGGTGCAGTGATTCTTGCTGCATAATGGGGGAAGGGCAGTGTGTGTGTCAGCGGAAAACGCGGCGCGCGCGCCGGACTAAAGCGGCTTTTTTTGCCGCTTTCGCAGCGGAATTAGGCGCTGAACACGGGAATCCTTCATCCGTATTCTGAATTTGGCGTTGAAATGCCGCTCTCAGTGTGGAGTCCAACGAGAAGTTGTGGGATGATTGGTCGGTTTTTCAGGGGGCGGAGATGGGAAAACTTACGCTGCTATTGCTGGCATTGCTCGGTTGGTTACAGTATTCACTGTGGCTGGGCAAAAATGGTATTCACGATTACGTGCGGGTCAATGAAGACGTTGCGGTCCAACAGGGCAACAACGCGAAGTTGAAAGCGCGTAACGATCAGCTGTTTGCCGAAATCGATGATTTGAACGGCGGTCAGGAAGCGATCGAAGAGCGAGCGCGTAATGAGCTGGGCATGATCAAGCCCGGTGAGACTTTCTATCGTCTGGTTCCTGACCAATCCAGACGCAACGCGGCGTCTTCCTCGCAAAATAACGCACAAAAATAACGCATGAATCACTCCGCAGGCACCTTTCCCTCGGTGATTGCCGTCCTGCCCGCTGCCGGTATCGGCAGCCGCATGCAGGCGGAATGCCCGAAGCAATATTTAACCATCGGCCGGCACAGCATCGTCGAACACGCTATCCATGCTCTGTTGCGCCACCCGCGCATTGAACGGGTGATCGTGGCGATCGGCCCGGAAGATCGTCAGTTCGAACGGCTGCCCATCGCTCAGGATCCGCGGGTGACCGTCACCGAGGGCGGCAAACAGCGCGCCGATTCGGTGATGGCCGGGCTGAAGCTCGCGGGTGATGCGGACTGGGTGCTGGTGCACGACGCTGCGCGCCCCTGCCTGCATGCCGACGATCTCGAGCGCCTGTTGGCGATCACCGCACACAGCAAGGTGGGCGGCATTCTCGCCGCGCCGGTGCGCGACACCATGAAGCGCGCCGAACCTGGCCGCGACACCATCGCCCACACCGTTGAACGACAGGATCTGTGGCATGCGCTGACGCCGCAGTTGTTTCCGCTGCCGCTGCTCAAGCAGTGCCTGCAGCGCGCGCTGGATGAAGGCGCAAACGTCACCGACGAAGCCTCGGCGCTGGAGCATTGCGGTTATCATCCGCTGCTGATCGCCGGCCGGGCGGATAACATTAAAGTAACGCGGCCGGAGGATTTGGCGCTGGCGGCGTTCTATTTGACTCAGTTGGACAATTAAGGAGCGCACCATGCGTATCGGTCACGGTTTTGACGTACATAAATTCGGCGGCGAAGGCCCGTTGGTGATCGGCGGTGTTCGCATCCCTTACGACAAAGGCTTGTTGGCCCACTCCGACGGCGACGTTGCGCTGCACGCCGCGACCGACGCCTTGCTGGGCGCGGCGGCGCTGGGCGATATCGGCAAGCTGTTCCCCGATACTGATCCGGCCTTCAAGGGCGCGGACAGCCGCGAGCTGCTGCGCGAAGCCTGGAAGCGCATCCGCGCCAAAGGGTACCGCCTCGGCAACCTCGACATCACGATTATTGCCCAGGCGCCGAAAATGGCGCCGCACATCCCGCAGATGCGCGTCTTCCTGGCGGAAGATCTGCAGTGCCATATGGATGACGTCAACGTGAAGGCCACGACCACCGAGCAGCTCGGCTTCACCGGGCGCGGCGAGGGCATCGCCTGCGAAGCGGTCGCCTTGCTGATCAAGGAATAACCGCAT
This sequence comes from Serratia sp. CY55921, assembly GCF_052167655.1. Taxonomy (NCBI): domain Bacteria; kingdom Pseudomonadati; phylum Pseudomonadota; class Gammaproteobacteria; order Enterobacterales; family Yersiniaceae; genus Serratia; species Serratia sp. CY55921. The sequence continues at coordinate 67,049 of NZ_JBJNMU010000002.1, read as the reverse complement.
GGATATGGCGAATCTGACCTGGCTGCATGGCCAGCCGCAGAGCACCGGGGTGTTGAAAGCCAATCCGGAAGACTTCGTGGTGGTGGAAGACCTGGGCTTTGCGCCGGACGGCGAAGGCGAGCATGTGCTGGTGAACATCCGTAAAAACGGCTGCAATACCCAGTTCGTGGCCGACTATCTGGCGCGCTTCGCCGGTATTCACGCCCGTTCCGTCAGCTATGCGGGCTTGAAGGATCGCCACGCGGTGACCGAACAGTGGTTCTGCCTGCATATGCCGGGCAAAGACACGCCGGATTTCTCACAGTTTGCGCTGGAAGGCTGCGAGGTGCTCTCGTTCGCCCGCCACCTGCGCAAAATGCGCATCGGCAATCTGAAGGGCAACCACTTTACGCTGGTGCTGCGCCAGATTTCCGATCGTCAGGACGTTGAGCGCCGCCTGCAGGCTATCGCCGCGCAGGGCGTGCCAAACTATTTCGGCAGCCAACGCTTCGGCCGCGGCGGCAACAATCTGGTGATGGCGCGCCGCTGGGCGAACGACGAAATCCGCGTTAAAGAGCGCAGCAAGCGCAGCTTCTACCTTTCCGCCAGCCGCAGTGCGCTGTTCAATCTGATAGCCGGCCGGCGCCTGGCCGACGGCCTGCAGCGCACCGTGCTGGAGGGGGATGCCCTGCAGTTGAGCGGCCGCGGTAGCTGGTTCGTCGCCAAAGCCGATGAGCTGGAGACGTTGCAACAGCGGCTGGATGCCGGCGAGCTGGCGATCACGGCTTCCTTGCCGGGCGACGGAGAGCCAGGCACCGCCGGCCAAGCCTTGGCTTTTGAACAACAATGCTTGGCGAAACAACCGGAATTGCTTACGCTTTTAAAGCGCGAGCGTGTCGAACCCGCTCGCCGGGCCCTGCTGTTGCAGCCGCAAAATTTGCAGTGGAACTGGTGGGATGACGTTACCGTGGAACTGCGCTTCTGGTTGCCGGCAGGCAGCTTTGCTACCAGCGTGGTTCGCGAAATCATGCAGCAGGATAACAGTGATGCGGATATTGCTGAGTAACGATGACGGCGTCAGCGCCCCAGGCATTCAGGTGCTGGCAGCGGCGCTGCGGGAGTTTGCCGAGGTGCAGGTCGTGGCGCCGGATCGTAACCGCAGCGGTTCTTCCAATGCCCTGACGCTGGAGTCGCCGCTGCGCACGCAGACGCTGGCCAACGGCGATATCGCGGTGCTGCAGGGGACGCCGACCGACTGCGTTTATCTTGGCGTCAACGCATTGATGCGCCCTGCGCCGGATATCGTGGTCTCCGGCATTAACGCCGGACCGAATTTAGGCGATGACGTCATCTATTCCGGCACCGTCGCGGCGGCGATGGAGGGCCGGCACCTGGGGCTGCCCGCGCTGGCGGTGTCGCTGAACGGTCACCAACACTACGCGACTGCTGCGGCCATTACCTGCCGCATCTTGCGTGCGCTGCAGCGTGAACCGTTACGCACCGGAAAAATCCTGAATATTAACGTGCCGGATTTGCCGCTGGCGGAGATCAAAGGCCTGCGCGTCACTCGCTGTGGCAGCCGCCATCCCGCCGATAAGGTCTTCTGCCAGCAGGATCCGCGTGGACAAAATCTCTACTGGATCGGGCCGCCTGGTGATAAATTTGATGTCGGGCCGGATACCGACTTTGCGGCGGTGGAACAAGGCTATGTGGCGATCACGCCGCTACAGGTGGATCTGACCGCCTACGCGGCGCAGGAAGTCGTGAAAACATGGTTAACCAAGGCAGAGGTTAGCGGGGAATGGTGAACAAGCGTATGCAAACATTGCTGACGCAGCTGCGTCAGCAAGGGATCCGGGACGAAAAGCTGCTGCGAGCGATCGAAGCGGTGCCGCGCGAGCGTTTTGTCGACGAAGCGCTGGATCACAAAGCCTACGAAAACACTGCATTACCGATCGGTTCCGGTCAGACCATTTCTCAGCCCTATATGGTGGCGCGGATGACCGAGCTGCTGAATCTGAAGCCTACTTCACGGGTGCTTGAGATCGGCACCGGTTCCGGTTATCAAACCGCCATTCTGGCGCATCTGGTGCAACACGTTTGTTCCGTCGAGCGCATCAAGGGGCTGCAGTGGCAGGCCAAGCGCCGCCTGAAGCAGCTCGACCTTCATAATGTTTCCACTCGCCACGGCGACGGCTGGCAGGGCTGGGCGTCGCGCGGCCCGTTCGATGCGATCATCGTCACTGCCGCGCCGCCGGAGATCCCGCAGGCGCTGGTTGAGCAGTTGGACGACGGCGGCATTTTGGTGTTGCCGGTGGGCGAGCATGCCCAAACCCTCAAACGCATTCAGCGCCATGGCAACGATTTCGTGGTCGACGCGGTAGAGGCGGTGCGCTTTGTGCCGCTGGTGAAAGGCGAATTGGCCTAGCGATTGTCTGATTTTTCGACCGTCTGAAAAATCTGTTGCACTTTCATCACGTGCGGATAAGGTTTTCTCGTTCCAATCAGGCTAATTTTCACTAGAATTGGCCTTTCTACGTAGTTGTCTTATGGTGCGGTGACGCCAATGTGGTTAGCATTGGCGCGCGTTTTGATGCTCCGGCGGGAGATGACCTGGCGTTCAGGGATCGGCCGGCGGCGCCTTTACATCGCAGAAACTGGGAAGTGGCAAAAGCTCGGCTACGATGTAAAGGGTATTTTGGATATATCACTGATATTGCTGTCATGGGGGAAGCATGAGCACGGGAAGCCCAATGATTACGTTACGCCGGGTTGCGGTGTGTACGATGGTAAGTTTGTGGTTGGCGGGTTGTACAAACACGGCCTCGACGTCAGCCCCTATCAGCAGCGTGGGCGGCGGCGGCGCCGTTCCATCCGGCAATAATAATGGCGGAGCGCAGCAGGCCAGCCCAGAGGGCCGCATTGTCTATAACCGCAGTTATAACGCTATCCCTAAAGGGAGCTACAGCGGCGGCGACACCTATACGGTCAAGCGCGGTGATACGCTGTTTTACATCGCCTGGATCACCGGCAACGATTTCCGCGACCTGGCGCAGCGCAACAATATTCCCGAGCCTTACAGCCTGAATGTTGGCCAAACCATTCAACTTGGTAATGGTTCTGCCAATGGCGGCGGCGGTATGCTGGCGACGACTGACGCGACCAAAAGCGGTGTTCCGAAGCCACCTTCCAGCACCCAGATCCAGACGGCAACGGTTGATTCTCAATCAACTAACGCGTATTCTGAAAACTCGGGTAAACAGAATGTAGGTAAGATGTTACCTGCAGCGGGCGCCGCAGCGGTTGGGACCGCGACTGCGCCTGTTACCGCACCGGAAGCCGCTCCACCAGTGAGCAGCACCGTCAGCAACAGCGCTCCGGTCAGTACCTGGAGATGGCCGACTGACGGCAAGATTATTGATAACTTTTCCTCATCAGAAGGTGGGAATAAGGGCGTCGATATCGCCGGTTCCCGTGGGCAGCCTATCTTCGCTACCGCCGATGGTCGCGTAGTGTATGCAGGCAACGCTTTACGGGGTTACGGTAATCTAATCATCATCAAACATAATGATGATTACCTGAGCGCCTACGCTCATAACGACACAATGCTGGTCCGGGAACAACAAGAAGTGAAGGCGGGTCAAAAAATAGCCACCATGGGTAGCTCCGGTACCAGTTCAGTACGTTTGCATTTTGAAATTCGTTACAAGGGGAAATCCGTAAACCCGCTGCGTTATCTTCCGCAGCGATAGATTGGGCAGAATACGCTGAGATTCTGCTCGCGGTATCACGGGTAGGAGCAGCATATGAGCCAAAATACGCTGAAAGTTAACGAGTTACATGATGATGCGGATTTCGACGAGAATGGAGCTGAGGCTGAGTCGTTTGATGAAAAAGCGCTGGTAGAAGAAGAGGCCAGCGAGAACGATTTAGCGGAAGAAGAGCTGTTGTCTCAAGGCGTTACGCAACGCGTATTGGATGCGACGCAGCTCTATCTGGGTGAGATCGGTTATTCACCTCTGTTGACCGCAGAGGAAGAGGTCTATTTTGCGCGGCGTGCTCTGCGCGGTGACGTGCCGTCCCGCCGTCGCATGATTGAAAGCAACCTGCGGCTGGTGGTGAAAATCGCCCGCCGCTACAGCAACCGCGGTCTGGCGCTGCTGGATCTGATCGAAGAGGGTAACCTCGGTCTGATCCGCGCGGTGGAAAAATTCGACCCGGAACGCGGTTTCCGTTTCTCCACTTACGCAACCTGGTGGATCCGTCAGACGATTGAACGGGCGATCATGAACCAAACCCGCACCATTCGTTTGCCTATCCATATCGTCAAAGAACTGAATGTTTATCTGCGCACCGCGCGCGAGCTTTCCCATAAACTGGATCATGAACCGAGCGCTGAAGAGATTGCCGAGCAACTCGACAAGCCGGTGGATGACGTCAGCCGCATGCTGCGCCTGAATGAGCGCATCACCTCGGTGGATACGCCGTTGGGCGGGGATTCGGAGAAAGCGCTGCTGGACATTTTGGCCGACGAGAAGGACAACGGGCCTGAAGACACCACGCAAGACGACGATATGAAGCAAAGCATCGTCAAATGGCTGTTCGAACTGAACGCCAAACAGCGTGAAGTGTTGGCGCGTCGTTTCGGCCTGCTGGGCTATGAAGCGGCGACGCTGGAAGACGTGGGCCGGGAGATTGGCCTGACGCGTGAACGCGTCCGTCAGATTCAGGTTGAAGGTCTGCGTCGCCTGCGTGAGATTCTGCAGATGCAGGGCCTGAGCATTGAGGCGCTGTTCCGCGAATAACGCCGGTTGTTGAACCGCATCAAATAAAAACGGTGAGCATGATGCTCACCGTTTTTTTATGCCCGCGTTTGGCGTCTGACTACACCATATTTTTCAGCCGGTAGATCCATTCCAGCGCCTGGCGCGGCGACAGGGAATCCGGATCCAGCGCCTCCAGGGCTTCTACCGCCGGCGAAGTCTCTTCCTGCAACAGCGTCATCTGGGTGGCATCAACGCTGCCCGACGCGGTGTGGCTGGAGATGGATTCCAGCTCGCGAAGCTTTTGGCGGGCGCGCTTGATGACGTCGCGCGGCACGCCGGCCAGCGCGGCGACCGCCAGGCCATAGCTTTTGCTGGCGGCACCGTCCTGCACGCTGTGCATAAAAGCGATGGTGTCGCCGTGCTCAAGCGCGTCCAGATGCACATTGACCACGCCTTCCATTTTTTCCGGCAGCGTCGTCAGCTCGAAGTAGTGGGTGGCGAACAGCGTCATCGCTTTGATGCGGTTGGCCAGGTTCTCGGCGCAGGCCCAGGCCAGCGACAGGCCGTCGTAGGTGGAGGTGCCACGGCCGATCTCATCCATCAACACCAGGCTGTGCTCGGTGGCGTTGTGAAGAATATTGGCGGTTTCGGTCATCTCCACCATGAAGGTGGAACGGCCGGAAGCCAGATCGTCCGCCGCGCCGACGCGGGTGAAGATGCGATCCACCGGGCCGATGGTGGCTTTGGCAGCCGGAACGTAGCTGCCGATGTGCGCCATCAGCACAATCAGCGCCGTTTGCCGCATATAGGTACTTTTACCGCCCATGTTCGGACCGGTGATGATCAGCATGCGGCGCTGTGGCGACAGGGAGAGCGGGTTGGAGATAAACGGTTCGCTCAGCACCTGCTCCACCACCGGGTGGCGGCCTTCGGTAATGCGGATCCCCGGTTGTTCGCTCATGACCGGGCAGCCGTAGTTCAGGGTGTCGGCGCGCTCGGCCAGGTTGGCCAGCACGTCCAGCTCGGCCAGCGCGGCGGCGCTTTGTTGCAGTTCCGCCAGGTGCGGCAGCAGCAGATCGAACAGCTCGTCGTACAGGCTTTTCTCGATCGCCAGCGCTTTGCCCTTGGAGGTGAGTACCTTGTCTTCGTACTCTTTCAATTCCGGGATGATGTAGCGCTCGGCGTTTTTCAGCGTCTGGCGACGTACATAGTGGATCGGCACCAGGTGGCTCTGGCCGCGGCTCACCTGGATGTAGTAGCCGTGTACGCCGTTGAAGCCGACTTTGAGCGTATCCAGCCCCAGCTTTTCACGTTCGCGGATCTCCAGCCGATCGAGGTAGTCGCTGGCGCCGTCGGCCAGCGCGCGCCACTCGTCCAGCTCGCTGTTGTAACCGGGGGCGATCACGCCGCCATCGCGCACCAGCACCGGCGGCGATTCAACGATCGCGCGTTCCAGCAGTTCGCGCAGCTCGTCGAACTGGCCTACCTGAGATAGCAGTTGCTGCACATGCGGCGTATCCACATCTTGCAGCAGCGCGCGGATGTCCGGCAGTTGCTGGAAAGCATGACGCATGCGGGCCAGATCGCGTGGCCGCGCGGTGCGCAGCGCCAGGCGCGCCAAAATTCGCTCCTGATCGCCCACCTGGCGCAGCGAAGGCTGCAGATCGGCGAACCGTTCCTGCAATGCGCCGATCGCCTGCTGGCGGGCGGTCAGCACCTTGATGTCTCGGGTCGGCATGTGCAGCCAGCGTTTCAGCATGCGGCTGCCCATCGGCGTGACTGTGCGATCGAGGATCGCCGCCAGCGTGTTGTCGCTGCCGCCGGACAGGCTCTGCGTCAGCTCCAGGTTGCGGCGGGTGGCGGCGTCCATGATGATGCCGTCCTGCTGACGCTCCATGGTGATGCCGCGAATGTGCGGCAGCGAAGTGCGCTGGGTATCTTTCACGTACTGCAACAGACAGCCGGCGGCGCGCAGCGCCTGATGCGCCTGCTCGACGCCGAAGCCGGTCAAATCGCGGGTGCCGAACTGCAGGTTGAGTTGTTGGCGTGCGGTCTCCAGTTCGAATTCCCACAGCGGACGGCGGCGCAGGCCGTGGCGTTGTTCGATCAGCGCCATTTGTTCGAAGGTTTCCGGGTAGAGCAGCTCGGCCGGATTGGTGCGCTGCAGCTCGGCGGCCATGGTCTCTAGATCCTGCGGCTCGGCGACGCGGAAGCGGCCGGAGCTCACGTCCAGCGTGGCGTAACCGAAGCCGCGCGCATCCTGCCAGATCGCCGCCAGCAGGTTGTCCTGGCGCTCTTGCAGCAGCGCTTCGTCGGTGATGGTGCCGGGGGTGACGATGCGTACCACTTTGCGCTCGACCGGCCCTTTACTGGTGGCCGGATCGCCGATCTGTTCACAGATGGCGACGGATTCGCCGAGTTGAACCAGCTTGGCCAGGTAGTTCTCCACCGCGTGGTGCGGCACGCCGGCCATCGGGATCGGCTCGCCCGCCGAGGCGCCGCGTTTGGTCAACGAGATATCCAGCAGTTGGGAAGCGCGCTTGGCGTCGTCGTAAAACAGCTCGTAGAAGTCACCCATGCGGTAGAACAGCAGGATTTCAGGATGCTGGGCCTTGAGGCGCAGGTACTGCTGCATCATCGGCGTGTGCGAATCGAGTTTATCGGTGCTATTCATGCGATTATTTTTCCAATCCATTGAATGTAAAGGGAACTGTGATTTTCATTGTCGTCATTCGCTATCACATTGTTTCAGCAGGCGTCGCCCCACTCAGCGCTTGGCGGGCGGCGCAAATCAAATCATCAAAACGCCAAACGGCGCACTCAAACCTGAGGTTTGCACAGACGCTTATACTAGCCCAGCGGGCAATCGGCTGTCACAGGTAAAAATGGGAAGCGCTGCGCAAGGCGGGTTTGTAACGCGGTGAGATTGTTGTTCGCCTGCGGGCAACAACGCAAGTGGCCGCCCGGAGTGGTGGTGAAGCTATTGCTCGGGAGTGAGAGGCAAGGGAATGAAGTCCTGTACATTCCTTGATATAATGTCTTCAGCAAATTTGCGAACAGAGGTTGTCATGAGTAACAGCAAAAAAGTGCAGGTGGGTTATGCTAAGCCGTCCCGTACGGACATTGCGCGTTCCGTGGCGACATCAACGGCGGTTGAAACAGGTCAACCCTCAGCCAGAGTTGAAGCTTCTTTAGAAGAAGCGCGTAAAAAATTTGCTCATTTACGCCTTGCCTAATACCTTCTTAGTGCTTGACTGACCCAGTGTTTCATCGGTTCGTAGTTCATGTTCATACCTGAGTGAATCGCTGAGATATATTGGGCTCTGTTTTGTTCCCAGCTTTGATAATCCAACGGTTTATGCCCGCCCTGAACCGCCATCACATCGGCCAACAGCCGTGACAAACGGCCATTCCCTTCTCTGAAGGGATGTATGAGTATCAGTTCAACATGGATTATTGCAATCGCTTCTATCAGCTGTTCTTCGCTCATGGCTGAGCAAGGTGTGTAACGAGCCAGGTATTCCACCTCGAAATCGTCCAGTAGTTTGGGCAATCGCGTCGAAGGGGCAAACATAAAGCCCCCTTTGCTGATATTGACAGTTCTTGCTTGTCCAGCCCATGCATAGATATTGCCTAACCAGCGGCGATGCCAGCCCTTGATCATCTCGACGGTGATTTTCCCTAACGGAAAATGCTGTTCGAAAACGGAATGGTAGAGCTGTTCCAGCAATACCAATTCGGCATCGTCGAGTTCATTGCTATCGGCAATACCCAGCTTGTTGGCTAGAACTTGCTCGCCGGATTCTTTCTCATATTGGCCTTCGCTGCTGGAAACATGGTATCGGCTCATGCTTACGCTCGGTAAATGAGGCGGGAGATAAGGCAAGTATAATCAGCGATACGCGGCGGAACAATTTAATTAAAATCAGGTTGTTAAGTTAGGATTAATCATAAGTATGATTAATGGCATCGAAGTAAATAGTTTCAATTTATTGGATGTTAACGATACAACGCGAGTGGCCGCCCGCTGAGGCGGCGTAGAGGTTATTGCGCGGCGGTGAGAGGCAAGGGCAGTTGATAGATGCGGAAGCTGTCGGGCACTTCGGTTTCATGGCCGGGCAGCAGGCGGTGGCGGATGCGCGACTCGCTGACGAAGGCGCAGCCTTGTGGGGTGATAGTCAGGTTGACCGGCGACTCCATGCCTTCGCGCAAAACCTCAATCCGATGCATGCCGGTCGCTTTTGGCAACGCGATCCGCAGGATCCGCCCTTGGCCGCTCTGGATCCCGTTCTCCAGCACGATCAATGCGCCGTCCGGCGCCAATCCCATTCCGTCCGGGTTTTCAATCAGGCGCGGCAGCTGCATTTCCGTCAGCTGCGGCTTTGGATCGTGATAGCTGAGAGTGTAAAGCTTACCGGTGCCGAAATTGGCGACAGCCATCAGCCGATCGTCGAGCAGCACGATCCCGGCGGCGCCCAGCCCGCTCGGAGCCGCCAACCGCGCATCCTGAAACAGCGTACTGAATGCCGCTTCGCCCGGCCGCAGGCGCAGGATGCCGCCGCCTCGGGTTTCTGTCACGTACACCGTACCGTCTGCGCCGAGCACGATATCGTTGCCCATTTCCCCCGTCGGCAGCGCCAGGCTGCGGTTGAGCGTGCCATCGGCGACGTTCAGCGCATAGATGCGGTTGGCGCGCGATTTGCCGCCGGAAAGGAAGTCCGGCGAATTGCCCCACAGCAACCCGCGCCGTTCGTCCAGCCGCAGCGCGTTTGAGGCGAACACCGTGTCAGCGCCAGGGAAAAAGGTTTCCCACGCTTTACCCGGCCGCTTGCGCAGCACGTTGCCGCTGGTGATCAGGCCGACATACAGCGTGCCGTCCGCCGCGCGGGCGATGCCGTTGGGATAAAGCGCGCCGGGCGGCAGCGTCATGCTGCTTTCGGCGCAGTGGGTATTGGCGGCGGCCTGCGCCGGAGTGGTCAGGGGGAGTGCGGCGGCGAGGGTGAACAACGCTGCTCGCGCGGTAAGCGCATATGACATGTCTTCTCTCCTGGAATGACGGAAAAGGGGCTACCAGCGATCGGGGCGGGCAGCGTGCGCCATCGGCGCCTCCAGCGCGGCCACGTCTTGCGGCGATAAGCTGAGATTAAGCGCCGCTAGCGCATCCTGCAGATGGTGCGGCTTGGACATGCCCACCAGCGGTGACGCCACGCCGGGTTTGGCCAGCAGCCAGGCCAGCGCGATCTGCGCCGGTGGAACGCCGCGCGTGGCCGCCACCTCCGCTACCGCTGCGACGGTGCGTTCTACTTCGTTTCTGCCGCCGTACCAACGGGGCGCCTGTTCGTCGGTGGCGGCGCGCAGCGTGCCGGCGTTGCCGGAACCGGCCAGCACGCCGCGGGCCAGCGGCGACCAGGGCGTCAGGCTGAGCCCCTCCTCCAGACACAGGGGGATCAGCTCCTCTTCATCTTCACGCGTCACCAGGTTGTATTGGCCTTGCAGCGAAATAAACGGCGCCAGGCGGTGCTGACGCTGAAAGGCCAGCATTTTCATCAGGCGCCAGGCGTGCAGCGAGGAGGCGCCGAGATAGCGGATCTTGCCCGCCCGTACCAGGCCGTCGAGGGTGTCGGCGGTTTCTTCGATCGGCGTTTCGGTGTCGAAGCGGTGCAGCACAAACAGATCGAGGTAATCCGTCCCCAACCGCTGCAAAGAGGCGTCGACGCTGTGCAGCAGGTGCTTGCGCGACAGCCCTCGGCTGTTCGGCTGCGCGTCCATCGGAAAGTAGGCCTTGGTGGCGATCACCACGTCTTCGCGGCGTGCGAACGCCTTCAGGGCGCGGCCGAGAATGCGCTCGCTTTCTCCGCCGGAGTAAATGTTGGCGGTATCGAAAAAATTGATGCCCGCTTCCAGCGCTTCGCGGATAAAGGGGCGCGCTTCATCTTCCTTCAGCACCCAGGGGCGCCAGGCCGGATCGCCATAGGTCATGCAGCCCAGGCAGAGACGAGACACTTTCAGGCCGCTGTCGCCAAGCCGAACGTAGTTCATGGCATCGTCTCCTCAGCGCATGCCGGCGATGGTGTAACCGCCGTCCACCAGCAGGCTTTGGCCGGTGATGAAGCGGGCCTCGTCCGTCGCCAACCACAGCGCCACATCGCCGATGTCTTCCGATTCGCCCAGGCGGCCGGCGGGCGTATGGGCGATAAAGGGCGCGAACGCCGCGCTGTCGGCTACGCTGCCGCGCGCCATCGGCGTGTCGATGATGCCGGGGTTGATGTTGTTGACGCGGATGCCCTGGCCGCTGTATTCGAGCGCCACCGCGCGGATCATCGCATCGAGCGCCCCTTTGCTGGCGGAGTAGCTGGATGAGCCGGCCAGCGCGCCGTGGGTCAGCCAGGAGGAGGTGTTGATGATCACGCCGCCCGACCGCTGAGCCAGGAAGGTTTCAATCTCGTATTTCATCGCCAGCCAGACGCCTCTGAGGTTAATGGCAATCACCCGGTCAAAATCCTCGCTGCTCTGTTCGGTGATGGGGGCGAAGTTGCCGATGATGCCGGCGTTGTTGAAAGCGACGTCGAGCCGGCCGTAGTGGGCGGTCACCGCGGCGAGTAGCCGGCGGATATCGTCTTCTTGGGAGACGTCGGTCACGATGGGCAGGGCATCGCCGCCAGCCAGCGCGATATCGCGCGCCGTGGCTTCGATCTCCGCCGCGCGCCGGCCGGCCAGCGCCACGTTGGCGCCTTCGCGGGCATAGGCCAGCGCGGCGGCGCGGCCGATGCCGGTGCCGCCGCCGCTCACCAGTACGACTTTGCCCGCCAGACGGCGCGGCGTTTCATGGGTTGGAGCTGTAGCATTAATCATCGCATCGATACCTGGTAATGGGTTCGATCGCAATGCTATGTTGTTAGATGACGGATAACTATCCGCTAAAAATTCATCTCACTATTAGATAATTTATATCAATAGCATGAAGAAACCCGAACTGTCCGGCCTGGCGGCCTTCGTGGCTATCGCCAGTGAACGCAGCTTCCGCCGCGCCGCCGCCCGATTGGGCGTGACGCCGCCGACGCTGACCCACACCCTGCGCGAACTTGAAGCGCAGGTGGGCATTCGCCTGCTGAACCGCACCACCCGTAACGTCTCGCCGACGGAGGCCGGAGAGCATCTGCTGGCGCAGCTGGTGCCGGCTTTTACCGACATCGACGCCGCGCTGGAGAGCCTGAATGCGTTTCGCGAAGGGCCACGCGGCCTGGTGCGTATCAACGCGCCGCGTTCGGCGATCGATCTCGCCATCGTGCCGCATCTGGGACGGCTGGCCAGCGAATACCCCGGCATTACGCTGGAAGTGGTGGCGGACGAGGGGTTCGCCAACATCGTCGAGCAAGGCTTTGACGCTGGCATCCGGCTCGGCGAGGATCTGCACAACGATATGCGCGCGGTGCGCCTGACGCCGGATCTGCGTTTTGCCATCGTCGCCACGCCGGATTACTTTCAACGGCACGGTGAACCGACGCACCCGCAGGATTTACTGCAGCATCGCTGCATCGGTTGGCGCAAAGCTTCTTCAGGCGAGCGCTACAAATGGGCCTTTCAGCAGGGGGAGCAGCGGTTTTCCGTGGCGGTCAACAGCCCGTTGATACTCGATGACGGCAGGATGATGGTGCAGGCGGCGCTGGCGAACGTCGGCATCGCTTTTGCCATCGAGCAGGAGGCAGAGGAATACCTGGCGAGCGGGCGGCTGCGGCGGGTGCTGGCCGATTGGTGCGCGCCGTTTCCCGGTTTTTACCTCTATTACCCCAACCGCAGAAACCATTCCGTGGCGCTGGCCACGGTGATTGAGTTGCTGCGTCTGCCCACGTAATCCTCTTCGCCTGCCATCGCGTTCGGATGGCAGCAGGCGAATCAAGCTTGAACTATTTTTATTCCCTCGCCGTTTGTTCAGACGTAAATAAACCCTTAAATTCTCAGCGAGTTTATAACTTGCTGTTTATAATTGTTATTTGATTATTTATTACGAATATTCTGAGTTTTTATCGGTTATTTGAGAGCCCGGTCACACTATTTTTTTGTGCGAAATGTGAAGAGGGTCAATCCATCAGGTCAATGAGAGACGGTTCTGTCTCCTTCTGGCTTACCGATCCTTTTTTCATGCTCCGTATACTGTCTGTAACCAGGGCAACGTGACGGAAATTTTCATAAGGAATATGCGTGAAGCAATCGTGATTGCATCTGGCATACAAATAACACCGGGTTTTTTTGATTATCTGAGGTGCTTGGTATGGAAAAGAAAAAAATCTATCTGTTTTGTTCTGCCGGTATGTCCACTTCCCTGTTGGTATCAAAAATGAAGGCGCAGGCCGAAAAATATGAAGTACCGGTGATCATCGCCGCCTATCCGGAAGCGCTGGCCGCGGAGAAGGGGGTTGAAGCGGATCTGATCCTGCTGGGGCCGCAGATCGCCTACACCCTGCCGGAAGTGCAGAAACAGTTGCCCAATAAACCTGTTGAAGTCATCGATCCGCTGCTGTACGGCAAGGTCGATGGGCTGGGCGTGCTGAAGGCCGCGGTGGCCGCCATCAAGAAAGCCAACCAATAACAGGAGGCCGCCGTGAATACCCTCATTGCCTCGCTCGAGAAGGTTATCCTGCCTTTCGCCGTAAAAATCGGTAAGCAGCCCCACGTCAACGCCATCAAAAACGGCTTTATCCGCCTGATGCCGCTGACCTTGACCGGGGCGATGTTCGTGTTGATCAACAACGTGTTCCTGAGCTTTGGCGAGGGATCGTTCTTCTATTCGCTGGGCGTGCGATTGGACGCCTCCACCATCGAGACGCTCAATAGCCTGAAGAGTATTGGCGGCAGCGTTTACAACGGTACGTTGGGGATCATGTCCCTGATGACGCCGTTCTTTATCAGCATGGCGCTGGCCGAAGAGCGCAAGGTCGATCCCCTGGCCTCGGCGTTGCTGGCGGTGGCGGCCTTCATGACCGTCACGCCGTTCAACGTCGGCGAGGCCTATGCGGTGGGCGCCAATTGGCTGGGCGGCGCCAACATCATTTCCGGTATGGTGATCGGGCTGGCGGTGGCTGAGATGTTTGCCTTCATCGTGCGGCGCAACTGGGTGATCAGCCTGCCGGACAGCGTGCCGGCTTCGGTGTCGCGCTCCTTCTCGGCGCTGATCCCCGGCTTCATCATCCTCTCCATCATGGGGCTGGTGGCGTTCGCGCTGGCGCACTGGGGCACCAACTTCCACCAGATCATCATGGACGGCATTTCGGCGCCGCTGGCCAAGATGGGCAGCGTAGTGGGCTGGGTATACGTGCTTTTCTCTTCGCTGCTGTGGTTCTTTGGGGTACACGGTTCCATGGCGCTGGCGGCGCTGGACAGCGGCATCATGACGCCTTTCGCGCTGGAAAACGTGGAGCTGTACAATAAATACGGTTCGGTCGAGGCGGCGGTGGCCGCCGGCAAAGAGTTCCACATGTGGGCGAAACCGTTCGTCGACTCTTATATTTACCTCGGCGGCACCGGTTCGACGCTGGGCCTGATCATCGCCATCTTCATCGCCTCGCGCCGCGAAGATTACCGCCAGGTCGCCAAACTGGCGACGCCATCCGGCATTTTCCAGATCAACGAACCTATCCTGTTCGGTTTGCCGGTGATCATGAACCCGGTGATGTTTATTCCGTTCATCCTGGTGCAGCCGGTGCTGACCCTCATCACCTCGCTGGCTTACTACTCCGGGCTGATCCCGCCGATCACTAACTTCGCGCCCTGGACCATGCCGGTCGGCCTGGGAGCGTTCTTCAACACCAACGGCAGCATCATGGCCCTGTTGCTGAGCTTGTTCAACCTGGCGGTCGCCACCGTGATTTATCTGCCGTTCGTGGCGATTTCCAACAAGGCGCAAAGCCAGATCGATGCGGCGACGGAAAGCGAAGAAGACATCGCCAAGGCGCTGAAATTCTAACTGTGGAACGGGGCGGCGCGGTCGCCCCGCGAGGGACGCAAATATGGAATATCAATTTGCCGACGGGTTTTGGTGGGGCAGCGCCACCTCCGCGCCGCAGTCTGAAGGGGCGGCCGCGCGCGATGGCAAGAGCCGCAACATCTTCGACTATTGGTACGAGATCGCGCCCGAGCGCTTTCACGATCGGGTGGGGCCGACCGAGGCCTCGACCTTTTATGACCATTTCCGCACCGATATCGGGCTGCTCAAAACGCTGGGCCACAATACCTTCAGAACCTCGATCTCGTGGTCACGGCTGATCCCGGACGGGGACGGCGAGGTGAACCCGCAGGCGGCGGCATTCTACAACGCGATGATCGACGAGCTGTTGGCGCAGGGCATCACCCCGTTTATCAATCTCTACCACTTCGATATGCCGCTGTGCATGCAGCAGCGCGGCGGCTGGGAAAGCCGGGCGGTGATCGACGCCTATGCGCGTTACGCCGACATCTGCTTCGGCCTGTTTGGCGATCGGGTTACCCACTGGTTCACCTTCAACGAGCCGATCGTGCCGGTAGAGGCCGGTTACCTGAATGACTTGCATTACCCTTGCGTGGTGGACTTCAAACGGGCGGTCACCGTGGCGTATCACAGCGTGCTGGCGCACGCCATGGCGGTGCAACGTTTCAGAGCGCGGGGGCTGCCGGGGAGCATCGGCATCATTTTGAACCTGAGCCCAACCTATCCGCGCTCCGACGCGCCGGAGGATCTGCAGGCCGCACACGACGCCGATCTGTTGCTCAATCGCAGCTTTCTCGACCCGGTCGCCAAAGGGCGTTATCCGGCGGCGTTGCTGCATCTGTTGGCGCAGCATGGGCTGATGCCTTACTGCGAACCGCAGGACGCGCAACTGCTCGAAGGCGGCGTGGTGGATATCCTCGGCGTCAACTACTACCAGCCGCGAAGGGTGCAGGCGAAAGCGGGGCGCCGCGCCGGGGAGCCGATCGCGCTGCCGGAGGACTTGTTCAGTTACTATGCAATGCCGGGCCGCAAAATCAATCCGCATCGCGGCTGGGAGATCTATGAGAAGGGGTTGTACGACATTCTGATGGATCTAAAAGAGAACTACGGCAATCTGCCTTGTTATATTTCCGAAAACGGCATGGGCGTTGAGGGCGAAGAGGCGTTTATCGGCGCCGATGGGCGGGTGGAGGACGATTACCGCATCGAGTTTATTCGCGATCACCTGAAGTGGCTGCACCGCGCGCTGGCGGAAGGCTCGCAGTGCAAGGGCTATCATCTGTGGACCTTTATCGACTGCTGGTCCTGGCTGAACGCCTACAAGAATCGTTATGGGCTGGTGCGGCTGGATCGGGCGGAGCAGCGGCGCACCATCAAAAAAAGCGGCTACTGGTTTGCCGAGGCGGCCAGACGCAACGGATTTGACTAACGGGAGGCCGGGGCCGTGTCCGATAACCGAATTTCGCTGAGTGCGAACGACGTGAAGCTGATTCGCGAGCAGGATTTCTTTAACTGCAAAGACTTTCACCTGTTTATCTATAACAAGGTGGAAAGCGCCACCGGGCTGCATCAGCACGACTATTACGAATTCACCATCGTGCTGAGCGGCAAATGCTATCAGGAGATCAACGGCAAGCGGGTGCTGCTGGAACGCGGGGATTTCGTCTTTATCCCTATCGGCTCCTACCACCAGAGCTTTTACGAGTTCGGCGCGACGAAAATCTTCAACGTGGCGGTCAGCAAAGCGTTCTTTGAAGAGCACTATTTGCAGCAACTGCCGCGCTGCTTTGTCGCCTCGCAGGCCTACAGCCTGAGAAGCGAGTTTTTGGCCTATATCGAATCGGTGGTGAGTTCGCCGCAGTTTCGCGAGGACGATTTCGCCGAATTTCTCGAAACGCTGACCTTCTACGTGATCAGCCGTATTCGTCACTATAAAGAAGACACCGACGGCGGCGATGATATCCCGCAGTGGCTGAAGAACACCCTCGCCGGCATGCATGACAAGGCGATGTTCGGCGAGCGGGCGTTGGCGAACATGGTGGCGCTGTCGGGGAAAACTCAGGAGTACCTGACCCGGGCGATGCGGCGCTACTACCAGAAGACGCCGATGCAGGTGATCAATGAGATCCGCATCAACTTCGCCAAGACGCAGCTGGAGGTCACCAACTATTCGGTCTCCGACATCGCCTTTGA
Source organism: Serratia sp. CY55921 (assembly GCF_052167655.1). Classification (NCBI taxonomy): domain Bacteria; kingdom Pseudomonadati; phylum Pseudomonadota; class Gammaproteobacteria; order Enterobacterales; family Yersiniaceae; genus Serratia; species Serratia sp. CY55921. Next base: position 50,150 of record NZ_JBJNMU010000002.1, on the reverse strand, counting down.
TTCCGGCTATGGCGATGTCAGCCTGTTCATTAAAAACTTCAAGCGGCTCACCGACGTGACCCCGGGCAACTACCGAAAAAAGTGTTACGGCCCTCTTTAGGGCCGCTCCCGATCAGTATCAACGTCGATATGCCGATGAGCTTCAGGGCGCCGGTCGGTTAATCATTTGATTTTTATCTTAGCGAAGGGGAATGCCGCACCGGTCGGTCGGCCCTCCCTTGCCAAAAATTCATCCCGCGGGAGCCACTATGGAAAAACTACTGATCGTGAATGCCGACGATTTCGGTCTGAGCAAAGGACAGAACTATGGCGTTATCGAGGCGTATCAGCATGGCGTCGTTTCCTCCACCACGGCAATGGTGAACGGCGGCGGCGCGGAGCATGCTGCAGCGCTCAGCCGGCAATATCCCGGATTGCCGATCGGGCTGCACTTCGTTTTGACCCATGGCAGGCCGCTGGGCGCCATGCCTTCGCTGGTCAACGAGCGCGGCGAATTGGGCAAATGGCTGTGGCGCCGCGCCGAGGCCGGCGAGCTGCAGTTGGACGAGATTCAGGAAGAGCTGCAGCGCCAGTTCGCGCGGTTCGTGACGCTGTTCGGCAGGCCGCCGACGCACATTGACAGCCACCACCATGTGCATATGCAGCCGCAGATTTACCCGCTGGTGGAGGCGTTCGCGCTGGCGCATGAGCTGCCGCTGCGCATCGATCGCGAAGAGGCGAAACGGCGCGACATTGCGTTGCAGACTCCCTGCAGCACCGACGCGTTTGACGCGGGATTCTACGGTGAAATGATTTCCGAGGCCTTGTTCTTGCAGCGGTTGGCGCGCGCCGACGAGCAGGGCGCCGAGTCATTGGAAATGATGTGCCACCCGGCCTTCCTCGACGCGACGATCCTGCAGAGCCAATACTGCCATCCGCGCCTCGCCGAGCTGGATGTGTTGACCGCGCCGACGCTGAAAGCGGCGATCGCCGAACGCGGTTTTCTGCTGGGCTCTTTCCGGGATCTGTAACGCAGTCATTTACAGCATGGCGTGCGCCTTTTTCAGACCGGTGTCTTCTTCCGGATCCGCCCCCTGAGCTGAGGGTTCCGCTTCCTGTTCTTCGGGCTGCGGCTCCTCGACATCGGGCGCCGCTTCCGGCGGCGGCATGGTGTCGTGAATGATCTGCTCATCGAAGGTTGGATTGAGCGCCGGTGACAGCGGCGAGCTGGCGAGGCTGTCCGGCAGCGCAATATGCGGCACCGGCGCGTCCTGCGCCAGCTGCGGTTCCTCTGCTTTGGCCGTCCGGCTCAGGGCTGCCAGCAGCACGCCGCACAGGGCAAAGAAGGCGTACAGAATATTGCCGCCAAGCGGCTCGATCAGCGCGCCGACCGCCAACGGCCCGATGCTGGCACCGACGCCGAACGCCATCAGCAGACAGGCGGCCAGCGAGACGCGGCGCTCCGGCTCGATCAGATCGTTGGCCAGCGCCACCGCCAGCGGGTAGAGCGTAAACTGCAGCATGCTGACGACGAATCCTACCGCCAGCAGCAGCGGAAAATCGATGTGCGGCAGCAGCGCCAGCGGCAGCGCCGCCACGATCAGCAGAATGGCGTTGAGGCGCATCAGCAAGGGGCGGTTATAGCGATCCGACAGCCAACTGAGCGGGAATTGCGCCACCAGCCCGGCGAAGATGGAGAGCGCCATGAACAGGCCGGTTTGCTGAGTGGTTAAGGACTGCAGGCTGGCGTAGACCGGCGCCAGCCCGTAAAACGAGCCCACGACCATGCCGATCACCAGCGTGGTGGCCAGCACCTTGGGAATGGCGCCGACAAAATAACGCAGTTCCATCGGCGCCGGCGACATGTGGCGCGCATTGGTGCGGGTAGTCAGAGCGATCGGCACCAGACAGAGCGCGAAGCACAGCGCGATCACCAGCAGCGTGGCGATGCCCAGATTGCTTTGCAGCATCAGCACGATCTGGCCCAGCGACATGCCGAGATAGGTCGCCGCCATATAGAAGCCGAACACCATGCCGCGCTGGTTGGATTCCGCCTGGTCGTTCAACCAGCTCTCCAGCACCATGTACTGACACATCATGCATAGGCCGATCACCAGGCGCAGCGCGACCCAGGCGGGAATGAACTCCGTCAGGCCGTGGCCCAGCACCGCGGCGGTGATGATGCCGGCGCAGGCCACGTAGGCGCGGATATGCCCGACGCGGGCGATGAGAAAGTGGCCGACCTTGCCGCCGATCACCAGCCCGATGTAGTTGGCGGCGATGATGGCGCCGATCAGCGCGCTGCTGACGTGAATGGAGGTCAGCCGCAGCGAGACGTAGGTAGTGAGCAGGCCTGAGCCCAACAGCAGCAGCAGGGTGGTGGTGTACAACGGCAAAAATACGCCCAACGTTTTTTTCACTCTATCATCCTAATCTCTTCTGGTGCGCCCTGAGGCCGCCGCCGCAGCATGCCGCCTCCGTGATGTTCCTTGTGCTGGTGCGCCGCCGCTCGATGGGGCGCTTCTTTTGATACTAGCAGCTTGGCCGGGCGCTTAAAACCGCACCTCCTGCGAGGCGCTGCGCATTTCTGCGCGCCAGCCGCCGCGCCGCCTTGATAAATGTTACTATCGGGCGCATATACCTGAATTCGCGAGGGAGGGGTTATGAGTCAAAACCAACTGCGCCGGCTCAGCGTGCTGGCAGGGGAAAAACTGAAGGCGCAGGGCCGCTGGATCACCTGCGCGGAATCCTGCACCGGCGGCGGCATCGCCAAGGCCATTACCGATGTCGCGGGCAGCTCCGCCTATTTTGATCGCGGATTCGTGACCTACAGCAATGCGGCGAAGCATGACCTGCTGGGGGTGAGCGAAGCGACGTTGGCGGCGCATGGCGCGGTCAGCGAAGAGGTGGTGCGCGAGATGGCCATAGGGGCGCTGCGGGCGGCGCAGGCCGATCTGGCGCTGTCGGTGAGCGGCATCGCCGGCCCGGACGGCGGCAGCGCGGAAAAGCCGGTCGGCACCGTGTGGTTCGGCTTCGCCAGCAGCGATGGCCGGGGGCTGTCGCGCAAGATGCAATTCGAGGGCGACCGCGATGCGGTACGGCTGCAGGCGACGATTTTCGCGCTGCAAACCGCCATCGACGAATTTTTGTAAATTAGGCTTGATACTGTATGACCATACAGTATAATTAGTGACATTTCCTGCACAACATACATTCAGTGGCAGTGTGGGGTAACACCGGCATTGCGAAACGAAGGAGCAAAAATGGCTATTGATGAGAACAAGCAAAAGGCGTTAGCTGCGGCACTGGGCCAGATTGAGAAACAGTTCGGCAAAGGCTCCATCATGCGCCTGGGTGAAGACCGCTCCATGGACGTGGAAACCATCTCCACCGGCTCACTGTCACTCGATATCGCTCTGGGCGCCGGCGGCCTGCCGATGGGCCGCATCGTCGAAATCTACGGCCCGGAATCGTCCGGTAAAACCACCCTGACGCTGCAGGTGATCGCCGCCGCGCAGCGCGAAGGCAAAACCTGTGCGTTCATCGATGCCGAGCACGCGCTGGATCCTATCTATGCGAAGAAGCTGGGCGTCGATATCGACAACCTGCTGTGCTCCCAGCCGGACACCGGCGAGCAGGCTCTGGAAATCTGTGATGCGCTGACCCGTTCCGGCGCGGTTGACGTCATCATCGTCGATTCCGTGGCGGCGTTGACGCCGAAGGCGGAAATCGAAGGTGAAATCGGCGATTCGCACATGGGGTTGGCGGCGCGCATGATGAGCCAGGCGATGCGTAAGCTGGCCGGCAACCTGAAAAATGCCAATACCCTGCTGATCTTCATCAACCAGATCCGTATGAAAATTGGTGTGATGTTCGGCAACCCGGAAACCACTACCGGTGGTAACGCTCTGAAGTTCTATGCTTCGGTGCGTCTGGATATCCGTCGTATCGGCGCCATCAAAGAGGGCGACGAAGTGGTGGGCAGCGAAACCCGCGTGAAAGTGGTGAAAAACAAAATCGCTGCGCCGTTCAAACAGGCTGAGTTCCAAATCATGTACGGCGAAGGCATCAACAGCCGTGGCGAGCTGGTCGATCTGGGCGTGAAGCACAAGATGATCGAAAAAGCCGGCGCCTGGTACAGCTATAACGGCGAGAAGATCGGTCAGGGCAAGGCGAACGCCTGTAACTTCCTGAAAGAAAACCCGGCTATCGCCGCCGAGCTGGATAAGAAACTGCGCGACCTGCTGCTGCACAGCGGCGGTGAGCTGGTGGCTGCCTCCGGTGACGACTTCGAAGATGACGAAGCGGAAACCAGCGAGCAGTTTTAATCGCTGAAGATGTGCGCCGCCGTTTATGTGGTGCACATCCCCTGAATTCAGGCTTGAATGATGAATGACTTGCTAAGCCGCGCCATGCGCCTGCTGTCGCAACGCGATCATAGTGAAGCTGAACTGCGCCGCAAACTTGCGGCGCAGCCGTTTGTGGCGAAAGCCCGGTTTGGCGGCAAGGGGCCGCATGCGCCGACATCGTCGCCGCCGGTAGCCGAAGAGCCGGTAGATCCCGCGCTGATCGATCAGGTTATCGTCTACTGTTACCAGCACAACTGGCTGGACGATAAGCGTTTCGCCCACAGCTACATCGGCAGCCGCAGCCGCAAAGGTTATGGCGCGCAGCGCATCCGCAGCGAACTGATGCAAAAAGGCGTGGATAAAGCGCTGGTGCAGGACGCGTTGGCGGAATGCGATATCGACTGGTGCGAACAGGCGAAACAGGTGGCGCAGCGAAAATTTGGCGATGCGTTGCCAACCGACTGGAAAGAGAAAGCCAAAGTGCAGCGTTATCTGCTCTATCGCGGCTTCTTCCAAGAAGAAATTCAGTCAATTTACCGTGATTTTGCGCAATGAGCGCACACGGGGTTTTACTTCCCTCTGAAGAAAATTTATCTTATCCCCACTTTTTGTTCGTGAGCTGGTTGTCATCGTCGGGATGACGCGCCACCGGCTCACGTGTCGTTATTCTAGCCTTTCCAGGAAAATTATGAGCAAGAGCACCGCTGAGATCCGTCAAGCGTTTCTCGATTTCTTTCATAGTAAGGGTCATCAGGTTGTAGCAAGCAGCTCCCTGGTGCCTAACAATGATCCGACATTGCTGTTTACCAATGCCGGCATGAACCAATTTAAGGATGTTTTCCTGGGGCTCGACAAACGCGCCTATTCCCGCGCCACCACCTCGCAGCGCTGCGTGCGCGCAGGCGGCAAGCATAACGACCTGGAAAACGTCGGTTATACCGCTCGTCACCACACCTTCTTTGAAATGCTGGGCAACTTCAGCTTCGGCGATTACTTCAAGCACGATGCTATCAGCTACGCGTGGGAACTGCTGACCGGTGAAAACTGGTTCAACCTGCCGAAAGAGAGACTGTGGGTCACCGTGTATGAAACCGATGACGAAGCATTCGACATCTGGCAGAAGCAAATCGGCGTACCGGCCGAGCGCATTATCCGCATCGGCGATAACAAGGGCGCGCCTTTCGCTTCAGATAACTTCTGGCAGATGGGTGATACCGGCCCATGCGGCCCGTGCACCGAGATTTTCTACGATCACGGCGATCACATCTGGGGCGGCCCTCCGGGCAGCCCGGAAGAAGACGGCGACCGCTACATCGAGATCTGGAACATCGTTTTCATGCAGTTCAACCGTCAGTCCGACGGCACCATGCTGCCGCTGCCGAAGCCTTCGGTGGATACCGGTATGGGTCTGGAGCGTATCGCGGCGGTGTTGCAGCATGTGAACTCCAACTATGAGATCGATCTGTTCCGCACCCTGATCGCCGCCGTGGCGAAAGTGACCGGCGCGACCGATCTGGATAACAAATCCCTGCGCGTTATCGCCGACCACATTCGTTCCTGCGCCTTCCTGGTGTCGGACGGTGTGATCCCGTCTAACGAAAACCGCGGCTACGTGCTGCGCCGCATCATTCGTCGCGCGATCCGTCATGGCAACATGCTGGGCGCGAAAGACACCTTCTTCTACAAGCTGGTGGCGCCGCTGATCGAAGTGATGGGCCCGGCGGCCGACGAGCTGAAACGCCAGCAATCGCTGGTGGAGCAGGTGCTGAAAACCGAAGAAGAACAGTTTGCCCGCACGCTGGAGCGTGGCCTGGCGCTGTTGGACGAAGAGCTGGCCAAGCTGCAGGGCGATACCCTGGACGGCGAGACCGCTTTTCGTCTGTACGACACCTACGGCTTCCCGGTGGATCTGACCGCAGACGTCTGCCGCGAGCGCGGTCTGAAAGTCGACGAAGCGGGCTTTGAAGAAGCGATGGAAGCGCAGCGCCGCCGCGCGCGCGAATCCAGCGGTTTCGGCGCCGACTACAACAGCCTGATCCGTGTGGACGGCAGCAGCCAGTTCAGCGGCTATGATCATGACGAGCAGCAGGCGACGGTGATCGCGCTGTTCCGTGACGGCCAGCCGGTCGAGCAGATCAACGCCGGCGAAGAGGCGGTGGTGGTGCTGGACGAGACGCCGTTCTACGGTGAATCCGGCGGCCAGGTCGGCGATAAAGGCGTGCTGAAAGCCGCCGGCGCCGAGTTTGTGGTCAACGACACCCAGAAATACGGTCAGGCTATCGGCCATCAAGGCAAGCTGGCGCAAGGTTCGCTGAAGCTGAACGATCGCGTGGACGCGCAGATCGACACTGAGCGCCGCAACAGCATCCGTCTGAACCACTCCGCGACCCACCTGCTACACGCCGCGCTGCGCCAAACGTTGGGCGAGCACGTTGCGCAGAAAGGCTCTCTGGTTAACGACAAATACCTGCGCTTCGACTTCTCGCATTTTGAAGCGATGAAGCCGGAACAAATTCGTGCGGTGGAAGATCTGGTTAACCAGCAGGTGCGTCGTAACCTGCCGGTGCAGACCGAGCTGATGGCGTTGGAAGACGCGAAAGAGAAGGGCGCAATGGCGCTGTTCGGTGAGAAGTACGACGACAACGTGCGCGTGCTGACCATGGGCGACTTCTCCACCGAGCTGTGCGGCGGCACCCACGCCAGCCGCACCGGCGATATCGGCCTGTTCCGCATTCTGAGCGAATCGGGCACCGCGGCGGGCATCCGCCGTATTGAAGCGGTGACCGGCGCTGGCGCTATCGCTACGCTGCATCAGCAAAGCGATTTGTTGCAAGACGTTGCTCAATTGGTGAAGGGCGACAGCAACAACCTGACCGATAAAGTGCGCTCGGTGCTCGATCGCACGCGCGTGCTGGAAAAAGAACTGCAGCAACTGAAAGATCAGCAGGCGGCGCAGGAAAGCGCGTCGCTGTCCAGCCAGGCGAAAGTGGTTAACGGCGTGAAGCTGTTGGTCAGCCAGTTGGACAATGTCGAAGCCAAAATGCTGCGCACCATGGTGGATGACCTGAAAAATCAATTGGGTTCGGCCATTATCGTGTTGGCGACGACGGCTGATGACAAAGTCAGCCTGGTCGCAGGCGTGACCAAGGATCTGACTGACCGCGTGAAAGCCGGCGAGTTGATCGGCAACGTGGCGCAGCAGGTCGGCGGCAAGGGCGGTGGTCGCCCTGATATGGCGATGGCGGGGGGGACGGATATCAACGCCCTGCCAGCGGCGTTAAACAGCGTAGAAGCCTGGGTGGCCTCAAAGCTGTGAACATAAATAAATAGCACGGACAAACGCCATAATACTTTGTTGATTATGGCGTTTTCATACTGTGCTAACACAATTTAGTTACAATTGCGGGAACAAAGTTTTTCTGGTCGGCTAAACTTACCATTATCTGAGGTGGGACCAAGTCTGCTTACACTTATTGTGGATTGCGCGGCTTACGTTTTCACCACATATGATGGATAATGACGGGGAAACTGAGAGACCCGACTCTTTTAATCTTTCAAGGAGCAAAGAATGTTAATTCTGACTCGTCGAGTTGGTGAAACCCTCATGATTGGCGATGAGGTTACGGTCACTGTGCTAGGGGTAAAAGGCAACCAGGTGCGTATTGGTGTGAACGCCCCCAAAGAGGTTTCAGTTCACCGTGAAGAAATCTATCAGCGCATTCAGGCCGAGAAGTCTCAGCAGACGACTTACTGATTCCGAAGCAGCGTCTCGTTGCCAGACGAGACGCTACTGCATCGTTTTACCCACTTCTTTCGTTCTCCCCTCTCTTTTTCGTGATTATTTTCCCGGTTAGTTTCCTGCTTTATTGCTGCAGACGTTGCGGTTGCCTGTTGATAAAACGCCCTTTTTGCCGTGAAATCGCCCATGTTGGGTGCGAATTGTGCAAACGCGCATGAGTTGGGAAAAATTGTTTGACTTAAAAGTCGGAGAAAGTAATATGTGCGCCACGCAGTGCCGATGAGCTTCTCCAAAGCAAGTTAGGCACAATTCGAAAGAAGCGTATGGTGAGGTGGCCGAGAGGCTGAAGGCGCTCCCCTGCTAAGGGAGTATGCGGTCAAAAGCTGCATCCGGGGTTCGAATCCCCGCCTCACCGCCATTTGCATCCGTAGCTCAGCTGGATAGAGTACTCGGCTACGAACCGAGCGGTCGGAGGTTCGAATCCTCCCGGATGCACCATATTTTGCAGTATGGTGGGGTAGTAACAACGTACCATACGGTATCAAAAAAGAATTCCTGTGCATCCGTAGCTCAGCTGGATAGAGTACTCGGCTACGAACCGAGCGGTCGGAGGTTCGAATCCTCCCGGATGCACCATTCTTAATCTCACTCGTCGCGAAGAGCAATCTCCAAGCGGGTGGAAGAAAAGAAAGTGTTACCAGGGAGGATAACGTTGCTTAAGCAACGGCCCGCAGGGTGAGGCGCTAGCGCCGAATCATCCTCCCGGATGCACCATTCTTCAAGTCTGGCTTTATTAGCAAAGCCGGCACGCGGTAAAAATAGTAATGCATCCGTAGCTCAGCTGGATAGAGTACTCGGCTACGAACCGAGCGGTCGGAGGTTCGAATCCTCCCGGATGCACCATCTAAGAGAAGCCCGCCTTAGCGGGTTTTTGCTTTTCTGTTATTCGTGAAACAGGCAAGCGGCAAAAACAGTCATGCATCCGTAGCTCAGCTGGATAGAGTACTCGGCTACGAACCGAGCGGTCGGAGGTTCGAATCCTCCCGGATGCACCATGTTTAACCTCCCGTATCGCGAAGAGAAATCGTCATGCGGGTGGTAAAAAGAAAGTGTCCTTGGGGAGGATAACGTTGCTTTAGCAACGGCCCGCAGGGTGAGGCGTTGGCGCCGAATCATCCTCCCGGATGCACCATCTAAGAGAAACCCGCTTTGGCGGGTTTTTCGCTTTTCAGCATTTAGCCATTCTCTCTTCACCCCTTTCCTTCTTTGCATCCGATCGATCACAGCACATTCCGCTATGACGCAGTCAGCGACAACCCAACGGCTTTACGCTAAAGTAGTTTTCTTTCCTCAACGATCATGGAGTAACGATGTACGACCGCTACCAGGGTCTTATTTTCGACATGGACGGCACGATTCTGGACACTGAGCCAACGCACCGTAAAGCGTGGCGCGAAGTGCTGTCCCGTTATGGCATGACGTTTGATGAAGCGGCCATGGTGGCGCTGAGCGGTTCACCGACCTGGCGCATCGCTCAGGCGATTATCGCCAGCCATCAGGCCGATCTCGATCCCCATCACCTGGCGGCGGAGAAAACGCGCGCGGTGGAAGCGATGCTGCTGGATAGCGTGCGTCCATTGCCATTGATCGAGGTGGTGAAGTCCTATCACGGCCGCCGTCCGATGGCGGTCGGCACCGGCAGCGAGCACCGCATGGCGGAAATGCTGCTGCGTCATCTCGGCCTGTTCAACTGCTTCGACGCGATCGTCGGTGCGGACGACGTGCAGCGCCATAAACCGGAGCCGGATACCTTCCTGCGCTGTGCCGAACTGATCGGCGTGCCGCCGGAAAAATGCGTGGTGTTTGAAGACGCCGAGTTTGGCATTCAGGCGGCGAAAAATGCCGGCATGGCTGTGGTAGACGTTCGTACGCTGTGAGTAGTACGCTAGCCGTAATATCGTTATTTGGCAGCAGCTTCCTCAGTGCGACGCTGCTGCCGGGAAATTCAGAAATCGTTCTGGTCGCCTTGCTGACCCAGAGTCGCGTCTCGCCGGAGTTGCTGGTGCTGGCCGCGACCCTGGGCAACACTCTTGGCGGGTTGACCAATGTCATTATCGGGCGCCTGTTACCGGCGTTGAAACCACAGCGGGGGCTGGCAACGGCGCTCGGGTGGCTGCAACGCTTTGGCCCGGCTGCGCTGTTGCTCAGCTGGGTGCCGGTGGTGGGCGATTTGTTGTGCGTGTTGGCAGGTTGGCTGCGCATGCCCTGGGGCTCTGTCGCGCTGTTTCTGTGTATCGGAAAGGCGCTGCGTTACATCGTTTTGGCTATGATAACGGTACAGGGCATCGCCTGGTGGCAGTAACCAAGTGAATATAACTCAATATTCTCTCGGATGCGGATTCAGTATGCTTACGAGTTATTGTTTTTAGAAGCGGGAGGTCAATTTGATCCCGGACGTATCACAGGCGCTTTCTTGGTTGGAAGCCCATCCCCAGGCATTAAAAGGCATTCGTCGCGGCATCGAGCGTGAAACGCTGCGAGTCACGCCGAACGGCACCTTGGCGACCACTGGGCATCCGGAAAAGCTGGGGGCGGCATTGACGCACCACTGGATCACCACGGATTTCGCCGAGGCGCTGTTAGAGTTCATTACGCCGGTTGATGACAATATCGATCACTTGCTGACGTTCCTGCGCGATATTCATCGCTACGTGGCGCGCAACATTGGCGATGAGCGCATGTGGCCACTCAGCATGCCGTGTTTTATCGAAGCCGAGCAGGACATCGAGCTGGCGCAGTTCGGTTCGTCGAACATCGGCCGCATGAAGACGCTGTACCGTGAAGGGCTGAAGAATCGCTATGGCGCGCTGATGCAGACCATTTCCGGCGTGCACTACAACTTCTCGCTGCCGCTGGAATTTTGGCAGGCCTGGGCCGGCGTGCAGGACGCAGAAAGCGGTAAAGAGCAGATCTCGGCCGGTTATTTCCGCCTGATCCGCAACTATTACCGTTTCGGCTGGGTGATCCCGTATCTGTTCGGCGCATCGCCGGCCATTTGTTCTTCGTTCCTCAAAGGGCGCGAGACCAATCTGCCGTTCGAGCGCACCGAGCAGGGGATGTGCTACCTGCCGTACGCCACTTCGCTGCGCCTGAGCGACTTGGGTTATACCAATAAATCGCAGAGTAATCTGGGCATCACCTTCAACGATCTGCACAGCTATGTGGCCGGTTTGAAGCGGGCGATCGCCACGCCTTCCGAAGAGTTCGCCAAGCTGGGCGTGAAAGAGGGCGATCGCTACCTGCAGCTGAACAGCAACGTTCTGCAAATCGAGAACGAGCTGTATGCGCCGATCCGGCCAAAGCGCGTGACCCAAAGCGGCGAGACGCCGTCGGACGCGCTGCTGCGCGGCGGTATCGAATACATTGAAGTGCGTTCGCTGGACATCAACCCATTCTCGCCGATCGGCGTGGATGCGGTGCAGGCGCGTTTCCTGGATCTGTTCCTGGTGTGGTGCGCGCTGGCGGATGCACCGGAGATGAGCAGCGATGAGCTGCTGTGCACGCGCAAGAACTGGAACCGGGTGATCCTCGAAGGGCGCAAGCCGGGCCAGACCATCGGCATCGGCTGTGGCGCCAGCCATGAGCCGCTGGAGAAAGTCGGCAAGGCGCTGTTCGCCGATCTGCGCCGGGTGGCGGAAGTGCTGGACGGCGAAGCCGGCGATCGTCAATACCAGCAGGTGTGCGATGAGCTGGTCGCCGCGTTTGACGATCCCGAGTTGACCTTCTCCGCGCGCATTCTCAAGGCCATGAAGGCGGAAGGCACCGGGCGCGTCGGTTTGCAGCTGGCGGAGCAGTATCGCCAGACATTGCTGGAAGAACCGTTGGAAATCCTGAACGAAGCCGAGCTGGATAAAGAGCGAGAAGCCTCGTGGCAGCGTCAACGCGACATAGAAGCCAATGATACGCTAAGCTTTGAAGCGTTCCTGAAGCAAAACGGCGGAAGCTGAAAAAGAAAAAGGCCACATCAATGTGGCCAAATATGCATCTCTGATGACAGGGATGATGATAACAAATGCGCGTCTTTCACATACTCAGACTCGCAGGGTTGGAAAAGGTTTCCCGGTTAGGAAAAAAAGTTTCGAAATAAATGCTCTTTTACGAGGAGGTAGCGAAATGCCATTGCTGGATAGCTTTACCGTCGATCATACCCGTATGGCAGCTCCGGCTGTCCGCGTTGCAAAAACCATGAAAACGCCTCATGGCGATACCATCACGGTGTTTGATCTGCGCTTTTGCCGCCCGAACCTGGAAGTGATGCCCGAGCGCGGCATTCACACGCTGGAGCACCTGTTCGCCGGCTTTATGCGTGACCACCTGAACGGCCAGGGCGTGGAAATTATCGACATCTCCCCGATGGGCTGTCGCACCGGTTTCTACATGAGCCTGATCGGCGTGCCGGAAGAGCAGCGCGTTGCTGATGCCTGGAAAGCGGCGATGGCCGACGTGCTGAAAGTGACCGACCAGCGCAAGATCCCTGAGCTTAACGAGTACCAGTGCGGCACCTACCATATGCACTCGCTGGAAGAAGCGCAGGAAATCGCCAAGCACATTCTGGATCACGGCGTGGTGGTGAACCACAACGACGAGCTGGCGCTGCCGAAAGAGAAGCTGCAGGAACTGCATATCTAGTCGTGCGTGGCCCGCAAAATAAAAAAAGACGCGATTTCGCGTCTTTTTTACGTTCTGGCCGAGGGCTAATGATGGCCGACGCTGGACTGCAGCGAGGTGATCGGCGTGACCCGCACCTGTTTAATCATGTTGCCCTGCACGTCGAGGATGTCGATATCGTAGTGGCCGATACGCACCCGGGTGCCGATTTCGGGGATCTCTTCCAGCTCTTCCAGCAGCATGCCGTTGACGGTACGGGCTTCATTGGCCGGCAAGGTCCAGTTGAAGGCCTTGTTCAGCTCGCGCACGTTGGCGGTGCCGTCGATCAAGACCGAACCGTCGCTCTGCGGCGTGACTTCTTCCGCCAGCGTGGGTGACATCGAGGTGGTGAAGTCGCCCACGATCTCCTCGAGGATGTCTTCCACCGTGACCAGGCCCTGAATGTCGCCGTACTCGTCGACCACGATGCCGACCTTCTCTTTGTTGCGCTGGAATTTCACCAGCTGCACGTTGAGCGGCGTGCCTTCCGGAACGAAATAGATCTCATCGGCGGCGCGCAGCAGGTTTTCTTTGTTGAACTCTTTTTTCTCGGTCATCAGGCGGTAGGCTTCGCGCACGCGCAGCATGCCGATCGCATCGTCCAGCGAGCTGCGATACAGCACGATGCGGCCGTGCGGCGAGTGGGTCAGCTGGCGCATGATCGACTTCCAGTCGTCGTTGACGTCGATGCCGACGATCTCGGTGCGCGGCACCATGATGTCGTTGACCGTCACCTTTTCCAGATCCAGCACCGAGATCAGCATGTCCTGATTGCGGCGGGAGATCTGCGACTGGGATTCGCGCACGATGGTACGCAGCTCATCCTTGCTGACGGCGTCGCTGATGCGCACGTTGGTGCGAATGCCGAACAGGCGCAAGGTCAGGCTGGTGATGCCGTTGAGCAGCCAGACCAGCGGGAACATCACCTTTTGCAACGGGGCCAGCAGGACGCTGCTGGGGAAGGCGATGCGTTCCGGATAGAGTGCGGCGAAGGTCTTCGGCAGCACTTCGGCGAACAGCAGCACGGCGAAAGTCAGTATGCCGGTCGCAATCGCCACGCCGAGATCGCCATACAGCCGCATGCCGACGATGGTCGCCAGCGCCGAAGCGAGGATGTTGACCAGGTTGTTGCCGATCAGCACCAGGCCGATCAGCCGATCCGGTTTTTGCAGCAGCTTCTCGACCCGACGCGCCGAGCGGTTGCCCTGTTTGGACAGGTGACGCAGGCGATAACGGTTGAGCGTCATCATGCCGGTTTCGGAGGCGGAGAAGTAAGCGGAGACCACGATCATGATCACCAGGATAATGATGAGGGTCCCCGTCGACACATGCTCCAATGCAGTATTCCTTATAGAGAGGGAGAATTGAGCCAGGCTGGCCTAGCGCACCATCACCTGCTGAATCAGACGGCTGCCGAAGTAGGCGAGCGTCAGCAGGAAGGCGCCGGCGAAGCTGAACCAGACGACGCGGCGGCCGCGCCAGCCCTCATGGTAGTGGCCCCACAACAGCACGATATACACGAACCAGGCCATGATCGACAGCACGGCTTTATGCACGTTCTCTTTGCTGAACAGATTATCCATGTACAGCAGGCCGGTGCACAGGGTGAGCGTCAGCAGCACCACGCCGATCTGGGTGATATGGAACATCTTGCGCTCAATGCTCATCAGCGGCGGCATGTCGGCGCTGAAGGTCAGCTTCTTGTTTTTCAACAGGTAGTCGAGCCAGGCGAGCTGCAAGGCATAGAGCGCGGCGATGATCAGGGTGGCGTAAGAGAACAGCGCCAGGCCGATATGCACCATCAGTTCCGGGCTGGCCTCCAGGTGAGTGATGAACTCGCCGGGCATAAAGCTGGCGAAGGCCAGGTTGATCATCGCGAAGCTGTAGACGATTGGCAGCAGGAACCAGCCGCGATCGCGCGAGGCGACGAAGGTCATCACCGAGCAGATGATCAGGCTGACGATGGAGCCAATGTTCAGCAGGCTGAGATTCTGCCCGGCGCTGACGTCAAAGATGCGCTGCTGCAGCGCGATGGCGTGGCAAATCAGCGCCACCACCGCCGAGACGAGGGCAAGCCGACGGTATGCGCTGTTCTTCCGCAACAAACTGGGAATGATCAGTCCAAGGCTGAGCAGGTAGGCCATCAAAGCCACAATGGAGAAAACTGGCATAGCGTTTAATTTTGCTTCGGCGTGGTTAATTGGAGTGTCAGTATAACGTTGCGCGCGTTTCACTCCAACCTATCTCCAACGCTGAGGCAGAGATCCTGCTCGCTTCGTGTTATCATCGGCGCAATTGTGTCGCCGGAGCGGCCTGTCATTACACGTTGAGCATGAGACGATGTTTGAAAATTTAACCGATCGATTGTCGCGCACGTTGCGCAATATCAGCGGCCGCGGGCGGCTGACCGAAGAAAATATCAAGGAAACCCTGCGTGAAGTGCGTATGGCATTGCTGGAAGCGGACGTTGCGCTGCCGGTGGTGCGCGACTTCATCAACCGCGTAAAAGAGAGCGCGGTTGGCCATGAAGTCAACAAGAGCCTGACGCCGGGGCAGGAGTTCGTCAAGATCGTCAAGGGTGAGCTGATCGCCGCGATGGGCGAAGTCAACACCGAGCTGAATCTGGCGGCTCAGCCGCCGGCCGTGGTGCTGATGGCGGGCCTGCAGGGCGCCGGTAAAACCACCAGCGTCGGTAAGCTCGGCAAGTTCCTGAAAGAAAAACAGAAGAAGAAAGTGTTGGTGGTTTCCGCGGACGTTTATCGCCCGGCGGCGATCAAACAGCTGGAAACGCTGGCGGAAGGTGTCGGCATCGATTTCTTCCCGTCCGACGTCAAAGAAAAACCGATCGACATCGTCAACCGCGCGTTGCAGCAGGCCAAGCTGAAGTTCTATGACGTACTGATCGTCGATACCGCCGGCCGTCTGCACGTTGACGAAGCGATGATGGACGAGATCAAACAGGTGCACGCGGCCATCAAGCCGGTGGAAACCCTGTTCGTGGTCGACGCCATGACCGGCCAGGACGCCGCCAATACCGCCAAGGCGTTTAACGAAGCGCTGCCGCTGACCGGCGTGGTGCTGACCAAGGTCGACGGCGATGCGCGCGGCGGTGCGGCGTTGTCCATCCGCCACATCACCGGCAAGCCGATCAAGTTCCTCGGCGTCGGCGAGAAGACCGAAGCGCTGGAGCCGTTCTATCCGGATCGCGTGGCGTCACGCATCCTGGGCATGGGCGACGTGCTGTCGCTGATCGAAGATATCGAAAGCAAGGTCGACCGCGAGCAGGCGGAGAAACTGGCCAACAAGCTGAAGAAGGGCGACGGTTTCGATCTGACCGACTTCCTGGAGCAGCTCAAGCAGATGCGCAACATGGGCGGCATGGCCAATATGCTGAGCAAGTTGCCGGGCGCGGGCCAGCTGCCGGATAACGTCAAGTCGCAGATGGACGACAAAGTGTTGGTGCGCATGGAGGCGATCATCAACTCGATGACGCTGAAAGAGCGTGCCAAACCGGAAATCATCAAGGGCTCGCGCAAGCGCCGCATCGCGATGGGGGCCGGCATGCAGGTGCAGGACGTCAACCGCTTGCTGAAGCAGTTCGACGAAATGCAGCGTATGATGAAGAAGATGAAGAAAGGCGGTATGGCGAAGATGATGCGTGGCATGAAAGGTATGATGCCGCCGGGCTTCCCAGGCCGCTGACGGGCCTCCGCACGCCGAGTGCGGGCGCTTTCAGCATTCGCCGTTCGCGGTGAAAACCGCCCGAGATTTGACAGGCTGCAAAAGTTGTCCCCTGCGATCGACGCTTTAGATTGCTTTTTGCGCCAAAATGAGTAAAATTTTCGGGCTTTTTATATTGCAACCGGGCCCCGTCCCTCAATGGGGCCCGGCTGTTTTATTAACTAAAGAGGATGTTATGGTAACAATTCGTTTGGCACGTGGCGGCGCTAAAAAGCGTCCGTTCTATCAAGTAGTAGTGACCGACAGCCGCAACGCTCGTGATGGTCGTTTCATCGAGCGCGTAGGCTTCTTCAACCCGATCGCTTCCGGTCAGGCTGAAGCACTGCGTCTGGACCTGGACCGCATCGAGCACTGGGTTGGTCTGGGTGCAACCGTTTCTGATCGCGTTCACGCGCTGATCAAAGACGCTAAGAAAGCAGCTTAATCTGTCGCGGTGGTGGCAATGAGCAAGCAACTCAAACCGGTAGCGCCTAAGCAGCCGATTGTACTCGGTAAAATGGGGTCCGCTTACGGCATTCGTGGTTGGCTCAGAGTGTTTTCATCCACCGAGAACGCCGAAAGCATTTTTGACTATCAGCCGTGGTTTATCCAGCAGGCGGGTCAGTGGCAGCATATCGAGTTGGAAGACTGGAAGCGCCACAGTCAGGATCTGATCATCAAAGTCAAAGGCATTGACGATCGGGACGCGGCGAATCTGCTGACCAATCGCGAGATTATGGTGGATTCTGAGCAGCTTCCTCCGCTGGAGGGTGACGATTACTACTGGAAAGACCTGATGGGCTGCCAGGTAGTCACCACCGCCGGCTACGAGCTGGGTAAAGTCATCGATATGATGGAAACCGGCTCGAACGATGTGATGGTTGTGAAAGCGAACCTGAAAGATGCGTTCGGCATGAAGGAGCGGTTGATTCCGTTTCTTCATGGGCAGGTTATCAAGAAAGTCGATCTCACTGCCCGCGTGATTGAGGCAGATTGGGATCCTGGTTTTTGACCCCCGGATCAAACGGTCGAAGCAAGTGGAATAACGGTAAGGGGATTGGCTTGTGTTCATCGGTATTGTAAGCCTGTTTCCTGAGATGTTCCGCGCTATCACCGATTACGGGGTGACTGGCCGGGCAGTAAAAAATGGCCTGCTGAGCGTGCAGTGTTGGAGTCCTCGCGACTTCACCTACGACCGGCATCGTACCGTGGACGATCGCCCTTACGGCGGCGGCCCGGGAATGCTGATGATGGTGCAACCTTTACGGGAAGCCATTCATGCGGCGAAAGCAGCGGCAGGCGAGGGAGCAAAGGTGATTTATCTGTCACCTCAGGGGCGCAAGCTGGATCAAACCGGCGTGTGCGAACTGGCGGCCAATCAGAAGATGATTCTGGTGTGCGGCCGTTACGAAGGGATAGACGAGCGCGTAATCCAAACCGAAATTGACGAAGAATGGTCAATCGGCGATTACGTTCTCAGCGGCGGGGAACTGCCGGCGATGACCCTGATTGATTCAGTCGCCCGTTTCATACCGGGTGTGCTGGGCCATCAGGCCTCAGCGGAGGAAGACTCCTTCGCCGACGGATTGCTGGACTGCCCGCACTATACCCGCCCCGAGGTGTTGGAAGGAATGGAAGTACCGCCGGTTCTGCTGTCGGGCAACCATGCCGAGATACGTCGCTGGCGCTTAAAGCAGTCGCTGGGCCGAACCTGGCTTAGAAGACCTGAACTTCTAGAAAGCCTAGCTCTGACTGACGAGCAAGCGGTGTTGCTGGCTGAGTTCCAACGGGAACATCAGACCAGGCAACAGGACTATGAAGGAAACGTCTGACATCAGACGGGACCGATATATCAGTTTACCTAGGGTAAGAGACATATTATGAGCAACATTATTAAGCAACTTGAACAAGAGCAGATGAAACAAGACGTACCTGCATTCCGTCCGGGTGATTCCGTGGAAGTGAAGGTATGGGTCGTTGAAGGTAGCAAAAAACGTCTGCAGGCATTCGAGGGCGTGGTTATCGCTATCCGTAACCGCGGTCTGCACTCTGCATTCACTGTTCGTAAGATTTCCAACGGCGAAGGTGTTGAGCGTGTATTCCAGACTCACTCCCCAGTAATCGACAGCATTACTGTTAAACGTCGTGGTGCCGTTCGTAAAGCTAAACTGTACTACCTGCGTGAACGTACTGGTAAGGCTGCTCGTATCAAAGAGCGTCTGAACCGCGTTAACTAACGCTGCATCCAAAAGTTAATAGTTATCAGGGGTTGGCCTATGCCAACCCCTTTTTTTATCTTAAAACCTCGGCAGGTTGCATTTGCGAGATTTCGTCTGCGCACCGCCAACATAATAAAGCCTGCATAAGCAGGCTTTTTGCATTACAGCGCCGCGGCGCTTTGTTTCTGCTGACTCTCCGGCGGGTGAGGCTGCGCCGGGATAATGTCATCGCCAGGTTTGACGATCACCCGCGCGACGGACTCGTGCGTGGCGAACGTGCAGCTGCAATTGATGTTGCGGCATTGATGGTAACGCTCTTTGGTCGACTCGCTCAGATAGCGGCTGGAGCGAGTGTGGGCCACGTGACCGCATAATGGACAGTGCATCATAGTTGAATCCCTCGTTCTGCTACATCAGGTTATATGACTTATAATAGCTCATTAACTCGCAAAAGCAAGATTAAGATGCAAATGAATTATCACCCCTCCGTGATTGCAAACTCCATGCGTTGAGTCAGTACATCTAATGCGAGGCTGGTGGAGAAACCTCGATCATTAAGCGTGTGAACGACTTGACTAATGATCCAAGGTTGTCTGTCGATAACCTCTTTGAATCCACTCAGGTGGATCGGCGTTTCTGGACTGAGATCAGGCCGGCCGACGGCGAGGTTTATGGAAAATTGCACATTCCCTTGTTGAATGTTTGCCCACCTCGCTTTTGCCGCACGCATTGCGCTTTCTTTGTTCGCGTAGAGCGTCGGCAGGGTAAAAACGTTATTGCTTTCACCTGCCAGATAGCTTGAAGCCGCATTTTCATCTGTGGTATTCCCTTCCTCACGTTGTACTGTCATCTGCTGTTGCCTGGCATGCTGAGTATCTTGCCATTTGGCAATAACGCCGGTGTAAGCGTTCCGATCGGCCACATTGAAGTAGTGCTGGTCGCCATCGCTGCGTTCCAAAGTCAGTGACGGCAGAGGTTTGCCCGAGATGCTTAGACCGGAACCTGGGACCAGAAACAGCAGGCGTTCATTTTTAATGGCGGCGACGGCACCATTCATGGTCGCCAGCCGGGTAAGAAAGGCGACATCCGTTTCCTGAGACTGATCGATGTGCGTGATTTTGATCTCTGCCAGTCCTGCCGCCAGCGTATGCCCCATCCGGTTACGGTTGGCCACTTCGTTGACGATGTCACCAAGGGTGCGATCGTGATAGGAATGATCTCGCGCCACGTTCATCGAGTTTCGAAAGTCGACGCTGCGGGCCCGAATGACGAGTTTATCCGGTGCGCCACGATGTTCGATTTCATCAACGATAAACTTGCCTTTGTCGATCAAGGCTTGTCCTTTCCAGCCGAGCTTCACGGTGAGCGTTTGGCCGCGTTTGGGCATGGCGATTTGCCCATCCGCATCGTCGAGCTCAAGATCCAATCGATCCGCAGTAAAACCGCGATTATCGGTTAACGTCAATGAGAGCAGACGGTGGCGGAAAGCCTCCGTGATGTCCGCTTGCTGTAAAAACAGGGCATAGTCTGGCGCAATGAGCGCGCCAATAGGGACGGGGGTTTGCGTGATCACGGTAGCATCTCCCCGAGCCGCGCCGCAGCCTGACCTGCTTTATCGGCAAGGTCAGAGGCTTGTTGGCGCAGATCGCCGAACATGGCGATCAGCGATTCATCAACGCGCATCAGATTGATCGTAAACTCTATCTGTCGCGCGCTGCCGTTCGAGAAAAGCTGGGTTTTCGTGTCGACTATGCTTTCAATGACATACATCCCATGAATAGTTCCATTGCCCTCGATCAGCGGCCAGGCTCTGCCTTGGGCAGCCATGAGCTGAAGCGCCATCAATGATAATGTCCCTCCGGTTACTTCCGGTACCAAGACTCCCGTCAGCGTTATTTTCTCATTGTCTACTCCCAGAAACTGCGCGGCAGGGCGCTGGCCGATGCGCGGCAGGGTCGGCCAGCGGTAATTGGCGCTGCGTTGCATGCTTTGATAAGGCACGGTTTTCAACATAAAAACAAACATGCCGAGGGTCAGCATCATCATATTTCTCCTATTCGCGAGATTAACTCATCCGACTGCGGGCGTTTGCCGCTTGGCGATGAGCAAGCAATTCAAATTGCCGCGCGACTTCGCGGCCGATGTCTTGTTCATTCTGACCGGCGCCGGCAGTGATGTTGATAGTGACCGACGGAACCTGGATTTGGGTTACCGGCGAACCTGCTACCGGTGAGGCCGGCATTACAGGCGCGCTGAGCGACAGTAAAGCCGCCGACATGGCGGCCGTATGGCGGCGGCCGGTCACTTGAACGGGGCCGCTGACCAACTCAGGACCGTTTTCACCTACAATGCCGAATTGTCCGGCAGGAATGTCTCCCCCGCGATCGAACTTGCCGGCAAACCAGGCGCTGCCGTTTTCGGCATTGCCAGAGGTGCCGCTCTTATCGCCAAATTGCATCCAGTCGGGAAGATATTCGGTCAATGAAGTCAGTTGTTTTATCCAGCCATCAATGGTGTCTGAAATGTAATTCTTCAGCGCCTCACACCCTGCCGATATCTGCTCCCAAAGGTGGCTAAAGAAGGGGCCGACCTTGTCCCAGTTTTCAATCAGGGTGAAAGCGGCAAGCGCAACCAGGCCGACAATGGCCAGCAGCGGGTTGGCCATCGCTATACGCCCCAGCCACATCATGGCTTGCCCGGCCTTTAGGATCGCGCCGCTGATAATAGAGAACCCTGAGAGTACCTGGGTGGCGACCAGGCTGACGCCGCTGAGGCCGCCGAGCAATAACGTGAGCCCACCGGCGACCTGCAGCAAGGTGCCGGCTAACGCCGGATTATTGGTTATCCAGGTATTCAGTTTTACCAGCCACTCTGTCGCCGTTTGGGTCAGTTCCCGCAGGGCTGCGTTTTGGCCGGTAAACAAGTTGATTCTCAGGCTATCCCATGAGGCAAAAAGCTTTTGGATATCACCCTCTATATTGTCGCCTTTGACGGTGACCAAGTGCTGCGCTGAGCCGGCAACCTGGTTGGCCTGGAGTTTTTCTCTGCCCAAAGGCGCAATCTGTTGCGCCGCACTGAAGATATCGGCACCTGTTGTGGCTTTACTTTTCATGGCTGCACCAACGGCCCGAACATCCATGCCATATTGATTGCTGGCCAGCGCCAATACATCGGCAATACGATCGAATTGATCGGGGCCCAGATTGAAGCTGCGCTGCATTTCCGTCATCGTTGCGGCGGTTTCGTTGACGCTGCTGCCCGTCGCGGCGGAGAGTGTCAGTGCGGCGGGCGAAGCCGTTAAAATTTCCTTGGCATTCAATCCTTGTTTTGCCAGCGCTGTTTGCGCTTGTAGGGCTTGATCCGGGGTATAACCGGATTGGCTCATACCGCGAGCCTGCTGCTCGAGAGCCGTGAGCTGCGGATCGGACTTGCCCAGATTCAGCTGTGCCCGCAGTTGAGAAAGCTGTTTTTCAAATTCGATTCCCGGCGCCAGCAGGTTAGCTCCCCCTATGGCGGCACTTTTGGCGACAGAAAAGCCTGCGCTGCTGGTGTTGCGTAATTTTTCCAGCTTGTCGAGGCGCGCTTGATTGCCTGCCTGTGCGGATCGGTAGCGCTCCTGCGCTATCGATTGCCGTTGTTCTTTTAGGGTAACGATAGCGGCGCCGGCATTAATTCTGCCGTCACGCAGATTTTTGCGCTCATTGCCGAGCGATTGTAGATTAATCCCTTGCTGGGTAAGATGATGGCGCTGGCTTTTATCGATTGCGGCGAGGAGATCACGTTTCTTTTCCAGGGCATTTATCGTCTCCGCGACCTGCGCAATCTCTTTGTTCATAAATCGGGAACGCTGGCTTGGCTCGCGATCTTTCGTCAGCATTGCCAGCGCGGCGGATTTTTTGCGCGACGCTGCCAGCAACTTATTGGTCTCAGCCAGCGACTGGTTCGTCTTTTGGAAAGCGTCGATGTCATTTTCCTGCCGGCGCAGATGTTTGACTTTTTTCTCTGCTCGTTGGATATCCTGTCCCAGACTGTTGTACAGGTTTTTATCCCCGGAGGGCCTGCGCAACTGCCTCATCAGTTCTTTGCTCTGCTTGGCTATCGCTTGAAGCCCGATGACAATCTCGTTTTGTGACTCCAGCTCCTGTCTGCTGTTACTCATCTGTTTTTACTCCACTACGTTGCAGCGCTCTATGGCGCCAGCCGATCAGCTCCGCCAGCGTCATGCCGTTCATTTCTGACGGCGGCCAGTGGAAAATCACCGCGATATCCGCCATCAGGTCATCTACTGTCAGAGTAGGATCGACCGTTACTCGGCCGATGTCGGCGACAAAAAACCGATCACCTGGCCGGCCAGCGCAATCAGGTCAGGCAGTTCCAAACGGGCACACTCTTCCTTGGTCAGGTTCGGGTAGGTGACCCGAGGCAGAATAGTGATCAACGCATCGACATCGGCGTTGGCCAGCGCGGCCAGACCGATGCCGCGCAGGCTGCCGGCATTCGGCTTGGTCACTTGCACGCGAGTGATTTCGCTATCGCCACGTTTAATCGGAGTATTCAGGACGACGGTGTTTTCCTGGGATGCATTCAGTTCCATGGGGTATCCAGTTTTCAGTCGGAAAAAGGGGGCCAGCGCGGGGCTGGCCGTTTGAGGTGAAAAATTACAGGCCGATGGCGCGGCGGTGCGCTGCCAGCAGATCTACGCCGTCGACTTTTTCGATCATGTTGACGGTATCGATCTCGATCAGCTCTTTGCCGTCGATGCTCAACTTGAAGTAAGTGCAGTCGGTGGAAACTTTGGTTTCGGTATCTTCACCCTGCTTGAAGTCGCCGCTGTCGATCTCTTTATGACGGCCGCGCATCACCACTTCGAGCGCAGAGACGTCGCCGGTATCGTCGCGTTGGAAAGAGCCGGTAAAGCGCAGCGGTACCGCATCGACGCGGCCCCATTGCTTGAGCACCAGTTCGTCAATGCCGCCCATGGTCCATTCCACCACCAGCGCATCGTCGTCCAGGCCGAAGTCCACCGAGGCTGCGCCGCTCATGCCGCCGCCGCGGAATTTTTCCAGCTTGCGTGTCAGTTTCGGCAGCGTCATTGAGGAAACCACGCCCATGTAGTTGAAGCCGTCGTTAAACAGGTTCAGGTATTTCAGTTTTTTTGGCAGTGCCATGCTTCAGTCTCCTTAGCTGTTCACGGTTGCGGCGAAGTTCGCCAGGTAGCGATCGGTAATGCGCTGACGCAGAGTCAGATCCTCCAGCGGCGGTACCGGGGTGTAGTCGTAATCGATAAACAGCTTGCCGGCCTTCAGGGTCTCTTTGTCGTTGGCGCTTTCGTCATACCAGCAGTCACCGTCGATGATCAGACCGGCGGATTTCAGTTCGCGGAACTTGGCCTTGATGCCGTCGATCATGTCGCGGATCAGCGTCGGGGTAAGCGGACGGTCAACCGCCCACAGATGAGCTTCGGCCAAGGTGTCGGCCAATACCTGCGCGGTGCGGGTATAGTTTTCAAACTGGAACAGCGGCTCGTCGGAGCAGGTGCGAGATCCCCAGAACTTGAAGCCATCTTTGCGGATCAGGGTGGTGACGCAACCTTCATTCAGCAGATCGGCGTCGGTGCCTGCGGTTTGCAGATCCCAAAATACGCTGGCCGAGATACCGCTCACACCGTTGACGCCGACGTTGGATAAGGTTTTATGCCAGCCGGTCTCCTGGTCGATCTTGGCACGCAGCCCCAGTGCACGAGCGGTGGCGAAGGCGATGTCGCTGCTGTTGGTGGTGGTATTCCAGTTGATGAAGTCCGGCCAAATCAGCATCAGTTCGCGCTGGCTGAAGTTGGCGCGATATTTGATGGCGTCGGACACGGTTTTACAGCCGTAAGCGCTGATATAGCCGAAAGCGCGCAGCTGCTGGCAGATGCCGGCCAACGCGGTCGCCACTTCCTGATTATCATGGCCCGGTACGCCCAGAATGCGTGGTTTCACGCCCAGCTCGGCCTGAGCGGCCAGCAGCGCTTTCATGCCGGTGTACTTACCGTTTTCATCGGCGCCACCGATGATATTGGACGTGGTTTCGGCCTCGTCTTTCCCTTCCGCCACGCGTACCACGACGGTTACCGGCTTAGTCTGCTCGGCGATCGCCAGCAGCGAACGCGCCAGCGTCCCTTTTTTACCTGCTTTGCCGCTGGCGGCCAGGACGTCGGTAATCAGCACCGGGGTGTTGAGAGGAAACAGGGTTGCATCGGCATCTTCTGCGGTACAAACCATGCCGACAATGGCCGTCGAGACGGTGGAAATTACGCGGGTGCCTTCGTTGATTTCGAGGACACGCACGCCGTGGTGATAGTCACCCATAGCATTACTCCGTTTGTGGTTGGTGATGACAGCATGCCTGTTGGGAGGTGGCGCCGCATCTCATTCGGGGTGTGGGGTAACTGGTACAACAGCAGGAAAAATAAAGAAAAAAAACGCCCCGGGCGGGGCGTTGAACGACGTTATTGCGGCGGTTGCGGCCAGTCGATATCCGGGGCCGCTTCGGGTTTTATCCGGCTAAGTTGCACGGAGTATTTTTCCCAGGCGCTCAACTTGGCGCTTTCTTCTTGAGTGGCGTCACCATATTTGGCAGCGCGGGCCAGCGGCGCGATCGCCGCTTCCGCTTTTTCAGCCAGTCTGCTCTTTCTTATCCTTGCACTGATGATCTGTTGTTCTGGCGTTGGTGCCGGTACATTAACCCAAGTGGGAAAACCTGACTCGTCGGCTCCTCTGATTTTTCCCGCAGGAGGCGGTGCCGTGAATAGACTGTACATTTCATCATCAACGTCGACCAAATCATCGGGTAAAGTATTCGCATTGCGGTATTCATTCAGCATGCTTTTTGGATAAAAGCTGCCTGTTTTTGCACTGAATTGATAGGTATTCATTATTAATATCCTACTGCCATCCAATAGACGTCACGTTCTTTGGAACCATGGAACCAGGTAAAAGAATCTCTTGCCCCGTTTAAATCACTGATCTGAGGATTCCATGTCGTATCAAACCCTTGTGCAAAGTTTTTAAGAGTGATGGAAACATTCAATAGGCGATTGGGAACCGCGATATGTAAGGGTATTCGATATGCTTCACCGCCGTCGTTGACATTACCAACTACGTGCCCTCCTTGAAAATAGAGGCCGGTACGCTGATCTTTGTACCACCATTGATCGCCGTTAACTGAGACTTGCCCACTTTCACGAATGCGTGCGGTAATCCAGTTGCTCAGGTAACCGCCCCAAATACTGCCGTTGATATTACCGTCTGTCTGGTAAGCGGCACCTGCCGCAAATAAGGTGCTGTTCGCACGGAACTCACCGTTGTTACGGAAGCTGAACCAGCCATCGCCCCCGCCGTTGGCAACGTGGATACCGAATTCATGGAAGCTACCGGTCTTTTCATAATGGTAAAGATCGGTGAGCAGGTCCCCCTGGCCTTGCAACCGTATGCCGTTTGTTTGCCGACTCCCGTCTTGATTCGTATAATTCCCCTGTTTAAGGAGATAATCTCCACCGTTGAACGCCGTGGTGCCATTGATACTGGCGCGTCCACCGATCCAAGCGTCGCCCGTCGCGCTCAGCTTGCCATTGACGTAATATTCATTGCCGTGAAAGGCTAAGATGCCTTTGTTGTCATTGATGAGTCTGACATCAAAATCACTGTTGCTATTGCCGTAATGAAAATCTAGGTAAGGTGCGTTTCCAAATAACTCAACGCCGCCTTTGGTGGTTAATGATCCCGTAACCGTGGCATAGGGGGTGGTCAATCCCGATTTTGTCTCAATCGCACCATTGACCGTTAAACTGCCGCTAATCGTATCGCCGCTCTGTTTGACGAATTTGCCGTCGGATTCTGTCTTGCTGTAAGCACCGACGTCCGCAGCCGTCGGTTTAAAACCTGTGGTGTAAATGCGATACCAGTTCAGCGGCTTGTCAGGCGTCGTGGATGTGCCGATGTAACACCATCCGTTGGTCTGTATAGCCAGATACCCGCTGGAAGGGCCGCCGTCACACGGCAGGTTCAAGACGCCATAAACACCGCCGCCCGGCGCATTTTTCGATGTGCCGTTAACCCGGTAGATTTCGCCACGGTTGCTCAGAGCGTCTTCTCGATGTATCGGGCCTCCCCCCAAACCGAACGCGCCCACCTCCATCAGGTTGGTTTTTTGCGCGCCGACGTTGCGTGTGGCGGCAGTGCCCAGCTCCAGGTTGCCGCGCGCGACGGACTTGTTTGGCAGGTCTTTCAGGTTCGCCGCGATTTTCAGCGAGGCATCGTTAACCGCTTTGACGGCTTTCGGGGTAGCGGCCAGCGTTTCGCTACCGCTATTGCTGTCGTTGCTCAATTGAGTGAAACCCTTTGCCAGCAAGGTGGCGTCAGGATGATTGCGCGAGCGGGCATGTTCGGCAATGGCTGCACTCAGCGTATCGCGCGAGACCAGTAAGGCGGTCTTGTCTGCGACGATCGTCGCATTGGCGTCGCCTTTTACCAGAAGCACCATGCGCACGACCTGGGTGCGGCTGGCACCTTCGGTCAACTGCGGCTTGTAGGTGTCGGGTGTATTGGCGATCGCCACCAGCACGCCGTTTTTGTCATACAGCCCCAGCTCGCGGATCCACCAACCGCCAACGTCCTCCGGGATCACTTGTTCGGCGATCACTTGGTTGCTGTTGCCGGTATCTATCTGCAGTGAATTCAGCTCGGCGCGCCGTTTTTCGTTCACCAGCTTGGTCTGGCTTTCATCGGGCTGCGTTGGCGAACCGCCGCCGTCGCCGACCGCCATATGCGTAATTTCCAGCTTTTGGCCGGTTGCTGCAGCGTTAGCCAGCAGCGCTTTGCCCTGTTCGGTGAGCAGGGCGCGGTATTTTGCTGTCATGGTGTGGTTCTCTTCTGTTTGCCGGCCGGGTAGGTAAGGCCGTTTTTATACATCACATACAGACTCAATCCGCGCAGGATCTCGCCTGACCAAAAGCCGAAGAACATGCCGTTATCGGTGCCGAGACGCGGCGCGGGCGACCAGCCGCCGTCCATCACGTCACCGGTGGAGAGGTAATGTCTTTGTAATTCCGTAACGCATTGTTCGATAAAGTGTTCGAGGCCCTCAATTTCACTGCCGGCCATTCTTGCCAGCACCGCGCCAGCCAGCCACAGGCCGCACATGTGGCCGGTAAAATCCTGTGCATCGGGCTGCGGCAGGCCGGCCATCGGGAAATCGGTCGGCGTGACACCGCCGGCGTCATTGGTAAAATCAATCAGCCAGCGCAGCCAGTTTTCGACATATTCCACCAGCTTGAGCGGTGGCGTTTTGCTCGCCTGCTGTAACTCGAGCCAGGCGCGCGCGGCACCGAAGAAGGCGCGTGGCTGATAGCCGGACCAGGCCGTGCCGTCACCCCAGTGATACATGGTCCAGGTATCCGCCGGACCGTAACTCAGATTGTCCCAACGGTTCCAGATATAGGCCGATGCGCTGGGGCCCAGCACGCCGAATTGCTGCTGATACCACTGCTGCGACTGCCACAGAAACTCGACCATGTTGTTGAGCATCACCCCGTCGGGATCGGCGGCGGCGTGCACGAAAATGAACGGGTACTGGTAGCCCGGATAAGGCATGCCGTGCCAACCATCGAACTGTTGGCTGTCCGCCTGATAAATGTTGGAGAACGGCATGACGCCCGGCGTACAGAACAGGCCGTCGCGGCGGTGATTCAGGAGGGTGCAGTCTCCCAACAGCGCGGTGTAGGGGTGTGCCGCCTGGAACGTGATGCGATAGCGGATCGTGTAGCCGTCATCGGCGTTGAGCGTCGGTGGAATGTCGTTCAGTACGTAGTAGCTGAACGTGGCGTCCGGTACATTTCCGTCTTGCAGAATGGTTACTTGCTTGACGCGGCTGAAGCGAGGTGCAGCCGGTTTGGGCTCGACATCCTGATGGTCCGGCTGATAGCCGCTCAGCGTAGCCGCTTGCGGGGCGAAATTTGCGATTTGCCATTTGCCGCCGGTGGCGGGCAGCATCCAATACCAGCGCCATTTGTCATCATCTTCGAGCCGCAGGTTGAAGTCGGCGTCCGCGCGATAGACCAACTGCGTAACGGGGAAACTTTCCTCTGCGGTCAACCAGGCGCCGATCACCATACCTGCGTCGTCATTGGGGAAACGGGCTTGGATCACTGTCGCGCTGCGGCTGTCGTAAACCTGTTCCTCAAATTGGCTGGCGATCGCGCAACCGCCGTAGTCGGTCACTGCGCGCAGATCGGCCAGCAGATAGTCGCTGCCGTCTTCTTTCGTCAGCGCCGCCAGGCTGCTGAGCGCGATGTCGTAAGTTTTTACCTGAGGTTGGAGCGACTGCGGCAGACCGATGCCCCATTCCGTGGTGCTCGCCGCGTTTTTTTCCGGTGCTATAGATAGCTGTATTTTGCAGGAGATCGGCTGATTCTGATCGTCGACGCCGCCAAAGCAGGTGCGGATTTTTGACTGGCGATTAATGCGGAACCAGATTGCCTGTTGTTCCAGCGATTGTTGCGATGCTATCTCTTTGCGAATGGTGATCATGCCTTCGGCGCTGCGGCCGTAGCTTACCGGCGCACCGGAAGGGTATGACCAATCGTAGGAGATGCCGTCGGTAAACGGCGTATTGGCGCTGCGGCTCTGGCGAAAGAACTTATCCTGCGCATCAATATCGGTATATTCCATCGCGGTGAATTCAACGCTTTTCCAGGCGTTGAAATAGCGCTGCTCGCCGGTGATGCTGTGTAGCAGATAGCAGGCGTCGGCAAACCACAGCTCGGCATCGGCCGCGTTGCCCATGGCGTTGTGCGGGACCGGCACATGCAGCGGACGGTTATGCTGTACCTGATTGCGTTCGATTAACACGCCGCCGTGTTCGACCGGTTGGCGATTGGCGAAATTCAGCTTGTGA
Organism: Serratia sp. CY55921; assembly: GCF_052167655.1. Lineage (NCBI taxonomy): Bacteria > Pseudomonadati > Pseudomonadota > Gammaproteobacteria > Enterobacterales > Yersiniaceae > Serratia > Serratia sp. CY55921. The sequence goes on along the minus strand of NZ_JBJNMU010000002.1, from coordinate 20,502 downwards.
TTGCCGCCGAGCGTGGCGTCTTTTAATTGCACCGTACCGATTTGTTCAGCGGGCAGCCCTTTGGCCAGGATCTCGCCGTCGGCGCCGATCTGGTAACCCTGCCAATTGATGATCCAGTCCACGTCATAGCGTGTACCGTCGTTATTCCAGTCGATTTCACCGGCGGCATTGAGCGCGCGCACCTGGGCGTTGACGGCATCCCAGGCCAGCGCGCCGTCGAAGGCGAAAGTAGCGATATCGAGATATTCACCCCAGTAGGGCGCGCCGTGAGGGATCTGCGTACGGCCCTTGTTGAACGTTAGCGGAATACCTTTGAAACCGCTATGCGTCGGATCCCTCGTATCGACCGGCCAATTGGCGGGCACTGGCTCTTTGGCGTTGACGATCCAGTTGGCGATCCAGCGTTGAGGGCTGTCAGGGATCGGCGCACCGTCGTAAAAGTAGGTCACATAGGCGTCAAAACAGGCGATGGCCTGATCCAAATATTTTTGTTCTCCGGTCGCCAGATACGCATGGGCATAGCCAAGGATCTGCAGAGCCTGTCCTTCGGTGGTGGCGTCGTTAGGCAGCCCCGCCATGCGCGACAGCTCGCGTTCATGACGGGAATCGGCCAAAACATGTTCGTCGTTGAACACGAAGTGTTGCTGAGTCGAGTCCAGCGTGGTGCCGGTATTGCGTTGCAAGAATTGGTAATGTCCCTCCAGCATTTGCAGGGCGAGACTGGCATAGTCGGGGTACACGGTAGTAAGTTCTCCATCATATTGACCGCCGGCGACGTCGATTGCGCCAGCGGCTTCGAGGTTCAGCGCCAGGCCTGTCAGATGGCGGCTGACCGGCTTGGCATCGGCGATCATCCGCTCCATTTCCAGATACATCTCTTCGGTGATACCGTTCTCCAACACGCCGATATCCAGCGTGAAGGTGCCGGGCTCACCGTTGGTTTCCCACCACTCGCGCAGTTTGATCAGGTAACCCAACGGTTCCACCACACGGCGAATAGCGCCGATGGTGCCCTTGTGACGGTGGATGAAGAAAGCGGCGGCTACGACGCTGCGTTTGGCATCTTCCGTCCAGGTTTCATCCCAATGATCGACCGAGAAGGCCCAGGCCAGGTACGGCAGCAGATTGACCGGACAGGTGGCTGGATCCCACAGATCGCGCAGCGGCACCGGCATGGCGGCCAGTTCGGCACAGGCGGCCGCAGCCGCGACCTCCAGCGGGGAAGAGCCGACCGGCAGCAGACGGTTACTCATCGGAGCCTCCCACCGTCAGACGATAAGAAGCGCAATGTGACGCCTGGGTTTTGTCCAATACGATGTCGGCCTGCGGGGTCCTCAATTCAACGCGTTGCACCCCTTCGGCATGCAGTGCGGCGTAGATTGCCGACAAGCGAATGTCACGGCCTAAACGGTGCTGGGCGCTGATGTAATTTTTCAGTTTGGCTTCGGCAGCGCGACGTACCGGTTCTGCTTCAGGGCCAGGGTAGAGGTACAGTACGGCATCGATGTTGTAGCTGATGATGTTGGCAGAGCGGACGGTGACGCGATCGGCCACCGGGCGCACATCTTCATCGTTCAACGCTTTATCGACGATCGCCACCAGTTCGGCGCTGGCGGTACCGTCTCCTTCGCGTGACAGTACGGAAATCAGCACGTTGGCCGGACTCGGACTTATTGCGGAAACGTCGGCGACCCGGCCATCGGCGGAACGACCGTGATACTCGTAAGAGCCACTGGATCCAGCCACGCTTAAGCCTTCGAATGCCTGTTGGATGCGCACGCGGAAATCGCTATCCGATTCCATGACCGCCGGCAAGGGCGGGATGACGCTGTCATCCGGCTGTTGCACCACCAGGCGTCGCACCTGGAAGTTTGCGCCCAGTTGGTCGAGGTCGCTGCCGCTGGCATAACCCAGCATCACGGCCTTTGCGGCTTCATTCACGCGCTGGCGTAACAGCAGTTCGCGGTAAGCATTTTCTTGCAACAGTTTGACGATCGGCTCCGATTCCAGCGCCAATGTGCGGGCGATGGCTTCGCGCTGCTCTTCCGGGTAAAGGGAAATCAGCGTGGCCTTGCGATCGGCCAGCAGCGATTCGTAATCGAGAGGATCCACCACCGTCGGGGCGGGTAATAAACTCAGGTCAATGGTTGCCATGGTGTCAGCTCACTGAAATAGAAAGAGAAAAGGCATCCGGCGTATCTGTGCGGTTGCCGGTAATGTCGACCACCATTTTTCCGTCAAAGGTGGTGTTGCAACTGATGCCCGTCAACCGAATGCGTGGTTCCCACTGCAGCAGTGCGCTGTAGCAGGCCGCCATCATTTGCAATCGCAGAACGTCGTTTTGCGGCTGATCCAGCAACTCGGACAGCAACGAACCGTAGCTGCGGCGCATGACGCGTGAGCCGATAGGCGTAATCAGGATGTCGCTCACCGACTGGCGAATGTGCTCGAGATCGGCGATTGCGCGGCCGTTGCCGCGATTCATGCCAAGAAATTTCGCGTTGTTCATGCTGGTTTGTCCGTTTGGCCTCCGCCGTTTTGCACTCCACCGTGGGTGTGGGTATGCACCACAATGCCGTTAGAGCTGATGCTGCCACCGGTGTGATTGAGATCGCCGGTCATCGAGCCGCCCTGATGGATGGCGATGGTGCCGGTAGTGAGTTGCTGGGTACACTCCACTTCGGGAGCGTCCAGCGTAATTTTTCCGCTGGCGATACAGGTGATGTTTGGCGCCGTCAGAGTGATCCGCTCGGCGGCTTCAATGGTGGCGCTTTTTATGCCGACGGCCTTAAGCGCCCCGATAGCCGGCTCGTATTCGAGCACTGCACCGTCAGGAAAAGCGATATGCGCCGCCTGTGCTGAGGCCGACGGTGCGGGGTGAGCATCGGAAAATACGCCGGGCAACACGAAAGCGGTTTCAAGTTCCCCGCCAAGTGACAGCACCAAGACCTGTTCACCAATGCTGGGCGCCCACCAGCTGCGTGCGTCGCCGGCCCGTCCGGTCAGCCAGTTGAGCCAGTCGGTAAGATTGCCGCCGGTGGCGACGCGGCAGCGCCCGCGTTCCAGGTCGAGCTCGCTGACGGTCCCGATCCGTATCAGGTTGCGCACCAGGCGCTGAATATCGAAGTTGTCTGTGTTCATGTCTCAAGAATGCCGCTGGATGAAAAGGGGGACAACGCGACGGCGTTTGGCTGCCGCCGGCACAACCGAAGCTGCCTGTAGGGCGCTACGGCTGACCAAATTCGCTGAGTAACTCTCCGTGCAGATAAACCTGGGTGAAGCGAACGATGTTCTCCGGTTCGGGAGGTTCAGCCAGCGGGGTGATATGCAATGCGCCATCGCGCAGTTCCACCCGGATTCGTTCGGTGAGTTGCAGCTGCAATATCAACTGGTTCGGCGTGTCTATATCCCTCTGAAACGAAAAATCATTTTTACGCTTGTCCGGATTGGCAAGAAGGTCTGGTTGGTGGCTGCGCAGCCAGGCCAGTACGGCGACCATGACCCGGTCGTCGTCAGCTGACGGCCCATCCAGCGCCAGATTGAGCTGATAGCGATATTCGAAGGACAGCGAGGGGGCGAGCGTTGAGATCACGCGGCCGTTAGCAATGCCAAGGCGCAATCGTTCGGGGTTTTGCTGCAACACGGGAATGGCATTGAACAGTGCGGCACGGAGCTGTTCGGGTTTTAACATGATGTATCTCCTGAAAAAGGGAGCGGTTTGAGTGGGCGTTTGTTGAAAAACGATCAGCGTGAGATGCCGCTCAGACATAGCGCACGTTCGGCCGTGCGGCGGCGCTCCAGTCCTTTGTTTTTGACGCCGTTGACATAAATCCAACGAGGCAGTTGATCGCAAGCCGCCTGCCACTGACGACGTTTGACAAGGGTGGCCAGCGTTGAATTGCAGGCGGCGTTGACGCCGACGTTGAAAGCGAAAGCGCTGACGGCGTCGTAAACCGGCTGCGGCATCTTGACATCCATACAGCGCGCGAGACCGCGCTCTACGGTGCGTACATCGTCGATCAAATGGGCGGCCGCCTGGCGTTCGTTGATGACGGCGCCCGGCTTCACGCCGGCGGTGTGGCCGATGCCGTTGGTCCAGACGCCGGCACTGCATTGGTAGGGTGAAAGCCGGCAGCCTTCGAAATCGGCGATCAGGCGCAAACCTTCCTCAGAGGTTTTCAGCGTATTGAACTGAGGCAGCAGGGCAGCGAGGGTTAAAATAGCCGCCACGCTGCAGCGTTTAGCGAGTGAGCTCATCGTAGACTCCGCGTTTCAGGCCGTTTTTTTTTAGCGATTTCAGCAACTGGTAGCTTTTACGCCGGTAGTACCAATTCACTGCAAAGGTACCGACGCCGACTGCGGCGCCGACCAGGATGGCAATGTCCTGTGCAGAGTGGCTCCCTAACCAGGCCAGGCAAGCCGCGACGAAATAGGCAAGGGTTGAAGTGAGTTTCTCCATCGCTTAATCCCACAATTTGACGGTTTCTCGTTGGGCCGCCGCAGGCAGGTCCGGCAATTCCACCGGTTGACCGTGCGGCAGCAGGGGCCCCAGATCGGCGAGGCCACGGTTAGCCAGATAGACTTGTTCCACCTGGCGTTGCGTGCTGCCGTAGTAGCGCCAGCAAATCGCATCAATGGTGTCACCTTGTTGTGCATAAATTTTCATCATTACCATCCTGCGATAGCGTTGGGAGAGAGGGCTGTGGCCCCGGATATCTTCAGTTTCGCGCGCGTAGGAGGGAGGGGCAACGCGAGGGGGTTGTGGATGAGATGGCACAACTGAGGCGCAAAAGTGCCGCCGGCAGCAATAAAAACCCCGCCGGCGGCGGGGGGATGAAAAACGTTTGGCTGGAGGGATTAGCAGGGGGGGTGTTCGTCAGCGGGATAAAATATTTCTTGATAATCATTGTTCGGCAGCACCTGACTGGCCAAATCGGAGATCAGCGACATGGCGATCAGAAACTCGGAGGCACTGCATTGCGCAGTCTGTGAAACATCGGCGATGAATTGGATGCGGGACAGTGTTACTTGTTGTTTATCCATAATTTCCACTGTTTTTGCCCTCTCTTGATTATACTGTGTATTTATACAGTATTAAGCAAAACGCTAAAGGCGTCAATGGTTGGACTTATCATTTGTGCAGTAAAAATACGGCCAATCATTGATTAGCGGAAATTGTACAAGGAGGCCGTCAAAATGAATTTTGCCGCCGCGTGCGAGAACCTCCAACTGCCAGCGTTGCGGTTCTATGCCAATACCTCGAAGTTTGCGGGCAATATTCAGACAATGCTGCCGCTGTGGCGGCGTCAAACGAGCCGACGGCGCGGGTGCCGGCGGCAAGTAAAGAGCGCGCGTTCCACAGTTATTGCCAGAACTCCAAGGCGTCGCGGCGGCGAGTGTTTTAGCGACGATACGCCATTGCACGGTGCGCGTTCGGTATACCCGCTCAATTCCCAAATGCGGTGCATAAATGCCGACAACTTTTGTGACGGGCTCGTCATAAGCGTTCCGGGTTTCTGAGGCTTCGCGCGCGACACGCACCCACTGGTGGCTGCGTGGCACATTGGCGCCGCCTTGCGCCTGTATGTAACCGGCAAAGTCGCCGGCGTCGGCAGCGGCGCGCACGGCTTCGGTGCCGGCGTCAAACTGCGGCGTCAGGTTTTGGCCGCGAATACGTCGACATTCGCGGTAGACCCCGAGACCGGGCAGGCCGAAGGGATGAAACTGGGGGATGCGCCAGGTGGCGGCCCAGGCGCTGACCGCGCGGGCGGTATCGCTCAGCGGGGCGCCGGTTTCGCGATCGAACTCTTCCTCCAATGCATATCCATCGAGGTTTTTTGCGACATATTTGGCCAGATAGGCGGTTGCGCCACCCCGGTTGAGGTGTTTGCTCTGGAAACGATGTTGTTGGGCGCCAGGTTCTGCTGCATCCTGTTGCAGCGCATAACGCTGCATGATGTCAAGCACTGCCTGACGTTGCATTTGTGGAGTGAACATCATCAGATGCCAGTGCGGCGTGCCGTCATGATGAGGCTCAACCACTCGCATACCGTAGACCTGCAGACGGCGATCCTTGAAGGCGGTTCGCATTTTCCCCCACTGGGCAACCAGATAACGTTGGCCATCCTTCGGTGTTAGGGCTTGTCCTTGCCAGCGTGTATTGAAGCGCATTTTGCCTCGTGTGCCGACATGCTGGATAGGGTGAAAGCGTGCCGGCGTCGTCAACGTGATAAACAACCCGCAGTGGCCGTTGCGAGTGGCGTAGGTTTCTATACCGGCGAGGGTATTCATCAACTCCATACGACGAATGGCGGGATTGGCGATGCTGCCGAGCACTTTATCCATAAGATCGGCGCGCTCGCCCGTGGCGACGTTTTCCAGCTCGCAACGGTGAAGATAATCGAGGTTCGATTGACGCCGAGCCTTGACATCGTGAAGGGCCTGTCTGCTGGCATAAGGTGACGTGTTGTTGCGGACGTTGCCTATCGCGATTTGCAGCGCCTCGCGCCACTGCATGCGTTGCATTTTGAGACGCCGCAGCCACCAGCGATCGTCGGTCAGGCGCGACAGCGCCGCAATTGCCCGCTCGCTGTCCAACTTGCCTTTACGATAACAGCGCCAGTGCATGGGCTGGATATTGAAGGCGCGGGCCATCGTGGCGATTTGGCGATAGAGGCGGCGCTGTATATCCGCGTGTAGCAGGATCTCTGCATTATTGCCGTGCTTCGCCAGCAAGGCGTCACATTCACTCTGGTAGAGCGCAGAAAGTTGGCCCCCGATACGCCGCGCCAACTGCTCCAGCGCTTTATCGCCCAGCGCGGGCAGTGCGCTATAGCTGTCCGCTTCGCTGCCAAAGTGCAGTGATTTGCGTTGATCCAAACCGAAATTATTATTTACCTGCTGAATGCGTGGCCATATCCGCCGATGGAAAACTCGCACCAGATAATGCCAGGCGGCGTGGGCTCCCTTCTGGCTGAGCAGTTGGCGGTGGCGCTCAAGGAACGGCGTGCGCAAATAATAAGGCAGGTCATGAATGCACTGCAGTATCGCTTGCCATTGGCGCAGTTGGTCGCGATTCAGCGCCGCTTCGCGCCCTATCGCACGTCGTGGGGCATTCCATGGATAGGCGTAATCACCGTACGCTGCGTGTTGTATGGCAGAGGCGTTGACCGGCAGATGCTCCGCCGGCCTATTTTTAACGGCGAGCGACATGACGTTGCTTGGCTTCTGATAGCTGCTGGCAGGTCACGCAGCGGCTGACGCCGGGAATCGCAATGCGTCTCGCCACAGGAATCGCCGCGTCACAATCGGCACAGCAGAACGCCGAGGGCGCTGTGGCAACCGGCCTGGCATACGCAATTTGTTTCTCGAGCATCAATGCCTGGCGCTCCTGCGCCATATCAATAGTATCAGCCATAATATTTTCCAGTATTTAATAGGGTGAATTTGGGCCGAGCGGTGCCCGGCGGGTTGCACGCCAGCTTGATTCGAAAGGTTATTTTTTTGGGGGTAACAGACAGTCTGTTTCGCTGATATAGCGCGGCAACGATTGACTGAGCGAGATGAGTTCATTGAGTGCCGCGACGATTTTCCGCCGTTCGGCATAACCCATTTCGTGAAACTTTAACCACACATAGCGTTCAGTCAGCCCGGCGTGGAAGCAAAACGTATGGCGCAGGTGCAGCGGCGCCGTGTCGTAAATCTCTTCGGCATGGTTGGGTTGCCGGGCAAACAGTGTGCGGCGGATTTCAGCAATACGCCGCAGGCCGATAGCCCGTTGCTCCTCGCTGGCCAGTAGCATGACAGCCTCCTTATCTGAATTTGATGATGGATGAATACTCGCAAAAGCAAGGTTTGGTTATCCGTCGTTTAAAGGCGAAAACTTGAGTAAACACGCTGTAAACAAAGTGATTACGCAAGATTGTTGTCGCCTTGCGGTATTTGCATTTTCATCACCCATGTCGCATCATCTTAACTAAAGCGATCGACATGCCGAGTGACGGCGAATTGATGGTACTTTAAATCGCAAAATGCGACTTGTAAATGCGAATTTCATTTTTAATCGGTGATGATATGCGTGAAGATGCAACAAACAACAACACCTCCGTGGGAGCGGTAATTGAGAGAGTTCTTTCATCTTATGGCGTTGGCACGCAGAAGGAATTGAGTGAAATCCTTGGGATAGCGCCGAATAACATCAGTAGTTGGCAACAGCGGGGTAGTGTTCCCGGATATGTCATTATCAACTGCGCGTTAACCACGGGAGCAGATCTGGCCTGGCTGATGACTGGTGAACTTGCAAATTCAAAAGGCAATCGCAAGCCTGCGTCATCTGCGCAAGGTAAAGCGCTTTACGATCGCGTTTTGGCTTCCGGCGGAAAAGGGGTATTGCGCCGCATTTTGGATGCTTACGGTTTCAATCTGCAAAAAGAATTGGGCGACCTGCTGGGTATCTCTTCAGGCACGATGAGCACCTGGGTCCGCCGCAACTACTTCCCCGGCGATATCGTGGTGACCTGTGCTCTGGATACAGGCGTCTCGCTGCTGTGGCTGGCGACGGGCCAGGGGGAGATGTGGGGTGATGCCGCATCGGCGGTTCCGGTATCCGGAGCTCGCACGATACCGAAATATCGCCTGCTCGCCGGGCAGTTGAAAGAGGGGGGGCAGTGGTCGGCAGACTGTTCTTTGATTCCTGACGGCGTGGCTCAGCCGGCTTATGTTGATGGCGGGCGCGTATCCTGGCTGGTGGATCTGGCCGTTACGCATATCGCCAATGGCCGCTGGCTGGTGGATATCGACGGTAACCTGGACGTTTACGATATAGCGCGTTTACCGGGTAACCAGGTGCGGGTCAGCGGCGGCAACGTCGACTTTCAGTGTTCTCCGGATGCGTTGAAAGCGCTTGGCATGGTCTGGTTAACGTTGACGCCGCAGGCATAAAAAAAGCCCATCGATGATGGGCTTCGAGAAATAATGGGCGGGCAGGTTACAGGCCGTAGACCAGCGTGACCGAGGTTGTCGTGTCGGTGTTCTTCGGCGCGGAGGCCGGTGGCTTGCTGTTGTAGGTCACGGTGTAAGCTACGCGCAGTGAAAAGCGATCGTTGATCGCCACGTTCAACGCGCTTTCCGAGTTCAGCGTGGTTTCTTCGTTCGCCAGTGCGGAGACGCCCTGAATGAACTTGGTGTTGTCGGTCAGCTGATAGGAATAGTTGGCCGCGCCATAGGCCAGCCCTTTGGTCGAGCGGCCGCCGCCATGGTATTCGTCATGGCGCACGCCGGGACCGAATTCCACCCGCAGGTCGCTGAGCGGCCCGTTGAGGATTTGACGGCCATAGCCGCTGGTCAGCGTGGAGCGTGAGTCGTAACCGTTGAAACGGTCGCTCAGCCAGCTGGCCTGGCCGAACAGGTAGTTGCGATCGGTCAGGTTATAGCGCGTACGGCCACCGGCCTGATACTTTTCGGACGAGCGCACGTTGGAGGAGGTGGTGTTGTTGGCCGCCCCCCACAGGCTGTACGCCGCGTCGGTGTTGAACCAGGTCATGTTGGTGTTGGCCAACAGAGTGGAACTCTGCGAGTTGCCGGACTGGGCGTTGTAGCCCGCCTGCACGTTGCCTTCGAACGGTTTCTTGGCGGTGGCCGGATCGTCCATCGCGGTGAAAAGCGTATTGTCGGCAAGGGCTGAAACACTGGTGAAAGTCGTTAAGCAGCAAATATACAGCGGAAAAGCGCGACGAGCGCGGGAAGAGAGCATCTTGGATCCAGTTGTTAAGGGTGATTATTGTTGATGACGGTCACATTATATCGGTTCATTTCGGCGACAAAAATAGCCGCCATTAGCTTAAGTTTTTAATTTTTATCCCTCATTTATTCGCTTTTCTTCTACTTAAATTCATCGCTTTCGACGGCATTTCGTGCTGATCCTGCTTCGCCCGACCGTCGGTGCCGAGATGGGCCGTGCATCCTCGCTGTAAAATTTAATGTACAAATATGTTTACATTCATTGGCTTTGTTAGGCATGAGGGGTTATAGCGTGGTGATGGGTTTATTATTTGTTTAATTGGTTGTATTTGTTGTATTTAAAACAATTTTTGCAACCCTGACTCAAAGGTGGTTTAAGCAAGATAATGACGGTAATCTTTTATTTACGGAAAATGGATTGAAAACTTTACACATCGTGATAGGGTAGACCCCTGAAACGCTCAATGTTCCATTTCAACGCATAACGCCAAACGACAGGAATAGCATCATGCAAAAAGACGCGCTCAATAACGTACACATCAGTGCAGAACAGGTTCTCATCACGCCGGAGGAGCTGAAGAACCAGTTCCCGCTCAGCGCCGACGACGAAAATGAAATCGCCACTGCGCGTAACACCATCGCCAACATTTTGCAGGGGCGCGATCATCGCCTGTTGGTGGTGTGTGGGCCTTGTTCGATCCACGATCCGGATGCGGCGCTGGACTACGCCCGTCGTTTGAAAACCCTGGCGGCTGACTTGAGCGATCAGCTGTATATCGTTATGCGCGTCTACTTTGAAAAACCCAGAACCACTGTCGGCTGGAAAGGTTTGATCAACGATCCGTACATGGACGGTTCGTTTGATGTTGAAGCAGGCTTGCATATCGCGCGTCGCCTGTTGCTGGATCTGGTGGGCATGGGCTTGCCGTTGGCTACCGAAGCGTTGGATCCGAACAGCCCGCAGTACCTGGGTGATTTGTTCAGCTGGTCGGCGATCGGCGCGCGTACCACCGAATCTCAGACCCACCGAGAAATGGCATCCGGCCTGTCGATGCCGGTCGGGTTCAAAAACGGCACCGACGGCAGCCTGGGCACCGCCATCAACGCCATGCGCGCCGCTGCCATGCCGCATCGCTTCGTCGGCATTAACCAGGCAGGCCAGGTTTGCCTGCTGCAGACTCAGGGCAACCCGGATGGGCACGTGATCCTGCGCGGCGGCAAAACTCCGAACTACAGCGCTGAGCACGTTGCGGCCTGTGAAAAACAGATGCTTGAGGCGGGACTCCACCCGTCCTTGATGATAGATTGCAGCCATGGCAACTCGAATAAAGACTATCGCCGTCAGCCGGCGGTTGCCGAGTCCGTGGTGGAGCAGATCAAGGCGGGTAACCGCTCAATCACCGGCATTATGCTGGAGAGCCATCTGCATGAGGGCAATCAGTCTTCCGAACAGCCGCGTGCAGACATGCGTTACGGTGTGTCCGTCACCGACGCCTGCATCAACTGGGAGAGTACGGAAACCCTGTTGCGCCATATGCATCAGGAACTCGGCGCTGCGCTGACGGCCCGCACGGGAGAAAAGTAAGTTATGGTGGCAGAACTGACCGCGCTGCGCGATCAAATCGATGAGGTGGATAAAGCGCTGCTGGATCTGCTGGCGAAACGCCTGCATCTGGTAGCGGAAGTGGGCGAAGTCAAAAGCCGCCACGGTTTGCCGGTTTATGTGCCGGAGCGCGAAGCCGCGATGCTGGCCTCGCGCCGCCGGGAGGCGGAAAATCTCGGCGTGCCGCCGGATCTGATCGAAGATGTGTTGCGCCGCGTGATGCGCGAGTCTTACGTCAGCGAGAACGATAAGGGCTTTAAAACCCTGTGCCCGCAGCTGCGGCCGATCGTCATTATCGGCGGCAACGGCCAAATGGGCAGGCTGTTCAATCGCTTGCTGACGTTGTCGGGTTATCAGGTCAGGGTGTTGGATCAGGAAGATTGGCCGCAGGCGGAGCAGCTGTTGGCGGATGCCGGCATGGTGATCGTCAGCGTGCCGATCCACGTGACCGAGCAGGTGATAAGCCGCCTGCCGACGCTGCCTGCCGATTGTATTCTGGTGGATCTGGCGTCGGTGAAGAACCGGCCTTTGCACGCGATGTTGGCGGCGCACAGCGGCCCGGTGGTCGGTCTGCATCCGATGTTCGGCCCGGACGTGGGCAGCGTGGCCAAGCAGGTGGTGGTCTACTGCGACGGCCGCCAGCCGGAGGCGTATCAGTGGCTGCTTGAACAGTTGCAGGTGTGGGGGGCGCGGCTGCATCGCATCAGCGCGGCCGAGCACGATCAGAATATGGCGTTTATTCAGGCGCTGCGGCACTTCGCTACCTTCGCCTACGGGCTGCACCTGGCGGAAGAGAACGTGCAACTGGAGCAGCTGCTGGCACTCTCTTCGCCAATCTACCGGTTGGAGCTGGCGATGGTTGGCCGCCTGTTCGCACAGGATCCGCAGCTGTACGCCGATATCATTATGTCGTCGGAAGAAAATGTGGCGCTGATTAAGCGTTACTACCAGCGCTTCGGCGAGGCGATAAAGCTGTTGGAGCATGGCGACAAACAGGCGTTTATCGAGAGCTTCCGCAAGGTAGAGCATTGGTTCGGCGATTACGCCCAGCGCTTCCTGGTGGAGAGCCGCACGCTGTTGCGGCAGGCTAACGACAGCCGGCAGTAAAACTGCGGGCAGTAAGCATAAAGGGTTCGGCTTGGCCGAACCCTTTTTTACAGTTTCAGGATGGGTTGACCGGCACCACGGTGTCGCTTGGGTAACAGCCCAGCACCTTCAGCGAGCGGGTGATCGGCGCCAGATCGCGTAGCGCTTTTTGCATCGCCTCGGCGCGCAGGTTGGCCTGCACATCGATATAGAACATCTCCTCCCACGGATTGCCGTTGATCGGACGTGATTCCAGCTTGGTCATGATGATGCCGTTATCGCGCAATACCAGCAGCGCTTCGACCAGCGCGCCGGATTGCTGGCCGGTCGCCATGATCAGCGTGGTTTTTGCCGGCACCTGTTCGGAGACATCGATCGCTTTGCGCGCCAGCACGATGAAGCGAGTGATGTTTTGCTGCTGGTTGGCGAGATTGTGTTCCAGCACCTGCAGCCCGTACAGCGCGCCGCCGGCCTCGCTGCCCAGTGCAGCCACCTTCGGTGAATTCAGCTTGGCGACTTTCTCCATCGCGGCCGCCGTGCTTTCGGTGTATTCGATTTTCCAGTGCGGGAAGCGGTTCAGGAACTGGCTGCACTGCTGGAACGGCTGCGGATGGCTGTAGACGGTTTCTATCTGGCTCAGATCGCTGTCGCCGGCGATCAGAACGCAGTGGTTGATAGGGTTAGTCAGTTCGCCGACGATCGACAGGCTGGTGTGTTGCAGCAGATCGTAGACCTCGTTTATCGAACCGGAGCTGGTGTTCTCGATCGGCAAAATCGCGTAGTCCGCCTGGCCGGTTTCCACCTGGGCGAAAATATCCTGAAACTTCTGGCAGCCGCATTCGATCAGCCGATCGAAGTGGCGGGCAGCGTATTGGCGCGCCGCCAGATGTGAATAAGAGCCTTTCGGGCCGAGGAAAGCGATGCGGGCGGAATGCTGGCTGACGGGGTTGAGCTGGTGCTGCAACAGCGCCTGCTGGGTCAGAACGGAGTCTTCAATGATCAGTTGGAACAGGCGGGTGACGTAGAAACCGTCCAGGTCGTAAGGCTTGGCGGCGGCGATCAGCGCATCCAGCAGATCGCGTTCGCGCTCTTTGTCACGGATCGGGCGGTGAGAGTGCAGCTTGGTCTTGCCGACTTCGATCGCCAGCTCACGGCGTTCCGCCAGCAAGGCCAACAGTTTCAAGTCCAGTGCGCTGATGCGCTCGCGCAGCACCAATAACGGGTTGTCAGTCATAATCAGCTTCCGCCTTCAGTTCTTATTCGTTGTAAAACAGCCATAAAAAAAGCCCCCTGTTTCCAGGAGGCCTTGTTGTTCGTCTTCGCATTCTTTCTCACACGACGAAACGCCTCCCAGTCAGGGGAAGGTAAAAAAGAATGCGAAGAAAAACGGTGTGCGTGGCATGGTCTACCTAAGGTTAATGCGAACAGGTTTTAAAGTAACCGCTGGCTTTTACCCCGTCAACAAAAATACCCGACAAAAAACGCGCCCTCGGGCGCGTTTGATGCGGCAATCGCTGTCGGACGGTTATTCCTGCTCTTGCGTGACTTCCGGCACAATGTCTTTCACGCTGGCATTGCAGCGGCGCGCTTCGCCTTTGTGCTGCACTTTGTTCAACTGGCGCTCCAGTTTGGCGATCAGCTCGTTAACGGCGGTATACATGTCATCATGTTTGGCGCTGGCGACCAGCGGGCCGTTAGGCGTAGTAATGGTAGCGTCGGCGACAAACCCTTGCGGCTCTTTGGATAAGACGATATGCGGGTTAATCAGCTGGGTCTGCCATTTTTCCAGTTTGGTGAGACGGTCTTCGACGTGATTGCGGATTGCGGGAGTGATATCCATTTGTTTGCTGGTAATGTTCAATGTCATATAACTTACCTCTCTGTCTTTCCGTCTTGGTGAATCCAGCATACCCCGCTTTTTGTTTAAATGCGTGATGTAAATCACGATTTTTTGTCACTTTTTGCAAAGTTAGTTCAATCTGTGATTCAGCATTTGAATTGGCTATCTAATGCTTGAGAGTTGCCGCCGGATGGCGCATTATCGATGAGTTGACCGATGAGGAGCGCTAGCTAACACCGTGTTTTTACTTGTGTATTTTTCCAGTAAAAACCAGGTCGACGCCAATGAAAACGGCAGCCTTGGCTGCCGTTTGGTTTTTCTGCCGGTGCCGACGCGCGCTTATTGTGGGTTGGCGGCGATCACTTTGGCCACTTTGTCAGCCTGGCCGTTCAGCTGCAGCTGCTTGTAGGCATTTTCCATCAGCGGCAACACGTCATGCGTCGCTTTGGTATCCGGGAATTCACGCAACATCTGCTCGGCGCGATTAACGACCGCGACGTAAGCACCACGTTTAGTGTAGTATTCCGCCACCGAAAGCTCATACTTGGCCAAACGATCTTTCAGATACACCAAACGCTTGTTGGCGTCGGTCGCGTATTGGCTGTTCGGGTATTGCTGAATCAACTGGCTGAAGTCGCGGAACGCAGCGCGAGCGTGCTGAGGATCGCGGTCCGAACGGTCAACCCCGAAGAAGCCCTGCAGCGCGCTGTCATCAAGCGCCATGTCGGTCAGGCCGCGCATGTACATCACGTAATCGATGTTCGGGTGCGTCGGATTCAGGCGCATGAAGCGATCGATGGATGCCTGAGCCATTGGCAAGTCGGCAGCCTTATAATAGGCGTAAATCAAATCCAGCTGGACCTGCTGGGAATACGGCCCGAAAGGATAGCGGTTATCTAACGCTTCGAGTTGCGTAATCGCGCCCTTGAAGTTACCGTCCTGCAGTTTTTGCTGCGCGGTAGCATAGATTTCCGAAGGCGGGTTGTCGGGAACCGCATCCTTGGATGTGGAGCAACCTGCCAGCGCCAGGCTCAACGTGGCTGCCGCCACCAGATATTTCATACGCGTCATGACGTTTTGATTATCCTCAGGGTGTTATTCCGGGAGACTGTCCGTTAAGCTCCCGACAAAGACCAGGTACAATAGCACATTATATTAAACGGCATCGCCGTGAAAACCCAACGTTAACGAAGAAGCTGCATATGGCACAACAAGTACAACTCACCGCAACGGTGGCCGAATCTCAACTCGGACAACGTTTAGATCAGGCTTTGGCCGAATTGTTCCCTGATTATTCACGATCTCGCATAAAAGAGTGGATCCTGGGCGATCGGGTGAAGGTCAATGGCAAAACGTCAAACAAACCGAAAGAGAAGGTGCTGGGCGGAGAGACAGTCGCCATCGATGCACAGATAGAAGAAGAAGCGCGTTGGGAGCCGCAGGATATCGCGCTGGATATCGTCTATGAAGACAGCGATATCCTGGTGATCAACAAGCCGCGCGATTTGGTGGTGCACCCTGGCGCCGGTAACCCGGACGGCACGGTGCTCAATGCGCTGCTGCATCACTACCCGGAAATCGCCGACGTGCCGCGTGCCGGCATCGTGCACCGTCTGGATAAAGACACCACCGGCCTGATGGTGGTGGCGAAAACCGTGCCGGCGCAAACCCGGCTGGTGGAGGCGCTGCAGGCGCGCGAAATCACCCGTGAATACGAAGCGGTGGCGATCGGCACCATGACGGCAGGCGGTACGGTAGAAGAACCCATCGCGCGCCATTCCACCAAGCGCACTCACATGGCGGTGCATCCGATGGGTAAGCCGGCGGTGACGCACTATCGCATTATGGAGCACTTCCGCGCGCACACTCGTCTGCGCCTGCGCCTGGAAACCGGCCGTACTCACCAGATCCGCGTGCACATGGCTTACATTAGCCATCCGCTGGTGGGCGATCCGCTGTACGGCGGCCGTCCGCGTCCGCCGAAAGGCGCTTCGGAGGCCTTCATCAACACGCTGCGCGGCTTTGACCGCCAGGCGCTGCACGCTACCATGCTGCGTTTGTATCACCCGATCAGCGGCATCCAGATGGAGTGGCATGCGCCGCTGCCGCAGGACATGGTCGATCTGATCAACGCGCTGAAGGCGGACACCGAAGAATTCAAAGATCAGATGGACTGGTAATGCGCTCGCTCATTCTGCCCGACTGGCCGTTGCCTCCCGGCGTTAAAGCTTGCAGCACCACGCGCGATGGTGGCGTCAGCCTGCTACCTTATGACTCGCTGAACCTCGGCGCTCACGTGGGTGACGAGGCGCAAGCGGTGAAGCGCAATCGGGAAAGGTTGGTTACCGCCGCCGGCTTGCCGCAGATGCCGGTATGGCTCGAGCAGGTGCACGGCACCCGCGTGGTGACGTTGACGGGACAAGCGCCCGCCGATCTGCGGGCGGATGCGGTGTACAGTAACGTGCCGGGTCAGGTGTGCGCAGTGATGACGGCGGATTGTCTGCCGGTGCTGTTCTGCTCGCAGCAAGGCGACGAAGTGGCCGCCGCTCACGCCGGTTGGCGTGGGCTATGCCACGGCGTGCTGGAGCAAACCGTGGCGGCGTTCAGCGCCGCACCGGGCCAAATCAGCGCCTGGCTGGGGCCGGCGATCGGCCCGCAGCAGTTCGAGGTCGGGCCGGAGGTGCGCGCCGCTTTCATGGCGGAAGACGCTGAGGCCGCAGCGGCATTTACCCCGCATGGCGATAAGTTTTTGGCTAATATCTACTTGCTGGCTCGCCAACGCTTGTTGCGTGCGGGCGTTCAGGCCATTTATGGCGGCGACCGCTGTACGGTTAACGAAATGAGCCATTTTTTCTCCTATCGACGCGATGGAATAACCGGACGTCTGGCAAGTTTAATCTGGCTGATATAACCTATTGAATTAGGACGATCCAACGACGCATGGCGTTGTACCGAAAATTTAGCGTCGAGATAACCTTGAAAATTTGAGGGATGACCTCATTTAATCTCCAGTAGCAATTTCGACCCATCTTGGAGGTGTTATGCGTCTGGATCGTCTTACCAACAAATTCCAGCTTGCCCTCGCCGATGCCCAGTCACTAGCCCTTGGGCACGACAACCAGTTTATTGAACCGCTACATCTGATGAGCGCCCTGCTCAATCAGGAAGGGGGCACGGTTCGTCCACTATTAACTTCCGCAGGTATCGATGCCGGGCGTGTACGCACCGAGATCGAACAGGCGCTGTCCCGTTTACCGCAGGTAGAAGGCACCGGTGGCGACGTTCAACCGTCCCACGAGTTGGTGCGCGTTCTGAACCTGTGCGACAAGCTGGCGCAAAAGCGTGCGGACAAATTCATTTCTTCCGAGCTGTTTGTGCTTGCGGTGCTGGAAGACCGCGGCTCGTTGACCGACTTGTTGAAAGCGGCCGGCGCGACGGCCGACAAAATCAGCAAAGCCATTGAACAAATGAGAGGCGGTGACAGCGTGGAAGACCAAGGCGCCGAAGACCAACGGCAGGCATTGAAGAAATACACTATCGATCTGACCGAACGTGCTGAGCAGGGCAAACTTGACCCGGTGATCGGCCGTGACGAAGAGATCCGTCGCACCATTCAGGTGCTGCAACGCCGTACCAAAAACAACCCGGTGTTGATCGGCGAGCCTGGCGTGGGTAAAACCGCCATCGTCGAAGGCCTGGCGCAGCGCATCATTAACGGCGAAGTGCCGGAAGGACTGAAGCACAAGCGCGTATTGTCCCTCGATATGGGCGCCTTGATCGCCGGCGCCAAATATCGCGGCGAGTTTGAAGAGCGTCTGAAAGGCGTGCTCAACGATCTGGCCAAGCAGGAAGGCAGCGTTATCCTGTTTATCGACGAACTGCATACCATGGTCGGTGCTGGTAAGGCGGATGGCGCGATGGACGCAGGCAACATGCTGAAGCCGGCGCTGGCGCGCGGCGAGCTGCACTGCGTCGGTGCCACCACGCTGGATGAATACCGTCAATATATAGAGAAGGATGCGGCGCTCGAACGTCGTTTCCAGAAAGTGTATGTGGCTGAGCCGAGCGTGGAAGACACCATTGCTATTCTGCGCGGCCTGAAAGAGCGTTACGAACTGCACCACCACGTGCAGATAACCGACCCGGCCATTGTGGCGGCGGCAACGCTTTCGCACCGCTATATCGCCGATCGTCAATTGCCGGACAAGGCTATTGACCTTATCGACGAAGCGGCGTCCAGCATTCGCATGCAGATGGACTCCAAGCCGGAGTCGCTCGACAGGCTTGAGCGCCGCATCATCCAATTGAAACTGGAACAGCAGGCGCTGAATAAAGAGTCTGACGACGCCAGCAAGAAACGCCTGGACATGCTGAGCGATGAGCTGGGGCAGAAAGAGCGCGAATACTCGGAGCTGGAAGAAGAGTGGAAAGCGGAAAAAGCGTCGCTCTCCGGCACCCAGAATATCAAGGCTGAACTCGAGCAGGCCAAAATCACCCTGGAGCAGGCGCGTCGCGTCGGCGATCTGGGGCGGATGTCGGAACTGCAGTACGGCAAAATCCCTGAGCTGGAAAAACAGCTCGCCGCCGCCACGCAGGCCGAAGGCAAGAGCATGAAGCTGCTGCGCAACCGGGTGACCGATGCGGAGATTGCCGAAGTGCTGGCGCGTGCCACCGGGATCCCGGTCGCAAGAATGCTGGAAGGCGAGCGCGACAAGCTGCTGCGCCTGGAACAAGAACTGCATTCGCGAGTGATTGGCCAGGACGAAGCGGTCAGCGCAGTCTCCAATGCGATTCGCCGCAGCCGTGCGGGGCTGTCCGATCCTAACCGACCGATCGGTTCGTTCCTGTTCCTCGGCCCGACCGGGGTAGGGAAAACCGAGCTTTGCAAGGCGCTGGCTTCGTTCCTGTTCGACAGCGACGACGCCATGGTGCGTATCGATATGTCCGAGTTTATGGAGAAACACTCCGTTTCGCGTCTGGTCGGCGCGCCTCCGGGCTATGTCGGTTATGAAGAGGGTGGCTACCTGACGGAAGCCGTACGTCGCCGGCCTTATTCGGTGATTCTGCTGGATGAAGTCGAGAAAGCGCACCCGGACGTGTTCAATATTCTGTTGCAGGTGTTGGATGACGGCCGCCTGACCGATGGTCAAGGCCGCACCGTCGATTTCCGCAATACCGTGGTGATCATGACGTCCAACCTGGGTTCCGATCTGATCCAGGAGCATTTCGGTCAGATGAACTACGCGCAGATGAAAGAGTCGGTGATGGAGATGGTGAGTCACCACTTCCGTCCAGAGTTCATCAACCGTATCGACGAAGTGGTGGTGTTCCACCCGCTGGGCGAGAAACACATCGCCGCGATCGCCAAGATTCAGTTGTCGCGTCTGTACAAGCGTTTGGAAGAGCGCGGTTACGAAGTGACCATGACCGAACCGGCCCTGGCGCTGTTAAGCAAAACCGGCTACGACCCTGTATATGGCGCACGCCCGTTGAAACGCGCTATTCAGCAGGAAATCGAGAACCCGCTGGCGCAGCAAATCCTGTCCGGCAAGCTGATCCCCGGCAAGCTGGTAACGCTGGATGTGGAAAACGACCATATCGTTGCCCGACAATAACGGCAATTAAGGATAATAAAGATGAAAGGGAGCGGGTGACCGCTCCCTTTTCTTTACCTTCGTTTGTCCCTGTTTACAGGGTTTGCCGCTATTACTGTGCTAAAACCGGTATTTTCTGACTAATAAACATCCTAAAAAGGCGTTTTTGGTGATTATTTGAACGCTTGAAAAGTTTTTTGCATTTAGGGGTTGCGGCCCGCCGAGAACTCCCTATAATGCGCCTCCACTGACCGGGAACAACGACTGACAAGCCGCCGGGTCAGCGAGAAGAAAGCGAAATAAACGCTTGACTCTCCGGGTGAAAAGCGTAATATACGCAGCCCGCGCCGATGAGTTTCTCGGCACTGCTCTTTAACAATTTATCAGACAATCTGTGTGGGCACTCCACAAGACGATATCCAGCATCTTCGGATGCAAAAAAATATCAAGTCTTGAAGAGTGACTAACTGAAGTAAAATTCATGCAGTAAATCTTTGAGCATCGCTTCTCGAGTGGAAGCAAATCAAGCTTTTAATTGAAGAGTTTGATCATGGCTCAGATTGAACGCTGGCGGCAGGCTTAACACATGCAAGTCGAGCGGTAGCACAGGGGAGCTTGCTCCCTGGGTGACGAGCGGCGGA